>VBEC01000023.1 GCA_005883615.1 Chloroflexota bacterium | reverse complement strand
ATCCTGCCCCGCCTTGGCGATCCCGAGCTGGTCCTGGTCGACGTCCGCTCACCGGCCGAGTTCAATGGCGAGGTGATCGCCCCGCCGGGCATGAGCGAGACCGCCCAGCGGGCGGGCCACATCCCGGGCGCGGCCTCGATCCCGTGGGCCCAGACCGTCCGCGAGGACGGCACCTTCAAGAGCGCGGATGAGCTCCGGGCGCTGTACGAGGCCAAGGGCGTCAGCGCGGACAAGGACGTCATCGCCTACTGCCGCATCGGCGAGCGCTCGAGCCACTCCTGGTTCGTGCTCCACGA
This sequence comes from Chloroflexota bacterium, assembly GCA_005883615.1. GTDB lineage: Bacteria > Chloroflexota > Limnocylindria > Limnocylindrales > CSP1-4 > CF-16. The sequence continues at coordinate 102,594 of VBEC01000023.1, read as the reverse complement.
GCTCCTGGGCTATGAGCGGGTGCGCAACTACGACGGCTCGTGGACCGAGTGGGGCAGCATGGTGGGGGTGCCCATCGAGAAGCCCGTCCCGGTCGCCGCCAGCGGCTGATCTTCCGAGAACGTTCCGCCATGGGGCGTCAGGCTTCCCCCCCAGCCTGACGCCCCGCCTCTTTTCGCTTCTCCCGAGGTCCCGGATCAGGTCTCGCCTATGATCGGGTGATGATCGAAACGGGCGAAGCCAGGCTCCGACTGGGCGCGGCCGCCGTGCGGCTGGAAGGATTACCTGAAGCGGCCGGGCGCCGGCCGCTGGACGTCGCCGAGGCATTTCGGGACCTCCCAGGGCTTGCCCTGCTCGAGAGCGGTCGCCCCGGCCGACGCTCGCGCTGGAGCTACCTCGCCGCCGATCCGGTCGAAATCCTGGAAGCTCCGACGGCCGGGCGGGATCCGTTCGCAACTGCGCGCGACCTGGTCGCCCGGATGGCGCCCGGCGCGCCATCATCGATCGACGAGCGGGCTCGACCGCCGTTTCTCGGCGGCCTCATCGGGTACCTGTCATACGACCTGGGGCACGCCCTGGAGCGCCTGCCAACCAGGGCAGTCGACGACCAGGGCCTGGCCGTGATGCGCCTCGCGCTGCACGACTGGGTGATCGCCTGGGACCACCGCACCGGCGCGGCCTGGCTCGGCGGGAGGGCGATCGACCACGACACCGCAGCCCTCGACCGGCGACTCGACGACGTTCGCGTTCGGCTCACCTCGCGCGCCAGTCCGAGCCAGCCGGCAGCGGGCGGGAACGATGACGTGCCCGTGAGATTCAGGTCGAGCATGGATCGGATGGAATACGAAGGGCGCGTACAGGCCGTTCGAGCAGCCATCGAGCGCGGCGACATCTACCAGGCGAACCTCAGCCGTCGGCTCGAGGCGCCGTTTCGGGGCGATCCGTGGCGTGCCTACCGCCAGCTGCGGACCGGGGATCCTGCCGTCTACTCCGCGTATGTCGATCTCGGGGCTTCGCCCGAGGGCGTGCAACGGGCCATCCTGTCGGCCTCCCCGGAGCCGTTCCTGGCGGTCAATTCGCACGGCGACGTGGCGACCGACCCGATCAAGGGCACGCGCCCACGGGGACGAACGCGCGAAGAGGACCGTGCCCTTGCCCGCGATCTCCTCTCGAGCGCCAAGGATCGCGCCGAGAACGTCATGATCGTCGACGTCCTCCGCAACGACCTCGGCCGCGTCTGCTCGCCTGGCACTGTCCGCGTCCCACGGCTGTGCAGGCTCGAACGGACGGCCGCGGTGCAGCACCTCGTGTCCACCGTCACGGGCCGCCTCGCGCCGGGCCGTGACGAATTCGGCCTCCTGGCGGCGGCGTTTCCTGGTGGCTCGGTCACCGGCGCCCCAAAGATCCGTGCAATGGAAATCCTGGAGGAGCTCGAAACGGTGCGGCGAGGCCCCTACACCGGCGCAATCGGGTGGATCGGCCCGGACGGCGCCATGGCCACGAGCATCGCGATTCGCACCTTCGTCGCCGACGGGCGCAGGCTGACGCTGCACGTCGGCGGCGGCATCACGTGGCGCAGCGACCCCTCGGCCGAATGGGACGAGACGGTGGCCAAGGCGCGCGGGCCCCTCAGCGCCATCGGGGCCGTGGAGGCGTAGTGGCGGGCGCGCGCCCAGCCGATCAGGTGTGGCTCGATGGGCGCCTGGTTTCCGCGTCCGAGCCTCATCTCCGCGTGGATGACCGGGGCTTCCAGCTCGGCGACGGCGCATTCGAGACCCTGCGCGCCCGGCGAGGGGTGGTCATCGAGCTCTACGAGCACCTGGCCCGCCTCCACGACAGCACGGACGCGCTGGCGATCCGACTGCCCTTCGACGACCGCCGCCTGATTGAAGGTATCCGCGAGCTCCTCGCCGCCGAGGGACTCGATGCGGCAGGCGACGGCGACGAGCCACCCGGCGACGCCGCCCTCCGGATCACCGTCAGCCGGGGACCGATTGCCCGGCGCGGGCTCCTGCCTGCCGGGTTCGACACCGCCTCCGCAACCGTGGCGATCCAGGCGAGGCCGTACGCGCCGCCTCCGGTCGAGGTCCTGGCCCGAGGCGTTCGGGCCATTGTGGCGACGGTCCGGCGCGATCCGAGCTCGCCCCTGGCGGGCGTGAAATCCACATCGCGCGCCGACTACGTCCACGCCCGCCTCGAAGCGGATCGGGCAGGCGCCGACGATGCCCTCTTCCTGACGACCGACGGCCGACTGAGCGAAGGCACGACGGCGAACGTCTTCGCGATCTTCGAGCGACGGCTGGTGACCCCGCCTCTTGGTGCGGCGATCCTTGGCGGGACTACCCGCACGTGGCTGCTGGCGAACGCCTCGGAGCTCGGCTACGTCGGCGCCGAAGAGGACCTGCGACCGGCCGACCTGTGGGTCGCCGACGAGGCTTTCCTGTCCAGCAGCGTGGCCGGGATCGTGCCGCTCGTCACCTTCGAAGGACGCGCGATCGGTGATGGCCGGCCTGGGCACCGTAGCCTCGGCTTGCGCGAAGCGCGCGAAGCGTGGATCGACGAGCGCTCGCGGATCCACCAGGGCTTCCAGCCGCCAGAGCCCGCCACGACGGCGGAGCGCCCCGGCCGGTGACTCGCGACGAGCTGATCACCCGGACGCGACAGCTCGTCCAGGAGGGCGAGCGGCTCCGATCCCAGCCAAGTCTCGCGGCGCTGCAGACGTGGCTCAAGCTGTCGGATGACCTGCTGTCGGTGGCGTGGGGCCAAATGGACCGCTACCACCTTGCCTGGCTGATGGTCGGCAAGCCGAAGAACGTGGTCCGCGGGCGGCGCATGACACAGGACGAGGAGGCCGGCTACGTCCGCGAGGTGGCAGAGGGTAAGACGGCGGCGCTCAGGACCAGCCTCGACGCCGTGGAACGCCAGGGAATGCCGTTCGTCGGCGAAGAGGGCGGCGTTGCGCCGGGCCAGGGCATGGGCGACGTCCCACGGCGACTCGACGTCCGCGGCCAGTCGGACCCGCGCTACCGGCCTCCGGATGACTAGGCAGCGGTGATCGCCGAGCCCACCAGCCCCGCCAGCAGCTGCAGGACCAGCAGGCCGCCGAAGGCCTGCCACAGGTAGGGTCCCAGCTCGAGCACGCCACCCTCCGACAAGGCGAACTGCCAGGTGAAGATCTCGCCGGCCGCGAGCGCGACGACGAAGATGACAGCGGCCAGCAGGACCCGCTGCCCGGTCGGAAGGCCCCGACCGCCACGGGCGACCGCTGAACCGATGGTCAGTCCCATCCCGCCGGCGACCAGAACAAGCCCCGTGTCGGCCGCCAGCGGCCCTGCCACCACGAAGAACAGGGCGACTCCGATCACGGATGGAAGGATCGCGAAGCCGATCGCGCGTGCGACCGATCCCCGAGGTGCTTCATCGCCGGCCGGCCGACCCGCCTTCACATAGCGCTCTGACGGCGGCCGCTCGAGACGGCGCGAGCCGCTCGGCGCCACCTCGCCTGGGTTGCTCGCAGTTCGCGGGGGAGTCGCGGGCAGTTCAAAGGAATCGGGACGGACAGGCCCCGTCGGAAGGTCGGGTTTGTCAGGCTGGTCGGGTGCGTCGGGCATCGCGCAAATCGTAAGACGCACGCTAGACTGCGGTGCCGTGAGTCATCCGAGCCTTGGCCTGCCGCCGCCGAGCTTCGCTGCCGGCTTTCCGGCCGCGGCCGATCGACTTCGGGCCGCGCGAGCCCAGCTCGCAGCACGGACGCTCGAGATCATGGTCGAGCGCGACCGCACGCTCGTGAAGCGCCATACAGAGCTTGCCCTCCGCCAGCTCCTGCGCGACGTAGACGTGTTCATCGAACGCCTCGCAATGGCCGTCGCCGATGCCAACCCCCGCTGGCTGGGCAAGTGGATGGACGATGTGGCGCCGCAATACCGCCGCCGGCGCGTGCCGATGGACGACATCGTCAACCTTCTGGAAAGCCTGCAGGTGAGCAGCCGAGCGGTCCTTTCGCCCGTCGAGCAGGCTCCAGCCGACGCGGCGATCGATGACGGCATTCGGGTCTGCCGCTGGTACCGCCGGATCGCCGGTGATGCCCGCAAGCGCAACCCGATTCTCGCCTTCATCTACAAGGGCGCGTAATGTGACGATCAAGTGGGTCAAGTCGGACCCGCTGGTCATGAACGGCGAGCCCTTCTGCTACGGCTCCCGCCTGACGGTCCGCCAATTGCTGCAGCTGCGCGAGAGCGGCTACGGGCTTACGGAGATCCTGAAGGATCACCCCGAGCTCCGCGTCGTCGGCATCGCCGCCGCCTACAAATACGCCGCTGACGACCGGCGTCGCTACTCGGAGTTCATCCAGCCGGATGGCTCGCTCGCAGGGCCAGGCTTCACTGAAGAAGAGGCCCGCGGCCTGCCAGAGTACCTGCGCATCCCGGGTGTCGTCGTTCGGCCAGCCCGCGGAGTCGGCTGAGCGCGACCCGGGAGCCTCCGGGGGCGCTCGCTGGGCGAGTGGTAGGCTTGATTGGATGACCGACACGACCGAAACCCAGGCCCCGACCTCCGCCTCACCGGCTGGTGAAGCCCCCAAGGATGCCCCCGCGCCCGTGTTCGACGCCGAGCGACGGGCGACCGAGCTGGCGATTCTCGACGCCCTCCGCGCGGTGGTCGACCCCGAGATCGGCATGAACGTGGTCGAGCTCGCACTGATCAAGCAGATCATCCTTGGCACGGACAGCTCCGAGGTCAAGATGATCCTGACGACCCCCTTCTGCCCGTACGCTGGCTCCATGGTCCAGCAGGTCCAGGAGCAGGCGGAAACGGTCCTCGAGCATCCGGTGAAGGTGACCCTGTTGGCCGAGCGGTGGGATCCCCGCGACGCCGGCCTGATGTGGTGAGCCCCCGCCGGGGTAGCGGCCGGAGGGCATGCCGGGCGTGAGCTCGCGAATCGACTACGAGTCCGCGGTCGCGACCGGTCGCGGCGACGACGGCACGACCGGCCTCCTGTACGGCGGTGCCCGCATCGCCAAGGACGATCTCAGGACTGAGGCGTACGGCACGATCGACGAAGCCGTCGCTGCACTGGGCATCGCGCGCGCCGAACTCGGCATCAAGGCGCAGTACGGCACGCTGGCGACCGGCCTCACCGGACTCGGCGACATCATCCTGCGGCTCCAGCGTGAGCTCTTCGTAGTTGGGGCCGAGCTGGCAACCAACCCCGACGCCTGGGACCGCTTGAGCGACGGGACGACCCGTGTGTCTGGCGAGATGGTCACCGGCCTCGACGACCTTCTTCAGGGCCTGGAGGCGGATCTCACGATGCCCCGCGAGTTCGTCGTTCCGGGCGAAACGCGGCCGAGCGCTGCGCTCGAGCTTGCAAGAACGATCGTCAGACGCGCGGAGCGCCGGGCGGTCGGCCTCAAGCGCGACGGCTCGATCCCGGGGGAGCAGCTGCTGCCGTACCTCAATCGCCTCGCGGACCTGCTCTGGGTCCTGGCCCGCGCAGCCGAGCAGGCCGAGGCGCGCACGGCAACCCCGGCGCGAACGAGACCGAGACGATCAGCCGCAACTCGGAGCGCTCGGGGCAGCTGAGTCTCGGCCCAGGCCGGTTTTCGCCACCCATTCCCGTGTGGACTGGTAAGCAAGAACGCGAGGCCAAAATCGGCGATTCGTCGCCAATCTGTCCACTGCTGAGCACGCGGCGTGGGATATTCAGGTCGCCCACCGTCACCGGATCCGACCAAGAGTCCTGCCATGACTGACAGTCGGCATTCGATCCGACGCGGGACTGACCAAGCGTCGGGCGAATAGGCCGCGATCGCCCCCCAGGTCCGGCGACGCTAGTCCAGCGACAGAATGGACTCCAGCAGCTCCCCGATCTCCTCGGCCGGCCGCGGCCGAGCGAAGTAGAAGCCCTGTCCGCGGTCGCATGACAACCGGCGCAACCAGCCCAGCTGCTCGACCGTTTCGATCCCTTCAGCCGTGACCCGGATGCCCAGGCCGTGAGCCAGGCCCACGACCGCCTGCACAATCGGTCCGTCGGCAGCGTCCTCGCCGAGCCCGGAGACGAAGGCCCGATCGACCTTGATCGTGTCGAGCGGCAGGTGCTTCAGGTACGAGAGTGACGAGAAGCCCGTCCCGAAGTCGTCGAGGGCGAGATGCACACCGAGCTCGCGCAGGTTGCGCAAGGCACCGACGGCGGCGTCGTCCATTAGGACGCTCTCGGTGATCTCGAGCTCGAGGGTGTCGGGCGGCAGCCCGGTTTCCGCCAGGGTCAGGGCGACCTCGCCGACGAGGTCAGGCTGCGCGAACTGCCGAGCGGACAGGTTCACGCTGATCCTGACCGGATCCTTGTGCGGGTGCGCGAGCTGCCACGCACGCGCCTGACGGCACGCGGTCTCCAGCACCCACTGCCCGATCGGCACGATCAGGCCCGTCTCCTCTGCGAGCGGGATGAAGGCCAGCGGCGGCACCAGCCCGTGGACCGGATGCTGCCAGCGGAGGAGCGCCTCGACGGCCACGATCCGGCCCGACCGCAGGTCGACAAGTGGTTGGTAGTGCAGTCGTAGCTCGTCCCGCTCGACCGCCCAGCGCAGGTCGCTCTCCATCTCCAGCCGCTGCAGCGTCTGGGTGCTCATTGCGGGCTCGAAAACAGCGTGGCGCGCCGTCGCATCGCCCTTGGCGCGGTACAACGCGATCTCGGCGTCGCGCAGCAGCTCGTCGGGATTGGATTCGCCCGCCCGACCGATCACGATGCCCATGCTCGCGGTAATGAGCGTGGGACGCGACCCGATGTCGAAGGGGGAGCGCATCTCGGCCTCGATCCTTCGAGCCACGGCGCGTGCCTCCTCTACATCGTGGACTTCATCGAGAAGCACCGCGAATTCGTCTCCGCCGAACCGGGCGACCGTGTCGCCGGGCCGAACACACCGCTCGAGCCGCCGCCCGACGTCGACCAGGAGCTCGTCTCCTGCCGAACGGCCGAGGCTCTCATTGACGACCTTGAACCGGTCGAGGTCGAGCAGGATCAGGGCAAGCCCTGCCGGCTCGTTGGGGCGGACGGAGCTGAGCGCGTGGCCGATCCGATCGAGGAGGAGCGTGCGGTTGGGCAGACCGGAAAGCCCGTCGTACAAACTCTGGTGTGCGAGACGCTCCTCGAGCTCGCGGCGCTCGCGGAGGTCACGCACAGAGATGACCCGCGCCGGCTCACCGTCGCCGTAGGGGATGGTCCGGGCCAGGATCTCGACCGGGAAGGGCATGCCGTTGGGGCCCAGGGCGAGCGTCTCGATCGGCTCGTCGGGATTCGTGCGGGAATGCTCAAGAAGGTGCTCGCGTGCCTCCGGTGCGGCGAGCTCGATGAGCGACCGGCCGACGAGCGTCGCCGGGTCCTTGCCGAACAGATGCCCGAAGGCTTTGTTGACCTCCAGGATCGTGCCCTCCCGGTGGATGGCGAGCGGCTCGGCGGCCGCGTCCGCAAGGCGCCGGAAGCGTTCCTCCGACTCGCGCAGGGCTGACTCAGCTCGACTCCGTTCTCCGACCTCCGTCTGCGCTGCCTGCAGCAGGCGGGCATTGTCGAGGGCAATCGACGCGAGCTGTGCGAAGCGCGATAGCACCGCGGTCTCGGCCTGTCCGAATATTCGCGTCTGGTCGCCCGACGCCAACCCGATCACGCCGGCAACGGCTCCGGCGGACATCAACGGGACCCCGACGAGGCAACCCACCTCGTGCGCCTCAGTCGAATCGGTGTCCACCACGGGCCGACCGGACTGCCAGACGTGTCCGGCGAGGCCCTCTCCACGCTTGGCTCGCGTGCCGACGCGTTTCTCGAAGAGGCCGATCCCGAGTCGGATGACCAGCGCCGAGCCATCCGCCTCCGTCAGGTAAATGAACCCGTGGGTGGTGCCCATGAGCGCGGCTGCGCGGGCGATGATCGTGTGCAGCAGCTCGCTCGGCTCGAGGTGGTCCATCAGCGTCAAGGCCGTCTCGTTGAGGGCCGCCAGGTACGCGTCCCTCGACCGATCGCCGCCCTGATCGTCTGCGTGAGACGGCTTCGACAGGTAGAGGGCGGTATCGGCAGCCGCTACGAGGTCGTCCTTGGCCCGCGCGTCGTCCGGATAGCACGCGGAACCGATCGAGATCGTAACCCTCGGCTCGTCCTCCGAGGCCGACAGGCCATTGACGATACGCCTGATTCGGTCCGCGACATCGTGGGCGGCTGTCCTGCTGGCACCCGGCAGGATCACGGCGAATTCGTCGCCGCCATAGCGGTACGGCCGGTCGTCACCGCGCGTGGCCGATGAAATCGCGTTGCCCACCGCGCGCAACAGGGCGTCACCGGCCGGATGCCCGAACCGATCATTGAATTGTTTGAAGAAGTCCAAGTCCATCATCAGCAGCGCGAAACGAGCCGTCCGTCCCCCGACGAGGTCCTGCTTGATGACCTCGTCCAGGTCACGCTGAAACGCCCCGTGGTTGCGCAACCCGGTCAGCGAATCCCGATCCGCGCGCGTCTCCACGGCGCGATGAGCCTCGGCGTTCCGTAGCGCAAGCGACGCCTGACCCGCGAACAGCTTGGTGAGCTCGAATTCGTTCTCGTTGAACGGCCGCTCGCCTTCGCCAAGCCGGCTGACGTTGAGGGTGCCGATCACGTCGCCATCGACGATGAGCGGCACGACGATCAAGGTTTCCCACTCGTGGGGCGTGCCCGGGATGTGGACGCAGCGCGGGTCGTTATCGGCGTCCTCGACCACCGCCGCTTCACGATGTTCGATCGCCCATCCCGTGAGGCCGACATTGAGCGGCGCCTCGTGGCTGAGGATCGCCTCGGCATATTCGTCGCGGGCGAGAACGGCGGAACGGACGCTCCGCTCGCGGTCGACCCGATAGATCGTGAGGGAGTTGTAGCTCAGGACCACCTTCAGGGAGTCGGCGATCATTTCGAGAACGCCCGCGGGATCGAGCGTCGACAACAGCCGCTCGTTCACATCGAGAAGCCGCCGCTGGCTGGCGAGCTGGTGCTCGAGCTCAGCTTGCTGGAGCTGCAGTCGGCCGGCGTTCTCGGCATTGACGATGGCCTGCGCAGCGTGTCCGGCGAAGATCGAAATCGTCGTTCGGTCGATCTCATCGAACTGGCCCCGCCCACCCTTGGACAGGACGATCACGCCCCTGACGGTGTCCTCGTACGACATCGGCACGAGCAGCATCGATTCCGGTCCGTCGATGGTTCGGACGGTCACACCTCGCGGATCGGCAGCCGCGTCGGCGACGACGAGCGTCTCACCGTGCTCGGCGACCCAGCCCGTCAACCCGCGCCCGATCGGCAGGCGCAGTAACGATGGGTCAGGGGCATCCGTGCCCAGGAATTGCCCGCGGAAGGCAAGCGGCTCGCACATGCCCGCGACGTGGTCGACCTGGTAGACGCGGATGCTGTCGTATTCGATGAGGTTGTGGACCTCGGCGACGATGGCTTCGGCGATGCCCCGAACGTCCTGGATCCGGTTCAGCCGTACCGCCAGGTCCTGGATGGCCTTCAGTCGCGCGGTCATGCCGCCGAGAGAGGCATGCAGCTCGAGGACTTCGTCGAGCAGGGCCGGGAGCTCGCTCTGGTGGGTGGAGACATCGGTGGAAGGTTTCGGCTCCCTGCTGGTCGTGGGCGGCGGCGCCGAGGCTGCGGTCGTTTGTGACCCAGGCTCGCGCCTCGACCCGTTTCGACCCTCGAGGAACTGATCCAGGTCGCGCCGGTGCAGTCGCCGATCGCCGCGGCGGCTTACCCGGACGGAGGGCAGTCGGCCGCTGTCGCACCATGCCCGAACCGTGTTCCTGTGGACACCGGCCAGCAGTGCAGCCTCCGCGAGTGTGATCATCGGGGGCTCACCGGATCGGTCGAGAGCGAATGCCACGAGCGAAATGTCTCCGCTTGCTGTTGGGCGCGTGCGTTCCGAATGGCGACGGCTGGGCGACCACGGACGTCACAGGGGACGGGCGGATCGGCTCCGGCAGCCTAGCCCTCGGCCCCGACACCGGCGATAGCCTGTGAGTACCACCCGGTCGCAGCAGGTCCGGTGCGGTCTGGAACCCCGCCGGGCAGGGCGCGTTGATGTCGGCCGATCGTGACGCGCAGGACGAACGGATGAGGCCCGGGGTACCGAAAGGGTCTTGGTGCATGCGCCGGGGGCGGCGGAGACTGCGTCCGAGCCCACCGGAAGGCGGGCCGACAGCGGACCGGCGGGGTAAAACGGGCCGCAAATGAACATCGATTTCGAGGCGTACACGGTCTGGGGTCTCGTCCGCGGCGGCATCGAGGCCGATCAGCCCCTGCACGACCTGCTCAATCACGAGACGAACGTCACCGTCCACGATTGCCACATCAGTCCGCTGACCGCGGGGGCAGTCACGGAGCGAGAGTCGGCTCAGATCGACGTCGACGACCTCCTGGTGGTCGTCGCCCCGGCAGACGTCGTGGCACCGATCCACGCGAGCTGGAACGAGCTGATGCTCGGCGTCGGACCGTACGGCGTCAGCGGCCTGTTGCCCACCCTCCCCGGTTACGATCCTGGCCGGTCCTTGACCCGGCCGAGCGGCCACTTCGTGCTGCTCTCCAACGTCGCCGTGAGCCGCATCGACCGGCCGTCGCTCGTCCTGGCCCGCCATCGTTTTGCGTGGGTCAATCGCTACGCCGTCACGCGGGTCCGATCAGAGCTCGAGCTGCCGTACCACTTTCCGGGCGCCGAGCAGGACCCCGCCCGAGCTCAGCGGCCCGCCACCGCCTGACCGGCGTCCCCGCCGACGCCGAACAGCTCCCGACAGGCCTCGAGGCCCAGGATTTCGACCTTCGGCCTGGCCCGTCCCCGCCAGTCGTCGATCGTCATCCGAAAGCGCTGTGTATCGACCGGCGTGCCTCTGGGTGCTGCCCGGCCGATCCCGTTCTCGCGGTAGCCGACGGCCCGTGACACGGCCGCCGATGCGGCGTTGTCGAAGAACGCCTCCGTCTCGGCCACCTCCGCGCCGAGGCCCTCGAAAGCCAGGGCGAGCACGGCTCCTCGCATCTCCTTGCCGTAGCCCTTGCCCTGAAACTCGTGGCCGAGCCACGACCCCGTGTGGACGAGCCGCATCTGCGCGAAACGGCTCGCGAGGATCCCCTGGATGCCGATCGGCCGGCCATCAATAGCGACCATGAGCTCAAGGTCCCAGCTGTCGGGGCGCCATGTCGCGCGGATCCCCCAATGGAATTGTGCGAACTCCCGCTCGAAACGCGGGCTGGGCTTGTCCGTCCACGGAAAGGCGAACGGCATTTCGTCGGGTGGGTGGATGCCGGCCCTGGCCACGGCACACAAAGCGGCGATCTCGTCATCGTTCGGCAGGCGCAGCTCGAGGCGCTCGGTTCGCAGGCGCAGATCGAACAGCGGCCACATGGGATGCGTCACGCCGGTGCCCATGACTGAAGCTCCAGGATGTTGCCCTCCGGGTCGGTGACGTAGGCCCACGTTACGTGACGCCCGTCGCTCGTCTGGAGCGTCACGACGTCGCCGACCGGCTCCCCGCCCTCGCCGAGAACGATCGAGCGGGCGGCCTCCACGTCTGGAACGGCGAATGCCAGGTGCCCAAAGCCGTGCCGGTTCGCGGCGGACGGTGGCCTGTCGAGCTCCTGCGCATATTCGTAGATCTCGAGCGTCGGCCCTTCGCTTCCCAAGCCGGGCAGCCGAAGGTGCACCCCGCGAAGTGCCGCCTCCGGCACGCCGGTCCCGGCAGACAGCTCCGGTCCTTGGTAGTCGCGCTCCGGAGGCACCAGGGAGCAGCCGAATACCCGGATGTAGAAGGCGGCCAGCGCCCGCCAGTCGCGGGCCACCAGGTTGACGTGCCCAAATCGCGCCTCGATCACGGGAACCTACACTCCTCTCGATGACCGCGATTCGAAGACCGGCCCTGACGACGGCGCCTCCGGTGCCGATCCTGCCCTATCCGCACGGGCAGCTGCAGGTGCAGGAACATGATCCTCGGACGCTGGGCGCCGCCGAGCGCCTGATCGCGCTCATCCGGGAGCGACGTCCCACCCTTGCGATCCACCACGTTGGAAGCTCGGCCGTGGCGGGCCTCGCAGGCAAGAACGTGGTCGACCTGGCGGTCGAGGCTGAGCCCGAGGATATCCCCGGCATCGCCGACGACCTCCTCGCGCTCGGCTTCCAGCGGCAGACCAGCCCCGGTGCATTTCCTCCCACCCGCCCGCTGCTCCTCGGTGGCATCGAGCACCAGGGAGTTGTCTTCAAGATCCACGTCCACGTGACCGCGGACCCCGAGGAGATCCGGAGCTACCTGGGCCTGCGCGACGCGCTGCGGAACGACGTCGCGCTCCGGGACGCATACGCCAAGGAGAAGCGTCGGATCGTAGCGGCGGGCGTCACCGACACCATGAGCTACTCGATGAACAAGACCGTGTTCATCCAGCGAACCTTGGGCGATCTCGGGCTCGCGGAGGCCCCCATCGCACCCGGATCCACAATCGGCATCCTGGGCGGCGGACAGCTCGGCCGGATGCTGGCAATGGCGGCTCGACACCTGGGCTACGGCGTGGCGATCCTAGATCCCGATCCCGACTGTCCCGCTCGGGCCGTCGCCGACCGCCACATCGTCGCCAGCTACGACGACGTTGCTGCGGCCGTCGAGCTCGGCGGCGGCGTTTCGGTCGTGACCTGCGACCTGGAGCATGTCTCTCTCGCGGTCGTCGAGGCCCTCGACGCGACCCTCACTGCTGCTCGCGCTCTGCTTCCGGTCAGACCCGGCGTGTTCGCCGTCGCCTCGACCCAGAACCGCCTGATGGAGCGGCGCTTCCTGGAGGCCGCCGGGGCGGCCGTCGCTCCGTGGCGCGAGGTGCGTAGCCGCTCCGATCTCGCGCGGGGAGCGGCAGACCTGGGCTTCCCGTTACGCCTCAAGGCAGCGCTCGGCGGGTATGACGGGAGGAGCCAGGTTCGAATCCCGAGTCCAGACGATCTGGATCGAGCATGGGCAAACCTCGAGCGCTCGGCGCAGCCCGCTGGGCTCGTTCTCGAGAGCGAGCTGGATTTCGATTGCGAGCTGTCGGCGATCGTCGCCCGCGGGACCGACGGAGTCTCGGTCGCATTTCCCATCGCTCGCAATCTTCACGACGAGGGCATCCTCGTCGAGAGCGTCGTCCCGGCGCCGTCGCCGGTCACGCCCGAGGTCACGGGTCAGGCACAGGCGCTGGCTGCCCGCCTGGCGATGGAGCGCGATCTTGTCGGAACGTTGACGGTCGAGCTCTTCCTGCTGCGGGACGGCTCGCTCGTCGTGAACGAGCTCGCGCCGCGCGTGCACAACAGCGGCCACTGGACAATCGAGGGCTGCGCGACCTCCCAGTTCGAGCAGCACATCCGTGCGATCTGCGGGCTGCCTCTCGGCTCGGTCGAAACTCACGGGCCAACCGCGATGGTCAATGTGCTGGGTACGGGTCGTGATCGGCCGGCACAGGTTGCCGGCGTGGGCGCCGCCCTGTCGGACCCCAACGTGCATCTTCACCTGTACGACAAGCGCCGCGTTTTCGAGCGACGCAAGATGGGCCACGTGACCGTGGTCGCGGACACCGCAGACGAAGCACTGAGCCGCGCGCGGGCCGCGGCCGCCAGGCTGAGCTGGGAAGGGGAGCATTGACGCAGGAGCCGTGACGGATGCGCCAGCCTCGGCCCAGATCAGTCCCCACCAACTCCCGGCTCAAGTCGTTGACGGGTTTTGGCGCCGTCGGCTAGAGTAATCCCGACGAAATCACTCGGGATTGGCGCGGCCAGGACCTGGACCTGAGCGGGCGCCGACCACTTCGGGAGCACTCCCCTGAGCACGACCCATCGAAGTCTCTTCCACGGCAGCGGCGCCGTCTCGTTCTCGACCAAGGGCGAATACGGCGTGCGGCTAATGGTCCAGCTCGGGCGCCACTTCGGGCGCGGACCGGCGAGCCTGGCCGAGATCGCCGCCGAGGAGGACCTGCCGCGGGCCTATCTCGAGCAGCTCGTGATGAGCCTGCGTGATGCCGGGCTCGTGGTTAGCACCCGCGGCGCGCACGGTGGCTACGAGCTGGCTCGTCCGCCGGCCGACATCCAGATGGGCACCATCCTTCGGGCGCTCGAGGGCCCGATCGCGCCGATGATCTGCGCTTCGGACGATCCGGAGCACGCGACGACGTGCGACCGGACCGCGAACTGCACGGTGAACCTCCTGTGGGTGCGCATTCGCAATGCGGTCACCGGCGCCCTCGATTCGATGACCCTCGCGGACCTCGTCCCGCCTCGGCTGATCAATGTCGAGCCAGCGACCTCAACCGCGACCGCAGCGACCCCGCCGACCGCGACGACCGCCGATCCCCCCACGCTTCAGGGAGCACTGACGCCATCGTGACGATCGAACGGACGACCACCGCCGCCGAGCAACCGACGAACAGCCACCAGCCGACGAACAGCCATCAGCCGGCAGCAGGCGAGCAGCATCTCGTCATCCGCGACCTCCACGTCGCGCCCGCCGGCCACCCCGACCAGGAGATCCTGCAAGGGATCGACCTCGATGTCGGCAAGGGCGAGGTCCACGCGATCATGGGACCGAACGGCTCGGGCAAGACGACGCTCGCCTATGCGCTGATGGGCCATCCCGCATACATCGTCACCAAGGGCGAGGTCGACTGGAAGGGCCGACACATCCTCAAGCTCTCGCCTGACAAGCGCGCCCGGCTGGGGCTCTTCCTCGCCTTCCAGTACCCGACCGCCATTCCCGGGTTGTCGGTCGCGAGCTTCATCCGCTCGGCGCTGAACGCCCGCCTCATCGGCATCGACCACAACGGCGATATCGATCCCACAGATCCGGCCAAGGGCGGCATCAACATGCGCGACTTCCGCAACAAGATGCGCGAGAAGTTCAAGCTCCTGGCCATGGACGAGGGCTTCGCCAGTCGATACGTGAACGAGGGCTTCTCGGGCGGCGAGAAGAAGCGACTCGAAATGCTCCAGATGGCCGTGCTCGAGCCCGAGATGGCGATCCTCGACGAGACGGACTCGGGCCTCGACATCGACGCGCTGCGGATCGTCGCCGAAGGCGTCAACGCGATGCTCAATCCGAACATGGGCGTGCTGCTCATCACGCACTACCAGCGCCTGCTCAACTACATCACCCCCGACTTCGTCCACGTCCTGGCGCAGGGCCGGATCGTGAAGAGCGGCGGGAAGGACCTTGCGCTTCGGCTCGAGGACGAGGGCTACGGGCCGATCCTCCGCGAGGCCGGCCTGGAGACGAGCACCCCGGACGACGCCCTGCTCGTACCGATCGCGCCCGACATCGAGCCTGTGTCGGTCGGCCACTAGAGCCTGCCTGATGACCGTCACCGCCCGACCCACTCCTCCGGAGCTTTCGTTCGCCGGGGGTTTTGATCCGTACGTCGTGCGGGACGACTTCCCGATCCTGTCCACCACGGTAAACGGCAAGCCTCTGGTCTACCTGGACTCGGCCTCGACCAGCCAGAAGCCCAACGTCGTGATCGAGGCGGTCGACACCTTCTATCGCGAGTACAACGCGAACGTCCATCGTGGTATCTACACGATCGGCGAGCGTTCGACGGCGGCATATGAGCGAGCCCGCGCGACGGT
The DNA here is from genome assembly GCA_005883615.1 of Chloroflexota bacterium. Lineage (GTDB taxonomy): Bacteria > Chloroflexota > Limnocylindria > Limnocylindrales > CSP1-4 > CF-16. Next base: position 86,976 of record VBEC01000023.1, on the reverse strand, counting down.
TGCCCGTTTCATCAATGCGCCCGACGCGCACGAGGTCGTATTCACCCGGAATGCGACCGAGGCGATCAACCTGGTGGCCTACTCGTGGGGCCGGCGCAACGTCAACCGCGGCGACGCGGTGATCCTCACCGAGATGGAGCACCACGCCAACCTCGTTCCGTGGCAGCTCCTCGCCCAGGAGCGCGACGGCGACCTGGAGTTCATCCCCATCACGGACGACGGCCTGCTGCGCCTCGACGTGTTCGAGGTACTCCTCCGTCTGAAGCCCAAGCTGGTCGCGTTCACCCACGTCTCGAACACGCTGGGGACAATCAACCTCGTGGCCGAGATGACCGAGATGGCGCACGCAGCCGGCGCGCTGGTGCTGATCGACGGTGCGCAGGCCGTTCCGCACGTGCCGGTGGACGTTCAGGCCATCGGGGCCGACTTCTATGCCTTCAGCGGCCACAAGATGCTGGGCCCCACGGGCTCCGGGGCGCTCTGGGCACGACGCGAGCTGCTCGAGGCGATGCCACCGTTCCTCGCCGGTGGCGAGATGATCCGCGAGGTCCATCTCCGACGGAGCGACTTCAACGACATTCCCTGGAAATTCGAGGCCGGTACGCCGGACATCGCCGCGGCGATCGGCTTCGGGGCCGCCGCCGAATACCTGATGACGTTGGGCATGGATCGCGTCCGCGAGCACGAGCGGGAGCTGACCGCGTACGCGCTGGATACCCTAGCCAGCGAGCTTCCCTGGCTCGAGCTGTATGGCCCGATGCATGCGGACCTGCGCGGCGGAGTCGTGCCCTTCAACGTGCCTGGCGTTCATCCGCACGACGTGGCCCAGGTCCTGGATCGCTACGGGATCGCCGTCCGCGCCGGCCACCACTGCACGATGCCGCTCCACGAACGCCTCGACCTCGCGGCGACTGCCAGGGCGTCGTTCAACGTCTATTCGGTGCGCGAAGACGTGGACGCGCTGATCGAGGGCCTGCGCGAGGTTGTGAAGCTCTTCGGGGAGCCAGTGCGATGACCGGATCCCGGCACGGGACGGCGCGATTCGGCCTGGGCGTACCCGGCTTGGCGTCATTTGCCAATGAGGCTCGCATTGGACGCAGCCTGCGGTCGGGGGGCGGCTCCGAGGAGGCTTCCGGTAGCCGAATTCGGCTGACACGAGGCGCCTCGGCATCGGCAATGGGCGGGCAACCGGCTCTAGCGCCAACCACATTTGCATTTGGCGCAGATCCCGTGGCCCCTCTGGACGCGGCACGGTAGGCTGAGATCAATGGACGACCTTTATCGCGACTACATCCTCGAGCACTACCGGCGGCCCCATAACTTCGGCGTCATCGAGGACGCGACCTCGAGCTTCGAGGGCTCGAATCCGCTGTGCGGCGACCGGATCACGATGATGCTTCGGATCAACGACGGTGTCGTTGAGGGAGTCGGCTTCACCGGTCGCGGCTGCGCAATCAGCCAGGCATCGGCGTCGCTGCTGACGGACGAGATCAAGGGCAAGCCGGTCGCCGAGGTCGAGGCATTCCGCGCCGACGACCTGCTCGACCTGCTCGGAATCGACATCAGCCCAGCCCGCCTCAAGTGCGCGATGCTCAGCCACGAGACGCTCCAGAAGGCGCTCGCCGAAGCCGACGAAACAGCGCCAGCCGCGTCCGTCCCCGCCGAAAGGGCCGAGGCGTGACTGCGACCTCATGCAGGTGTCGCCGGCCGGCCTGATCGCCGGCGCGCTCCTTTCTTCTCCGCCCTGCCGGCCGACCGTCGGCAGCCCGTCGACCACCGGAGTTCAGTGAACCCCATGCCAAAGTCCTACGCCGACCTCCTCAAGGAGGCCCGCAGCCAGATCAAAGAGGTCTCTCCGCCCGAAGCCGACCTCATCCGCGAGCGTGGCGCGACGACGTTCGTCGACGTCCGCGAGGCGAGCGAGTGGGAGCAAGGCCACCTTCCGGGCGCTGTGCACATTTCCAAGAGCTACATCGAGCAGCAGATCGAGGGCGCCCTTCCAGACCGTGACGCGCCCGTCGTCACCTATTGCGCCGGAGGCGTGCGCTCGCTCTTCGCGGCCCAGACGCTGCAGGAAATGGGCTACACGAACGTGTCCTCGATGTCGGGCGGGTTCCAGCAATGGAAGTCGCAAGGCCTGCCCTGGACGGTGCCGACGATCCTGAGCAGCGAGCAAAAGCAGCGCTACTCGCGCCACCTGCTCATTCCCGAAGTTGGTACCGAAGGCCAAACCACGCTGCTCGGGTCGAAGGCGCTCCTGATCGGTGCCGGAGGGCTCGGTTCACCGGCGGCCCTCTATCTCGCGGCGGCCGGCGTCGGAACCATCGGCGTGGTCGACTTCGACGTCGTCGACCTGTCGAATCTCCAGCGCCAGGTCATCCATGCCACGGACCGAGTGGGCGAGAAGAAGACCGAGTCGGCGCGGCGCACGATCAACGCACTCAATCCCGACGTCAACGTCGTCCTCCACGAGGAGATGCTGACCGACGAGAACGTCGGCCGCCTCATCGACGGCTATGACGTCATCCTCGATGGGACCGACACGTTCGAGACGCGCTACACCCTGAATGACGCGGCCGTGGCCGTCGGCATCCCGGTGGTTCACGCGTCGGTGTTCCGGTTCGAGGGACAGCTCACCGTTTTCGACCCACCGAGCGGGCCGTGCTACCGCTGCCTCTACCCGACTCCGCCGCCGCCCGAGCTTGCGCCGGGCTGCTCCGTCGCCGGCGTCCTGGGCGTGGTGCCCGGGATCATGGGCCTGCTGCAGACCAACGAGGCGATCAAGATCCTGCTGCGGATCGGTGACTCGCTGGCCGGGCGCCTGTTGCTCTTCGATGCGCTCGACGCATCGTTCACAGAGCTTCGTTTGCGGCGCGATCCCGCTTGTCCGGTCTGCTCTGAGCAGGCCGTCGCCGCGCGCGTGGCGGGCCATCCGCTGCCCGTGCCGTCGTCGACGTATGAGGGGGAATTCGTCCTTGGGGCGCGCGCGTGAGCACCGTTCGAATCCCGCCGGTCCTCCGCTCCGCCGCAGGCGGGGTGAAGTCGGTCGAGATTGGCGGCGCGACGGTCGGCGAGGTGCTCGAAGGCCTGACTGCCGCCCATCCCGCGCTGCGCACGCAGCTGTTCTCCGATGAGGGCGCGCTCAATCGGTTCGTGAACGTCTACGTGAATGACCAGGACGTGCGGTATCTCCAGGAGGGCTCGACGCCCGTCGAGGAGCGCGACACGATCATCATCCTGCCGGCTATGGCAGGCGGTTGACGGCCTGATGACCGCGCTGCGCAGGCCGGCTCCGATCCGGCCGCTCGAGCCGCTCGACGACGGCGAGCGCCTGCATGCGTATGCGCATGCGCGCATGGCGCCTCATGGCGGCCGCTACGAAGACATCCTCGACGCCATCGGCCACACGCCGCTCGTCGAGATCTCGCGCATGAGCCCGAACCCGAACGTCCGGCTGTTCGCCAAGCTCGAGGCGGTAAACCCGACCGGTTCGGTCAAGGATCGGGTGGCGAAGTACCTGGTGGAGGATCTGGAGCACCGGGGGCTGCTTCGGCCGGACTCCATCATCCTCGAGCCGACCTCGGGCAACACCGGCATCGCCCTTGCCATGATCGGCCGCCGGAAGGGTTATCGGGTGGCGCTGGTCATGCCCGACAACGTGACGCAGGAGCGTCGACAGATGGCTGCGCTGTTCGGGGCCGAGGTGATCGACTCGCCGGGCGCGCTGGGCTCGAATGGTGCGATAGCCCTGGCGAAGCATCTGGTCTCGAAGGACGACCGATTCGTCATGCCCTACCAGTACGGCAACGAGGCCAACCCGCGCGCGCATTACGAGACGACCGGGCCCGAGATCCTGGCGGACTGCCCGGAGATCGACGCGTTCGTAGCGGGCCTGGGCACGGGCGGCACGCTCATGGGCGTCGCGCGCTACCTGCACGACCACAAGCCGGGGGTGCGCATCTATGCCGCGGAGCCATTGCCGGGGGAGGGCGTCCAGGGCCTGCGTTCGCTGGACGAGGGCTTCGTGCCCGAGATCTTCGACCCGCGGCTGCTCGACGGGAAGTTCCTGGTCTCGAACCACGACGCCATTGCCGCGCTTCGCGACCTCGTCTTCCGCGAGGGGATCTTCGGCGGGCCATCGTGCGGCGCCGTGCTCGTAGCGGCCGCTCGGGTTGCCCGGGAGATGGCCGGTGGGACGATCGTGGCGCTCCTGCCCGACGGCGGCTGGAAATACCTGTCGGCCGGCACCTTCACACGCGACCTGGCCGAAATGGAGGCCGATCTGGAGGGCGGCGTCAACTGGTGGTAACAGAGGCCCCAGACCCTGGGGTCGTCGGCCATCCGGGTCCCACGTCGGTCGCGCTGCCGGCTTCCATCCGCGAAGCAATCGTCAGCCACGCCCGAGCCGAAGAGCCGAACGAAGCATGCGGGGTGATCGTCGGGGACCGGTCGGCCGGCGCGGGTGGCCGGGCCCTGCGCTTCGAACCCGCCCGCAACGAAGCGGCGTCCAGGTTCCTCTACAGGCTGGATGCCCGAGACCTTCTTCGGCTAACCCTCCAAACCGACGATCGGGACGAGGTCTTCTGGGCGATCGTGCACTCGCACACCCACACAGCGGCCATCCCCTCGCCCACCGACATTCGCCAGGCGAATTACCCCGAGGCCCTGTACATGCTGGTCTCGTTGGCCGAGTCCGAGGCGGACGAACACGGCCGGTCGCGAATTCAGGCCTGGCGGATTCGCGACGGTCGCACGTTCGAGGTGGCCGTTCTGGACGGGGAATGAGCCGGGCGGGGCTGGCGCCGCTCGGTGCGGGTGTGCTTGCCCTCGTTCTTGGCACGGTCCTTGGCTGGGACCCCACCATCCTGAAGGTCCTCGTCGCGCCGCCGGAGCTCATTCGGGCGGGCCTGGTCGGTATCGCGGTCGTGGCCGGGATCGGGCTCCTGATCGCGGCAGTGCAACGCCTTGACGAGGGATCGGAGACCGACGGCACTCGAGATCTTCCCGGGATGGTGCGCGGGATCCGGCTATCGTTCCTCGCCGTGGCCGCGTTCGCCGCCGCGGCGGGCTGGGTGCTTGCTCATCCGCTTCCGATCGTCGTCGCGCTGATCATCGCCGGCGTCGACGTGATCGAGACGTCCTTCCTGCTGCTTGTGGTCACGGTTCGGCGGCGATAGCTGCGACGTCGGGGGCCCAATTGGCGGTTGACAGAGTGCTGCAAGGAGCCCACGAGAGCCTGTCAGTGGGTCGCGACGCCCTCGGTTCGATCGTGTCGGCAAGGAGGTGCGCCATGCCTCGATCGTGGAGCGACAAGCGTGAGCGTCAGTACGAGCACATCAAGGACTCGTACGAGGAGCGTGGGCGCTCCGAGGACAAAGCCGAAGAGATCGCCGCCCGCACGGTGAACAAGACTCGCGCCGAGAAGGGCGAGGCCAAGGGTCGGAAATCCCGCTCCAAGTAGCTCTTCCCGCTGCCCCCCCAGAACGGCCGGGCGCGGCAACTGCCTGGCTTCCCGAGAGGTCCTTGCGTGAGATGCAAGGAACCGAGCTTGGCGGGTCGCAGATGGGCGAAACTCGCGCGTTTCTGTCACCTCGTGCAAGATTCGTCGCCCTTGCGCGCCGTCCGCGGCCGAAGGTTGCACCAGGCGAAAGAACCGGGCATCCGGCCCGCTAGTTCGCACCGTTACCTGCACCCGGTGCAAGCCGATCGGGAAACTTGCAGTGCACGAAAGAAATGGGCGCGGGCGCAGAAACCCGCGGCCGGCGGAGACCCAAGCAGGTTGGACTCAGCCTACGGGGCGTCCAATGCACGCCGCGAGATGACGAACCGCCAGTCGTGATCACTGCGGACCTCGGCCCAGGCCAGGGACACCCCAAACGAGCCCGCACCGACACCGAGCGGCCTGACCTGGCCCGGCTCGGTCACGACGCTCGGCCGCGACCAATGCTCAGCGTCGCGACTGACCGCGTACCAGACCCGCGATGGAGTGGCGCACGTCATGAAGCCGGGACAGCCAGCATAGACCAGCCGCCACGCGCCGCCTGACCAGACAACATCTACGTCGCCCACGCTCCGCAGATCCGTCACGTCCGGCCCCCGCTGGAACGAAGCACCGCCGTCGAGTGTCCGCCAGACGCGGACGAAGGGGCTCTTCACGTAACGCGCGCTCTCGTTCGGATCGACGGCCGCGAGGACGATGGTCGCCCCATCACTAGCCAGCCGCGGCCGCTGGCCCGCGAGGAACGTCTGGTCGATCGAGCCGGCCGATTGCCAGCTTCGGCCGCCATCGTCCGACACGGCGACGCGAAGCGCGGGATATCCCGGGCCGACGTAGGCCGCCAGGATCTGGCCATGCGCCTGGGCCAGCGCCAGACCGCCGTCGATGAAGTCAGCATCGCCGTAGAGCTGCTGATTGGTGACTCCAAGGTGCGTCGGAATGCCGTCGGGGCTGCCGTCTATGGCGAGCCGCTGGATCCAGATGTCCCCGGTCTGGCCGTCGGTGTACCCGATAAGTCGCATGTCCTGACCGAGCAGGAACACTGGCAAGGCCACCAGGCCGACCTTGGGAGGCGAAACGCGCACCGCCGTGGACCACGAGGCACCACGGTCGACCGAGCGCCGGACGAGCAGGCGCTGGGTCGCCGGCTGGGGACCTTGTTCCGCCCAGGCTGCGTAGAGCGTGCCCTCCGGAGCGATCGCCAGGGCATGTCTGGCGGCGCTGGGGCCCGGTGGATTGGAGATGGTCGTGCCGGGCGACCAGGTCGTCCCACCATCGTCCGATCGACGCACCACGATCGACCCCCAGAATCCCTGAATTCCTTCTCTCGTCTCGATATACAGACTGTGGCCGTCGCTGGCGAAATCCCCTAACCAGCTGTCGGCCGGGCCGACTCCGAGGTCGGTGGCGGATACCCAGGCGGGGTCGACCTGACGCGGAAAGACGACCGTCTCGCTGAGACGATCGGCCGTCTCGATCGCGACGTCCGCGACGATGAGCAGCACGACCACACCCGCAACCCGGGCGACCCAGCGAAGCCGGCGTGGCGCGCGATCCGCCCCCGGCGGAGTCTGCGAGGCCTCAGGAGCCTCCCACTCAACCATTCCGCCCATCAGCATTCGGCGTATCCACGTTCGGCGCATCAATGGCCGATGCATTCCCGAGCGCCGCGAGCGACGCGACGAGCACGGCCTCCGTGGGGGTGGCACCTACGCCGGCGTTCGCCCCGACCCGCGCGGGAAGCGGCGGCTCCAGATAGGTCGTCGCCAATGCCGGCCACGCGGCCTCGGCGAACACCTCGGCCGGCGTCCCGTCCAGAATGATCTGCCCGGCACGCATGACGATCACCCGTTCGAACGATTCGGCCACGAAACGCATGTCGTGGCTGATCGTGATGATCGTCCGGCCGGCCTCCGCGAGCTCGGCGACGATCTGCTGAATCCGCGCCACGCCACGCGCGTCCTGGCCGGTCGTCGGCTCGTCGAGCACCACGATCGGGGTCCTCATGGCGAGGATCGAGGCCAGGGCGAGGAGCTTTCGGCGCGAATAGCCGAGGTCGTACGGGTTGGTGTCGGCCTGATCGGTGAGTCCCACACTTTCGAGCGCGGCGTATACCGCGCGCTCGAGCTCGGTGGCGGTCATTCCCAGGTTGCGCGGCCCGAAGGCAACTTCTGAGCGGACCTTCGCGGCGAAGATCTGCCGGTCCGGGTTCTGGAACACCAGCCCGACCTTAGCGGCGAGGTGTGCCACGTGCTGCGCGGCGGCGTCCACGTCGTCGATCAGCACGCGCCCGCTCGTCGGCCGGAGAAGGCCGTTGAACTGGCGCACGAGCGTCGATTTTCCGCTGCCGTTCTGGCCGATGATCGCCAGGCGTTCGCCGCGCTCGACGAGAAGATCGACATCTTCGAGAGCCTGGGTTCCGTCGGGATAGCGGAATGAGACGGCCTCGACGCCGATCGGAAGCGTCATGGCGCAGCTGGTTTGGCGACGGCCGGGGGGTCTGCCGCAGACGGCCGTTCCGGATCGGGTCGCTCCGGCCTGAGCCATGCTGGATCGAGCTCGACGCCGGCCTCATTGGCCGCCCGCCTCAGACGGACATCGGATGGAGGCTCGACGCCCATCCCGGCGAGCTCGGGATCGCTGAGAACCTCGAGGGCAGGGCCGGAACGAACGATCCGGCCACCGACCAGGACGGCGACCTCGTCGGCCAGGCGAGCCAGGAGGTCGGTCTTGTGCTCGACCATCAGAATCGCGGTCCCACTGCCGGCAAGACCCGACAGAGCCCCCTGCACAAGGCGAGTGCCCAGCGGATCGAGCTGACTGGTCGGCTCGTCGAGGACGAGCACCGCGGGCCGGAGGGCAAGGACGGCTGCCAGCGCGACGAGCTGCGCCTGGCCACCCGAAACTCGCAGCGGATCCCGCGGCAGCAGATCGGCTATTCCGACCAGGTCGGCCGCCCATTCGATCCGTTCGGCAACCTGCTCAACAGGCAGGCCGAGGTTTCGCGGCCCGAACGCGATCTCCTCGTAGACCGTGACGGAAGTGCCGGACATCTGGGTGATCGGGTTCTGGAACAGGATGCCGACGCGCTGGCCGAGATCCCGGACCGTGAGGTCCTTCGTCGAGGTCCCCTCCTGCGCGACGCTTCCGTCGAGGCGGCCGCCGATGACCAGGGGAGCCAGGCCTGATGCCACCAGGCAGAGCGTGCTCTTTCCTGCCTCGTTCGGACCAACCAGTCCGACGATCCGGCCGGGACGGACCTCGAGGTCGATTCCGTCGAGGACGCGATTCATGGTGCCGACATACGTGTAGCCGACGCCGGCCAGGACGAGGCTCATTCGTTGATTCGCCGGCTCACGGAAGGGCGAGCCAGCCGGAAGCCGACGACACGACGACCAGCACGACCAGGCCGAGCAGGACCCAGCGGAAGGCCCGCTGGCGCTCATCGTCGGGCAGGGGGCGCAGCGTCGTTCGCCTCGGCGGCGCCGAGAAACCACGAGCCTCGAGCGCAAGCGTTCGCTCTTCGACCTCGGTCAGGGCGCCGAAAATCATCGGGCCGGCAAGTGGCACGACGCCCCTGATGCGGCGCCAGAGCGCTCCTTCGGTATCGAGCCCGCGGGCGCGCTGCGAATCGACGATCTCGGCCGCTCTTTCCGCCATCCGGGGCACCATGCCGATGGCCGCGCCGATGACGAAGACCGCGCGCCGACCGAGTCCGCGATGCTCGAGATCGGTCACCAGGTCGTCATTGGTCGTCGTGAACGAGAAGACGACGACCGAGAGTCCGAACGCCACAACGCGCAGGACAGCCTGCAGCGCGGCGGTGAGGCCCGTGCCGGTGGCCGCGATCGGGCCGATGCCGACGATGACGTCGTGAGCACCGGGGTACAGGAACGTGTTCACGAGGACGATCGAGAGGACCAGCGGCGTCGTCAGGAGGAGCGCGGCCAGGCTCCGTCGCAGGATTCGTGCTGTACCCGCGCACGCGATCGCAACGGCGATGACGAGGAGGGGTCCCGACCAACCGCGCACCACGAACGCCACGACCGCCTCGGCCAAGGCGGCGACCAGCTTGGTCGTGGGGTTGAGCGAAGCGTAAGCCCCGGTGACCGGTCGGCCGACGTATTCGGGGATGACGCCGCCCGGATTCGTTGCCCCTGCGCTCAGCCGTGTCTCCGTGTGCGGCGCGGGTCTGGTGTGAGCGTCATGCGGTCGCAGCGACGGTCCGCTCGCCCAGCGGGAAGCGCGCCACGATGCGCGGCGAGAGGCTCGACAGCACGATATAGACGACGAAGCTGGTGATCGTCTTGTCGATCGGGTCGCTGAACAGGCCCTGGCCGAGCGACGCGTTGTATACGTCCGCCCCGCCCTGGCGCAGCGCGGCGACCATCAGGTCGAGGCTCGGCGTGCCCGTCACCCCGCCGTACACGTACGCGGCGATCGGCGCCGACACGATCGCGGCGACGATGCCGGTGAGCGCCCCGGCGATTGCCACGAGCCCACCCGATGCATCGCGCCGCGCCAGCACGAACCCGCTGACCACGAGAGATGCCGCGACTCCGATGACCGCGATTGCCGTGTAAACCCAGGTGGGATAGCCGTTCACCGGATCGCTGTAGGCCGGACTCGTATAGATCCGGATCGCAAGCAGGACCACGACTGCCGCGCCGGCGATGGCTGCGATCCACAGCGTCGGCCCGCTGGCGGGGCGAGGTCGGTAGACGCCGAGATACCCCCACAGACCGGCGAGCAGGCCGATGACGGCGGCCGTGACCGCGAACGGCCCGATGTTGCTGCTGGGCCCGATACCGGGGCTGTATTGCCAGATCAGGTTGGACAGGCCGCCCGTCAGCGCGCCGGCGAGGGGGCCGGCGAGGACTCCGACGAGGATGGTGCCGATCGAATCGAGGTAGATCGGCAGGTTGAGCACCTTCTGGACAGTGAACCCGAGCACGATGTTGATGGCGATCGCCACGGGCATCAGGACGATGACCCGTGTCGTGAACTGTCGCGACAGCCAATCCATTCGATCTGCTCCTGGCTCCGAGTTTCCCGGTGGCCTCAGCTTGCCACGTTTACGAGGCGTTCCGCCAGCCCGCCCACCCGTTCGACGAAGCGGTCGAGGAACTCCTCTGCGTTCGCTTCTACCGCGACGTCCAGGTTCGGGGGCCGGCCCCAGACGCGGCGCCAGTCCGTGACCGTCTCCCCTGTCGTGAGCGTTCCACCCAGCTCTACATCGACCGTTACGGCCTCGGCGCGTACGAGACTCGGATCCAGGGCCGCCGCAACTGCCAGGGGATCGTGGATAAAGGCACCGTAGAAGCCGTCGTAACGCGAGTGGAATTCCATGTAGAAGCGCAGTGCATCGGCCGTGAACCGAACGATCGGGTTGGAGGCGATAGAGGATGACTCCCGACCGCCGTCGCCCAACGTCTCGTCGGGTTGAGAGCCGGATCGGCGTGCAAGGCGCCCCATGTGCTCCGGCGTGAACTTCGCGCGCTCTGTGACGTCGAGCCCCAGTGCCAAGGGACGTGCGGCGAGACCGGGCTTGGCAAAGGCCGTGAATGCGACCTTGGCCGCCTCGGGATCGCAGTGGATATTCCACTCGGTTGTCGGAGCCGTGTTGCCCGCGGACCGGTAGCTGCCACCCATCAAAACCCAGCGCCGAAGAAGCCGAGGCAGTTCCGGTTCGCGCAGGACGGCCAGGCCAAGGTTGGTGAGGGGCCCGATCGTGATGAGGGTCAGCTCGCCGGGCCGGCGCCGGGCTTCCTCGATGATGAGATCCGCGGCGTGCCGGTCTGAGAGCGGCCGCCGGGGAGCGGGGAGCTCCGCATACCCGAGACCGCGGGGTCCATGGGTTTCGGGCGCGGTCTGCACCGGCCGTACGAGCGGCGTCTCGCGACCCAGGGCGACTTCGATGTCCTCGCGTCCGGCCAGTTCGAGGACGGCCCGGGTGTTCAACGCGACCTGCTGCGCATCGACATTCCCCCCGACGCACGTCACCCCGACGATCGATGCCTCGGGGGATGCGCATGCGTACAGCAGCGCGAGGCTGTCATCGATGCCCGTGTCGCAATCGATGATGAAAGGAAGCGGGTCGGGCACGCGGGGAATGCTAGCCGAAGAGTCGCCTGGAACCGTGTGAACCTCCGGCTCACCCTACACTTTCCCAGATGTCCGCGACGGGGAGCCAATGAACGAAACGCCCAGCGCCGGCCAATCTGCCCATCCTCGCGTCGGCATCGTGGGCGGGAGTCGCTCGGACTTCCCCGTGCTCGACAAGGCGTGCGCGGTGCTCGATCAGCTGGGCATCCCCAACGAGATGCGGGTGGTGTCGGCCCATCGCACGCCGGACCTGCTGTTCCGCTACGCCGAACAAGCGGCGGGACGGGGCGTCCAGGTGATCATCGCGGGAGCCGGGGGCGCTGCGCACCTGCCGGGCATGCTCGCCGCCAAGACCCTCCTGCCGATCATCGGCGTTCCGATTCCCACGCAGCACCTCGGCGGCCTCGATTCGCTGCTGTCGATCGTCCAAATGCCGCGCGGAATCCCCGTGGCCACCGTCGCCATCGGCAACGCCGAGAACGCAGCGCTGCTGGCGGCCGAGATCCTGGCGCTCTCGGACGCGGCGATTCGCGAGCGCGTCGCAGCCTATCGTGAAGCGCAGACGCAGGGCGTCCTGAGCGATCCGTCGAACGCCGGGTCCACGCCCGAGGCCTAGCCGATGGATGATCCGCGCTGGCAGCCGGGCATGCCGGTACTCGACCGCCAGGCATCTGTGCGAGACGAGCGGGATGCCGCTCCTGGTGGACCGACGATCGCTCCCCGGCCGCGCTCCGTGCCGGAGCTCCAGCCAACGCCTCTCCAGCGGTACTACACCAACCTCTCGGCGATCGCGCTGGTTTGCGGTGCCCTGGCAATCTCCGCCGTCGAACTCGGGGTACCTCTGGGGAGTCCGCTGATCAAGGCGTGCGTGCTCCTGGGTGCCCCTTTGCTCGCGCTGACCACGGCCGACGCCGCGCTCCGCATCTGGCGCTCGGCACGTGCCTGGATGCCCGTCGATCGGGGCAAGGCGTGGTTCAGGGTGAGCTGGCTCGCGGCAGCGCTCGTCCTCATGGTGGCATTGATCGGCGCCATCCTGATCGTGCTTCGAGCCTGAGGGCAGAAACCTGTGGCCAATCGCCTGGGGCGCGGCCCCGACGCTCGCTCGACCGAGATCGACTCGGGTCGCGGCGTGCCACCCTGGCTGGCGGCGACGCTCAAATACTGCTCCCGCTGCGGCGCGGCACTGACCTACGGACCATTCGAGGGCGAAGACCGCCACCGGCTTGGTTGCGACGCGTGCGGGTTCATCGCCTACGTGAACCCGCGGCTGGTGGTCAGCACGATTCCGGTCACGGCCGACGGCGAAGTGGTCCTCCTTCGACGCGGGATCGAGCCCGGCTACGGCAGCTGGGCCCAGCCGGGTGGCTTCCTCGAGGTCGACGAGACGGTCACCGAGGCTGCGATCCGCGAGACGCTCGAGGAGACCGGATTGATCGTCGAGCCGGGCCAGATCCTGGGGCTGTACACACGCCTGGAGGCGGCCGTGGTCGTCATCGCGTTCGAGGCGGCAGTCGCGCACGGCTCATTCCAGCTGAATCCGGAGGCCCTGGAGATCGAGGCTTTTGCCCCTGCGGCAATTCCGTGGGAGGGGATCGGTTTTACGACCACCCGCTGGGCACTCCACGACTGGCTGCGCCTGCGTCACCCGGAGCTCCAACCGCCGAGCGAATGACCGAAGCACCGGGTGAGCCGGGCTCCGCCCCGTGATGCCGGTGACACGCGTCGACCTGGTCTTTTCAGTCGATTGTCACGCTCGGCGATGGTGCGCTATATTCCCGCCGTCCATCCCGCTGGTCCCGCCCTAGGGGATCGGCAAAAACCGAAGACGCGCCTCCGGCAACCCCAGGTGCCGCATCGGGCTCGCGTCTCCTGACATCCGTCACCGGGAGTCGTGCTCGGCGTGAGTCGCCGCGCTTTGTCCCTTCCCCGGGATAGAGACTCCCAGGACCATCCTGCCGTCCTGTCATGGCTCGGTCCTGCCTGCTGGCGCGTGCACAAACTCCGTCGCCGCGCTCACCGCGGCGTTCTGGCAGAGAGGAGCGAGATGTCGTCGCCTTTCACAAGCGGCGCCCAGGTGGCGCGAGGCGGCCCTTCCCAGGATTCGGGCGTCCAGCCGAACCGGAACGGGGGACGCCGGCTTCGGCGGCTCGCACGGGCGAGCGTCCTCGCGGGCACCCTCGTCCTGACCGTGGCCGCTACGACTTCGGCCTACTGGCCGGTCGGAAGTCGCTCGTCGTGGGTCACCCAGTGGTTCTCGAGAGCTCATCCGGCCATCGACATCGCCGCGAATTACGGGACTCGGGTGTTCCCGGCCCGCAGCGGCACGGTCGTCTTCGCCGGTTGGAGGAGCAACTGCGGCGGCTATCAGGTCTGGGTCTCCAACGGCAACGGCTACTACACCGGCTATTACCACCTGGCGCGGGTGTACTCCCGCCGAGGCGATCATGTGTGGGCGCAGCGTTCGACGATCGGCCTCGTGGGTCGAAGCGGATGCGCGTCCGGCCCGCACACCCACGTTGAGCTCTGGCACGGCTACCCGTGGCGCTCGGGCTCGTATCGGATCAATCCCTGGTCATGGATCGACTACGGCTACTACTTTCCTAGCCGATACCAGTAATCGCCCACGGCGAGCGTCAGGTCATGGAGTCGCGCGACCCGATCGGAGCACGATCGTGGTCGGGTCGCCGCGGGTCGCATTCGTCACAGGAAACACGGCGACGAACAGCCCATCCGCCGTGGCGAGGCCGGTGTAGTCGCCCAGGAAGAGACCGAACGAGTTGGGCGCCAAGCGCAGATCGAACGACTTTGGGGTCAGGCGCGCTTCCTGCCACTTCGCACCGTCAAGCGAGAATGCCGCGAATCGGTCGGTCGGCAGCCCGCCGTTTGAGGCTGGCTGGAGGACGTAGTAGCTGACTGCGAGCGACCCGTCGCGATCGATCGCCACGGACGGCGTGAATGCGATGCGATCGGCGGCTCCGGCCGGGACTTTTGCGGGAGTCGTCCAGGTGCGTCCTCCATTCGTCGACAGGCTGATGTTCACCGAGGCCCGACCCGCCCGCGAGAAGCGCGCGTCCGACCAGACGACTGCCACCCTTCCGTCGTTCGCGTCGACCGCGACGCTCGGCAGCGCAAATCCGACCCGAATGGGATTGCCCGTCGCGGGGTTGGTGAGGTCGTGACCGACCACCCGGGCGATGCTCTGTGGGGCGGACCACGTCGCGCCTCGATCATCCGACCGGATCACGGACTCGGTCAGTTGACGTTGCCCCTTGGCGTTGGTGACGACCAGCTCGAACACATCCAGAAACGTCCCGTCGGGCAGTACGACCAGGACGTTGCCGACCGGGACGCCGGCCACCTGCGCGATGGTGCGTGCCGCCGCCCAGGTAACGCCGGCGTCGGTCGACTGGGCGAGCATGACCTGGCCGGCTGCAGGCTGGGCACCGGCAGCCCCGGCTTCCCCCGATCTCGTCGTTCGGTCCCAGACCACGTACACCGCGTCGGGGTTCTGTGGATCGGTCGCGATCGAGTCCTTGTCGTTGAAGCTCGTGCCAGTGTTCTGGATGACGGCGACGGGGTTGCTCCAGGTGTCGCCTCCGTCCGTCGAGCGGCTGACGAGCACGGCGGACCGGTCTCGCTGGTTGTCGACGGCGAGCGCTGTCTGGTAGGCAACACCGTTGCCGCCGAAGGCGACCCAAGGGTCGGACGCCCGAGGCAAGCTGGACGGACCCGGCGGGGCCCCCGAACAGGTCGAGAAGGTCGCCCAGGCCCTCCGCCAGGATCGACCGCCGTCGTGCGACGCAGCGGCCACGATGCCTCGCGCGGCTCCATCGGCCCAGCGGTCCTGCTGCCAGACCGCGACGCTGTTCGCTGGATCTCGCGGGTTGACCGCGACGTACGGCTCGACCTCGGAGTTCGGGTAATTCTTGAATTGGCCGGTCGACGGGCAACTGGCAAACGGGCTCGCGCCCGAGATCCGGGAGTCAAGACCGATCGCCGGGAGTTCTGATGGGCTGGCGGATGGACTCGGCGAAGGGCTGCTCGAGGCTGGCACGGACGGCGACGGGCTCGCCGACAGGGCAGATGGGGTAGCGCTCCCGGAGGTCGCCGAGGGTGCCTGACTCGCCGGCGTGCGGCCAAAATTGACTGCGAGCAGGACAACTACGACGAGCAAGATCAGGCTCGCCCCGCGGACGATCCAGCGGCGGCGGCTTCCCCCCGTAGTTCTCATCGGCCTGGGCGGCTCGGGACTTGTCAGCCCAGGTCGATGAAGACGTTCTTGAGCTCCGTGTAGAGCTCGATCGCGTGCATCCCCAGCTCACGACCGACGCCCGACATCTTGTAGCCGCCGAAGGGCGCCTCGGTGTGCACGCTGCTGTTCGAGTTGATCGACAGCACGCCGGCCTGCACGGCCCGCGCGGTCCGCAGGGCCTTGCCGATATCTCTCGTCCAGATCGATCCGGACAGGCCGTAGGGCGTGGAATTTGCCAGGCGGACCGCTTCCTCTTCCGTGTCGAATGGAATGATCGACACGACCGGCCCGAAGATCTCCTCGCGCGCGATGCGCATGTCGTTGGAGACATGGTCGAAGACCGTCGGCATCAGGTATGCGCCATCAACGAGCGCCTCGTCGTCGGGCACGCCGCCGCCGACCACCAGCTCTGCGCCCTCCTCCTGGCCGATCGCGACGAACTCGCGCACGCGTTCGCGCTGGCGTTGGCTGACGAGCGGCCCCATCTCCGTCTCAGCATCGGCCGGATCGCCCACCTTCACTCGCCGGGTCGCGTCTGAGAACAGCTCCACGACGCGGTCGTGGACGGCGCGCTCCACGAGGATGCGGCTGCGCGCGCAGCAATCCTGCCCGCAGTTGTCGAAGACCGAGTAGGGAGATGTGGTCCCGAACGCTTCGAGGTCCGCATCGGCGTACACGATGTTGGGGCTCTTGCCGCCCAGCTCCAGGCTGATCTTCTTCACGTTGCCCGCGGCCAGCCGCATGATTTCCTGGCCGGTCCTCGTCTCGCCCGTGAATGCCACCTTGGCGATGCCTGGATGAGCTGCGATGGCTGCGCCTGCCGTGCCTCCGGGACCGGTCACGACGTTGACAACGCCCGACGGCAAACCGGCCTCGAGCGCCAGCTCGCCGAGCCGGATGGCGGTCATCGGGGAGTAGCTCGCGGGCTTGAGGATGCACGTGTTGCCGGCAGCAAGAGCCGGGCCCAGCTTCCAGGAGGCCATGTTCATCGGGAAGTTCCAGGGCACGATCAAGCCGACGACCCCGATGGGCTCTCGGAGCGTCAGGTCAAGGCCCGGCCGGCTGACGGGGATCGTCTCACCGAAGACCTTGTTGGCAGCTCCGGCGTAGTACTCGAAGACCAGGCTCACAGCCAGGGCCTCGCCGCGGGCCGACGTGATCGGCTTGCCAACGTTCTGGCTTTCGAGCTGGGCGAGCTCCTCGAGGTTCTCTTTCACGAGCGCGCTGTACCTGGCGAGGGCGCGGCCCCGCTTTGTGGCACTCCAGCTCGACCAGCCGCCCGGCTCGTCGTACGCCTTGCGCGCGGCCACGACGGCCCGATCGACGTCCTCTGCTCCACCCATCGGTGCCGTGGCGATCACCTTGCCCGTTGCCGGGTTGACGACGTCGAAGGTCTGCCCGTCGGCCGCATCGACTCGCTCGCCGCCGATCACCATGTGCAGGCCGCCCGGCGTGGCCTGGCTCGCCGCGGGACTGGGCACCTCGGGCTGTACGGTCATGGGGATCCTTCCTGACGCTGCTCGCCCAGGCGGGCGACGGCTGGATGCGCGATGCAGGAGGCGGATCATACGCCGGAGGGCGGCTCGGTCCGTCTCTGACCCGTTCGCGTCGCGATGCCATCATGAGGGTCAGCAACGTGAGGACGCCATGACACAAACAGTCGCGGGCGCCACGGATCGCACTGTCGCCCGATCGTTCTTCGATCGTCACCGGGACACGCTGGACCGAGCGCTGACAGCGATACGCGAGCGGGACTACTGGAGCCACTATCCGGAGGTCCCGAGCGGGCAGATTTACGGCGAAACGGCTAACGACGACGGCCGTGCGGCCTTCGAGGCCTACCGGGGGCATGCCTTTCCGCTCGTCCAGCCTGGCACTCGCGGCGAGGTCGGCGCCGAACGGTCACCCTTCGGCTTCGGCCTCGACATTCGCTACCCGGGGGCCGATCTCGACGTCCTCCTTCGGTCGATGTTGGCGGCCCTTCCCGCGTGGCGTAGTGCCGGTGCCGAGAGCAGGGCGGGCGTCTGCCTGGAGATCCTCGAGCGGCTCAATCGGCGCAGCTTCGAGATGGGCCACGCGGTCATGCACACCACCGGGCAGCCGTTCGTGATGGCCTTCCAGGCTGGTGGCCCGCACGCCCAGGACCGAGGCCTCGAAGCGGTCGCCTACGCCTTCGCGGAGATGACGCGGCATGCCGGCCGCGCGGACTGGGAAAAGCCGCAGGGCAAGCGCGAACCGCTCCGGCTATCCAAAACGTTCCGGATTGTCCCGCGCGGCCTGGCGCTGGTCATCGGCTGCAACACCTTCCCTACCTGGAACTCCTACCCCGGGCTCTTCGCCAGCCTCGTGACGGGCAATCCGGTCGTGGTCAAGCCGCATCGTCGTGCGGTCCTGCCGCTTGCGATCACCGTGGCCGTCGCCCGTGAGGTGCTCGCCGAAACGGGCTTCGACCCCAACGTCGTCTGCCTGGCCGTTGAAGGGGAGGATGAACGCCTGGCCCCCGTGCTCGCAACGCGCCCGGAGGTCCGTATCGTGGATTTCACGGGCTCGAGTGAATTCGGTCAGTGGCTCGAACAGAATGCACGCCAGGCCCTGGTCTACACCGAGAAGTCGGGCGTCAACAGCATCGTCATCGATTCCACCGACGACTTCGAGGCCATGGCCCGAAACATCGGCTTCTCGCTATCCCTGTACAGCGGCCAGATGTGCACCGCGCCGCAGAACCTGCTCGTCCCACGCGACGGCATCAGCGTCGGCGGCGAGCGCTGGACGCTCGAGCAGGTCGAGGAAGGCCTCGGCGGCGCGGTCGACCAGCTATTGGGCGATCCCGCACGCGCGGTCGAGGTGACCGGCTCGATCGTCAACGATGGGGTCCTGGACCGCCTCGAGCGCGCGCCGGGGCTCGGTCGCGTCGTGCTAGGGTCGCGCGTCATCGAGCATCCCCAGTTCCCGGAGGCGACCGTTCGGACGCCTACGCTCATCGCCGTGGACGCCGCGGACCGGCAGGCGTACGGACGCGAGCAGTTCGGTCCGATCTCGTTCGTCGTCGCGACCGACTCGACCGCGCACAGCCTGGAGATCCTCCGCACAACCGCCCTCGAGCGCGGCGCCATCACCGCGGCGGTGTACTCGACTGACGACGCCGTTCTCGTGTCCGCGGAGGAGGCCGCAGCCGATGCCGGTGTGGCGCTCTCGTGCAACCTGACCGGCAACATCTGGGTCAACCAGTCGGCCGCGTTCTCCGACTTCCACGCGACCGGCGCCAACCCGGCCGCCAATGCGTGCCTGACCGACGGGGCATTCGTCGCCGATCGCTTCCGGATCATCGAGTCGCGGCGCCCGACGGCTCCCCCGATCAGAAGTAATTGACGCTGATCCCGCCGTCGACGACGAGGGAGGCGCCGTTCGTCCAGCGGCTTTCGTCGGACGCCAGGTAGAGCGCCATGTTCACGATCTCCTCGGGCTTGCCGAAACGGCCGGTCGGGTTGCGCGCCAGGCGGATGCGCTTGGCCTCTTCGTCCTTGACGAGCCAGTCCATCAGCAGAGGCGTCTCGACCGGGCCAGGGCAGATCGCGTTCGAGCGGACGCCGTTCGGCCCGAATTGGACGGCCAGGCTCCGCGTCAGCGAGAGGATGGCGCCCTTGGACGACGTATACGCATCCTGCGGCACGGAGCAGCCGAGGAGAGCCACGAAGCTCGCGATGTTGATGATCGACCCGGAGCCCTGCTCGACCATGCGCGGGATGGCGAATTTGCAGCCGAGGAAAACGCCGCGGACGTTGACGGCCATCACCTTGTCCCAGATCGCCACATCGGTGTCCACGACTGAGTGATCCGCCGCGGGCATGATCCCGGCGTTGTTGTAGAGGACGTCGATCCGGCCATATGTGTCGATCGCGTGCTGGACCATGGCCCGCGCGTCGTCTTCCTTCGAAACGTCGGTCTCAACGGCGCTCGCCTGCCCTCCGGCGTCCGTCACGGCCTGGACGGTGCCGTCGCCCGCCTCCTGGCTCACCTCGGCGACGACGACCTTCGCTCCCTCCTGCGCGAACATCAGGGCGGCGACGCGACCCATGCCGCCTCCGCCGCCAGTGATGACGCAGACCTTGTCGGCCAGACGCATGTGCCCTCCTCGGCCGACAAGGGTACCCGGTCGAAGGGAGGTCCCCGAGGCGACTCGAGGAGCGGGCCGATCAGTAGGCGGGCACTCCCGCAACGCTGGAGGCGATTGCGACGAGAACCGCCGGCGTAGTCGCCGGGGAGACCTCGGTGCGGGGCAACAGGAATCGATTGCCCCAATCCGTTGGTCCGACCGGCCGATTGATGACCGCCGCCGAGAACCCTGCCGCCTCTACCGCCGCGACGACGCCCGGATTCCACCAGCTGAACGGGTACGCGAACGTCGCGGGGCGGCGACCGACGATCGACTGGATTGCCAATTCGGCGGGCACGATCTGGGCTTCGAGCTCGGGCCCCGACAGGTGCGCGAGGTTGACGTGGCGAACGGTGTGGTCACCGATTTCCATCCCCGCGTCCGCCAACGTCTGGAGGTCCCCCGGCCGGAGCTCAGAAGGCTCCCCGAGGCGACCTGTCACCACGTAGAAGGTCGCGACGAGCCCGAGACCTCGAATGATCGGCAGGGCATTCGTGAGACCGTCCCGATACCCGTCGTCGATCGTTACCACGAACGTTCGAGCCGGGGGCGGCGCATTCGCCTCCATGTCGAGGGCCAGCTGGGCCACCGTGATCGAGTGCCACCCGGCCTCGACCAGGGCGGTGAGCTGGGCGTCGAAGATCTCCGGGGAAACCCTCAGACCCGGGAGCGCATCGGGGGCCTCCGCCGCCTCGGCGATCCGGTGGTACGTGAAGATCGGAACGTGGAAAACCAGAGCGCCAGCCGGCCTGCGGCTACCCGCGAGCGGCCACCGTGCGCCGACAACGCGAGCGACGGGAAGGCTGGGCGGCTGGCTGGGGACGCTAGCCCCGCTGCCCGGCGAATTCGAGGCCGATCGCTGGACCGGGGGCACGGACGGCAGCTGCGGTGCCGGACTGGTGGTAACCGAGTGGCAACCCGCCACGGCGAGGGCAATGAGCAGGACGGCGGCCATCGCCCCGCTCTGCCGAGTACGGGGAACGAGACGGGCCACCACACCATCCTTTCAGCGCCCGTTGCCGACCGCGGGGCAACGGGAACCTAACGCTCCCCGGTGACGATTGGATATCGGCGAGATATCGATCCCGAAACAGAAGGCGACCGATTTCCCGGGCGAAGGAAACGACCCTAGGGATGCACCATGGCGTCGAGGGCCTCGTGCTCGGCCCGATCGCGCGATTCGGCGGCCTTGAGTCCGAGCACGTTGACCGCCGGCACGGCACGGCTGAATCCCTTCAAGGTCAGCTCGCCGACGGCCTCGGCATCGACAAGGTCCTCGACCGCTGCAAATGCGCGCTGGCTCAGCAGGATCTGGTTGGGGCGAGCCTCGCTGCTCAGTCGAGAAGCCAGGATCACAGCGTTGCCGATCGCACCGTAGTCGTAGCGTCCCTCGAACCCGATGCGCCCGAGCGTCGCATACCCCACCGCCACGCCGACCCCGAACTCGAGCTCGTAGCCGCGCTTCCTCCAGCTCCCGGACAGCTCGCCGAATCGTTCGCGCATGGCGACGGTCATGCGCACGGCGCGCTCGACGTGATCGTCCTGCGGGATCGGGTCGTTGAAGAAGACCATCATCCCGTCCCCTGCGAAGTGCTCCAGCGTGCCGCCGTTTTCGACGATGAGCGCGCCCATCGACCGGTGGTAGTCGCCCAGGACCCCGAACAGCTCTTCGGGCTCTGCCGTTTCGGCGAATGCGGTGAACCCGCGCAGGTCACAGAAGACGGCAGTGATCTGGCGACGATGGCCGGCGAGTAGCTGCTCGCCCTCGGCCGTCGACACCAGCGCAGCCACCTGCGGCGAGAGGAAGCGGCTCAACGCCTGCTTCTGGCGCTCGATCGTCTGCACGAGTCGCGCGTTCTCGATTCCGATTGCAGCCTGCTCGGCGAACGCGGTCACCAGCAGCGTCTCGGACTCGCTGAATGGCCTGACCTCGTTGCGCGCCGCCGACATGACGCCGATGACCTGACCGTCCTTGAGGATCGGTACCCCGAGAAGCGACCGCCAGCCGCCGATCGACTGCGCCTCACTCGTGCGGTACTCGGGGTCGGCGAGGACGTCCGGGATCGCCACGGCATTGCCGGTCAGGGCCACCCGCCCGACGAGAGAATGGCGGTCGACGGAGATGGGGTTCGTCCGGAAGAAATCGACCAGCTCGGCGCTAGCCCGAGCGGTTGCCGCGGGATAGAACAGATTTCCGTCGGCGAGATAGATGACCGCATATTCCGCGCGACACAATCGCCCGGCGGTGTCGATCACGGACGTGAGCAGGGTGTCAAGGTCGAACGCCGAGCGGCTGATCGCCCGGAGGACCTCGTTCGTCGCGGACTGGCGGTCGAGATACTCGAGCTCGAGGTCCCGCAGTCGCTTGGCCGAGAGCGAGGCGTTGATCCGGGCGCCCAGGATGGCCGGGTTGAACGGCTTGGTCAGGTAGTCTGCCGCGCCCATCTCGATGCAGCGGACAGCGCTCTCGAGCTCCTCCACCCCCGAGATGACGATCACCGGAACGCTCCGGAGAGCTGGATCGGCCTTGATCTCGGCCAGCGTTTCGTAACCGTCCATCTCGGGCATGAGGATGTCCAGAAGGACGACATCGATATCGGGCTGATCCTCGTCGCGGAGACGTTCGAGGGCACTTCTTCCGTTGTCGGCCTCCACGGAGGTCAGTCCGAGTGACGCGAGGAGGCGGGCCAGGACGAGGCGGTTGACCCGACTGTCGTCTACGATCAGAGCGCGGCCCATTGAACTCATGGTTCGTGGACCCCGCTCGCGGCTCCGGCCAGGGCGGCACTCGCCGCGGACCATTCCGACCTCAAGTGCGCCACGCGACCCGGGTCCATTGCGCTCCCGGTGCGCCCATCCTCCTCGAGGCCCCGGGAGAGCTCCGCCAGGCGCATGGCACCCAGGCTGGCACTGCTCGATTTGAGCGTGTGAGCCGGTCGAACGACGGCCGCGCCATCGCCCGCCTGGAGCGCGGCCGCGATCGTCTCGAGGAGCACGGCGCCATCGGCCAGATACGTGCCGATGAGCTCCTTGACGAAGGCGTCATCTCCGCCGGTCGCACGGCGCAGTTCGTCGAGGACGGCGGGGTCGAAGACGGGCGGATCAGAATCAGGCATCGATCGCGGCCCGGATGCGCGAACGCGCGGCCTCGGACGGCGGGACTCGCGCAAGGGCAGCCGCCAGCTCCTTTGGTCGAATGGGCTTGCTGACATAGTCGTCCATACCGGCGGCCAGACATGCCTCGCGGTCGCCGGCCATGGCGTTTGCGGTCATGGCCACGATCGTCGTCGACCTATCGGGCCAGCGGGCGCGAATTTGGCGGGTCGCCGCGAGACCATCCAGCTCGGGCATCTGCACGTCCATGAGCACGACGTCGTACTCCTCACGCTCGAGCGCCTCGATCGCCTGGAGGCCATCGCCCGCGAGATCCGCTCCATAGCCGAGCTGGGCAAGCAGGCGCAGCGCGAGCTTCTGGTTCACCGCGTTGTCCTCTGCGAGCAGGATCCGAAGAGGGTGGCTCGCACCCAGGGTTGCATCGGGCGGCCCGCCGGGCCGTTCGATCTGCCGCACAGGAGTCAGGACCGCCCGGCCGAAGAGGACAGTCGCGAGCGCGTCGTGCAGCGCGGACGGCTTGACCGGCTTGGCGAGCCAGGCCGAGACCTTCGCGCCTTCGCGGTCTCGCTGGCCGACCGAGGACAGGATGATCACGGGGATGGGCGGCCGCCGTCGCCCCTTGGCGATCCGGGCAGCCAGCTCGATTCCATCCAGCTCCGGCATCATCAGGTCCACGAGCGCGATGTCGAACCGTTCGCCGGCCTTGACCCAGGCCAATGCCTCGGTCGGAGAGCCGGTCTGCTTGGGCACCATGCCCCATCGGCTGGTCTGGGCAACGAGGATGCGCCGATTGGTGGCGTTGTCGTCGACGATGAGGACCGTGCGGCCGTCCAGATCGACCTCAGAGTGCGGTGCGTGCGTACGCGCCTGTTCGGCGGAAGCCGGCGCCTGGAACACGAAATGGAACGAGCTACCTTCGCCCGGCTGTCCGCTGCTCTCCGCCTCGAGGGAGCCTTCCATCAATTCCGCCAACCGGCGGCTGATGGCGAGACCCAGGCCCGTGCCGCCGTAGCGTCGGGAAATCGAGACGTCGACCTGGCTGAACGACTGGAACAGCCGGCCCATCGCGTCCGGCGGAATGCCGATCCCGGTGTCCCGCACGTCGACTCGGACCTCCCAGCGAGGACCGGCCGAACCTCGGCCGGTTGCCGGGAGCGCCCGACCGCTGACGCTCAACACGACCTCGCCCTGCTCGGTGAACTTGACCGCATTCGAAAGCAGGTTGAGGACCACCTGCCGCAGGCGCCCCGCGTCGCCGACCAGGGTATTCGGCACATCGTCATCGATCGAGTACAGAAGCTCGATGCCCTTATCGACGGCGCTCGGCGCCAGGATGTCCAGAGCCGCTTCCACAGTCTCGCGCAGGGCGAACGGAGCAGCCTCCAGCTCGACTCGACCGGCTTCGATCTTCGAGAAGTCCAGGACGTCGTTGATGATCGTCAGCAGCGCATCGCCGGAGGTTCGGATCGTATCGGCGAAATCGTGCTGCTCGGCGTCGAGTGGGGTATCGACCAGCAGGCCGCTCATCCCGATGATGGCGTTGAGCGGCGTTCGGATCTCGTGGCTCATGGCCGCCAGGAACGTGCTCTTTGCCTCGTTTGCCTGTTCCGCCGAGTTCTTGGCCTCTCTTGCCTCGGCATACAGGCGGGCGTTCTGGATCGCCGCCCCGACATTGGCCGCCAGCGTGGAGAGCAGGCGGGAATCCGAGTCGCCGAAGCGGCCCTCCTCTTGCGTGCTCTGTACGCTGATGACGCCGATGGCCTTGTCACCGACGAAGATCGGTACGCCGAGATACGAGCGGGCCGGCGTTCCGATGACGGTCGAACCGCGATCCCGGAAATGCTCCTCGCGATTGAGCAGGAGAGGCTGCCGCGACTCCATGATCCGCGAGGTCAGCCCTTCGCCATATTGCATCGAGCGCTGAGGCTCGTGGCGCCCGTCCTCAACGTAGTACGGGAATTCGATATGCCCGGTGTCCTCGTCGAGGAACGCCAGGTACACGATGTTGGCCTCGAACGTCTCGCGCATCTGCTCGCCGACAAGGTTGATCAGGCCATCCAGGTCGAGCTGCGCGGCAACGGCGTGCCCCACCTGGTTGACGATCGCGAGCTCTGCCGCTCGCTGCCGGGTCTCCTCGACGAGGCGGGCGTTCTGGAGCGCCACGCTCAGGCTGGCCGCGAGGGTGAGCAGGAGGTCGAGGTCAGACGGGCCGAATGCGCTCAGGCGATCGAGGTTCTGGAGGGAGACGATGCCTTCGACCTTGTCGGCGACCACGAGTGGCACGAACAGGGCCGATTTGGGCGGCTCGCCGGTGATCACAAGCGGATTGCCGTACTCGAGCGCCTGGCGCGGGAAGTCGTCAACCAGGATCGGCTTGCCGGTCTCGAACACATGCCGCCGAAAGCCGATCAACGGGATCGTCAGATCCGCCACGTGGACGCCGCGCTCGATCATATAGGGGAAACGGACAACGTCCGCCTCCGGGTCGTAGACCGAGATGTCGACCACCTGCGCGTCAAAGATGTCCCGGATCTTGTCCCCGACGAGTGTGTACATCGCCTCCATGTCGAGCTGCTGCGCAAGACCCTTCTGGACGCCGTTGATGATTGCCAGCTCGGCGGCCCGCTGGTCGGTCTCGGCCAGCAGCCGGCGCGTCTCGTCGAACAGGCGAGCATTCTCGAGCGCTACGCTCAGGCTCGCGGCGAGAGTCGTGAGGAGCTTCACGTCGGCCTCGGAGAACGCGTTCTCGCGATCGAGGTTCTGGAGCGAGATCACGCCCTTGGCTCGGTCGCCGATGATGAGCGGCGCGAAGAGCACCGCCTTGGCGGGCTCACCTGAGAGCACACCCGGCTGGCCGTATTCCTCGGCCTGGGCCATCGCCCGCTCGTTGATCAGAAGGGGCTCGCGAGTTTCCACCACATGCCGGCGGAAACCGATCAGGGCCATTGGCTCGTCGTGAAAGCGGACGCCTCGCTCGATCGTGTACGCGAAACGCAGGCGCTCCTCCTCGGGGTCGTAGACGGCGATGTCGACGACCTGCGCATCGAAGATCTCCTGGATCTTGTCCCCGACGAGGTCGTACATCGCCTGCATGTCCAGCCGCTCAGCCAGCCCCTGCTGGACGCTGTTGATGATCGCCAGCTCGGCGGCCCGTTCGTCGGTCTCGGTAAGGAGGCGCGTGGTCTCGTTGAACAGGCGGGCGTTCTCGAGTGCCACGCTCAGGCTCGCCGCGACCGTCGTGAGCAATCGGACATCCGACTCGCTGAAGGCAAGCTCGCGGTCCAGGTTCTGGATTGAAATGACGCCTTTCGCCTCGCCGCCCGCGAGAAGGGGCGCAAGCACGGCCGACTTCGCCTCTCGAGTGCCCCACGTCCGCGCAGATTGGCCGAACTCCTCGAGGAGGCGTCTGGTCAAATCCTCGTTGATTACCAGCGGCTCACGGCTCTCGATGACGTGGCGGCGGGCGCCCATCGGCGGGGTGGGCTCACGATCGAAGCGAATGCCGTCTTCGATCGCGAAGGGAAACCGCATGGTCGCGTTCTCGCGGTCATAGACGCTGATGTCCACGACCTGGGCATCGAAAATCTCGCGAATCTTGTCGCCGACCAGGTCGTACATGGCCTGCATGTCGAGCCGCTCCGCCAGCCCTTCCTGGACGCTATTGATGATCGCCAGCTCGGCGGCGCGCTCGTCCGTTTCGGTGAGGAGGCGCTTCGTCTCATCGAACAGGCGGGCATTCTCGAGCGCAACGCCCATGCTCGAGGCGAGCGTGGAGACGAGCCGCTCATCGGCTTCGCTATACGCCGCGGGCTCTGGATGGGCGAGCATGATCGCGCCGATGACATCATTCCCGGACGGAATCGGCACACCGAGCCACGACTCGGTCAAGCTCGCCCCTTGGGGAAAGATCGCCCCCATCTTCATGGCCGCCTCGAGCGTGTCCAGCCGCAGCGGCCTCTTCGATCGAATGATGATCGAGGTGAGGCCCTCACCAAACTGGATCGGCTCGGATTGGAAACGTTCGCCATTCTCGATCCAGTACGGGAAGTTGATCACCTTCGTCTTCGCGTCGTACGTTGCAACGAACATGTCCCGCGCCTGCTCGGCGAACATCGCCCGCAGGCGTTCTCCGACGAGCTCGATGATCGCGTCGAAATCGAGCTGCTTCGCGAGCGCCTGACCGATCTCGTTGATGATCGCCAGCTCTGACGCACGCTCGTCCGTCTCGGCGAGGAGGCGCTTCGTCTCGTTGAACAAGCGGGCGTTCTCGAGGGCCACGCCCATGCTCGACGCGATGGTCGAGACCAATCGCTCGTCGGCGTCGCTATACGCGTGGGGCTCCGGGTGGCCGACCACGATCACGCCGATGACCTCGTTGCTCGCTTCAATCGGGACGCCCAGCCATGACTCGGTGGTAGTCGCGCCTTCCGCAACGAAAGCGCCGAGGGCGAGCTGCTCGGCCAGCGTGCCCAGGCGCAAAGGTCGTCGTAACTGGACCACGACCGAAGTGAGGCCTTGCCCGAGGTCGATCGCATCCTCACGAAGCCGTTTCGCGTCTTCGACCTGATAAGGGAAGGTCAGACGATTCGATCGCCTGTCATACAGGGCGATGAAGATGTGGCGCGCCTGCGCGGAAAGGATCGCCCGGAGCCGTTCACCGACGAGCTCGATGATCGCGTCGAAGTCGAGTTGCTTCGCAAGAGCAGCGCCGATTTCGTTGATGACGGCCAACTCCGCGGCCCGTTGTTCGGTCTCCGCGAGGAGGTTCTTCGTCTCGGTGAACAAGCGGGCGTTCTCGAGGGCGACGCCCATGCTCGAGGCCAATGTGCCCAGCAGGCGCTCGTCAGATTCAGTGAAGCCAAACTGCTCGAGCCGCTCGAGCCCAATCACCCCCAGAACGCGTTCTCCGGCGAGGATCGGCACTCCGAGCCACGATTCGGCGAGCTCGCTCCCAACCGTGATGGCCCCATGCGCGCTCGTCTCAGCGGCCGTGTTCAGGCGCAGCGGTTGCCGTGTCGAGATGACCGTCGAGGTCAACCCCGGCCCGAGTGCCAAAGGCTTCGGCTGGATTCGAGCGCCCTCGTCGATGAAGTAGGGGAACGACACGACCGAGGTTGCCGCGTCGTACAGCGAAATAAAGCCAGTCCGGACTTCGAAGATCGAGCGGATACGCTCCCCCACAAGATCCACGATTGCGTGGAAATCGAGCTGCTTGGCCAACGCCGTGCCGATCTCGTTGATGACTGCAAGCTCGGCGTTTCGTTGTCGGGTTTCCTCGATCGCACGGCTCCGCTGGAGAGCCGTCGCAATGTGCTGGCCCACGAAGGTCAGCAGGTCGAGATCCTGCCGAGTATGGCGGTGTGCCTCACTGTAGCTCTGGGTGACGACCGCGCCGATCGTGCGGCCGCCAACTTTCAGTGGCACTCCGAGCCAGTCGACCGACTCAACGCCCAGCACAGCGACCTCACCGCTGTCGATGAGAGCGTGCAGTGCAGCGTTGTCCAGGAGCGCCGGGTGGCCCGTCCGAAACAGCCAGGCCGTCGTGCCGGTCGCCTGGCCGGATCCCATCTCGTCCCACACGTTTGGAGCGGGCCACTCCTCGTCGAGTTCATCGACATGGAAGGGATAGCTCACGCGCTGCCGGTCCTCGTCATACAGCGCGACGTAGAAGTTCTCGGCGTACATGAGCTCGCCGACGATCGCGTGGATCGACGCGTAGAACTCGCCCATGTCGTGCGCGGCGCTCGCCGTTTCGGCGATCCGATACAGCGCCGACTGGACTCGCGCTTGGCGCTCGCGCTCGATCTCGAGGTCCTCGGCGCGGTCCTCCGAAGGCTGGACGGGGGCAGTCATTCGAGCAGTATGGGGTCCAGCCTCGGCGTCGTGGAAAACCGGAGCGTGGGCATCGGTTGTCCCGGCCTAGCTTCGCTCCAGGTAACGCTCCCGGTCCCACGGATGGACGACCGAGTCGTAGGTCTCCTGCTCGACGCGAGCGGCGTTCAGATAATGGTCGACGACGTCCTGCCCGAAGATCTCGACGGCGGCGCGCGAGCTCTCCAGCTCGCGGATGGCTTCGTAGAGCGCCCGCGGCATGCGTGGCACGCCGGTTGCCACATAGCCATTGCCCTTGAATTCGGGCGCGAGCAGCAGCTCGTGCT
The DNA here is from genome assembly GCA_005883615.1 of Chloroflexota bacterium. GTDB lineage: Bacteria > Chloroflexota > Limnocylindria > Limnocylindrales > CSP1-4 > CF-16. The sequence continues at coordinate 57,697 of VBEC01000023.1, read as the reverse complement.
CGATGCCGTACAGGCCCGCGCCGACCACGGCGGCGTATGTCAGATAGGCGTTCATGTCGCCGCCCGGAAAGCGATTCTCCACGTGCAGGGACGGACCGTGCCCGACCAGCCGGAAGCCCGTCGTCCGGTTGTCCCGTCCCCAGACCACGTTGACCGGCGCCCAGGAAAGTGAGGCGTAGCGCTTGTAGGAATTGATGTTCGGGGCGACGAAGACAGCGAGCTCGCGCGATAGCGCCATCATCCCGGCGATGAAGTGGCTCATGACCTTGGACAGGCCGTAGGGCAGGCCCGTATCGGCATCGGATGCGAGCGGCCGGTCGTCGGACATATCCCACAGGCTCATATGGAGGTGTCCCGAGGAGCCCGTCCAGGTGTGATCGGGCTTGGCCATGAACGTCAGGCCCCAGCCATTCAGGTAGGCGATCTCCTTGGCGCCGTGCTTGAACAGCACGCTCCGGTCGGCCGACTCGAGGACGTGGTCGTAGCGGATGTTGACCTCGTGCTGGCCCGGGGCCGCCTCCCCTTTCGAGAACTCGACGGGGATGCGCGCCGCGGTCATGTGGTTTCGGAGGAGGCGGTGGAGCGGCTCCGCCTTGGTCGCCTGGAGCAGGTGGTAGTCCTCGTTGTAGTAGCCGAACCGTTCGGGCACGGTCCAGCCCTTGCCATTCAGATCGTCCCAGCTGTCCTTGAGCACGTAATACTCGAATTCCGAGCCGGCCTTGACCGCATAGCCCATTGCGGCAGCCCGTGCCACCTGGCGCTTGAGGATGGTCCGCGGGCTGACGGGGATCTCCTCGTGTGTCTCCTCGTCGATCGTGTCAGACAGAACGAGGGCGGTCTTCTCCAGCCAGGGCAGGACGCGCAACGTGTCCCACACCGGAGCGGCGATCCAGTCGCCATAGCCAGTCTCCCAGTTCATCAGCCGGAAGCCTTCCGGTGTGTTCATCTCCATGTCGGTGCCCAGGAGGTACGTGCAGAAGTGGGCGCCGTGGTCGATCACGCCCTTCATGAACGCCTCGGCCTGGACCCGCTTGCCCATGAGGCGGCCTTGCATGTCGGTGAGGGCCACGATCAGCGTGTCGACGCGCCCGTCGCCGATCATCGCCTCGAGCTCTTGCTGTCGCGGGTGCTTCGCAGCGTGACCGCTCCGGTTCGCGTGATCGCTCTGCGCTTCGAGCGTGGTCATGGCATCTCCTGCGGCTCCACCCGACTTCCTCCGGCTCGGTCCGGCTCCGTCGATTCGGAGGGCCGACCAGACTGGCCGGCCGGCCCCTCGAAGCATCTGTTTTCGCTGCCGGGCAGCCTGCCCGGCCTTCGGTCGCTCAGGCGGGCGCACCGCCCAGCTGCTCGGCCGCGTGCTCGAACTCGCGCTCGATTTCCGTGAGCTCTTCTTCCTGGCCCATCACCCGCGGGCCCTGGAAGCGAGCGCGGGCCCAGCCGTAGTAGTAGATGAGCAGGAACAAGCCCGTGACTGCCATGAACGGCCAGGAGATGTTGCCCGACGTTGGGAAGGAGAACAGGACCATCAGGACAACGACCCAGAAGACGGCCAACCAAGCGACCGGCTTGGACCAGCGGCCCAGACTCCACACCCGCTCCTTGAGCCAGTCGGTGGTCGTCGCACCCAGGTAGATGCAGATCCCGTACGCGGCGTACAGGAAGATGGTGCTCACGGCCGTCACGATGACGATGGCCTGACCGCCGCCCACGACGCCGGCCGCGAGGGTGAACAGCCACGCCACGAGAACGATCGCAATCAGCGAGTTGGTGGGCGTCCGGTAGCGGTGCGAAACCTTCTTGAGCCAGCCGGCTGCCGGCAGCCCATCGTCACGACTGAAGGCGAACAGCATCCGGCCGGCTGCGGCGATCGAAGCCAGGCCGCAGAACCACATGGCGATGGCAATACCGGCGGCGAGCAAGTCTCCAAGCCCGACCCCCAGGATCGCGATCTGGTCCAGGTTGTACTTCAGGATCGAGATCACGGCGACTCCGCCACCAAAGTAGTACTGGCTCGAATCTGCGCCGCCGAGCGCCTTTGGGTCGGCTGGAAAGAGCGCACCGAGATTGGGCAGGTGGGTCGTCAGCGCGAGCAGGAACACGAACCCGACGACCGCCGAGACGGCCACCGACAGGAAAACGCCCCACGCGCTCGAGACCCGCGCACCGACTGTCTCCTCGGCCACGTGGGCCGATGCGTCATACCCCGTATACGTCCAGTTCGCCTGGAGCAGCGAGAAGAAAAATGCCAGGATCAGCGGGTAGCTGGTCGCGGCACCGTAATTGAGGCTGACGGGCCCGATGTTGTTGGCCCACGAGCCTGCGGTGTCGAGTGGCTGGATCGCAAAGAGCTTCAGCCCTGAGATGTCGGGCTTGCCGACCAGGACGATGAGGACGACCACAGCCGCGACGATGGCGATATGCCACCACACGCTCACCTGGTTCAGGAAGGACACGAGGTTGACCCCGACCACGTTCAGGGCGAGCTGGACGAGCATGATCAGGCCCATCGTCACGAGCTGGCCGGTCAGCCATGTCTGCCCAAGGACTGCAGACGTATTGCCGTACGCGACGCCCGCGTTGGCGAGCAGGGGCGTGACGATCGTGCCGTTGATGAAGCCCGCGGCGGCGTAGTTGATGCCGGCCACGATGGCGAACTGGCCGATGAGATTGAGCCACGCCGTCCACCAGCCCCAGTTCTTGTTCTTCATCCTGGACGCCCAGTAGTACAGACCGCCAGCGGTGGGATAGGCCGAGGCGATCTCACCCATGGACGCCGCGATCAGTAGCACGAAGACGGTCACCAGGGGCCAGCCAATCAGCACCGCGGCCGTACCCGCCCAGGCCAGCCCGTAGTCGTACAGGATGACCGCACCCGTAAGGATCGAGATGATCGAGAAGCTGATCGCGAAGTTGCTGAAGCCGCCCATCGAACGGAACAGCTCCTGCGCGTAGCCGAGCGTGTGCAGATCCTTGACGTCCTGCTGGATCTGCTGCTCGCGGGTCTGAGCCATGGAATCCTCCCTCTCAACGACGAGCGAAAGGCTGCCGCAGGACGCTATCCGCAGCTTCACCTCGCCCGCGTGGCGAGACCTCCTTGCACCGGGACGGAATCGAGCCACCACTCGCGCCGGTCCCGCGGCGTTCCCTCGACCTCCACTGCGCCGGGGGTGGCCGGCTGCAATGCGGCGACTATACGAGAGGGCGCAAGCCCCCACTGACCGAGAGCCGAGGACCGTCCGCCCGCGCTAGAAGAGCATCGTCGTTCCCGATGGGAACGAGAACTCGAAGGCCGTTGGCGGCAGCGGAGCGTCGGGGCCGAGATCGACCACCTCCGCAAGGCGGGTGACCTCGCCGCCGATCGACTCGATCAGGCGGGTGATGATGCCGGTGGCGCGATCGACCGTCATCGAAATGCGGAAGTCAGGCCTGTCGGCGGAGACCTCGATGGTCCGGGGATGCTCGCAATCCAGCTGGATTGCCTCACGGTCGAGCACTTCCGCGGTGCCCGCAATGTGACACCGGCCTGTGGCGAGGACGTTCTGGCAGTAGCCGGCCGGATGGACGAAAAGATCCGGCAGCGTCTCCATGGGCAAAGTCGTGCGCGGCCAGTAGACGCGCGACATGCCGGGAAAGTCCCCGTCCAGGCCGCGCACGGCATGGCGAACCGGCCGCTCGGTGCCGAGCTTGTGCTGAGCGGAGTAGGTCCGAACCGTCTCACCGTCGGAGATCCAGAGGTCGAAGTTGCTGGCTATGCCGCGCTCGGGCTCCGAGGTGGTGACGCGCGCCTGGCCGGGATGGCGCATCAGGAGATTCATCACGACGAGGTGGTCGCCGCGCGCCGTGGCGGTGTGCTCCTCGATCCGCATGCGCAGTGCGTCGAAGCGCAGTTCGGCATCGCGCATGAAGGTGAACAGCTGGGCGACGGTCGGGATGCCAGGTTCGAGCGCGACCATCTCCGGCCGTGGCCGCCTGCCTTCGCGCGGGGCGGGCACGAGCGCAGCGCGATCCCAGGCGCGAGGCTCCGTCATCGGGCGGGATTGTAACGTGACCGGTCCGTCGCCTCGAAGGCTGAGTCTCGAAGGCTGGGGGTCAGCCGCCCTCTCCGCCATGGTCGAAGCCCGGCTCGGTCATTCGGGCGGGATCCAGGATCTCGTCCAGGCGATCGGCAGCGATGCCACGCTCGACCGCCAGTTCGCGAATGGTGCGCCCCGTGCGCAGTGCTTCCTTGGCGAGCTTGGCGGCTTCGTCGTAACCGATGACGGGAGCGAGCGCCGTGGCCAGCATCAAGCCCTGCTCGACGAGGTGAGGCCCGCGGTCCGTGGCTTGCAGCCCGTCAATCGCGCGCGTCGCGAAATTCCGCGCCGAGGCGGCCAACAACGAGATGGACTCGAGCAGCGAGACGGCGGCCACAGGCATCATCACATTCAACTCGAGGAAGCTGCCGGTCTGACAGAAGGCGATGGTGGCGTCGTTGCCGACGACGCGCGCCACGACCATCGTCAGGCTCTCGACGATCACCGGATTCACCTTGCCAGGCATGATCGAGGACCCCGGCTGCGTCTCCGGCAGGGCGAGCTCGCCGATACCCGCCCGTGGCCCCATTCCCATCAGCCGGACATCGGAGGCGATCTTCCAGAGCGACAGCGCGATCGTTCGCAGGCCGCCGTGAGCGGCAATCACCGCGTCCAGGGAGCCCTGGGCGTGGAAGTGATTTTCGGCCTCCCGGACTTCGAGTCCTGTCGACTTCGAGAGCCGACGCGTCGTGCGCTTCGCGAACTCGGGATGTGCATTGATCCCCGTTCCCACTGCCGTCCCACCAAGAGGGACCACGAGCAGCTCCGACTGGGCGGCCTTCGCCCGACGGATCGACTCCTCGAGCTGGCCTGCATAACCCCGGAATTCCTGGCCAAGTCGGATCGGCGTTGCGTCCTGGAGGTGCGTGCGCCCCGTCTTGACGATCGGCCAGAACTCGTCGGCCTTGGCTTCGATAGCAGTACGCAGTCGCTCGAGGGCCGGCAGCAGCTCCTCCTCGATCGCCATCGCGGCCGCCAGCTGCATCGCCGTCGGCACGACATCGTTGGAGCTCTGACAGCGATTGACGTCGTCATTGGGATGGACCGTCGCGCCTCCGTCCAACCGCTCCGTGGCGAGGTGGGCGATCACCTCGTTGAAGTTCGTATTCGTGGACGTGCCGGATCCGGTCTGATACACGTCGATGGGGAACTGATCGTCGTTGCCCCCCTCGGCGACCTCGGCCGCCGCCGAAGCGATGGCGTCCGCCTTCGCCTGGTCGAGCAGTCGCAGGTCTGCGTTCGTCTCGGCCGCGGCTCGCTTGATCAACGCCATCGCGCGCAGGAAGCGCCGCGGAAAGGACTGGCCCGAGATCGGGAAGTTGAGCACCGCGCGCTGCGTCGAAGCGCCGTAAAGCGCGTCAGCCGGCACCTGGACCTCGCCCATCGAGTCGCGCTCCATGCGTGTCTCCGTGCGGGTCGGACCGGCTGTATCTGACGGGTCGGGCATGCACGGATTGTAGAGGCGGGCCCGAGCGATCCCCTCTCCTACACTGGGAGCGATGGAGTTCAGCGCCGACACGTTTCGCAAGGTCATGGGCCATTTCGCGACCGGCGTGACGGTGGTGACGGCGCTCGAAGGCGAGCGGCCATGGGGCATCACAGTAAACGCGCTGAGCTCGGTCTCGCTCGAGCCACCGCTGGTCATGGTTGCCCTCGATCGGCGGCGCAAGATCACGCCGACGGTTCGCGCCGCCGGACGGTACGCCGTGAACGTCATGGGGGAGGACCAGCAGGCGATCGCCGACTGCTTCGCCGGCGCCCCGGTTTCGCCCGGGCGGGACGAGTTCTGCGGGACCCGATGGCACCCCGGGCCGACGGGCCTGCCGCTGATCGATGGGTCGATCGCGACCCTGGAGTGCACCGTGGCGGAGAGGTATTCGGTGGGAGACCACGACCTGTTCATCGCGCGGGTCGATTCGCTTGCCAACCAGGAGCACCACGCGATGCCGCTGCTCTATTACCGGCGTCGGTATCTGCGGGTCGAACGAGCAGAGAGCGTGGTGCCCGAGGGCAAAGCGGACTAGTGGCCCATCCCGCGACGGTGCCCAGCGCACCGATGTTCACGGTCCAGGCCAACGAGCTCCAGGTCGGCTACGACGCTCACGGCAGCGGGCCGCCGGTGATCCTCCTTCACAGCGCCACCTCCAGCGGCCGGGAGGACTTCGCCGCGCAGCTGCCGCTGTTTGCCAGGGGCTTCAGGTGCTACCTGCCGGACGCCCGCGGCCACGCGACGACTCCGTGGGACGCCCGACTCGGCTTCTCGACGGAGATGCTCGTCGAGGACCTTGGCGCGTTCGCCGACGCGCTCAGCCTCGACACCTTCCACCTCCTCGGGTTCTCGATGGGCGCAATGACGGCGTTGACTTTCGCCACTCGCCACCCGGAACGGGTCCGCACGCTGATCGTCATCGGCATCACCACCGAACGGGAGCCGCGGGCGAGCGTGGCCCGACGGCTGATGGATCCCGAGTGGATCGACCGCAACGACCCGGCCCGGGCGGGGATCCTCGCGCGAAGGCACGATCCGTACCAGGGAACCGATGCCTGGCGCAACCTCCTGCCGGCCATTTCGGAAGATGTTCGGACGCAGCCGCTGCTGTCGTCACGCGACCTTCGAGGGGCCGACGCCCCGGCTCTCGTGGCAGTTGGTGACCGAGACCCGTTCACCCCGGTCGACCACGCGTGGGGCCTGGCGCGCACCCTGCCGGACGGTCGCCTGCTCGTCGTGCCCGACTGCCCGCACGAAGTCGTCTCTCGCCGCCCGGGACTGTTCAATGAGGCCGCGGCAGCCTTCTATCGCAGCACCGAAGAGATCGCCGATGATCGGGCAGGCCGCTAGCCGGGCTGACCTGGCCTGCAGGCCACGACAGGGCGGACACGGGCGGGAGATACTGTCGCGGGACAGGCACCGCGAGGGAGGCACTGGGTGACGGAGGCGACGACGGGCGTGGCACGCTACATCCGGGTCGACTTCCCTGCGCCTGCGCCATCGGGCGGCGGGACGCAGCGGGCGGCATCCATGGAGCACGTCGCGCTGATCACCCTGGATCGCCCCGACGTATTGAATGCCCTCGACTTCGAGCTGCTCAGGCAACTCGTCGACGCGCTCGAGACGCTCGATGCCGATCCCGCCTGCCACTGCATCGTCGTCACCGGCTCTGGCGAGCGGGCATTCGCCGCCGGAGCGGACATTCGCGAATTGGCGCGGCAGACACCCGTGACCCTGCTCGGCAACAACGAGTTCGCGCGCTGGGAGCGGATCAAGGCGGTGCGCACACCGCTTATCGCGGCCGTCCGTGGCGTCGCCCTGGGGGGCGGCTGCGAGCTCGCGATGGCCTGTGACATGATCGTGGCGGCCGAGGACGCGCAGTTCGGGCAGCCCGAGATTCGCCTCGGGGTGATGCCTGGGGCGGGCGGCACGCAACGGTTGACCAGGGCGATCGGAAAGGCCAGGGCGATGGAGCTCATCCTGACCGGGCGGACCATGACCGCTCGCGAGGCCGAGCTGATGGGCCTGTTGACCGCGGTCGTCCCCGCCGAGGAGACGCTGGACGCCGCGCTCGAGCTCGCCGGCCGCGTCTCGGCGCAGGCGCCTCTCGCCGTGATGGCCGCCAAGAATGCGGTCAACGGCGCGTTCGAGCTGCCGCTGTCGGTGGGGCTCGAGCTGGAGAGACGCAATTTCTTCCTGTTGTTCGCGACGGACGACCAGTCCGAAGGGATGGCTGCCTTCGTCGAGAAACGGGCGCCGGCCTTCAGGGGCGGCTGAGCCATTCCGGGATGGGCATGATCCGGGACGCACGCGGATCCGGGACGCACGGAGGATCTGATGGACATCGACCCTGAGAGGACCCTGGATCACCGTCCGGCGGAACTGGACGACGTTGCGCCGGAAGGAGCCTTGCGCGACGCCCCGCCCGATCCACTCGCGCCAATCGATCCAAACGCCCCGGTCAGCGGCCACGTTCCCCCCGCAGAGTCCGCCCATCGCTCGGCCGCCCTGGCGCCTGAGCACGACTGGAGCGCCGCAGCGGGTCTGATCCTCCCGGCCTTTCGCCCGGTTGGAACGCAGGGGATGCCGATCGAGGCCGTCGACCTGGAAGCTCTCGCGGCGGCCCAGGGAAAGAGCTACACGCAGCCGCTGCTCGACGAAGGCCCGTGCGGCCTCGCGGTCGTCTACGCCATGTCCGCCGGTGGCTTCGACATCATCGTCAACGGCGATCACCTGCTGTCCTGGCGGATTACCCCGCAGGACATCCAGGACGCGGCGATCGCCAACCTGGCGGCCTGGTCGGCGACCGCTCCCTGGACCGATGAAGTTTCGGGGCATCGCCGCCTCCTGTCATCGGACACGGGCGAGGGGAACGATGCGGCGCGGATCCTCCTGCCCGAGGTCCGAGCGCATCTCGTGCGCGAACTGGGAGAGGGCGGCCGGGTCCTGATCGGCCTGCCCGAACGGCTCCTTTTGCTGGCCGGCAGCCTTCGTCCGGGCGACGAGGAGTTTGCTGCGCTGTTCGGGGAGTTCGTCCTCGAACACTCCGGAGCTGCCGACGAGCCGATCGACCGCCGGGTGTTCGAGCTCGTGGACGGCCAGCTGGTCGAGTTCGCCGCCTGATGGCCGGCTCGGGCTCTGGCTCGAAGTCGACCTTGAGCACGATCCACTACGACGTCGCCGATTCGATCGCCGTCATCACGCTCGCGCGGCCTGATGCGCTGAACGCACTGGATCGCACGATGAAAGACGAGCTCCTGGCGACGATCAGGGGGGCCGGGCGGGACCGCGCCGTGCGGGTCGTGATCCTCACCGGCGCGGGTCGGGCCTTCTCGGCCGGGCAGGACCTGCGCGAGACATTCGGAGGCAACGAACCGACACTCGCCGAAGAGCTGCGGGCCCGCTACAACCCGCTGATCCTGGCCATTCGCCGGCTCGGCAAGCCCGTGATTGCCGCGGTGAACGGGGTGGCCGCGGGCGCCGGCGCATCCCTGGCGTTTGCCGCCGACCTCCGGCTCGCTTCGGATGGCGCGACCTTCGTGCTCGCATTCGGACGCGTGGGTCTTGTCCCCGACAGCGGCTCCACCTGGTTCCTGCCCCGCTTGATCGGGCCGGCGCGGGCAGCCGAGCTGATGTTCACGGGCGATCCCCTCCCCGCCGATGAGGCGGCACGGCTCGGCCTGGTCAGCCGCGTCGTGCCGGGCGAGAGCCTGATGGACGAGGCCCGCGCGCTGGCTGGGCGACTTGCGACGTCCGCGCCACTCGCCATGGCCATGACCAAGCGCGCGCTTGCTCGCGCCCAGGAGGTCGGGCTCGAGGATGCCCTCGCATACGAGGCATCCCTCCAAGGGATCGCCGGTCGGTCGGCGGACCACCGTGAAGGCGTTATGGCATTCATGGACAAACGGACACCACGTTTCACGGGGGAGTAAGGCGCCGACGCTAGCCTAGGGCGCGATGAACGCCGCGAGCGTGCTCCGCCGAGTGACCGCCAGGTTCGATCCGGGCTGGCTGCTGGCCCTCCTCGTCACCGGCTACGTCATCCTCGCCACCGACACCTGGCATGTGCCGACCCCGGATGGGCCCCTCCTGGTGCCGTTGTGGGAGGCCCTGGTGGGATTCACCTGTGTGCTCTGGCTGGCTGTCCGCAGAGGAATCACGCCGGTTGCCTACATCGCGATCGCGGCGATCTGGGGAATCCTGCTCACAGACTCCACCAACTTCACGAGCCAGGCCTTGCGCGACCTCCACATCTACCTCAAGGCCGGGCAGCACTTCATCGATGGGCAAGCGGTCTACCTGACCGAACCGTTGCGGGCCCGGCCCGGCGACCTCTCGAACTACCCATTCCTATATCCGCCCCTCACGCTGCCGGCGTTTGCCCTCCTGTCACCCTTTCCATGGCCGCTCGTCGACGCCGCCTGGCTCGCTGCCTCAACCGCTATCGCGGTGTGGTCCCTGCGTCGGTTCGGGCTGAGCTGGCGATGGACCCTTGCGGCGCTCTTGTGGCCGCCGTTCATGCAGGGCCTTTATGTCGGCAACGTGATGGTCCCGCTGGTGGCGTTGTTCGCGGCGGCGCCGTTCGCCCGTCGCGCGGCCGGTCTGGCCGTCGCTCCGGTCTTCAAGATCTACAGCGCGATCACGACCCTGTGGCTCATTCGCGAGGGCCGGCTGCTGGAGCTCGCCGTTGGTGGCGCATTCGTCGTGTTTGTCGCGTTAGCGACGTTGCCAATGGTAGGGGTAGGTCTCTGGAGTGATTGGCTCAAGGGGCTGGGGCTGTACCGTGAGTCGCAGCCGGTGCTGCCAAACTCGCTCTACGGGATCGGGCTACCTCATTACGCCCCCGAGTGGCTGTGGCTTCTCGTCGCGACTGTCGTGGTTGTCCTTGCGCTCATGGCCCGCGGCCGGGAAGGGCTGACGAGGCTCGGCCTGGCTACGGTCATTGCGTCTCCGTCGCTCTACGCGCACGGCTTCGTCGTCGCCACGCCCGCGTATCTGTCGCTGCGATCCGTCTGGCTGTGGACCGCCATCGCGATCACTGGCGTTGCACCAGGGCTGGGCTGGTGGCTGGCGATTGCGCTCCTGATTGCGAGCTGGTACGTCCCGGCCCTTCGCCGGAGCTCGACCCGCGAGGAGCTGCACCCCCTGGCGGACGTCCTCGAGCCGTGGCCGGAGGTGGTCGAGGAGGCGGCCAGGGCAAAGGCAGCGCGGAGGGTAGGCACGCAGCCCGGCCTCGAACCAACATCCGGCGCCGGGCAAGAGTCCGAAGCGGCCGGCTGACCGGGCGGTACGCCGCCTTGCTCCGCATCCGGTGGGCGGTTGACGCACATGGATAGCGCGGACTAAGGTGCTCCTAACGAACGATTGTTAGGAGACTCCAGCCTGACTGAAACCCGGCGTGTGCAGATCGACGACGTGGCGACGGCCCTCTTTCGAGAACGGGGCTACGCGGCGACGAGCGTTCGCGAGATCGCGCGGGCGCTCGATCTGCGAGGCGCAAGCCTGTACGCGCACGTGGCATCGAAGGAAGACGTCCTGTGGTCCATCGTGGATCGGACTGCAGCCCGATTCGAGGACGCCGCCGATGCGGCTGCCCGGGCGGAGGGCAGTGCGGCGGGGCGCCTTACTGGACTCGTCCGCGGGCACGTGGGGGTCATCATGGAGGACCCGGGTGCCGCGGTCGTGTTCGTCCATGAGTGGCGCCAGCTGAACGGCCGTCGGCGCGCCGACGTGCTCGCCCGCCGCGACCGATACGAAGCACGCGTCCGGGACCTCATCCGCGCGGGAGTCGATTCCGGAGAATTCGAGCCAGGCGACCCGGTCCTCACCGCGACATTCATCCTGAGCGCCCTGAACGGCATCGCGACGTGGTATCGCCCGGATGGCCGATCGTCGCCCGAGATGATCGCCGATACGTATACGAACCTTGCGCTTCGCGCCGCACGCGTAGCCAGCCTGGAGGAAGCCCGATGACCGACCCGATCTCGTTGGAGCCGATCCTCTCGTCGCGTGAACGGGGACGCCTGCTTTTCAACGAAGACCTTCCTCACGACGGGAGGCCGGCGACTGGATGCCCGACGAATACCGGCAGGGCGTCCTGCGCTTCGTCGAGATGCACGCGAATTCGGAGCTCATGGGCGTCCTGCCCGAGCGCGAGTGGATCCTCCGGGCACCGACCCTTCGCAGGAAGCTGGCCCTGACCGCCAAGGTCCAGGACGAGGTCGGTCATGCCCAGCTTCTGTACCGCGTGGCGGAGGACCTCGGAAAGTCGCGCGGGCAGATGATCGAGGACCTGCTCGCCGGCAAGACCAAGTTCCACAACGTCTTCCACTATCCGACCCGGAGCTGGGCCGACGTGGGTGTCATCGCGTGGCTCGTGGACGCCGCTGCGATCGTGGCTCAGCAGGCGCTGCGTGACTCGAGCTATGCGCCGTACGCCCGGACGATGCGCAAGATCTGCTGGGAGGAGTCGGTCCACATCATGCACGGCCGGGACGTCGTGGTGACGATGGTCAACGGGACGCAGGCCCAGCGCGACATGGTCCAGGAGGCGCTCGATCGCTGGTGGGGCCCCCTCATGCAGATGCACGGCCCGCGCAGCGATCGCGCCAGGGACCGCGATATCTACTGGCGGATCAAGGCCAAGACGTCGGAGGAGCTGCGCCAGGAATTTCTTTCGATCTACGTGCCTCGTGTGTGGGAGCTGGGCCTGACTTTGCCGGATCCCGAGCTGCGACGCGACCGGGAAGATGGCGTCTGGCATTACTCCGAGCCGGACTGGCAGGAGCTGCGCACCGTGGTCACCAACCACGGGCCCAGGTCCCAGGAACGTCTGGCCTTCCGGCGAGAGAACTGGGCGGACACGGCGTGGGTCCGTGCGATCGTGCTTGGTGCCAGAGGAGCCGCAGCGTGACGGAGCACGGCAGCTACCTGCCGCCGGCGGGGGAATCGGCTGGGGACGGGGCGCTGCTCGAACCGTTCGAGGTATTCCGCCAGGAGAAGGAAGGCGACGCGATGCGCCACGGTGGCAGTGTCATGGCGCCCGACGGTGAGCTGGCGGTCCACTACGCGCGCGAAATGTACGGCAGGCGGCAAGAGAGCATCAGGCTGTGGGTCGTTCGCCGCTCGGACATTCGCGAGCTCGACGACCCGGACCTCCTCCAGCCACCACTGGACCGGTCCTTCAAGAAGCCGGGCGGCTACGTCATGCGCGACAAGCTGGCGGCAGCACGCGAACGCTCAGGCCAGGAGAAGCCCTCGGGCGGACGGCCTCGCAGTGCACCGCCCCCGACACGGAAGAGTCACGAAGGATGACAACGGCGGGCGCGGACCTGGTTCCGGCCACACGCAACGCCCTGTCGCTGCTGCTGCTCTCGATGGCGGACGACGAGTTCGTCATCGGCTTCAGCGACTCCGAGTGGACGGGGATTGCGCCGCTCCTCGAAGAGGACGTGGCCATGAGCTCCCTCGCCCAGGACGAGCTGGGGCACGCCCAGGCCTTGTACCGCCTGTTGGCCGATGTCGTGGCCGACGGCCGCGACGCCGACGCGATCGCCTTCGATCGCCCGCCCGAGGGCTATTACCACGCCCGGCTACTCGACCATCCGCGGGGCGACTGGGCGCACACCATCGCGCGCCGCTTCCTGTACGACACGGCCGATGCCGTACGCCTCGAGGCCCTGGCCAATTCGTCGTTCGTTCCGTTGCGCGAGGTGGTGGACAAGGTCCGCCGGGAGGAGCGCTATCACGTCATGCACGTGACGACCTGGTTCGAGCGCCTGGCGGGCTCCGGCGGCGAGGCTCGAGGACGTCTCCTCGATGCACTCGAACAGATGGGCCCGGATGCCGGCACCGTTCTGTCGCCGCTGCCGACCGAGCTGGCACTCGAGATGGCGGCCATCGTGGCGGCGCCTCTGGCCGAGCTCGAGGCTCGCTGGCGGGCATCCCTCGCGCCGACGTTCGCTCGCTTCGACTTGCCGCCACTTCCGCCCACCCGGGACCCGGACCGTGCGCGCACCAATCACTCCGACGCATTCCGCTGGCTGCACGGCGAATTCACATCGGTTAGGCAGCTCGATCGAGGCGCGACGTGGTGACCCCAACAGCTGCCGCCACCCTTGACGAGCGGCAGATCCTGGCCGCGCTCGGCGAGGTCATGGATCCGGAGATTCCGGCCGTCTCGGTCGTTGACCTGGGCATCGTCCATCGCATCGAGACGTCTCCCGGCGCGATCCGCATCGAGATTCTGCCGACGTTCATAGGCTGCCCGGCAATCGACGCGATGCGGAATGCAATTCAGGAGCGGCTGGCGGGCCTTGCGCGGCGGGTCGAGGTCGACGTCACCTTCGAAGTCCCGTGGACCAGCGACCGGATCACCCCCGAGGGGCGCCGACGCCTGCGGGGCAGCGGCTTCGGACCGCCCGGACCGGTGGGCGCAGTGGCGGACATCATTCCGCTCCTGCCCGCCACTGCCTGCCCGTACTGCGGCTCCCGCCGCACGGTCCTCGAGAACGCATTCGGCCCGACTGTGTGCCGCTCGATCTACTACTGCACGAACTGCCGGCAGCCTTTCGAGCAGTTCAAGTCCGTCTGAGGGCGGCCGGATGGGCGATCGGGACGGCCCCAACGGATGGTTGATCGGGGTGGTCGGGTCCGGGACGATGGGCGCCGGAATCGCCCAGGTGGCACTCGAGGCGGGCCACGAGGTTGCGATCTACGACGTCGACGCCGAGGCGACGCGTGGAGGTCGCCAGCGGATCAAGGATGGGCTTCGGCGCCGGATGACCAAGCTGGGCATCGACGAGGACGATCAGGCAGCCTGGCTGGGCGAGCGCCTGTCGAGGATGCGCGAGATCACGTCCATCGACGGGCTGGCCGTCGAAGCCGACCTGGTGATCGAGGCGGCGATCGAGGACCTCGAGCTCAAACGCACACTCTTTCGTCGCCTCGACGAGTCATCGTCGCCGGAGACTCTCCTGGCGACCAACACCAGCGCGCTCTCGATCGAGGCGATCTCTGCAGCGACGGCGCATCCGGAGCGTGTGCTCGGCCTCCATTTCTTCAATCCCGCGCCCGTCATGAAACTCGTGGAGGTCGTGGCCGGCTCGAATACGGCCAACGAAGTGGCCACCCTCGCGACCGAGGCCGTCACGACCTGGGGCAAGACGCCAATTCGCAGCTCCGACGCGCCCGGCTTCGTGGTCAACCGCGTCAATCGACCGTTCACCCTCGAGGCGCTGCGCATGCTTGACGAGGACGAGGCGAGCGTGGAGCAGATCGATCGCGCCATCGTCGATGCGGGCTTTCCGATGGGACCCTTCGCGTTGATGGACCTGATCGGGATCGACGTGAACCTGGCCGTCGCGACCAGCCTGTACGAGCGTTTCGATCGGGAGCCGCGCTTCCAGCCATCGGCGACGCAGGCCCGGCTGGCAGAGGAAGGCCGGTTCGGCCGGAAGGCCGGTGAGGGTTTCTATCGGTACGCGGCTGACGGCGCGCCGCTCGGTCCAGGTCGGGGCTTCCAACGGCGGCCGGCCTCCGCTCCAGGGGCGGCCGCGATCGTCGAACGGATCGTGCTGGCCGTTGTTAACGAGGCCTACTTCGCCCTCGGCGAACGGGTCGCGACGCGTGCCGACATCGACCTGGCGCTCCGGCTTGGCGCGGGGCACCCCCGGGGCCCCTTCGAGCAGGCAAAGCTGCTCGGTGGCCGATCGGCGGTGCTTTCTGGGCTTGAGGCGCTGTCGGAGCGTCTCGGTCCACGCTTCACGCCCGCCCCGGCGCTGATTGCCGCCTCTTGAGCCGGAAGTGACGCAATCGGCCCGCCCGGCTAGGATCCTCTGATCCGCTCGCGTCCAGCGAGCCCGACTCAGCCCAACTCTGGGGGAGATTCCATGCGCCGATCCCGGTCTGTTCTCGTCCTCGGGGCCACGCTCGGCCTCGCCCTGGCCGCCTGCAGCGGCGCCGCCTCGCCCAGCCCGGCTGCAGTGACCTCGCCGTCGGCGACCTCGGCGAGTCCGTCGCCGAGTCCCGCTTCGGCGTCCAGCCCGTCGCCCGCCGCCGCGAGTGCGTCGGCCGGCGTGCTGCCGTCGCTCAGCCTCCACGGCGACGCCGCGCTGGAAGCCATGCTGCCCGACCAGGTAGGCGGTACGACGCTGCAGAAGTTCAGCTTCCAGGGTGCCGGAGCCTTTTCGAGCGGCGCGTCCGGCTCGCAGGAGCTTCAGGATGCCCTCGGCCAGATCGGAAAATCCCCGAACGACGTCAGCTTCGCGGTCGCGGCGAGCACGGACAGCGGCGTGACGATCGGCGCCTTCCGCGTGAACGGAGCCGACGCCAACAACGTCGTGTCGGCGTTCATCCAGGCCGGGCAAAAGGCCAATCCGGGCACGACTGTGAGCGACGCGTCGATGAGCGGGAAGTCGGTCAAGAAGGTCGTGGACCCGAGCGAAACGAAGCCGACCTACGTGTACGCCCACGGCGACGTCATGTTCTTCGTGCAGGCGGATTCGGACGCTCTGCTGAACGAGGTCTTCAGCAAGCTGCCCTGACTCAGCGACTCACTCGGGGCCTGCGGCTCGGCCCCGGCATTCGCCGGGGCTGAGCCGATCCCCTACTACAATCGGGCGGTGACTCGAGACCTGCACCGACCAGTGCGCGAGGCCTGGATCGTCGAGGCCGTTCGCACGCCCATCGGTCGCTACGGCGGAGCTCTCGCTGCGGTCCGACCGGATGATCTAGCCGCGCTCGTCGTGCGTGCGGTAGTCGACCGGTCCGGGATCGATCCGGCCCTCGTCGAGGACGTCATCCTCGGTTGCGCCAACCAGGCCGGTGAGGACAACCGCGACGTGGCGCGCATGGCGCTGCTCCTGGCTGGACTGCCTGTGGAGATCGGCGGTCTGACCGTCAATCGGCTGTGCGGGAGCGGGCTCCAGGCAATCAACTCGGCTGCCCATGCGATCGCGGTGGCCGACGGCGATGTGTTCATCGCCGGTGGCGTCGAATCAATGACCCGTGCGCCCTACGTCATGGCCAAGCCGGAGGCAGCTTTCGATCGGGGCAACCGCGAGGTCTTCGACACGACCCTCGGCTGGCGGCTCGTCAACCCAAAGCTCGCGTCGATGCACTACCCCTACTCGATGGGCGAGACAGCCGAGAACGTGGCCGAACGCTGGGAGGTCGGCCGTGACCTGCAGGACGGGTTCGCGCTCGAGAGCCAACGACGCGCGCTGGCCGCGATCGAGGAGGGCCGCTTCGACGCCCAGATAGTCCCTGTTCCGGTGCCCCAGCGCCGAGGCGATCCGGTGCTGGTGTCGCGCGACGAGCCTCCCCGAGCAGACACCTCCCGCGAAGGGTTGGGCCACTTGAAGCCGGCCTTCCGAGAGGGCGGCACCGTCACGGCCGGGAACTCGTCCGGCATCAATGACGGCGCCTCCGCCGTGCTCGTGGTCGAGGCCGAAAGGGCGCGAGCGCTCGGGCTGAAGCCGATGGCCAGGATCCTTTCGACGGCCGTGGCGGGGGTCGACCCGGCAGTCATGGGTATCGGGCCGATCCCGGCCACACGGAAGGCGCTCGCGCGAGCGGGCCTGACAGTGAAGGATGTGGACCTGGTCGAGCTGAACGAGGCCTTTGCGAGCCAATCGATCGTGTGCATCAACGAGCTCGAGCTGGACCCGACGAGGGTCAACGTGAACGGGGGTGCGATCGCGCTGGGGCATCCCCTCGGATCGAGCGGCGGTCGCCTCGTGACCATGCTGGTGCACGAGTTGCGACTGCGTGGCGGGCGCTACGGGCTTGCCACGATGTGCATTGGTGTGGGGCAGGGAATCGCGACGGTCGTAGAGAACGTGGAGGCCTAGCTGTTGGCCCGCGCGTGCGACAATCCGGGGTACTGAGGGGGCCTTGCCGAAATCAGTTGCGTTGCGTACGATTTGAGCGGTCGCTACGCGACCGCGCACTCGAACCTCCCGTCGAAGGAGCTCTCCGGAAATGATCGACCCCCAGCCAACGGTCGTGAGCCTGACCGACGCAGCGGCGACGAAGCTCCGCGAGCTCACCGCCGAAGAAGCGAATCCGCACATCGGCCTGCGGGTCTACGTATACAGCGGCGGCTGCAGCGGGTTCCGCTACGGGATGATGCTCGAGGATGCCCCCACCGACGAGGACCGCGTGCTGCAGGCCAATGGCGTGCGCGTATACGTCGACGGCAAGAGCGTCGACCTCCTGCAGGGTTCGCAGATCGACTACGTCGACACCCTGATGGGCGCCGGCTTCACGGTCAACAACCCCAACGCGGTCGCGGCGTGCGGCTGCGGCTCCTCGTTCCGAACCGCCGACGACTCTGGCAGCGCCCGGAGCTGCGCCCACTGACGTCGTGACCACCTGACCGCCAGAAGCGGTCGTCTCCGTACTCCCCCGAAGCCGCCGGCCCGACCACCGGCGGCTTCCCTTTTGGCCGCCATGGAACCGGCCCAGGCTCGGAACGCCTCCCGCGTAGACTGGCCGGGCATATGGAGGTCCCGCTCTTCCCGCTCCATACGGTCCTCTGCCCCGGAGTCGCGCTGCCGCTCCACATCTTCGAGCCACGCTACCGCGAGATGACCGAACGCTGCCTTGCCGAGGGCTCGCCGTTCGGGGTCGTCCTGATTCGAGAAGGCCGCGAAGTCGGCGGCGGCGGGCTGGCGCTGGCGGGGGTCGGGACGCTGGCGGAGATCCGCGAGGCCGGCCGCCATGAGGACGGCCGCTTTGATCTCCTGGTCGTCGGCACACGCAGGTTTTCGATCGACGATGTCAACACGGATCGAGAGCCATACCTCGTTGGCGATGTATCACCACTGGACGAGGTCATCGGGGACGTCAAGGAGGCGCGCCGGCTGACCGATCGCGTCACGCGGCGATTCATCACCTATCTCGAGTTGATGCAGCCCCAGGAGGGGGAGACGGTCGAGGAGCTCGACGTCCAGGTGGAGGTCGACGTCGTCGAGGAGGATCCGGAGCAGGTCGATCCCAACGAGCTGCGCGAGGCCGCCTTCCTGGAGGGCGCGTCCGACGAGGAGGCCGGCCTCCTCGAGGGGGATCCGCTGCGCGGCGGGCCGGGTGAGCCGGCCGCGGGCTTCGCCTCTGGCGATCTTCGCGATCCCGAGCAGATGGCTCGCCTGGATGAAGCCGCCCGACGCCTGACCATCCCGGACGATCCAACCGTGCTTTCCTACCTGCTCAGCGGCATCGTCCAGGTCGAGTTGCCACGGCGCCAGGAGCTACTGCAGGCAGCCACGACGGCCGACCGGCTGACTGCCCTCGGACGCATCCTGGAGCGTGAGATCGACCTTCTTCGGCGCCGCCTCCGCAACTACAGCCCCGACGGACGCCTGCTGGCAACCCGCAAGAACTGACCGACCGTTCTGTGGCCGGACCGGATCGCAGGCCTACTCGGAGTAACGCTGTTCCTTCCAGGGATCGGCGTCGTTGTTGTAGCCGTAGCGCTCCCAGAACCCGAGGATGTCGTGGTCCAGAAACTCGAGGCCGCGGATCCATTTCGCGCTCTTCCAGAAGTAGCGCTTCGGAACCAGCAGCCGGAGAGGCCAGCCATGCTCGAGCTCCAACGGCTCGCCACCGAAGGTGTCGGCGAGAAGAACATCGTCGTCGTCGAGCACATCGAGCGGCAGGTTCGCGGTATAGCCCTGCTCGCAATGAGCGAGGACGAACCTCGCCTTCGGCTTGAGCTGGGCGCGACTCAGGATCTCGTGGATCGGCACGCCTTCCCACGTCGTGTCGAGCCTGCTCCAGCGCGTCACGCAGTGGATGTCTGCCCCGACGGTTTTGCGCGGTAGCTGCTTGAACGCCGCCCAGGTCAACGTGAAAGGGCTGTCCACCTCACCGTAGACCTTGAAGTCCCACTTTGCGAGGTCGGTATGCGGCACCGATCCGTAATGGAGGACCGGGAACTTCAGGGTCCGGTATTGACCGGGTGGAATTCGCGCGGCGACCTCAGGGTCCTGTTCCTTGGAGCCGAACAACCGCTCGAACATCTGGTCTCCAAACCGGCACCGTCCACATTCAGCTTCCCGCCGGACCCTGTGGCTGGCTGGCGGTCCCGCGCGGCGCGACCTGCCACAGCCAGTAGCCTCGCTCCGGGTCCGCGGTGAGCAGGACGAGCGTAACGCCACTCAGCGTAATCGTCTGTGACGTCGACTCCAGGCCTCTCAGGTCGGCGCCCGTGTCACCGCGCCGGTCGTGGTAGATGACCCGCCCGGGGGCGGCCGCGAGGGCCTCTGGAGTGATCGCTGATTGGGAGGTCGCGGCGATACGAAACAGCGGCAAGTCGAGATCCAGGGCAAAACGCGGTTGCTCGAGGGCCGGCACGTCCAGGAGGATCATCGAAGGCGTCGGCTCCTCCGCCGGCACGCTCGAGTACGGCGGCCAGTCGAACGCGCCGGGCACCAATCGAAGCGCATCCCGAATGCGCGGAACGAGCCGGTCCCCGTCAGCCGCCATGTTGAGCTGGGTGTGGATGCTCCGGTTCGTCCCCACGTCACCAGGTCCGAACGGCCTGACCATCAGGGCCGCACACAGGACGGCCACGACGACCGCGAAAACGGGCACGGCGATCCCGACGTTGGACCGCCAGGCCGGTCGATGTCGCATGAGGTCTCGCACCCAGGCCACCAGCCAGGGCACACGGAGGGCCCCAAATCCGACGCCCGCCAGGAACAGGATCGCTAATTCGATGGGCATCGCGTACCTGGTGGAGACGTACGTCCCCCGAACCGTCAGGAAGACGAGAAACGCGCCGACGCCGGGCCCCAGCGCGAGCAGCCCGAGCACCAGTCGATTCTGGCGCTGGCGAATGAGCAGGACGAGACCGAGGATCGCAAGGGCCGTTACGGCCCCGAACCCGAGGATGAACCTCGTGACCCAGCCGGCCATGTAGGAGGGCGTCTGGCCGGCGGTGACGTCGGGGACGGCGGCTGAGAACCTTGCCGATACGGCGGCAAAGTAGAGCGGGTCACCGATCAGGAGCCAGTCGTGCAGCAGCATGACCGGCAGTGCGAGGAAGGCGACCAGAAGCACCCACGCCGATCGAGGCGGCGCGAGTTCCGCGCGATGCCGGCCGAGCACGGACGCGGCCAACAGGGCGGCCGCAGCCGTCGCGAGCACCATGAAGGTTTCGATCCGAGCCAGCGACGCCAGAAACAGAGCCGTCGCCGCGATGTCGTAGCGCGGGCGCTGCGCGGTAACCGCCAGCCCGGCTGCGGCCCAGCCAAGCAAGGCCCACGCCACGGCGTAGCCGCGCGACACGTCGATGAGCAGGGCGCTTGAGGCGATCAGCGCGATGGTCGCGAATGCGGCAGCTCCGAGGCCAGCAACGCGCCGCGCCACCAGCGCAGCCACTGAGATCCCCGAGGCGTACGCGCCGATGGTTGCCCAGACGAGCACCCGCCAGTCATGAAAGATGTCGTAGAGAATTCCGAACACCACGGTCAGGAAGGGCTTCGGCGTGGCGCCCAGGTTGGCCTCGAGATGGCGCCCCGAGATGATTCGGTCGAAGTAGACGACCGACGCGGCGCTGTCGAAATCCACGGCCGCAGCGTGAATCGGTCTGATGACAAGAAACGCGGTCGCCGCCGCGAGAAGGAACGCGCCCGCCGCCAGGAGTGCGTCTCGCCTCACGGGCGGATGTCCGAGCACGCCGGCGATTGTGGCATACCCATCGCCCGGAGCCGGGGTGGGTGTCCGGCCTGCCCGGCGCGGCTCGGGTGGTGGGTCGTTCGCGTATTCTGTCCGGGATGTCGCCCAACGAGGCCGGTTCGGTCGCGGCTCCGCTGCCCGCGTCCGAAAGGCCACCGGCCGAGGCTGCCGTGGCGACGCAACGCGTCGTCATCGTCATGCCGGCCTACAACGCGGCCCAGACGCTCGAGCGGACGTACCAGGACATCCCGCACGAGATCATCGATCGGATCATCCTCGTGGACGATGTGTCGCAGGATGAGACCGTCGACGTCGCCCATGACCTGGGGTTGGACGTGATCATCCATCGCCAGAACCTGGGCTACGGCGGCAACCAGAAGACCTGCTACCGGGCCGCTCTCGAGGCCGGCGCGGACGTCGTCGTCATGCTCCACCCCGACTACCAGTACGACGCAACGCGCATCCCGGCCCTCATCGAGCCGATCCTGACGGGCCAGGCCGACCTGATGCTGGGCAGCCGCTTCCTGGGCGATCCGCTGGCGGGTGGCATGCCGCGCTACAAGTACTTCAGCAACCGCTTTCTCACGACGGTCGAGAACCTCGTCTTCGGACTGCACCTGTCCGAGTACCACACGGGGCTGCGGGCCTATAGCCGGCGCCTGCTCGAGACCATCCCCTACCAGCTCAACAGCAACGACTTCGTCTTCGACCAGGAGCTGATCGCGCAGGTGGTCGCTGCGGGCGGGTTCAAGATCGGCGAGATTGCCGTGCCAACGCGCTACTTCCAGGAAGCCAGCTCGGTCGGGTTCCGGCGGAGCATCGTGTACGGCCTCTCGACGATGCGCGTGGTCGCGCGATACCTGCTCCATCGGATCGGAGCGGTGCGCTCCCGCAAGCTACGCGCCCGCCGGCCGGACTCGTAGAGATGGCACGCTCGGGCCTGGTCAGGGGCCTGATCGGAATTGCCATCTCGGTCGCGGCGTTCGCCCTGATCCTGCGCCAGGTCGACCTGGCCCGCACGGCCGACGTCCTGGCGACGGCCAACCCCGGTTGGGTTGCCTTCATGGTCGGGATGACGTCGGCCGACCTGGTCCTTCGCGCATGGCGCTGGCAGCGACTGCTGGCTCCGATCCACCTCGTCCGGGTGCCTCGCATGTTCGCCTACCTGGCGGTCGGATACGCCGCCAACAACGTGCTCCCGGCGCGCCTCGGCGAGCTGGTCAGGAGCCACTACCTGGGTGACCGCGAGGGCATCAGCCGGACGACGACGCTCGGGACCGTGGTCGTCGAGCGGGTGGTCGACACGGGCATGGTCGTGGCCATCGCTTCCCTGTCGATCGTCATCCTGCAGGTCAGGGGCCTCATCGCAAACGCCGTCCTGATCGGCCTTGCGGTCGTAGGGCTGCTCGTGGTGCTGCTCGCGTTCCTGATCGTGGCGCACCGGCTGCCGGGCGCAGACCGGGTCACGTCCTTCGCTGCCCGCTGGCCACGGGTCCAGGATCTCGCCGGCAAGTTGCATGGCGGGCTCGCCGTCGCCGGCAAGCCGCGCACACTTGCCCAAGCAATCATTCTGTCGGCCGCCGCGTGGACTGCCACGATCCTCGGCTTCGCCGCCGGCGCTCAGGCGCTGGGCGTCCAGCTGACGCTCGCCCAGGCCGCTCTGCTCGCGTCCGGCACAGCCCTCGCCACCGCGATCCCCGCCGGACCGGGAAACCTGGGGACGTACGACCTGGCGGCGGCGACGATCGCCCAGACGCTGGGCGTGCCGGTCAATACGGCCTTCGCCATCGCGCTGATCACGCACGCCTCCACACTCCTGGTGACGACCGTGGCCGGCTCGGTCGCACTGCTGCGTCTTGGCTGGGCTCGCCCGGCCGGAGAGGGCCGTCCGGATGATCCGGCGGCTCCGCCCGTCCTCAGCGGCAGGTCCGCCGAGGACTGAGACTCCGCGGAATCGAAAAACCCCGGAGCTCTTTTGCTCCGGGGTTTTCACTTATCAGAGGCCTGGCGTCAGCTTATGAACCCGTTGTCCTTGAGCCATTGAGTCGCGATCGCCTTAACGTCCTTCTTGTCGAGGGCGAACGCCGCGTTCATCTTCAGAAGCCCGTCAGTGGTGATCTTGGCCGAGACGTCGTTCAGGGTCTTCTCGAAGCCTGCCTTGTCCGACAGCTTGGCCAGGTAGTCGTTCCGCACCAGCGGCGCGATGTTGTCGGCGGGCTGGGTGTGCTTGTCGTCCTCGAGGACGGTCCAGCTATTCGCCTGGATGTCAGGCTGGGTCGAGCACAGCTCGCCGACGTCGATGGTCTTGTTGAGCAGCGCCTTCGCCATTGGCGTGTCGCACGCCGACAGGTACGTGACGTTGGTCGGTGCCAGGCCGTAGGCGTCCTTGAGTGCCTTGGCGCAGACCGGGTTGGTCTTGCAATCCGTTGCGAGACCCCATTTGAGCTGGTTCTGCACCGCGGTCGTGTCGCTCATCTTCGCCAGATGTAACTGATCGACGGTGTCCTTGCGAACGACGAAGGCGTTCTGGTCGAAGCCCGGCGTGTAATCCAGGACGGTTATCCCGCCGCCCTTGCCAGTCAGCGCGTTCTGAAGCTCCGTCTGGTTGGCCTTCGGGTCGCCGGTCTGCTTGCCAGGTTCGTAGTGGGACAGACCGCTGCCGATGTACTCGGGCTGCAGATCGATCTTTCCGCTTTCGAGGGCGGGGAGCAGCACGTCGCGCGTGCCGAGGCCGATCCCGGCTCGATCCACGGTGTAGCCCTTGGCCTCGAGCGCCTGGGCGTAGATTTCCGCAACGATCTTGGCCTCATAGAAGCCGACCGAACCGATCTTGATCGTGGGTGGTGGGGAGGGCGAAGCCGCCGGGGACGGCGACGTTCCGGCAGTCGCGACCGACTGCGCCGGGCTGCTGCCCCCTCCCGTCGTGCAGGCGCTGACGAGCACCAGCACGGACGCCCCGAGGGCGAGCGTGCGGGATAGCCGCATGGGTTTCCTCCTCTGCTGTTGTGGAATGCCGCGCTTGTCGGGCGTCGAGCCGCGCAACTCTACCAGCGACTGGAGGAAGGCAGTCTCCACGGCATTTCGGACGTGGGCTGTCATCTATTGGGCGGCGGCGCCTGCCTCATTCGACGAGATTTCCACTCGCCCTGGGGCCGCCACCCGTTGCAGGCCGGGCGACGTGAGGAGGCGCTGCAGAAGTGCGAAGACGCCCTCGCTCGACAGCGCGAGCGCCCCGACGAGCACCACCCCTCCGTAGATCTCGCCCGAATCCTGATTCGCAATTCCATCGACGAGGAATCGCCCCAATCCACCGAACCCAAAAATGGCGCCCAGGGTGGCCGTCGCGATCACCTGGACCGACGCCGAGCGAATGCCCGCAAGCACGACCGCCAGCGACAGGGGGATTTCGACCCCGGTGAGCAGCTGAAGCTCCTTCATGCCCATTCCCCGCGCCGCCTCGACCAGGTCCCGATCGACTTGTGAGATGCCCGTATAGGCATTCACCAGGATCGGCGGGGCGGCCAGCAGGACCATGGCGATCACCGTCGGGTAGACACGAAACCCGTTCTGGGGGTCGAGGGCGGACGTGAGGGGCAGCACGATCGTGATCGCCGCCAGGGTCGGCACAGCACGGCCGAGGTTCGCCAGGCCGACGGCGAAGCGCACGCCCCTGCCCGTATGGCCGATGAGGAAGCCGACCGGCAGGGCGATCAGGACCGCGATCAGCATCGACGCTGCCGATAACGATATGTGCTCGAAGAGCCGGATCGGGATGCCGTTCGGCCCCTCCCAGTGGGTCGGATCAGCAAACCAGTCCAGGGTGGTCGTCACGATGTTCATCAGACGGGCACCTCGGACCCCTCGGGCGTCAGGACGGCACGTCGACGGGTCCAGGGAGTCGCCGCTGCCTGTACCCGCGTGAAGAGCAGGTCGATGACCAGTGCCAGCAGGATGGAGGGCACGGCACCGAACAGCATCTCCGTCGTGAAGTCGCGCGAAATCCCCTCGAAAATGAAGAAGCCGAGCCCGCCGAAACGGTCGCCCAGGGTCCCCGTGATCGTGACGAGGCCGATGGTCGACACGCTGGCGACCCGCAGCCCGGCGACGATCAGGGGAATGGCCAGGGGCAGCTCGACGCGCAAGAGCCGCTGGTTCCGGGTGTAGCCCATCCCATCGGCGGCCTCGATGACATCCGGCGAAACGCTGTCGAAGCCGGCAACGATGTTCCGGATGAGGATCACGAACGTGTACAGGATCAGGGGCACCTCAGCGGTCACGATGCTGATCCCCGTGATGGACACGAGCGCCGCGAAGAGCGCCAGGCTGGGAATCGTGTAGACGAGCCCGGCGACCGCCGCGATCGGCGGGTAGACGACCCGTCGCCGTATCGCCGCGATCGCGAGCAGGAATGAGATTGCGAAGCCGATTGCGACGGCGATCCCGGCCAGGTACAGGTGCTGACCCGTTCGCTCGGCCAGGGCTCCAAGATGGTCCGTGATCCAGCCCCAGTCGACGTCCATACGACGGCGGCCTCAGGACGCCGCGGCAGCGGCCGACGGCGCGAGCACGGCCGGGTTCGATTCGGGACGGAGAGCCACTCCGATCGCTTCCACGGTCAGCAGTCCCTGCACCCGCCCGTCGCGGTCGACCACGATGCCCGTCTGAACATCAGCGTCGAGCATCATCGAAAGGGCGTCCTTCAGTGTCGTCTCCCGATCGAGCAGCGGCGACATCGAAATGGCAAGGGACGGATCGATGTGCCCCTGCGCCGCTATGCGGTCCGCCGGCAGCCAGCCGAGCGGCCGGCGATCGGCGTCGACGACCAGCAGGTAGGGAAAGGGCGCCGATCGAACGCGCTCGCGGGCCAGCTCCGTGTCGTCGCCCGGCGTCACCGTCACGGCGGGTTCGAGGGGCAGCTCGCCGACGCGGTTGAGCGACAGGCGCTTCAAGGCACGATCCGCGCCGACGAAGCGGGCAACGAAGTCGGAAGCAGGGTGCGCCAGGATCTCGTCGGGCGGGCCGAACTGGGCGAGCATCCCGCCGAGCTGCATGACCGCGACGAGGTCGCCCATCTTGATCGCCTCGTCGATGTCATGGGTGACGAACAGGATCGTCTTGGCCAGCTCCTCCTGGAGCCGGAGGAACTCGTTCTGGAGGCGTTCGCGAACGATGGGGTCCACCGCTCCAAACGGCTCGTCCATGAGCATGACCGGGGGATCCGCCGCCAGGGCCCGGGCGACGCCGACCCGCTGGCGCTCCCCACCCGACAGCTGCGCGGGGTAGCGATCGCGGTAGGCGCCGGGCTCCAGCCCGACGAGCGCAAGGAGCTCGTCCCTGCGCTGGCGTTGCCGTTCCTTGGGCCAGCCGAGCAGGCGAGGGACGACTGCCACGTTGTCGCCGATCGTCAAGTGCGGGAACAGGCCCGTCTGCTGGATGACGTAGCCAATCCGCCGGCGGAGCGTCGTGACCTCTTCCTCGAGGACGGCCCGTCCATCGATGAGGATGTCGCCGGACGTCGGCTCGATGAGGCGGTTGACCATCTTGAGCGTCGTCGTCTTGCCACAGCCGGACGGCCCAACCAGCACGCAGATCTTCCCGGCGGGGACGGACAGCGAGAGATCATTGACGGCGCCCGGCGTCCCCTTCGCGCCGGCCTCGTAGCGCTTGGTGACGTGCCGCAGCTCCACTGTTGCGGCACGAGTTCCTGTGGGAGTCGGGACAGGGGCGCCACCTCCCCCGGTGGCGGCGTTAATGCTGCTCACGATGCGAGCGCCGGCCCTCAGGCCTTCTCGACCATCGGCTTGACCTCGCCGATGAAGCGCTCGAGCGTCTCCGTGTCGTAAGGCGCCGGC
The DNA here is from genome assembly GCA_005883615.1 of Chloroflexota bacterium. GTDB lineage: Bacteria > Chloroflexota > Limnocylindria > Limnocylindrales > CSP1-4 > CF-16. The sequence continues at coordinate 30,602 of VBEC01000023.1, read as the reverse complement.
TGTTCGGAGATGACGGTTCGGAAGCCGAGATCCATGTACGGTCGCAGCCGCTCGGCGATCTGTTCCGGCGTGCCGTTCCAGAACGTGCTGTCCTGATCGACCCGCGACATGGGCGTCCGATTGGCCTCCATGGCGGCCTTCCACACTCGAACCGCCTCTGCCTCGGAGTCCCGGATCGTGAGCTTCACGCCCAGCGTGAACTCGATCTCGTTGACGTCCCGGCCGACGTCGGCGCAGTGCTGCTTCAGGACGTCGACTTTGTGGGCCATCATGTCCAGCGGGCCCATGCCGTTCCACATGTCCGCGTATTTGGCCACGGTCCGCAGCGTCTTCTTCTCGCCCGAGCCCCCGATCATGATCGGCAGATGAGGCTGGACGGGCAGCGGGTGGTGGACCAGCCGCTCGAAGTCGTACTTCTCGCTGTGGTGGGTGACTTCCTTGCCGTCGAGCAGCTGACGGATGACCCCCACAGACTGGTCGAGCCAGTCCAGGCGCTGGCCCGGGCTGCGCCCGAACTCCAGGCCGTGGGCCTGATGCTCGAGCTCGAACCAGGCAGCGCCGATGCCCTCGATTGCCCGACCGCCCGAGATGTGATCGAGCGTGGCGGCCTGCTTTGCGACCAGGCCGGGATTCCGGAATGTATTGGCGCCGACCAGCAGGCCCAATCGGACCCGCTCGGTCACGGCAGCCCAGGCGCAAAGGACTGACCAACCCTCGAAGATCGGCTGGGATGGGTCGCCGAAGATCGCGTAGATGTGGTCCCATGTCCACAGGTGGTCATAGCCGAGCTTGTCGAGCCGGCGAGCTGTTTCGAGCATCGGCCGCCATTCGGTCGCCTGGCTCCACAGGAGGATCCCGAGCTTCAGGTCTGTCACCTCGTCCCTTCCTTGTTGTCCGTGCGCGCGGGCCGAATCCGGTGGGCCTTCGTCCGGATTCTCGTCAGGCGTTGTCCAGCTCGCGGGAGATCGCACGCAGGATGAATCGCGCCGCCTCGGCGCTCTTGCCGCCGAGCTTCTGCCCCTCGTCCTGCTCGAGGGCAACCATCAGGTCATCGAGCATCTGATCGAGTCGTGGCGTCCGTCCCAGGGCACCCGATGCGAACGCGCCTTCGAGCACCGCCATGGCCTGGCGGGCGTTGTCGACGGCGTGGCCTTTCGCCTCGAGGCTCTCCCGAAACTGGGCGCGCGCCACCTCCGCCTGTGGGCCCGAGCTCGCCACCCCTGCCGGCTATCGGCCGATCCCGGCCGTGAGCTTGTCCCAGGGCCGAGTCGTGCGGCGACCCGGCTCGTCGGGCGCGGGCACGCTTTCGCGGTGACGCCAGTCCGACTCGAGGATGCTCATCGAGATCTCGTCCCAGTAGCGCCCATCACGCCAGATTGCGTCCCTGGCGCGGCCCTCGATGACGAAGCCCACCTTGAGGTACGACTTCACCGCACGCTCGTTGAATTCGAAGACCGACAGGGCGACGCGATGCAGGGCGAGGACCCGGAAGGCATGCTCGAGCATGAGCTCGCTCGCCTCCGTGCCATAGCCCTGTCCCCACGTGTCCTTTTCGCCGAGCGTGATGTGGTACAGGGCTGAGCCGTTGTCGCCATCGAGCTGACTCAGCGCGCAACTGCCGATGAGCCGCCCCGAATCTCGGAGGTGGACCGCCAGAGCCATCGAGTCGGGTCCAACGACCCGGGCCGCGAAGAACCGCTCGATCTCGGCCGGATGCATCGGCCCCTCCTGGTAGCGCGTCAGGCGCGCAATGTCGGGGTCGCTGTACCAGCGTTTGAATGCCGCCAGATTGCCCGGCCCGTGTCGTCGAAGAACGACGCGGTGCCCGATCAGCTGCTCGGGAAACCACGCGCGAGGGTGCATTCAGGTCACGGTATACCATCGCCGCCATGCGCCGCTGGAGCGAGGTCGCCGAGCGCGTTGCAGCGACGACACGGACCTCCGAAAAGACCGCCCTTCTGGCCGATTACCTGGGCCGCCTGCCGGCCACGGACCTCCCCACGGCTGCCGTCTTCTTCAGCGGTCGCCCGTTCGCCCAGGCCGACCAGCGCGCCACGGGGCTGGGCTGGGCCACGATCGCAACGGCCGTGACCCGTGCCTCCGACGCGCCGGCCGACGCAATCGCGCGGGCGTATGACCGGAGCTCCGATCTGGGGCAGGCCGTGGCGGCCGTGCTCTCCCTCCGAGCAGCGCAGCCGGCCGGGGACGTGGCACCGTCGCTCGCCGAAGTGGCGGCGGTCTTCGCCACGCTCGAGACCGCTTCGGGGCCGGCCGCGAAGCGCGCCCTGTTCGAGGCGCTCCTGACGCGCTGCGATCCACTGACCGCGAAGTACGTGGTCAAGGTCCTCACCGGCGAGCTCCGCATCGGGCTGCGCGAAGGGTTGCTCGAGGCTGCCGTCGCCAGGGCGTTCGGGCGCCCGATCGATGAAGTCAAGACGGCCGGCATGCTGATCGGCGACATCGGCGAGACGGCCGTGCTCGCCGCGACCGATCGCCTTGCAGAGGCGGCGCCGACGCTCTTCCACCCGCTCAAATACATGCTCGCCAGCCCGGCCGAGGATGCAGACGAGATCATCGCTCGGCTTGGCCCCACGGTGTGGGTGGAGGACAAGTACGACGGGATAAGGGCCCAGCTCCACCGCCGGGGGAGCAGCGCTCGTCTTTACAGCCGGGACCTCCATGACGTTTCCGGCCAGTTTCCCGAAATCGTGCGGGGCGCAGCCGATCTCGCCTGGGAAGGCATCCTGGACGGGGAGGTCCTGGCATATCTCGATGGCAACGTCCTGCCGTTTCTGGCGCTCCAGACCCGCCTCGGCCGGAAGGACCCGTCGCTCACCCTGCAGGCGACCGTCCCGGTGATCTTCGTGGCCTGGGACGCGCTTGTGCTGAACGAGGCCGGCCCGGGCAGCGAGCTGCAGCCACTCCTAACGGTGCCCCTTCGCGAGCGGCGCCGCCGCCTTGAGGCGTTGCAGCTGCCGCTCGCCGACGACGGTGGCGTCTTCGCGCTATCACACCTGATGACCGTCGACTCGGCCGATGGGTTGGAGCGCGTATTCGCCGAGGCGAGGGCCCGCAATAACGAAGGGCTGATGGTGAAGGACCCGGACAGCGCGTATACGCCGGGTCGGCGCGGCCTGGGCTGGCTGAAGATGAAGAAGGCGTTGGCCACGCTCGATTGCGTCGTCGTCGGCGTCGAGGTCGGCCACGGCAAGCGCCATGGCGTGCTATCGGACTACACGTTTGCCGTCCGCGACGAGGCGACCGGTGGGCTGGTGAACATCGGCAAGGCCTACAGCGGACTGACGGACGCCGAGATTGCCGAGATGACGCGCTGGTTCGAATCTCACACGATCGCCCAGTTCGGGCGCTATCGCCAGGTCGAGCCCACCGTGGTGGTGGAGGTCGCCTTCGACGTCATCATGCGTTCCAATCGTCACCGCTCCGGCTTCGCGCTGCGCTTCCCGCGGATCGTCCAGTTGCGAACGGACAAGTCGGCTGCAGAGATCGACACGCTCGAAACCGTGGAACGGCTGTACCTCGGCCTCCAGCAGGGCGCCGAGCACCTGGTGACCGCCGGCGCCAGGAAGTAGTACCGGGGCGGGGTCCAGTTCGAAAACGATGTTTCGGGCCGGCTGCGCCCCCGTATCCTATGGCGCATGTTCGAGCCCATGGCGGAACAGGTGGTCACGATCACGCTGTACACCGACGCCTTCGTGGTCCGCGGCACTCTGGCGACAAGGCAACGGCGACTGTCGGACATCCTCAATCAGACCGATTACGACTTCATCGTCCTGTCGGACGTCGTGATCGACGAGTTCGGCTCGCACAGCCAGGCGGCTCGCTCCGAATTCGCGCAGGTGAACCTCGCCACGGTGATCTTCGGGGTGGCGGACCTCAACGTCGAAACCCTGCCCGAGCTGCGCACCCCCAAGATCGCGGAGCAGGCGCTGATCTCCGTGCCGCCCTTCAAGATCACCGGGCGCATCCACCTTCTGCCCAACCGCGACCTGCGTGAGGCGCTGAACGAGCTCACCGGGCGATTCCTGCCGGTCACCGAGGCGAGCTACTGGTCCGATGTGGTCGGCGAGGCGAAGCAGCAAGCCAACATGGTGGCGGTGAACCACTCACGCGCGCACATCATGGCTCCCCATCGCGAGGTCGATCCGTGGGCCGGACTGGATCGGGGCGCGATCGCGGGAGAGGCCGGCGCGGCGGGGGACCGCCAGCCCGCTGCACCAGCGCCAGTCGAGCAGGTGGCAGTCGAGCCCGCACCTGCCGCCAACCCGTGGGGCGAGTCCGGCGTCGCCAACCCATGGGGTGACCGAACCACCGGCTGAGGCGCACATACCGCTGTCGGCGACAGGTCGACTCGGGCCGAAATCGGTCAGCGGTCGACGGGCAGATCGAGCCGGTCGCCCCATTCCGCCCAACCCCCGTCGTATACGGCGACGTCGTCGTAGCCCAGAAGGGTGAGCACGAAGGCAAGCTTGGCCGCGCCCACGCCAGATCCGTCGTAGCACACCATCCGGCGGCCGCGGGTGACGTTCGCTCGCAGCAGCTGGGCGCGCAGCTCTTCGCCGTCGCGGAAGCGCTGGTCGCCTGGGCGGTTCATCGCGCCGACCGGCACGTTGATCGCGCCGGGGATGTGACCAAGCCGCCTGGTGTTGCCCTCCAGGCCTCGATACTCGGCGGGCGCTCGAGCGTCCAGCAGCATCAGGTCGGGCGAACCGAGCAATCCCCGGATATCGGAGGTGGTCAGGCGCAGGCGCAGCTGCGCACGGGGAGTGAAGGTCGCATGCTGGAGGCTCGGCTGAGCGCTCGAAACCGGCCGGTCCTCTGCCAGCCATGCCAGATAGCCACCATCGAGCACGCGCGTCGAATCGAACCCGTACGCTCGCAGGCTCCACCACGCACGGCCGGCGAAGAGCGCCATCGTATCGTCGTACAGGACGACCGTCGTGCCGTCCCCGACCCCGACGTTGGCGAGCGCCCGGCCCAGCTTGTCCGGCGGAGCGAGCAGGAACAGCCCCGCCTCGTCGTCGGTGTCCACGAGATCGTTCGCCCAGTCCAGATACGCAGCCCCCGGGACGTGGCCAGTCGAGTGGACCTGCCGTCCCGACCCATCCGGTCGCCAGCGGACGTCGACCACCCGGACCTCCGGCCGCCCCAGGTTGTCGGCGAGCCATTCCGTCGATGCGAGCAGCTCGGGCCGAGCGTAGCCGCTCATTGCGAGCCGCCGTGACGGAGGGTGGCGCAAGGCATCGTCGGTATCATACGAACGTGGTCTCGCCGTTTCTCCCGGACGCCGAGAAGGTCGCCGCGGTACGGGAGGCCCTTCCCGCCACGGGCGCCGGCATCTACCTCAATACCGGCTCGGTCGGCCCACTGCCGCGCGAGACCGCGCAGGCGATGAACGAGATCGCCGAGTGGGAGCTGCGGACCGGCAGGGCCAGCTCTGCCGTACTCGACGAGGCTTTGCTGCGAATGGACGAAGCGCGCGCGGGGATCGCCGCGATCCTGTCAACGGACGTGGATTCGATTGCGTTGACGCACTCGGCGACCGAGGCAATGAACATCGCCTGCTGGTCGGTCGACTGGCGGCCGGGCGATCGCGCCGTCACCACCAGGCTCGAGCATCCTGGCGGCCTGGGGCCCCTGTATACGCTGCGCGATCGACTCGACGTAGAGCTCGCGATGGTCGATGTCGGAGCCGGCGGGGACGACGATCGGACGCTGGCTGCGTTCGACCGGGCGATCGTGCATGGGACCCGGCTCGTCGCGCTGTCGCACGTGAGCTGGTCGACCGGAGCTGTGCTGCCCGTCGCTCGCATCGCCCGGATGGCCCACGACAGGGGCGCCTGGGTGGTCCTCGACGGGGCGCAGTCGGCAGGTGCCATACCGGTGGACGTCGGCGAGCTGGGCGCGGACTTCTTCGCCGCATCCGCGCAGAAGTGGCTCCTCGGACCCGAGGGGATGGGCGCCCTGTATGTGGCGCCCACCGTCCTGGAACGCGCGTGCCAGACATTCGCGGGCTGGTTCGGCTACGAGTTGGTCGATTCGGATGGCACGGGTCGCCACTTCGGCGACGCGCGCCGGTTCCAGACCTCCGGTTACCACCGACCATCGGTCGTGGGGATGGCGCGCAGCTGCGGCTGGCTATCGATGTACGTGGGTCTCGAGTGGGTCTACGGTCGCGGCGTGGCGCTTGCCCGCCGGGCAGCGGACTTGCTAGGAGCCATCCCGGGCGTCGAGCTCGTGACCCCAACAGACCAGATGGCCACCCTGGTGACATTTCGGATCGCGGATTGGCCCGCGGAAACCGCGCTCGAGGAGCTGGGCGGCCGCGTTTTTGCCATCGCCCGAACGATCCCTGAGCTGGAGGCCATCCGCCTCAGCGTCGGCTTCTTCAACACAGAGGCGGAGCTCGAGCGACTGGCCCAAGCTGTCGCCGAGCTGGCAGACGCCACTCCGGCAACGCTGCCGAGGCGGCCGACACTGACGATCCTCTCGAGCGACGCGGGATGACGGTGCGCCCGCCGGTCCGGGCTCGCTCCTGGGCTGAGATCCGCTGGCGGCAGTTCCGTAATGCTCCCAGGCCGGTCTTCCGCGCGGTCGCGGCGGACGCCGGGGTCGCGGCCGTCCTCGGCACCGCGTATCTCGCCTACGACGTGGCTTTGAGCCGTGGGGCGCGCCTGCCGGGTGGTGACCTTCGAACGCTCGCGGTCGCCGGGCTCGTGCTGGGCATCCTGGTGGCCGGAAGCCTGGTGACGTACGTGATCGTTCCACAGCCGACGGGCAGCTCGAATCGCCCGATGCGCAGCACCTGGAGCGCGGCCCTCGGATTCCTGGCCGGCGTGCCGATCGCCTACCTGACCCTCGTCCTGGTCGTGCAGATCCTGAAGCCGTTCCTCGTTTGAGATGGCGTGTGTTTCTTCGTTTGAGGTGGCGTGTGTCGCATCCACGCAACGCGATTGCAGCACAGGGACCAGTACCGGACTAGTCGTTTGGTACCGTTCCGCGATACCCTCCCGCCCTTATCATCCCGGTGCGTAAGGGAAATCCCTGACGGACGCCTTCGCGAGGGCCTCTTGAACATCACGTCGGAAGAGCAGCACGTCGCACTGCCGAAGCTTTACGGGGCCCCGGCCTATGCCCGGCCGCCGAAGATCGTGGACGAAAAAACACCGCGTCCGTTCGACCCCGACGAGCTTCCCCTCGCGGTCGCCCAGACCGAGGAAGAGCGAAGCCTGGCCGAGCTCCTGGAGCAGGCAGCTGCGTCCGGTGTCACACCGGCATTTGCCTCGAACGGGCATCGCAGGAATGGCCGCGCCAACCGATCCGACGGACGTCCGATGCTGCTGGGGCGACCCTTCCGCCTGCGGGCGCTCGCCAGCCGACTCCTGCGCGGGGGCGAGTAGCCCGACCGCCTGCACGCGCCCTCGAGCCCAAGATCCGGCGGGCTCCCCGGTGGCCCGGCAGGCGTGGCTCGGGCCAGTGCGCTACCGATCGGCTTGGCCCTGAACGTGGGATGTCGGCTGCGCCGGGTCGCTGCTCGAAGTCCCGACGAACGGGACAGCCCACTGCCCGAATGAGCCAACCGGAACGTAGAATGACCGCGTGGGGGAGTAGCTCAGTGGGTTAGAGCAGCGGTCTTATACACCGCTTGTCGGTGGTTCGAGTCCACCCTCCCCTACCACCATTTCTTCGACGAAACGGCTTCTCAGGACATCTTCAGATTCGGCTGCCAGATTTCCGTGGCGAGGGAGACTGCGGCGTGCGCCCGGCACCAAGCGCGGTGGAGAAGGAATGACCGAGCCAATCGCACCCGTCGAATCGAACCAGCCGACGCCGACGGCCCAGCCCACGCCGACGGCCCAGCCCACGCCGACGGCCCAGCCGACCGGCGCGAGCTTCTCCGGGAAGCTCAGGGGCCCCGATATCCTTCGGATCGCCGTCGTCCTGGGAGCCTTCGCCATCGTGCTCGTCAGCGCAGCGCTGACGATGGCCGCGTCGCCGAGCCCCGGCACCTCCCCAGCCGCGAGCACCGCCCCGAGAACAGTCGAAGGTGGCCCCGGCAGGCTCCACGGCCCCGGAGCGTTCCGCGGCCCGGGACTGTTCGGCGGGCCTGGCTTCGCCGATGGCCGTGGCTTCAAGGGTCCGGGATTCGGGCCGATCACGATCACCGCAATCGACGGCTCGAACCTTTCGCTGAGGACCGACGACGGCTGGACACGGACGATCACCGTCGGGAGCACCACCTCCCTCCTCAAGGCCGGCCAGAAGATCAGCCTGGGGGACCTGAGCGTGGGCGACACGATCCGGTTTCGAGAGACCCGAGCGTCCGACGGGAGCTACCCGATCGATGAGATCGACGTCATGCTGCCGCAGGTCGCGGGCACGGTGACAGCCGTGACCGGCGACGGCTTCACCCTGAACAGCCGGGATGGAACGTCCTGGGCGATCGCCGTCAACGGCTCGACCAGCTACCGCCTGGGAAGCAAGGGCACGGGCGCAAAGTCCGACGTGAAGGTCGGTAGCGAGGTCTTCGTCGAAGGCACTCGCGGAACCGGCAACTCGCTGACCGCCGCGGCCGTGCACATCCTGCTGCCCCATATCGCGGGCCAGGTAACGGCCAGGACCGGCAGCACGCTGACGATCAGACAGTTCGATGGAACCATGGCCAAGGTTCGGGTGAGCAGTGGCACGACGTTCCGGGTGCAGGGAGTCAGCGATCCAAACGTCTCGGACATAACGGTCGGGATGACGATCGTTGTGGAAGGCACGCGGAATGCCGACGGGTCCGTCGATGCGTCCACGGTTCTCGCGGGTCGTGGTTTCGGGAGATTCAACGCAGGCCTGTTTCCGCCCCTGCCGGGGGCCTCGCCGGCTCCGACAACCTCGCCCGGCCAGGGCTGACGGCGCGCCGGAAAACTAGCCGGACACTGTCTGGCGGATCTGCTCGACGATGTGCTCGCGACGAGACGGTGACAGGCTCCGCTGCGGCGGCAGCGAACCGAGGTACGCGGGGACCTGGTCGCGGGTGATCACTGCGCATGCGGCGGTCCGGGTGACGCGGGTGTCCGGGGCGATCAACGCCGCGTGCACCTTCACGACGAAGTCGCGATCTTCGGCCGCGAGCCAGCGTCGCACGCGTTCCGCGTCGCGCGCCGCTCGCTCGAGTGGATTTTCGGTGGGCAGCCAGCGGCGACGGTCGAGACGAATTTCCCAGCGGCCGGCCACGTAGCGAATGAGGCCGGGGGGTGGAAGCACCTCGAAGATGGCCACACCATGGGGCCCCACGACCAGCTCCGGAATGACCTGCCCGTCCGGCAGCTGGACCTTGGTTGCGGCAACGAATTCGTCCGGCAGAGTCTTCGCGAAGGCGGTCAGCTGGCTGCGCGGCGGCCGGGTCATGGCCAGGCGTTCGAGGACGCCCCCGATACGGGCCAGCCCGATGATCACCAGCGCGCCAGGCGCGATGAGAGCAAGCGTCCACGCCAGTACGCCCGCCAACGTCTGGGTTATCCCTGGGCGCGGGGACATCAAGCGCTCGGCGAATGAGGTGCCAAAGGCCAGCGCGGCGAGCGTCACGCCGGCGAAGAGCAGGGCCGCACCGACCAGGAAGCCGGCGAGAATCGGGATCATGGACACCGTCGAACCCGGGCGTCGGGGAGCACGGATGACCTGCATTGCCTGAGCTTGGCGGAAAGGGCCGGCGAAGGCCATGGCCAGTTCGGGCTAGCAGTCGCAAGCGTGGACCGGACCCGTGGGATCCGCAAACCTCACCCAACCCCTCAGGCTGGTTCCCGGCCGCACCACCCTGAACGGCTGATGCCGCTCAAAGGTCCCGGTACTGGTGCACGCACGAGCGCCGAGACGCGAGGGCACGACCCAGGCGAGGGGGACACCCGTACCATTGCGACTCCCGCCCACCGACTCGCATGCTGCCCGGGCCCGGACGTGACTTCCCGAGCGGAGGCAGCCATTTGACGTCGTTCGCGCTCCCGTTTGCCGGTTCCATGATCACGCGCGGCCGACATGCACGACCCTGGTTCGCCGCGATGTCCGGAGGGATCCTTCTGGTTGCCGTTGCGGCAGGGGCGGCCGGCGCGGTCGAGGGCCCCACGAAGCTGAGCAACCCGCAGGTCTCGCCGCGTTCGGGGACCACGACCACCACGATCTCGTTCGCAATCGACTACCGCAACCGGGAGGGCTCCTCGCCCGACAGCGTACGTGTGCTGATCGATGGGCGGGCCCATGCCATGGCGCAGGTCGGGACAGGCCCTGACTACAAGTCCGGTGTCCGGTTTGCCTACACCACAAAGCTCGCGGCGGGCAGCCACGCCGTGTCCTTCCAGGCTTCCGACCGGCAACGATTCTCTGCAACGGCCCCGGGGGGCACAGTCAGGATCTCGCGCGCAGCCGGCGCAACAAGCGGCGGGACGACCGGGGGCACGACTACGCCCGGCGGCTCGACGACGACCGGAGGAACCGGCTCTGGCGGGCCAGCCGGGACGGGCGGCACCTCAGCCGACGGCACCGGCACCAACTCGTCGGCCGGCGCCGTGCCCGCCGCGACCGAGTCACCTGGAGGGTCGTCCACTTCGGCTGTCGAGGGTCCCAGCGGGGCGGCCAGGTCACTCGCGCCGGGCAGTTTCGCGGGGCGGCTCGTGGACGAGGCAATCGGGCTTGGCCTGCGATCGTCGACGTCGCCCGCGGGTGTCGAGGAAGGCAGCAGCCCCGACTCCGTTTCGAGGCCTCAAGCCGGCGATCGGACGGCGGAAGGACCCGCCGTCGCAATCGCGGTCCCGGCACAGCTCCTTGCCTGGCCGGGTGGCGTGAGCCCGGAGATGCGAGCCCTCGCCGTGGCAATGGGGACAACGGGCGCGGCCACGGCAGCGATGGCGTTCCTGATCTTCGGCAAGCGGCGGCGGGACGAGGAGCAGCCCGCGCCCGACGATGTGCTGGAGGCGGCTGCCGCGAATGCCGGCCCGTCCCCTGCCACCGCGCTGCTCGTCCCGGTCTCTGCGGCCGTGCAGGCGGGGGCCAACGCCGCGGAGCTGGCCATGCCCCGCTGGCGCCGTCCGTCCCTCCTCCAGGCGCGCAAGACGGACCCGCTCCGCTCCGCCTCGACCACGTTCAGCCTGTCCTTCGCTACCGGCAGTGTCGGACCGGTGGCCGGACTGGAGCGACGCCGGATCCGATATCGCGTCGTCCGTCTGTTGGATGCCCCGGACGAGCTGCGAGGGACCGAGATCGGCGTGCTCGACCGGGACGACGAAGTCCAGCTGCTCGAGAGCAGCGGCGCCTTCTGGCGCGTGCTTTGCCCGGACGGCAACGAAGGCTGGCTCCACCGAATGACCTTGGGCGAAGCCATCAAGGAGGACGAGGCCGTCGCCCCGGCCCGCCCGTCATCCGGCGGCGAAGGCGATGTCCCGACACCCGACAACGACGTGCTCTCGTCGTTCCTCCGGGCCGAAAAGGCAGGCTGATTCGCGATCGCCGGGCTCGCCGCCGACTACGCGCTGACAACAGGCCTCAGGCAGGGCGCCTGAGGATGACGATGTGCTGGTGCGTGATGTTGGGCACGAATACCTTCGGATAGCCGTATGGTCGAAGGCGCGTGCCGGCCTGATACCAGACCAGGTCGCCCTTCGTGACGAAGCCCGCCCGTTCGGCCCTTTCGGCGAGGTCGGCCGCGACGAAGCGGTAGCGGCCGTCCTGATAAGCGTCGCGCACGATGACTGCCGCATATCGGCCCGCACGGAGGACGCGAATCAGCTCCCGGAAGATGCGCTCCATGCGCACCAGGTAGGTCTCGTAGTCGGGGCTGTTGGCCAGGTCGGCGGGGTGATCGCTCACCATCGCGTAGTCGGTGCGGCGATTGGCATGGGCCTCCGCGAGGCGGCCGCCCGACATCGTGATGGGTAGCTGGATGTTGTAGGGCGGGTCGGTTGCGACGAAATCGACCGATGCTTCGGGCAGCCCGGGCAGGATCGTCAGGGCGTCCCCGACCCGCACCTCGAGCCCCGAGGCGTCGAAGGTTCGCGGCCCGACCGGGTCGGACGGCCCCAGGTCCGCCAGCACGGGACCAAGCCCATCGCGCTCCGCCACGGCCTCGCGCAGGACGGCCTCGAACACGGCCGCCCAGCGGGCATCCAGCTCGATCCCCAGCGCTCGACGCGGCCCGCGTGCAATGGCGGCACCGAGCATGGTCCCGCCCACCCCGGCGAAGGGGTCCAGCACGAGCTCGCCCGTCCGCGTGAAGAACTCGATCAGGCGCGCCATCAAGCGGGGCGGCTTGTTCGCGCCGTGCGCCTTGCGCAGCGCGTGGCCCAGCTCCGACGGGTATGCGGTCGACCAGGCCGACTTGGTGAAGTAGAGCCACTCCTCACCCGAGAGCTCGTTGAGCGTGTTGTCCGGATGAGGAGCACGTCGCGTGGCCGCCACGCCGCCCAGCCTACCGGTCCGCGTGGCCCTCCCGCACCGCCTACCGGCGAATCGGGGATCGAGCCCCGCCGACCCTCGTAGAATGCCGGCATGCCCGCTGGCTTCACGAGCGCGCGGTTCGTCGGGCGTGAGCGCGAGCTCACTCAGCTTGCGATCGCGCTCGATCAGGCGTCAGTCGGACGCCCCACGACTGTCCTGGTGGCAGGGAGCAGCGGCATCGGCGTATCGCGGCTCCTGACCGAAGCCCAGCAGCGCCTGGCCGGCATGAGCGAGCCCTTCACCGTGGTTCGCGGCGAGCCCACGGCCGCGACCCTGGGGCGCCCATACGCGCTGGTTGTCGCAGCACTGCAGCCCGTCCTCCAGGCCGCTTCGGATGACGATCTGTCCCACCTTGCCGGACCGGCGGCGCCTGCGCTGGCCCGGCTCGTACCGGGGCTCGCGAGGCGGCTCGAGGCTATCGGGCTCCTTCCGGATCGACCGGTGATCATCGCGCCCGAACGGCGCCAGGGTCGCGTTCTGGAGGGCATCCACGGATTGCTCACGCGCCTCGGAGAGCAACGTCCGATCGTGCTCATGCTCGAGGATCTTCATACCGCCGATGGCGCCACGAGAGCGCTCGCGGCGTTCCTCGCCAGGGTCTCGCGTCCCCAGCGGCTGTGCCTGATTGCCACCTACCAGCCGGACGAGATCACGCGCGCCCATGCCCTCCACGCCGACCTCGCTCTCATGGCCGATTCTCCGCGGCCACCAGAGCAGATCGACCTCGGTGGACTCGATCGCGACGAGCTTGCCACCCTGTTCGAGGGGATCGAAGGCGAGCGGCCGTCCGCCTCGGTCCTGCTGCTCCTGACGGAGCGCTGTCGGGGTAATCCGCTGATCGCCGAGGAGCTCCTCGCGCTACGTCGGGAGGGTTTTCCGGCGGCCGCAACCGGCTCGCTCGCCGAGATCCTGGCGGCGCGACTGGCGACTCGCTCTCCCGAGTGCCGCCGCGTGCTGCGGCTTCTTGCTCCGGCCGAAGCAGCCCTTACAGCAACCGAGCTCGCAACAGCCGCCCGGGCCCTCGAGGAAGGCAGGGTCGGTCTGCCTCCGCGTTCGTCGACCGGCCCTCGCAGGGGCGAGGGTGTGCTGGACGCGGACCTGTTGGCCGGCCTGTCAGAGGCCGTCGAGGCTGGCATGGTGCGAGCCCTCCCGAAGGCCGGCGAACTCCGGCCGGACAGCCTCATCGCATTCCGCCACGTGGGTATCGCTCGTGCGGTCGCGGCCGACCTCCTTCCGTTCCAGCGGCGCCGCCACCTCTCGGCGCTGGCCCACGGACTCGCAGCATCGCCGTTCGCCGCCGAGCGCTACTGGCTTGCCGGGCACGACACGATCAATGCCCGTGCGGCGGCTCTGGACGCAGCGGTCCTCGCCGAAGAGGCCGATGCGCCCCAGGACGCCCTTGAGCACCTCGAGCTGGCGCTCGAATTAACAGAGCTGCCGGGTCAACCAGCTGCAGGCGGCCTGGTTTCCGTCACGCCGCCTGTCCTGCACGAGCTACAGGCACGCGCCGCGGAGCTGGCATTTGCCGCCGGACACCCCGAGCGTGCAGTGGCCTTTGCGGATGCCGCCATCAGCAGGTCCGACGAACGACGGGATCGGGCGAGCCTCGGCCGGCTGTACGACCGACTCGGCCGTTACCGGCGGGCCGCGGGCGACACCGATGGGGCTCTCCTTGCCCACCGCCGGGCGGTGGAGCTCACGCCGCGCGAGGCCTCGGTCGAGCGGGCTGCCGTCCTGGGCTCGCTTGGCCAGGTCAAGATGATCCAGGGCGTCTTCTCGGAGGGCGAGCGACTGGCAGCCGATGCCATGTCGATCGCGCGGTCGATGGGCGAGGCCGGCGCGGTCCAGGAGGTTCACGCCCTCATCACGGTCGGCGTGTGCAAGGGCTGGGGGGACGATCCCGAATCCGGCGTCGCGGTGCTAACGGATGCTCGACGGCGCGCGCAGGCAATCGGCGATCTCGAGGCCATCTTCCGCGCCACGGCAAACCTCACAACCGTGCTGGACCTGCTCGGCCGTCGAGAAGAGGCGGTCGATGTCGCCTTCGGGGGGATCGTCGAGGCGCGCGACAGCGGCCTCGAATCCGTGTATGGCAACTTCCTGCGCGGGAATGCCGCCGATTCGCTGTTCCTCCTGGGCCGCTGGCGCGAATCGCGTGAGCTCTCGGCCACGGCGCTCGAGTGGAGCCCGGCCGGCTTCGCACTGATCAATTCGGTGGGCAACCTGGCCACCGTCGAGATCGAGTCGGACGGCGGTGAGCTCGCCGGCCGGCTCCTTGGCCAGCTGCTGCTCCAGGTGGAGACCCTGGGCGACGCTCAATTCGCCGTGCCGATCTTCCAGGCAGCAGCCGCCTACGCCCTTTGGCATGGCGACCTGGTCGACGCCCGTCGGGCCGTGGCCCGCGCATGGGAGATGACGCGCGTCACCGAGGACTGGGCGCTGGCGGCGAAGCTCGCCGCCACGGTGGCGCGGGTCGACGCCGCAGTCGTCGCGGACGCCCGTGGCGGACGAGATCTCGCCCCGATCGCCGCAGCGCGTGAGCGCACGTCCCGCGTTCTTGCGGAGGCAGAGGCGATGGTCCATCGCGCCGGGGTCCCGCGGACGACGGGCTCCCGGAGGGAGGCCGACGCCTATCTCGCGACGGCCCGGGCGCACCGGATGCTCGGCGACGATCGCTACGAACCTGCGGTCTGGGCCTCGGCCGCCGAGACGTGGGCGGCACTCGGAGCGCGCTATCAGGTGGCGTCCGCCCGCTGGCGTCAGGCGGAGGCCGCGCTGGCGGCGGCTGACGACGCTCGCGTCGCGCGGACCGCGGCTCGCGGCCCTCTCCTGGAATCGTTCGAGATCGCCCGCGAGCTCGGGGCACGGCCGTTGATGAAGGAGCTCCGCGAGCTCGGCCGGCGGGCATTGATCACCCTTCCCGAGCCCACCGTGGAGGAGACGTCGGCCCCGAGCGAGACGGTGGGCGGCCGCGCCGCACTCGGCGGGCATGACGGCGCGGAGGTCCCGGCTTCATCTGCAACGGATCGCAACGGGCACGGCAGCGATGGCAATGGGACGCCGTCGCTTGCGGCCGACCTCGCCGTAGCGACCCGGGCGGCACTCGCGTCGCCGGCCGTCGGCGGCTCGGGCGGCCCTGGATCGTCGGTGGTGCGCGAGTTCGTTGGCGAGGTCTCGGCCCGCAAGCAGGACACATTCGGCCTGAGCCCGCGCGAAAAGGAGGTCCTCTACCTGATCGCCCAGGGACGCACCAACCGGGAGATCGGGGAGCGGCTGTTCATCAGCCAGAAGACGGTCGGCGTGCACGTAGGCAACATCCTCGCAAAGCTCGACGTTTCGGGGCGCGTCGAGGCGGCCGCCGTCGCCATCCGGCTCGGGTTGACCGAGCATGCGTGAGCATTTCGTGGATGTGAAGCTCCCGGCGGGCACATTACGGTGGTGACGGCTAGAGTTGACCCCGGGCTCTGAACGGCCCCTCCCCACCCACCGCTACCGATGAGGTTCGATCGTCGATGACTGCCCGGCGTGCCCGTCTTGGCGCTCTGCTCTCCGTGACTGCCATCGTGCTCGGAGCGTGCGGCAGTTCTGCTCAGCCAAACTGGACATACGCTCCGCCGCCGTCACCGACCCCAGCTCCGTCGGCTGCGGCGTCCGCATCGCCGAGCGCCGGAGCCAGTCCAGCGGCAAGCGCGGCCAGCCCCTTGCCTTCAGGCTCGGTCGCGGGCAGCCCGGCAGCTGCGCTCAACGTCACCGCCTCGGGCCTCAAATTCGACGTGGACAGCCTCGAAGCCCCGGCCAACAAGTCGTTCCAGATCAACTTCGACAACGAGGACCAGTCGACGCAGCACAACATCCAGATCGCCGACCCTGCGGGCTCGGTGCTCTGGAAGGGGGACATCGTGACGGGCGTCAACAAGACGACCTACAACGTGACCCCGCTACCGGCCGCCGTATACAGCTTCTACTGCGTGGTCCATCCGGACATGAAGGGGACCCTCACGGTCAAGTGACCACGTGACGGATCCGCTCTACTCGCGGGACGCGTACGCGCGATCCACGGAAGCGATCGTTATCAGCCTGCGGCCGGCGTCAGACGTCGACCAGGAGCCCACCGACCTCGTCCTCGACCGGACGGTCTTCTATCCCGGTGGTGGCGGCCAGCCTTCCGACCGAGGGCTGCTTCGAGCAAGCGGCCGACAGCCACGAACCATTGTGGGCGCGCGCCGCGCCGGAGCCGACGTCGTCCACGAGCTCGAGGCTGGCGACGAGCCGCCCGACATCGGCGAGCAGGTGGAGGTGGCCATCGACTGGCTACGTCGTTATCGGCTCATGCGGACGCACACGGCGCTGCATGCCCTGTGCGGTGTCGTGTGGCGCGATTACGGCGCCATGGTCACCGGCGGCAACATGGAGCCGGGCTCCGGTCGGATGGACTTCGAGTTCGAGCGGATGAGTGGGGATCTCGTGGATGAGATCGAACGGCGCGTGAACGTCGAGCTGGCGCTCGGGCGCGACGTACGCGTGAACGTGCTGCCGCGCGACGAGGCGTTCGCAATCCCCGACCTCATTCGGACCAAAATCAACCTGCTGCCTGAGGGCATCCCGGAGGTTCGCACCATCGAGATCGTCGGGCTCGACCTCCAGGCCGACGGGGGAACTCACGTCGCCAACACGCTCGAAGTGGGTGCCATCCGGGTGACCGGCTATGAGTCCAAGGGCCGCATCAACAAGCGCATCCGCATCGAGCTGGTCGATCCGCCTGCCGCGAGCCCGGCGGGCTAGACTCTCCAGCCATCCGGCCCAAGGCAGACCGCGAGGGTTTCGATGCCGCCCGACGTCTCCCTCCAGTTCGAGCTCGCCATCCGGCTGCTCGTCGCAGCCGTGCTCGGCGCGGCGATCGGGTTCGAGCGGGAAATCCACGCCCACCCGGCGGGCATGCGGACGCACCTGCTCGTGAGCGAAGGCTCGGCGATCTTCACCGTGCTCTCCATCTACGGCTTCGTGGGCGTCCTCCCATCGGGCGAGGGCAGCCCACCCGATCCAACCAGGATCGCCGCCCAGATCGTGTCGGGCATCGGCTTCCTGGGCGCCGGCGCGATCCTCAAGTCCGGGACGTCCATTCGGGGCCTCACTACGGCCGCCTCACTATGGGCCACGGCCGCGGTGGGTGTCGCCGTGGGAGCCGGCGAGTACGCCGTCGGTGCCGTGGGTACGGCGATCGTGCTGTTCTCCCTGTGGCCACTCAACAGGGTCGCCGACCGGATCAGGGCAGTCGGGCGATCCGACTCCGTCCGCATGCGACTTCAGGTCGCCAGTCTCGAATCGCTGGGATCGATCACGCGCCAGTTGTCCAGCCAGCGAATCGAGACGTCCGGGCTGGCTACCAGCCGGGCAGGTGCTGCCTATGAGGTCGAAATGGAGCTCAAGGTCAGGTCGGGTTCGGGCCTCGCCGGCGCGGTGGAAGCGATCAGCAAGCTCGAGGGAGTCGAGGTCATGGAGACGAGTCCGCCCGACTGAGTCCGCCCGACTGAGTCCGCCCGACTGAGTCCGCCCGACTGAGTCCGCCCGACTGAGTCCGCCCGACTGAGCTCGCCGTCGACCACCGGCCTATTCGCCACGGAATGGGATTCCCTGACCACGTGGCGTGGACAGGCGCCAGGGTGCGCCAAATGGCCCGGGTCTGAGCGCGGAGGCAGGGCCGTCCTATTCCCTGTCGACTAGGCAGACCCTAATGCAAAGGGCCGCGCGCTGGCTGCGGGACCGCGACCAGCCGCTCAGACCGCCTTGACCGCCGCGACGAGCGAGGCGAGGCCCTCCTTGGCGTCGGCGAATAGCATCCCCGTCTTCGGGTTCGTGTACAGCTCGTTGTCGATGCCGGCATAGCCGCGGCCCATCGAGCGCTTGATGACAACGACTGACTTGGCCTGGTCCACGTCGAGGATTGGCATTCCGTAGATGGGACTGCCCGGGTTCGATCGGGCGGCCGGATTGGTGACGTCGTTCGCACCGACCACCAACGCCACGTCGGCGCGAGGAAACTCCGGGTTGATCTCGTCCATCTCCTTCAGCTGCGGGTAGGGCACGCTCGCCTCCGCGAGCAGGACGTTCATGTGACCTGGCATTCGGCCGGCGACGGGATGGATCGCGTACTCGACCACAACCCCGCGGGATTCCAGCAGCTCGGCGAGCTCGCGAACCTGGTGCTGGGCCTGGGCGACCGCCAGGCCGTAGCCCGGCACGACGATGACCTTGCTGGCATACGCCAGCTGGATCGCCACGTCGTCGGCAGAGACCTCGCGGACGGATC
Organism: Chloroflexota bacterium; assembly: GCA_005883615.1. GTDB lineage: Bacteria > Chloroflexota > Limnocylindria > Limnocylindrales > CSP1-4 > CF-16. The sequence continues at coordinate 11,806 of VBEC01000023.1, read as the reverse complement.
CGCCTGACCCTCTGGCGGTCTCGCCGACCGTGCCCTCGCCCCCGCCAAATCCACCCGCGATGATGTTCAGCACCGAGCGGTTCATGGCATTGGCCATGAGCTTGGTGAGAATCGCGCCCGAGGCGCCGACCAGGGCGCCGGCGATGATCAGGACGTTGCTGCCGATGACGAACCCGGCCATCGCGACGGCCGTGCCCGTGAACGAGTTCAGCAGGCTGATCACTACTGGCATGTCGGCCCCCCCGATCGGCAGGACCATGGTGATTCCGAAGATCAGCCCGGCGGCGATGATGAGGAAAAGGACCGGGACGCTGACGTTGCCTGCGAAGAGGTAAAGCGCCCCGATGGCCGCGACGGCCGCTACCCCGAATGTGATGATCCGGCCGCCCGGCACCACGATCGGCTTCCCGGGGATCAGGCCCTGCAGCTTGCCGGAGGCCACCAGGGAGCCGGTGAACGTGACGCAGCCGATGATCACGTCGAGAACGGTCGGAATGGTGAACTGCAGCGAGCGCAGCTCGCTCACGTCGCCGCCGGAGGACAGGCGGATGTAGTCGTCGATTGCGATGAGTGCCGCCGCTCCGCCGCCGACCGCGTTGAACAGGGACACGAGCTGCGGCATCGCGGTCATCTTCACGGTCCGCGCGGTGTAGAGCCCCAGCCCGCCGCCGATCAGGATGCCCAACCCGATGATCAGCCAGGCGGTGCTCGACACACCGCCCGAGCCACTGGCCAGCAGCAGGACCGTAGCGATCACCGCGAGGGCCATGCCACCGGCCGACAGCAGGTTGCCGTTGCGGGCGGTCGCCGGCGAGTTCATCTGATGCAGACCGAAGACGAAGCCTGCCGCAGCGAGCAGGTAGATCAGGCGGACGATCGTGTCCAGGGTTTGGGCGTTCACGGTCAGCCCTCGGCCTCTGGCTTTGCCACAGCCGCGGGCTTCTTCTTGAACATCTGGAGCATCCGGTCGGTCACCACGTAGCCACCGACCACGTTCATCGTGGCGAAGGCGACCGCCACCAGGGACAGGATCTGGCTGAGCGGCTCGGTGGCGGATGCGGCGATCAGCATCGAGCCCACGAGCACGATGCCGTGGATCGAGTTGGCCCCCGACATCAGCGGCGTGTGCAGCGTCGCCGGCACCTTGCTGATCACCTCGAAGCCCACCAGGATTGCCAGCACGAAGATCGTGATCGCGGACAGCAGTTCGGGGCTCACGCAGACGCACCTCCGGGGGCGCCGGCAGGAGCGGGCTCGAGCAGCTTCTGGGTTGCCGGGTGGATCACCTTCCCGCCGCGCGTGATGACGGTGCCAGCCTGGATCTCGTCGTCGAGGTCGAAGGCGAGCGCACCGTCCTTCACGAAGTGGAGCAGCAGCGTGCCGATGTTGCGGGCGTAGAAGGCGGATGCCCCTGTCGGCATCGTGGCCGGCAGGTTGTCGGGCGCGATGATCGTTACGCCGTTGTCGGTCACGAGAGTCTCGCCGGGCCTGGACAGCTCAACGTTGCCACCGAGCGCACTCGCGGCCATGTCCACGATCACCGAGCCGGCCTTCATGGCCCCCACGGCGGCAGCCGTGACCAGGAGGGGCGGCCGGCGGCCGGGAACCTGCGCGGTGGTGATGACCACATCCTGCGCGGCGATGTGGCCGTTGAGCTCGTCCTGCTGGGCCTTCTGCTCGTCGGGCGTGAGCTGTCGGGCGTAGCCGCCTTCGCCGGATGCGTCGGCGACCGACTTGAGCACGATGAACGTGGCTCCCAGGGACTCGGCCTGCTCCTTCGTCTCCGCTCGCACGTCGTAGGACTTGACCACCGCTCCCAGCCGGCGCGCCGTGCCGATTGCCTGGAGGCCCGCCACTCCGATGCCGAGGATCAGCACGTTGGCAGGCTTGGCAGTCCCGGCGGCCGTTGTCAGGAGCGGGAAATACCGTCCGAACGCGTTGGCAGCGATGAGCACCGCCTTGTAGCCGCCGACGTTTGCCTGTGAGGAAAGCGCATCCATGGCCTGGGCGCGCGACAGCGTTCGCGGGAGCATGTCGAGGCTGATCGCCGTCACGCCCTTGCCGGCGAGAGTCGCGGCCAATTGCGGATCGATCAACGGCGCCAGCAAGCCCACCACGACTTGTCCTTCGTGGAGACGCTCGACCTCCTTCGTCGAGGGTTTTTGCACCCTGAGGACGACCTCGGCCTGGCGATACAGCTCGTCCGCCGAGACGATCGAGGCTCCGCCGTCCGCGTAGGCCTGGTCCGGGATGGATGCGCCCGCGCCGGCGCCGGCTTCGACCAGGATCTCGAGCCCGGCTGCCTGGAGCTTGCCGAGCGCCTCGGGTACCAGGGCCACGCGCCGCTCGCCGGGCGCAGTCTCCCTGGCGACGCCGACTTTCATGGGCACCACCTTGAACCACTGATCATCTGTGGGATTCCCGCGAAGGATAGCGGCCACGAGGTGCGGGTGCCGACCGTGCGCCGGCCTGGGAAGTTAGCCGGTCGCGTTGGCGACGAGCAGGGTCAGGATAAAGGCGTGCGCCGAAGCGCTGTACAGGATCGAGCCCGTCCGCCAGTTCAGCCAGCCGAAGGCGAAGCCACCAAGGAGCGTGGACAGCGTTTCGGCCTCCGGCTTCGAAAGGTGCGTGAAGACGAACGGCACGATGACCAGCAGAACGCCAATCGGGCCGACGGCCCGGAGCAGCGCGAACATGAGAAATCCGCGGAACAGGAACTCGGCCGAACCGACGTCCAGGACGTTCGTGATGGCGAGCTCGGGCAGCGAGGTCGCGCTCTGCCCGTAGAACGCCCGAAACTCGGGGCTGCCGGCCGCAGCGATGACAATCGGGACCATCAGCACGCAGCCAAGCAGGGCGAGCGGAATGCCCACGCGCCAATCCCCGATCCGCAGGCCGTAACGGGCGGGCTGATCACGAAACGCGATCAGGATCGTGAGCAGGGGGAAGAGCCCGAAGAGAATGGCTCGATCGATCGCTTGGGCACGCACGCCGGTCGGCGACTGATCGTGTGGGATGCCCGCCGGAAAGAACGAGCGGTTGTAGTCGAGGACGACCAGCAGGACGAACAGCACGATGGCGGTGCTCGCTCGCAAAGGGACTCGCAGCCCGGCGATTGAGACCGTGCGGAGATCGTCCGAGGAGGGCGGGTAGTCGGGGGCCGAGAGGAGCGCGCTCCACAGACGGGTCCAGCCGTGGATGGGGCGTTCCAGGGGGCTCGATTCGCCCATCCGGGCGAGCGTAGCAGAGCGTTCCGGCCTGGCGTTCCGGGGTCAGTCGCCCAGGTGGTGACCGGAGCGTACGGAAAACCCGGCGAATCGCCCAGTCGCTTCGGACCAGCTGTGGTCAACGTGCGTGACGCGAGACCCGGAGGGACCACGCTCGAGAAGCTCGAGCAGGCGCTCGAGGTTGGCCCGGTTCCCTTCCGCTTCGCAGCGCAGCGATCCGTCGCGCTCATTGGCGACCCAGCCCGTTAGCCCGATCTCCGAGGCGAAATCCAGGACGAGGTAGCGAAAACCGACGCCCTGGACGCGTCCGCGTACGACTGCCTCGAGGCGCGCCATCTCGTCGGCCATGTCAGGCCGCGCTCCCCTTGCCGGGCCAGGCCAGGATCAGTGCGTCGCCCAGGAGCTCCGGGCTGACGTTGAGGTCGAGCTGCTCGCCCGCCCGCTCCAGCCGGTGCAGGAAGTCGCGCAGCTCCACTCCCGAGATGCCGGAGGCGGCATCGTGCAGGTCCTCCAGCATCGCCGGATCGTGGAGATGGGCGACGTCTCCGACCTCGACGAGCGCGAGATCGCGCGCGACATCACGCCAGGCGTCGAGCAGGAGGGCCAGCGCATAGCGGCGCTCTGCCGCAGGCGTTCGCACCTCCGCCTCCGGGGGTCGCTCGCCGTCCCGTTCATCCTCCGGGGAGAGCGTCGCGGGAGGCGATCCCGTGGCGCCCGATGTGGCCGCGGCCATGCTCCTCGCGAGGTCGGCGGCGCGAGCAAGAAGATCCCGCATCGCCGCGAGTCGCGCGGCCGGGCGAGCCCTGAGCAGATCGATCAACTGGCGGCTCAATTCCGCGCGCGCGGCGACGGCTTCCGGCGCCCGGGCCAACGCAATGGCAACCCCCGGACGGCCCGACGAGAGACGGGCCAGCCTCGCAGCGGTCGGAGGGTCGGCGATGGCCCGCTCGTCGAGGAAACGTACGATCTCCCGGGAGCTGAGCGGACCGAGGACCAGGCGGGCACAGCGGGAGCGGACGGTCGGAAGGAGTCGGTCGTCCTGGTCGGCGCACAGGATGATCGTGACCTCCGGCGGCGGCTCCTCGAGGGTCTTGAGCAATGCGTTCTGAGAGTCCTCGTTGAGTCGGTGGGCAGCTTCGACGATTGCCACGCGCCGCAGGCCCTCAACCGGCAGCAGCGCGAGGTCGGCGCTGAGCGAGCGGACCTGGCCGATGCCGACCTGGCCCCCGGGGCCTTCCGGCGCGAGTCGATGCAGGTCAGGATGATTTCCACTCGCCAGCTGCCGGCAGGCACGGCAGGCCCGGCACGGCCGGTCCGAAGGGTCTTCGGCGAGGCACAGCAGCCCCGCCGCGAGGTCGAGGGCAAGCGTGGTCTTGCCGACGGAGGCCGGCCCGCTGAGCAGCAGGGCATGTGGCGCACCGCCGACGATCATCCGGCGGACGGCCGCGATGGCTCGAGGATGGCCTCTGGTCAAGAGGCCATCGGCCGTCACGGCCGATCGATCAGGACGACTCGGACTTCGTGCGCCGTGTCGCCCGTCGCTTTGGCGCCGCCTCGGCCCCGTTCGAGGATGCGTCCGACGACCCGGCCGGAGTCGTGCCGGAGGAGGCGTCGCCCTCCCTGGCCGCGCTCCGGCTACCCCGGCGTGCAGTGCCCGTTGAGCGGGATGCGGTCGCCGCGGCTCGGGCCCGCGGAGCCCGCTTCGAGGTCGCCCCGGTTGTCGTTGCGCCGTCGGTCGAGGCCGGAGTCTCGGCCGAGTCCGCGGATCCGACCGCCACGTCGCCCGCACCGGCCGCCCGAGTCCTGGCGGTCCGTCGACGGGTCGGCGCAGCGCCGGCCACCGGTTCAGCGCCTTCGGTCCGCGCCGCCTCGTCGTCCACCGCCTGCGGCGCCCCGCTCGGGGCGGCCGAAGCACCGGCGCGGCGGCCACCCCGGCCCGGCCGCTGCGTCGCGGCTTCTGAGGACGGACCGATCGCACGAACTGGGGCCTCGTTGCGGAGCGTCTCGCCTCGGACGGCATCGCTCCGTGCGGGCTGGCTGCCGCCCTTGGCCGCGAGTTGCGCGCGCAGCATCTCCTCGACCTCTGGCGGCACTTCACTCCACTCGGCCGAGCTCCTCGGCGGGCGCTCGACACGCTCCGGCCGCTGATACCCCGGCTGGCGTTCTTCCCGGTATCCCTGGCCGCGGCCACCCTGAGGAGGCCGGCCCGTCGTCCGGCTCACGTCCGGATAACGGTTCAGCCCGCCGGTCAGCCCGCTGCGGCCGTACCGCTCGCGGTCGACCGCCGCGCTGTACGCGCTACGCTGGCCGCGGCCGCCTCTGCCACCCCGGCCGGCCTGGCCGCCACCGCCCCTGTTCCGCCGCTCGGCAAGGAGGTACTCGGGGATCTCCGGCTCGTCCTCGAAGTCCTCCTCGGCGCGCATAGGTGTCCGGCCTGTGGCCGGCGCGCGATCCACTCCGAGCTGCGAGTCCCAAACCGAACCGAAGGGGGTGGTCCGGGGACCAGGAGCGGCCGGCAGCGGCTGGTCGTCGAGAGGACGCGAGGCAGCTACGCGATCGATGCGGTCGGGGCGTTCGATGCGGTCTGGGCGCTCAATCCGTTCCGGCCGATCAAGCCGCGGCTCGGCGCCCTCGAAACCCTCGTCGGTGCGACCTCGTCCGCGGCCGCGGCCACGACCGCCGCGCCGTCGGCGCCTGCGTCCGGCCTCACCTTCCGCGAACTCCGGCCTGCTTTCGTCCACCTCGACCGCCTCACCCGCAACCGGGGCGAGGATGTCGCCGACCGCCTCGGCGGCATCGGGCTGACCCGGCAGTTCCACGTCGCCCGGGGCCGCGCTCGCCCGTGCGAGCCTCTCGCCGGGCAAGACGAGCATGCCCGCCGCTCCGGCGGCGACCGCCGCGCTCTCGGTTCCGCGGCGAGCGCCCCGCCGGCCGGAGGCGGAGGCTGCCATCACGGTCTCGGCTTCGGCCGGGATCCCGCGGTCCCGTCCGCGGCCGCGCCCACGGCCCCTGCCGGTGCCCTCGGTCTGCTTGTCCGGCACCTCCGTCATGGACAGGTCCTCTTCGTCTCCGGCGACCCGCCGACCCGACCGGGACGATCCCTTCTCGACGCGCGCCAGGTTCACGATGTCGGTGAAGCTGTCAGCGACGTCCATCAGGTCCGACGAGGTGTTGCCCCGGAAGCTGATGACTTCCACGCGGACGCCCATCTCCTGGACGGCCCGGATCGCTGGCGCGAAGTCGCCGTCGCCCGACACGACGATCGCGACATCGAGATTGCGGGCCGTCTTCAGCATGTCGACAACGAGCTCGATATCGAGGTTGGCCTTGACCTTGCCGTCCCCGTACTTGCGGATGTCCTTGCTGACCACCTTGTAGCCGTGACGGGCAAGGAAGGAATGGAAGTTGCGCTGGTTTTCGTTGTCCGGATCCAGACCGGTGTACGCATAAGCCCGCACGAAGTCTCGGCCGGCGATGGCGGACTTCAGCAGGGTGACGTAATCGATGTCGACGCCGGCGGCTTTGGCCGCATAGAAGATGTTCGCGACATCCACGAACACGGCCACGTTCTTGCTCACGATGACTCCTTGGTCGGTTGGCCGGAGGCCGGCCGGCGCGTGCTCGCAGCACGGCAGGCGCTCCTTGGTTCTAGCTTCGGCGCGCGGCGGCCCTCTCCACGGCGACGGTGCGATACATGAGCGGACCCGCTTCCTGGAACCCGCGGCGCTCCCAGCGGGTCCGCTCCGCGGGGTCCGTCAGCCCGCCCGCCTCGACGACGGTGCAGGCCTTGTTCCGGGCCGATCTGAGGATGTCTTCGAGAAGAGCGTCGGTCACCCGGTCTTCGTCGTGACCCGGATCCACCACCAGGAAGTCCACCGTTCCCACGAAGCCGCCGGCTCGGACGGATGGCCGAAGCGCGAGCATGGCGCCCCCGACGACCTCCCGCCGCGCCTCGGCAACGAAGATGCTGGCTGATGGCAGATACACGAGCTGCCGGAGCAGGTCTGCCGCATCAAGCGGACTCTCGCGGGTTCCCGCTCGGAGCGTCCCGTCGCTCAGCGCGACGATCCGCTCGATGTCCATGATGCGTGCCTCCCGGACCAGGTATTCCACGCCGACGAATCGAACCTCAGAAGATTGACAGAGCCGGAGCCGGAATTGATCCCAACCTGGCCTGGTCGGGTCCGCTGATGCCGGCGCGCCGCACGGGGGTCGGGAGCTGGAAGCTCGCGGGCCACGCCCGGGTCGCTCGGCGATCAGTATTGCAATCGGCTTGCCGATGCCTATGATACGGCATCGTTTCGGCGGCCACCTGCGCGCCGTCGAGGCTCGGGAGTCTGCGCCGTTTTCGGTTCGCACCATGTCCCGCGTGAATCCCCGAACGGTCACCCGTCGGATGACTCTCTCGGAAGGACCAGGCACCGGGCACCGAGACCGGCCGGGAGATGAGCCCGACGAGGCGAAGTGGCCGGACCGGAAGCGTCCGTCGATCGGACGATCGGATTTGAGGAGGAGCAAATGAGGTTCACCAAGCTCGCCGTGTTCGGCATGGGCGCGGTCATCGCGTTCGGGGCGTGCAGCGGCGCAGCAAGCCCCGGTGCGAGTGGCGGCGGGGGCATCGCGGTCAAGATCGGTATCGAGCTGCCCATGACGGGCGGCGAGGCGCCGAATGGCGTTCCGACGGCGAATGGCGTGCAGCTCGCGGTCCAGGACATCCAGGTGCCCGGCTTCACCGTCACCATCAGCCAGCAGGACGACGCGGTCAACGGCAAGCACGATGCGACCCAGGGCGCCAAGAACATGTCGACCCTCGTCAATGACAGCCAGGTCCTGTTCGTCGTCGGACCCTACAACTCGAGCGTCGCCCAGGCGGAGATCCCGGTGAGCAACGCCGCGGGCCTGATGCAATGCAGTCCTGCGAATACGGCGGTTCAGCTGACCAAGCCCTGGGGTAGCGCCAAGCCGACCGACCTGCGGAAGACGAACCCCGACAAGATCGCCTACGTCCGCGTCGCAACGACCGATGACAACCAGGGCTCGGGGATGGCGGACATCGCCTACAACACGATCGGCGCCAAATCCGTGTACGTCCTCGACGACACGCAGACGTATGGCAAGGGCCTCGCCGACGCGTTCACCAACACCTTCACGAAGTTCGGCGGCACGCTCCTGAAGCGCGATGGTGTCTCGGACAAGACGACCGACTTCACGAGTTACGTCACCACGGCCAAGGGCCTGAATCCAGCGGTTGTTGCCTACGGCGGCGTCACCACCTCGGGCCTCGGCCTGTTCCGCAAGCAGATGGCTGCCCAGGGGCTGCAGACCATTCCGTTCGTCGGCGGCGATGGCATCGTCGACGGCTCATTCGCGACTGCCAGTTCGTTCCTTCAGATCGCCGGAGACGGCGACACCAACTCGTACGGCACCGTCGCCGCGATCCACGACATTCCCGATGCTGCGGCCTTTGCCACGAAGTACAAGGCCAAGTTCAATACCGACCCCGGTTCGTACAGTGCACCGGGCTACGCATGCACGCAGATCTTCCTCCAGGCCCTCAAGGCCGTGGGGAGCGGAGTGACCGACCTCGGACAACTCCGCGAGAAGATCCGGGCGTATGTCGCAGACTCGGGGAACAAGTACGACACCGTGCTCGGTAGCTTCAACTTCGACAAGGACGGCGACACCTCCCAGCACGTAATCTCGTACTACAAGTTCGACCCGACCAAGAAGGACTGGGCGTACTTCAAGCAGCGCGACTTCACCGCGGACCCAGTCAAATAGCGTAAAAGAAGGCTGGGGCGTTCGACCGATGGAACGCCCCGGACTTCATCCTCTACGTCATGGGGGTCTACCCCAACCGATGGCCGTGACGTTCGGATGACAACAGCCGCAGCCGCGCCGAGCCGCCGCATGGCGATCGACTTCGGTCGCTGGCGTGGTCCGATCGTTGTCGCCGGCTTTCTTCTGGCGGCCTATGCGCTCATGGTCGTGTCGGCCGGCGCACAGGCTCAGGATCAGTTCATCAACGCGCTGACCATCGGCGCGGTCTACGCGCTTATCGCGCTCGGTTATACGATGGTCTACGGGATCATCGAACTCATCAATTTCGCCCACGGCGAAATCTTCATGTGCGGCTCATTCGTCTCGTGGTGGTTGCTGACGACGCTGGGCTTCACCGGCGCCATCGGCGACCCGCTCGTCCTCGGCGGCGTCCTCGTGCTCACCTTCATCACCGCGATGGTCGTGATGGGCATCGTTGGCGTCGTCATCGAACGCGTTGCGTACAGGCCCCTCCGCAACGCTCCCCGTCTCGCGCCGCTGATCACCGCGATCGGGATGAGTTTCATTCTCCAGAACATCGTTTTCGTCACGATCAGCAACTCGATCGTCACGATCCCCCAGATCCTGCCCAACACGGCCCTGACCTTCGGCCCGATCGCGATCCGCCAGATCAACCTGTTCGTGATTGTCCTGGCGCTCGGGCTGATGGTCGCGCTACAGGTATTCGTCCGGAGAACAACCCTTGGGCGGGCGATGCGCTCGACCGCCATGGACCGCGAGGCCGCGCAGCTCATGGGCGTGGACATCAATAGCACGATTGCGTTGACCTTCTTCATCGGCTCCGCTCTGGCGGGTGCGGCGGGCGTCGTGCAGGGCCTCTACTTCGGGGTCACGCACTTCCAGATCGGCTTCCAGGCGGGCCTGAAGGCGTTCACCGCGGCCGTGCTGGGTGGCATTGGCAATACGACGGGCGCAGCGATCGGTGGGTTCGTGATCGGGTTCATCGAGGTGCTCGCTTCCTCGTTCGGGTATGGCCGCTGGAGTGAGGCTGCGGTGTTCGGCACGCTGATTCTCGTCCTCATCTTCCGACCGACCGGCATCCTCGGGCAGCAGTTGGCGGATCGCGCATGACCACGACGCGTATAGGACTCCGGCAGCGCCTCGGACCCGCCCGCGAGTTCCTCCGAGGACACCAGTCGCTGTCGATCACGTTCGGGATGGCCATCGCCGCGGTCGTGCTGCCGCTGATCGTGCTGATCCCGCCGTTCAACGGTTTCGGGACGCAGAAAGACTTCGTCGGTGGCTTTGCCGACGCGGGCGTCTTCGTCCTTCTCGCCATCGGCCTCAACGTCGTGGTCGGCCTGGCCGGGCTGCTCGACCTCGGGTATGCAGCGTTCTTCGCAATCGGCGCGTACACGATGGCGTACGGAGCGTCCGGCTATTCGGGGCTGGACACACCCTTCTGGATCATGATCGTGGTAGGCGCGTTCGTGGCCGCCGTCTTCGGCCTCCTGCTTGGCGCCCCTACCCTTCGCCTGCGGGGGGATTACCTGGCGATCGTTACGCTCGGCTTCGGTGAGATCGTTCCGCTCGTCTTCCTCAACGCCGATACCTACACGAACGGCACGAACGGGATCACCGGCATCGCTCAGCCCAGCCTGTATGGACTCGCCGGCATCAACGGCTTCGGATTCACGAACCCGTGGCCGTACTACATCACGGTGCTGCTGATCATCACGATTGCGACGATGCTGGTGTACCGGCTCCAGGATTCCCGGCTCGGACGGGCTTGGGTCGCCCTGCGCGAAGATGAGCTCGCGGCCGCGAGCATGGGCATCAACACCGTCAGCACCAAGCTCCTGGCGTTCGCCATTGGCGCGTCCACTGCCGGCCTGGCCGGCGTGTTCTACTCGGCGAAGCTCGCCTCGATCACCCCGCAGCAGTTCGAGTTTCAGGTGTCGTTCACTGCGCTCGCGATGGTCGTCCTCGGCGGCATGGGCAACACGTGGGGCGTGATCCTCGGGGCATTCATCGTCTACGAGATCCAGAGCCAGGGCCTCCACCAGCTGGACGCCTTCGCGAAATCGCTGCACGCACCGCCGATTTCCCTTGGTCCCATCACCCTTGACCTGAGCACGATCAACTTCATCAACTACCAGTACCTCCTGTTCGGCCTGGCGCTCGTGCTGATGATGCTGCTGCGTCCGGAAGGGCTCTTCCCGAGCCGCCGCCGCCGCGAGGAGCTGCACGAGGCGGCAGCCGAGGTCGAAGCGACCGCGGCCGATGCAGTGAGTCAAACTTGACTGCCGAGCCCGCGACGCCGCCGGCGACAGTCGCGGATGCAACGCTCGCCGGCGGGATCAGCCGGGGCGAGACGATCCTGCGGGCCCGCCGAATCACCAAGCGCTTCGGCGGCCTGATCGCGGTGCGGGACATCGATTTCGAAGTCCCGGCGGGCGCCATCGTCAGCCTCATCGGCCCGAACGGCGCCGGCAAGACCACCTTCTTCAACGTCATCGCCGGCCTGACGGACCCGACAGGTGGGGTCATCGATTTTCTCGGCGAGCGGATGGTCGCCCGGCCCGTCCGGGCCTGGGCCGAACCCATCTTCTGGTTCGTCCTCCCGCTACCGGTCGCGCTCCTGGCTGCCATCGCCTTCGGCGTCGGGGCGGCGACGGTGGGCGAGGTTGTGGGGCTGGTCGCCATTGGCCTCCTCGTGAGCTCGCTGCTGGTCGCCGTCGTTCGGCCGCCGGGGTACGTGCACCTCCTCCGCCGGGTCGGCATCTTCCGCAGTGCCC
>VBEC01000083.1 GCA_005883615.1 Chloroflexota bacterium | reverse complement strand
CCTCCCGCCAATCCCGTTGTTGTCACTCGCGCCGATCCCATGGCCGACTCGCCGGATTGACCCGGGACTGGCGCGACGGTGGACCTGGACCTGATCGTCAGCGGGGAGGTCGCGACGCTGGCCGGGCGATCAGGGCTCGGGATGGTCGAGGCGATCGGCATCTCCAGAGGCCGCGTCGCTGCTGCCGGGAGCCGGCGAGACCTCGATGACCTGGCCGGGCCGGCGACCCGGCGCCTCCGTCTGGCGCCGGATCTCATCGCGCTCCCGGGGCTGACCGATGCCCACATGCACTTGGCGGACGCGGCTCTCGCCGCGACCCAGGTGGACCTGACCGACTCTCGGACCCTCGAGGATGGCCTGCGGCGGATCGCGGCGGCCCACGCCGCACAGCGAGATGAGGATGCCTGGCTGGAAGGCCACGGCTGGGACGCGGAGCGATGGGGCGGCTGGCCCGAGGTCGCCGACCTCCAGCGCGCGGCTCCCGGTCGGAAGGCCGCCTTCTGGGCTCACGATCACCACGCGATGTGGGCCAGCGACGCGGCACTGATGGCTGCGGGCGTCGATGCAGGGACGGCCGACCCGGCCGGCGGGGTCATCCGCAGAACGGCGCATGGCGATCCCGCCGGGACCCTGCACGAGGCGGCGACAAGTCTCGTGTCGGCGATCATCCGGCGGGCCACGAGCGACGGCATTGAAGCGGCAATCGAACGCTTCATCCCAGGAGTCCGGGCGCGCGGCGTGATCGCGGTCCATGATCCCGGCGATATCAAGGCGGATGCGGCGCTCGACGGTGGGTTCGCCGCGTACCGGCGCCTCGCGGCGGAGGGTCGCCTCGGCGTCCGGGTCCACGCCTGCCTGCGCCAGGAAGCACTCGCCCTCGCGGAGGACAGGGAGCTCCGCAGCGGGCAGCTGCTGGGGCCCGATCCGCTGGCGCGGGCCCGCGTCGGCTGGCTGAAGCTGTTCGCCGACGGCACGGTCGGCTCCCGGACGGCCGCGATGCTCGAGCCGTTCGATAGGGAACCGCATCGCCCGAGTCCGCCCGGCGGGCCACTCGGCCTGTTCGTCACGCCGCCCGAGTTGCTCCGCGAGCTCGCCGCGCAGGCGGGGGCCGGGGGAATCGCCACGACGATTCATGCGATCGGCGATCGTGCCGTCCGAATCGCGCTCGACGCGCTGGCCCCGACCGTTGGCCTCTCCGCGCTCGTGCCCAGGATCGAGCACGCCCAGCTCGTCGATCCTGCCGACGCGGAGCGCTTCCGGGCCCTCGGCGTCGCGGCCTCGATGCAGCCGATTCATCTCCACAGCGATTACGCGTCTGCGCAGCGTGCCTGGGGGGCGCGGCTGCCCTCGCGCGCGTACCCGTGGTGGCTCCTTGCGCGTGCCGGGGCACTCCTGCCGTTCGGGACCGATGCGCCGGTCGAACCGATCGATCCCTGGCCCGGACTCGTCATGGCGCGCACGCCCCGCCCGATCCAGCTTCCCGGCGAGGAGCGACCGCGGATGCGCTCCCTCAGCCTTGGCCGGGTCCTGCGCTCGGCATGTCTCGACCCGGCGATTTCGGCGGGTGAGCGCGATCGAGGCCGGCTCGTTCGAGGCCAGCGAGCGGACGTCGTCGTGATCCCGAGAGCTGACCTGGATTGCCGATTGGAACCCGGGCAGGGTCGGCCACTCGTTCAGCCACAGCTGGTGTTGATGGACGGCGAGGAGGTCTTCTCCGCCTGATCGCGGGGCGGCCCGGTCGCACTATGCGGAGCTGGCCTGTGGCATGGGCATGTGACCGGCGTCACGTGGGTCGCTCATTTCCTCGTCGGCGAGCTTCTTGGCTGCGGCATTGAACAGGCCATTGAAGACACGCGACGTCGAGGGGAAGGCGTGGATCGTGTCCGCGAGGACCTCGATCGGAACCCGAGCCTTGATCGCCAGCACGCATTCGTGGATCGCGGCCGACGCGTCCGGTGTCGCCATGGCCGCACCGACCAGTCCGTGGGCGTCTCGATCCACCACGATCGTCACGTGCCCGAAGGCCGCCTCGACCGAGTAACCCTTTGCGGTGGTCGGGAAATCGGCCACCTGTTCGAAGGCATCGAGGCCGCGCTCCTTGGCCCCTTCGAGAGTCAACCCGACTGATGCCAGCTCCGGGTCGGTGTAGGTCGCGCGGGGCAGCGCCCGGTAGTCGGGCGTCACGTCGTCCCCAAGGGCCATTCGAACGGCGATCTCGCCCTGGTAGTGGCCCTGGTGGGTGTGCAGCTCCGGTCCCGCCGGGTCGCCGATCACGTACAGGCCGTCGCGGATCCGGAGCCGGCCGTCCCTCGGGATCGCATCCCGGTCATGGACGTCGATACCCACGTTCTCGAGGCCAAGCCCATCGAGCGGGAACGAGCGCCCGACCGCCAGGAGCACGGCGTGACCTTGCGCGGTCGAGCCGTCGTCCAGATCGATGATGTCTGCGCCGTCGGAACCCGCCCCGGCTCGGGCACGCACCGCGCGCACACGCAGGCGGATCTTCACACCATCGCGCTCGAGCGCCTTGAGAGCCGCCTCGGAGTTGCGTGGATGGTCGGTCGGCAGCAGGCGTTCGCCAGATTGGACGACCGTGGTCGGCACGCCGAAGCGGGCGTACACCTCGGCCATCTCGACCCCGGTCGGGCCGCCGCCCAGGACGAGCAGGCTGCGTGGCAGCTCGCGAGCACCGGTCGCTTCCTTGTTGGTCCACACGTGCACGCTCTCGATGCCTTCGACCGGCGGGACCTTTGTCGTCGAGCCAACCGCAATCACGATGTTGCGAGCCGCCAGCTCCTGTGCCCTGCCGCCCTCCGTCACGTCGACCCGTCCCCGGGCCGTGATCCGGGCCGTGCCCCGAACGACGGTCGCGCCCGCGGCCTCGAGACCCTTCACATGGCCCGAATCGTCGGGGTAGGGGATGCCCTCGCGATTGATCATGTAATCGCGGCGCGCAGACGCCCGTTCCCAGGAGTAGTCGTCGCCGCACGCACGCCGAGCCGCCGCATTCAGCAACGACTTGGAGGGGATACAGCCCCAGAACGGACACGAGCCGCCGAACAGGTCGCGGTCCGCAATCGCCACGCTCGCGCCTCGTGCGCGGGCCTTGTAAGCAGCCGCCTCACCGGCGGGGCCGGCTCCGATGATCACGAAATCGAAGCGATTCATGGCGCTCCTCAGCGGCGTATCCAGGGTGTGGTCACGATAGTTGACGAGCGCATCGGCGGCGTTAGATCGACCTTTCCTGGAGACCCCGCTGGCGGGTCGCCTCGTAGAGCAGGACGGCGGCGGTGGTGGACACGTTGAGGCTGTCCGCAGCGCCGTGCATCGGCAGGTGCGCCGCCGTGACGTCATCGCCCCGCCACGAATCGCTCAGGCCATGGGCCTCGCTGCCCAGCACGATGGCCAGCGGCCCGCGCAGGTCGAGATCGGAATAGAGCGCGGCGGCATCCACCCGGGCGGTCACGATCCCAAGGCCGTGTTCACGAAGCCAGGCGATGGTTTCGGGCGTCGAGCCGCTCGCGACGGGCACGCTGAACACGGTGCCGAGGCTCGCCCGAATCACGTTGGGATTGAAGATGTCGGTGCGGGCATCGGCAGCCACCAGGCCAGCCGCTCCGACCGCGTCGGCGCTGCGCAGGACGGCGCCCAGGTTGCCCGGCTTCTCGACGGATTCGATGACGACCACGAGCGCGTTCTCGGGCAGCGAGATCCGATCGAGCGCGAGGTCGGGAACGCGCGCGACGCCGACGACTCCTTCCGCGCGCTCGCCGAACGCGACGCGCTCCAGAACCGGTCGGCTCACCGTGACGATTTCGGCTCCGCGCGCCTTGGCCTCTCGACGCACGGCCTCGATCGCGCCGTCCCGCCCGTCATAGGGGCTGTCCGGGCCGTCCGTGCCGTTTTCCAACACGTACAGGGTTTCCACCTCCGCGCCCGACTGCAGGGCGCGCAGGAGCTCACGCGTGCCGTCGATGAGGGTCAGGCCGGTGCGCTCGCGCTGGCGTCGCTCGCGCAGGCGCGAAACCTCGACGATGCGTGGATTGGACCGGCTGGTGATCGTCGGTGAGCCCGGACTCATCGAGCCGAGCATACGGGCCTCGGCCCTGCCCCCCGGTCGAGGACGCGCATTCAGCCGAACCTCGCAAATCCGCCGAGCCGGAGGAGTGCGCCGTCGCGAGCCTCGATGCTCATGTCCCCGGCCTCGACCGGGCGAGCCTGCGCCTCGTCCGCGCCCGGCGGCCACGCCCCTTCAAGCAGCGTCCCCAGGCGCCCGGGCCCATATCCCGGCGTGTGCGATGTCAGGAGGACGAAGCCCCGGCCGCCATCGGCCAGGCGGACGCAGTCGGCAAGCAGCTCGGGGAGGTCGTGCTCGAGGCGCCACGGCTGGCCTCGGGCCCCGTGACCGTAGGTCGGCGGATCCAGGATGACGCCGTCGTATCGGTTGCCCCGGCGAAGCTCTCGCCGCACGAAGGCGGCCGCATCGTCGACGATCCAGCGGATCGGAGCCTCGGCGAGGCCAGACAGGCCGGCATTCCGGCGCGCCCAGGACACGGCCGCCTTCGAGGCGTCGAGGTGGACGACGCCTGCGCCTGCGCGTGCCGCCGCGAGGCTGCTGCCACCTGTGTAGCCGAACAGGTTGAGGACGCTAGGTGCTCCTGCCGACCCGCTCCGACCTAAGACCTGGCGCGCGATCCACGACCAGACCTCGGCTTGCTCGGGAAAGAGGCCCACCTGGCCGGTCTCGGTGAGCCCCAATTCGAAGGTCAGGTTGCCTAGAACCACCGTCCATGGCTCCTCAGGCACATTCGGACCGGACCAGCGGTAGCCGGCGGCTGGCTCGGGAGCGTAGGTCGCATCGACTGCATCGAATCCGTCGAATGCGATCTCGGTGCCGCGGTCCGGCCCTTGGCAGGCCTGGCATGGCCGATCAAGCACGAACGCCCCGAAGCGTTCGATCCGCCGGCCGCCACGGGCATGGAGCAGCTCGTAGGTCGTGGCGCTCATCGGGGGCGCACTGGGCGCGGTCGTGAACTCATGGGTCAACGACATCATCATGCAGCCCAGTCTGCCGGGTGGTATCCGGAGCGGAACTCCTGACCTAGCGAGTGGCTGGTCGCGGCCCCGATGCCATGGCCTTGTCGTCCAACGTGATCCAGCCTTGACGGACCGCGTAGGTTACCGCCTGAGTTCGATTTGGGGCGCCGAGCGTGTGCATGATCTTCGTCAGATGGTTCTTGACGGTGTGTTCGCTGACGGACAGCTGATCGGCGATCTCACGGTTTCGCAGCCCATCCGCAACGTAGCTCAGGACCTCGAGCTCGCGCGCCGTCAGCACAGGAGCCGCGTGCTCCTCCTGCAGGGCGTAGCCCTCCCGAAAGGCGTCGATGATCTTCTCAACAAGATCGGGCCTGCCCGCAAGCTCGTCCGTGAGCAGGTCTTCGCCGTCTGCGACGCGGCGGATCGTGGCAACCAGTTCTGCCGGTTCGGCGATCTGTGAGACGTGGGCTGCGGCTCCGACCTCGACCGCCTCGAGAATGCTGGCATCGTCATCTCCGCCGCCAACGACCACGATCGCCGACGCAGGAGCGTCGCGTCTCAGCCGACGGGTTGCGTTGGTGGCCGTGGCTCCCTGAAGGTCAACGTCGAGGAGGACCACATCCGGGGCTGTTTCCTCGACCAGCGTGAGCGCGTCATCGGCCGAGCGGACTTCCCCGACGATCTCCATGTCGGGCTCGCGGTCGACGACTTCGCGAACACCAACGCCAAGCAGAGCGCGGGGCTCCACGAGGACCAGGCGGATGTTCTCGTGGCCGGGAGGCGCCGTCCCAGACCCGCGTCGTCGGCCCATCGGACCACCTCCCTGCCTGCGTGCGCGGGCTCGTTGCCGCGATGCTAGGGAGAAGGGCCCCGCGGCGCATGACCCGATCGGCCTGTTCGCGGACCGTCTTTTCGTCCTGGGCCGACCCAGGAGCCGGCTCCATCACGCTGGACGCCGGCGGCGGGGCGTGCGTTAAAATCATCACGCGGCGCGACGGAACCGCGTCGCACCCAAGGGCGGCTAGCTCAGCTGGTTAGAGCACTTGCTTGACATGCAAGAGGTCACTGGTTCGAGTCCAGTGTCGCCCACCAAGTCCGGGCCCACCTCAAAACTGACCGCAGATTGCTATGTGTTGCCTGCAGCCGCTTGACTAGGTCGGGTCGCGACCGGGGAAAGTCATCGCCGTGCTGCGGTAGCAGGGCCCGACGCAGGCGAGGGAGCTTCGAGGTCGCCGTTCGCCGTGGCGCGGACGCGCTCGCTCATCCGCCTGATGGCGCGGATGTGGGGCAGCCGCGAAGGAGAGACTCGAGCCATGGCTCGTCGTGGGTTGGTTCCTGGGTTGGTCCCTGGGTTGGTCCCTGCGTTCGGCGGTCCGAGGGCCGTCCGGACCCTGTTCGTCATCGTGCCCGTGGTCGCCCTGGGCATCGCGCTCATTATGACGACCGCGGGGGTTTCCAGGGCTTCCACGCCAGATACGAGTAGTGTCAGCGTGCCCACGACCGTGCCCCAGACCGTCACGGACAACTGGTCGGGCACGATCCCAGCTGGGTCAAATCCTTCAAGCAACTGCGCCCCGCTGGCAGGAACAGCGCAGGCTGACGAGCACGATGTGACCGTGAACGTCCCGGCGGGCATCTACGACACCCTGCAGGCCAATTTCACGTTAAGCATCAGCTGGGCCGACGCATCCAATGACGAAATCCTCACAGTCATTGGGCCCAATGGTGCGGTCGTGGGCTCCAGCGATGGCGGCCAACCGAGTGAGACGGTGCGCGGCACGAACCTGTCCGCGGGCACCTACAAGGTGGTGGCGTGCGCCTTTCTCAGCACTTCGGCCCAGGCCTATGCCGGCAAGCTGACCATCGAGACCGTGGCGCTGCCGCCTCCCCCTCCGCCGCCCGGGCCATCCCGTGGCATCACCTTCGACCACGCCAACTGGAACGATCCGATCCGGATGGTCGGTGAGCCTGACGTTGTGATCGACAACCACGGAGGGAACTACGTCAGCGGCCCGGGTGGCAGCACCACCCAGGCGTCGTGGTTCTGGAAGTCCGACGACAACGGCATTCAATGGCACCTGGTCGGCTGCCCGGCCAAGTCGAACTGTCAGAACGGCGGGGGCGATACCGAGATCACGATCGCAAACAACCGCGACGTATTTGCGTCAGACCTGCAGACGCTCCAGTGCAACAGCACCTTCCGCTCGTATGACGAGGGCAAGACCTTCACCCCCGGCGAGGGTTGCTTCCCAGAGACAGATCGCCAGTGGATGGCGATCTATGACCCAAACTCCAGCGCGACAGGGCGGCGCATCTATCTGGGCGCCAACCACGTGGCCGGGCCTGAGGGTTGCTACATCCTGGTCTCGACGGACAACGGGGTCACGTACCTTCCTCCGGATCCGACCAACAACCCAACCGCCGACATCGGGCCGGGTTGCATAGGACGCTTTGCGGTCGACCCGGCCAACGGTGACATCTTCGTGCCCGCGGACGGGGGCACGACCATGGTCTCGACCAACGGCGGGATCAGCTGGCAGGCACGAGGCTCGAATGGAGCACAGGGCAACTTCTTCGCGCCGATCCAGATCGATACGGCACGCAATCTCTGGCAGGCATGGACGGAGGGCAGCAAGACCTACCTCTCCTACTCAACGGACCGCGGATTCCACTGGCACGCAAAGATGCAGGTCAGTACCGGTCCAGGCAGCCCGATCGGCGGAGGTCCTGGTCTTCGGCAGGTGCTCTTCCCCTGGCTGACCGTAGGCGATCCCGGTCGCGTTGCCGTCGTTTTCTACGGCACTACCGACAATGGCAATACAGGTGGATTCCCGGGTAGTCCCCAGGCACTCTGGCACGCCTATGCGACGTTCAGCACGAACGCGATGGACGCGAGCCCCACCTTCACCCAGGTCCAGGCCACCGAGCACGTGATGCACCGTGGGGCTATCTGCACGGGCGGTTTCCCCGGCTGCTTGCTCGCGAACTCCGACCGATCCATGGCCGACTTCTTCATGGTGGACAAGGATCCGGACGGCCGGGTCTTCATTGCCTACAACGAGAACGGCGACCTGTCCAACGTGATCGTCGATCCGAGCACAGGGCAGTCCGAGTACATCGGCAAGCCGATCAACGCGGTCCTTCGGCTCCGGACCGGCCCCAGCCTGTTCGCCGCAAAAGGGAACCTGCTGCCCGATCCGACGCCGCCGAACGTCACGATCGGGTCGGTGACGCGAAGCGGGACGACGCTAGCGGTTGGCGGCACGCACGGCCTGCCGCCCGGCAACTGGTCATCGGACCCCGCGGGAGATGCCCGGTTTCCGGTGGTACCGATCGCGAGCGCCAACCACCCGGCCCTCGACATCCTGCAGGCATCTGCAGGAGACAACGGGACGAACCTCACGTTCAAGATGAAGCTCGCCGACCTCTCAGCCGCCGCCCTTGCCGACGCGGCGACTGCTGGTGGGACACCCTCGTGGATGGTCGTCTGGTGGCAGGGAAAGGGCGGTATCGGGCCACCGACCATGACCCCGCCATACCAATCGCACTGGTACGTGAAGTGGAGGGGCGGGACGACCTTCGAATACGGCAGGGTGAGCAGCGTCGACGCGCCCGCCCTCGGGGCGCCCACGCCCAAGGTCCTCACCTATGTGCCATCGGGCAACGCCAGCGGGAGCGTGAATGGCAACGACGTGACGATCAACGTACCCCTCGCCAGCTTCGGTGCCCTGACGGCGGGCGACAAGATCGACCACGTGATCGCGTACTCGCTGGTCGAGCATGGCAGCACCACGCTGAACGACTGGGCCGACCAGGCGAAGAGCTTCTCGTATGTCATCGGCACGCCGGCCGCCGCTCAGCACCAGGCCGATGGCTACGTGGAGGTCTCGACCGACCCGAACTTCACGAGCTCGACGCGTGCCGTCCTGAACCCGGCCGACAACACGTGGACCGCTGCCCTCACCGGCACACCGATCGCCGGCACGGTCTTCGCGCGCCAGATCCTCGCCAAGGATCTTTACACGCCTCTCTGGGACAACGTACAGGCGGGGCCGGTTGCGGAATACCTCTACAACTTCGGAGCCGATCTCAAGGTCACCAAGAGCGCCGACCAGACGACCGCCCACCTTGGACAGCCGGTGACCTTTACCGTCACGGTGACCGACGTCGGGCCATTAGCTGCGCAGGGACTGACCCTGACGGAGACGTTCTCCAAGAACGCGGGTTACGTATCGGTCGCGGTCACGAAGGGGGCGTGGAGCTGTAACGCAAAACCTGCGAAGGCGACCGTGACCTGTACGCTCAGTAGCCTCGCGGCCAACGACTACGGCGTCGTGAAAATCGTCCTCAAACCCACGGCGAAGGGAACACTGACGAATACGGCGACGGTCAACGCGACCTCGCCGGGAGACCCCAACACGACCAACAACACCGCCACCGTCAGCATTCCGGTGACTCCCTAGGATCCCTCGGGGGCCCAAATAGGCAACGCATCGATCGGGACAAGGCCTTCGCGAGCGCCTCCAGAGAGTTGGGCCACTGGCTGAAAGCCCAACGACGATTTGCGAACGTCAACCACCCGTGAGCGACCGGTGAACCGGCCCGGGATCCGCCCGTTAGCGCGGCACGAGCGCGCTGCCGGTTAGGCCTTCGGGAGCCAGGCCGGCGGTGAAGGCGGGTGGAACCGCGGGAGTTCGATCGAATCGACCTCTCGTCCTGTCGTAGGACGAGAGGTCTTGCGTTTTCAGGAGGTCGACTGTGGTCGAGGCGAAGGTTGGCGGCGACGCGATCGGCGCGGAGCAGGAGGACCTGTTCGAGGCGCCCGAGCGGGGGTCTGCGGACGAGCTGCTCGATGCCGGTGCGCACAGCGATCTGGACGCCATGCGCCATTCCGCCGCCCACGTGATGGCGGAGGCGGTCATGGACCTGTTCCCCGGCACCAGGCTTGGGATCGGGCCGGCAATTGCCGACGGCTTCTACTACGACTTCCAGCTGCCTCGCCCGCTCACTCCCGACGACCTCGCGGCGGTCCACGTGCGGATGGCCGAGAGCATCAAGGCCGACCATCCGTTCGTGCGGCGTGAACTGCCGCCGGCGGAAGGCCGAGCGTTCTTCGCGGGGCGCGATCAGCCGTTCAAGGTCGAGATCCTCGACGACCTGGCGGCGAAGGCTGCTGCAGATGGCTCGCCGATGCCACCGACATCCGTCTACGAACACGGTTCATTCGTCGACCTGTGCAAGGGCCCGCACGTCGCGAGCACGGGGGCGATCGGGCCGTTCAAGCTCTTGTCGGTGGCCGGCGCCTACTGGCGCGGCGACGAGAAGCGGCCGATGCTCCAGCGTATCTACGGCACGGTCTGGCCGACCCAGGAGGAGCTCGAGCGGTTCCTGTGGCGCCGCGAAGAAGCGCGCAAGCGCGACCACCGACGGCTCGGCGTCCAGCTCGACCTGTACAGCTTCCACGACGTGTCGCCCGGCGCGGCATTCTGGCATCCGAAGGGCTGGACGCTCTATCGGACGCTCGAGAACGCGATGCGCGAGCTCCAGGCGCGGCGCGGCTACCAGGAGATCTATACACCGCCGCTCGTGGCGCGAAAGCTCTGGGAGCAGTCCGGCCACTGGGACCTGTACCGGGAGCACATGTTCCTCTTCGAGTCCGAGGGCCAGACGTTCAGCCTCAAGCCTATGAATTGCCCGGAGTCGACGTATGTCTACCGCAGCCGGGTGCGCTCGTACCGGGACCTTCCGCTGCGGCTTGCCGAATACGGCAAGCTTCACCGCAACGAGCTGTCGGGCACGCTTTCCGGCCTGACCCGGGTCCGGCATTTCGTCACCGACGACGCCCACATCTACCTGCGACCTGACCAGATCGGGTCAGAGATCGAGGCGCTGCTGGGCGAGGTCCGCGAGTCCTACTCCTGGGTCGGGCTCTCACCGAAGCTGACGTTCGGGACGCGCCCGGACAAGGCGCTCGGCGATCCCGCGCTGTGGGAGCGGGCCGAGAGCCTGATTCGGGAGGCGCTCGATCGATCGGGCGCCGAATACCGGGTCAAGCCCAAAGACGGCGCCTTCTACGCACCGAAGATCGACATCCAGGTGGAGGACGCGCTCGGTCGCGAGTGGCAGACGGCCACGATCCAGGTCGACCTCGTGATGCTGCCGGAGCGCTTCGACCTCTCATACATCGACGAGCACGGCCAACAGCAACGGCCCGTCGCGATCCACCGGGCGATCTATGGCTCGCTGGAACGGTTCATCGGCGTCATCACCGAGCACTTCGCTGGTGCGTTTCCCTTGTGGCTCGCGCCCGTCCAGGCCGTGATCATTCCGATTGCGGATCGACACGCCGACGCCGCCGACGAGCTCGCGGGTGTCCTCCGCGAGCGCGGCTTGCGCGTCGAGGTGGACCATTCGGACAACCGGATGCAGAACAAGATCCGGCTGGCCCAGGAACAGAAGGTCCCGTACATGCCGGTGCTGGGCGACCGAGAGGTGGAGGCTCGGGTCGCGGCTGTGCGCAAGCGA
>VBEC01000054.1 GCA_005883615.1 Chloroflexota bacterium | reverse complement strand
TGGGCACCGCGCCATCGGCGGGGATCGTGTCTGCTGTCGCGTCCGCGGGGATCGCCCCGTTCCCGTCGACGGCCTTCTTGCCTCGGACAACGCGGGCCTTGGTCGCGTTGACTGCCGGCTCGGCGGTGGCCTCGGACGCGGCTGCTCCGGCGATACCTCCCGCAAGCGCGACCGCTGGCTCCTCTGCGCTCGCCTCCGCGGCGGCGGCGGCAGCGCGCGCCGCCTCAGCCACCGACACGTCGCTTCGGATGTCGATCCGCCAGCCGCTGAGCTTCGCGGCTAGACGGGCGTTTTGCCCCTCCCGCCCGATTGCCAGCGACAGCATCCGTTCCGGCACCGTCACGCTCGCGATCCGGTGCTCCTCGTCGATGTCGACGCCGAGAACCTGGGCCGGAGACAGGGCGTTGGCCACGAACAGAGCCGGGTCTTCGTTCCAGGGGATCACGTCGACCTTTTCGCCGCCCAGCTCGGCGACCACCGCCTGGACGCGTGCCCCGCGCTGGCCGACGGTCGCGCCAACCGGATCGAGGCCCTCCTGGCGCGATGCGACGGCCACTTTCGAGCGGCTGCCGGCTTCCCGCGCGATGGCCTTGATCTCGACCGTGCCAGCATGGATCTCCGGCACCTCGAGCTCGAACAGGCGACGCAGGAAGCCCTTGTGGGTTCGGCTGACGTAGATCTGGGGGCCGCGCGTCGTGCGCCGCACCTCGAGCACGTAGGCCTTCACATTCTGGCCGATCCGATAGTGCTCGACGGTGGACTGCTCCGTGGTGGCCAGGATCGCTTCGACACCCTTCCCGACGTCGAGAATGATCGCCCTCGGCTCCACCCGGTTGACAGTGCCCGTGATCATCTCGCCCTCGCGGCTGGCGAACTGGTCGAACACGACGTCCCGCTCCGCCTCCCGCAGCCGCTGCAGGACCACCTGCTTGGCGGTCTGCGCGTGGATCCGGCCGAATGCCTCCGGATCGAGCTCCTCCGTCTCGACGAGGTCGCCGATTCCGGCATCCGCCTTGTAGCGATGCGCCTCATCGATGGTCAGCTCCGTCAGCGGGTCCTCGATCTCACCGACCACGTAGCGCGCCCGGAAGACGCGCTGCTTGCCCGTCTCGGCATCGATCCGGACGTGGATGTCCTCGCCGCCCGAGACTCGACGGTAGGCCGCCTGGATCGCCTCCTCGACGGTCCGGACGAGCTGCTCCCGGGGGACCTGTTTTTCGGCGTTGAGCTGCAGGAGGGCGCCGACGAAATCTCGGCTCATGTGGCTCCTCCTTCGTTGGTCTCATGGTCTGGGGCTGCCCAAAAAGAAACGTGGGGGTCACCCACGTTCAGAGGCGGCCGCTGGCGTTCGGTGAAGTATACACCGCGTCCGCCCCTCGCCCGATCGGCGGCCGTGCTCGCGACCCGGACTCGCAGAGCCTCAGGAGGTGGCCGAGACCTCCGCCGGGGTGGCCGCTCCGGAGCCCGGATAGCGGCGGTCGACGTAGGCCTCGAGGAGGGCCAGGAACTCCGGCACGATGGCCTCGCCGCGGAGCGTCCGGTCCAGCTTGCCGTCGACGAAGACCGGCGCTACCGGCTGCTCGAACGTGCCAGGCAGGCTGATGCCGATGTCGGCGTGCTTCGACTCTCCCGGCCCGTTGACGACGCAGCCCATCACCGCGACACGCAGCTCCTCGACGCCGGGGTGAACCGCGCGCCACTCGGGCATGCGCTCGCGGAGGTAGTCCTGGATGTCGCGCGCCATCTCCTGGAAGAAGGTCGACGTCGTGCGGCCACAGCCCGGGCACGCACTGACCTGGGGCAGGAAGGACCGCAAGCCGAGCGACTGGAGAACTTGTTGGGCGACCTGGACCTCCTCGGTCCGATCTCCACCGGGTGCCGGCGTGAGCGATACGCGGATCGTGTCGCCGATGCCCTCGTTGAGCAGGATCGACAGGCCGGCCGTCGAGGCGATGATCCCCTTGGTGCCGAGCCCCGCCTCGGTCAGGCCGAGGTGGAGCGGGTAGTCGCAGCGCCCGGCGAGGATCCGGTAGACGTCGACCAGGTCGCGGACCCCGGAAACCTTCGCCGACAGGATGATCCGCTCGTGCGGAAGGCCCGTTTCCTCGGCAAGCTCAGCCGAACGGAGCGCACTCTCGACCATCGCTTCGATCATCACCGCGCGGCTGTCGCGTGGCTCGGCCGTCGCGGCATTGGCGTCCATGAGGTCGGTCAGCAGCTGCTGGTCGAGGGAGCCCCAGTTGACGCCGATGCGGACCGGCTTGTCGTTCTCGATTGCCACTCGAACGATCGTCTGGAAGTTCGCGTCGTGATGCTTCGAACCGACGTTGCCCGGGTTGATCCGGTACTTGGCGAGGAGGCGCGCCGCCTCCGGGTGGTCCACCAGCAGCTTGTGACCGTTGTAATGGAAGTCGCCGATCACCGGCACGCCCACGCCGAGGGCACGCAGCTTCCTGACGATCTCGGGGACGGCTGCCGCGGCGGCGTCCGTGTTGACGGTCACCCGGACCAGCTCGCTGCCGGCGTGCGCGAGCTGGGCGACCTGGATCGCCGTCGCGTCGTCGTCCGCGGTGTCGGTGTTGGTCATCGACTGGACGACCACCGGGTGATCGCTGCCAACGGGCACCCCGCCCACGTCGACGCTCACCGTCCGACGGCGGTCCGGCCGGGTGGTGCCGCTGACCGCTGGCGCTACCGCAGGGTGGTTCATTGGCCCCCCAGCCGCGCGATGTCGAAATAGGTGATCCATAGCAACAACGCCATCAGGAAGCCGAATCCAACGAGGTACGTCAAGCGCTCGGCCTGCATGCTGATGCGCCGGCCGGCAACCGCCTTGATGAGGAGCACGAACATCCGGCCGCCGTCGAGCGGCGGCAGCGGCAACACGTTGACGAGTGCCAGGTTCGCGGACAGGAGCCCAGCGACGAAGAGGGTGTCGATCGGGCCGGATTTCCAGAACACTTCGCCCACGCCGATGGCGATGCCGACCGGTCCCTGGACGGGCGGCGGCTGGGTGGGATGTGTCACGATCGAGTCGGCCAGGTCGCCCAGCCCTCGCAGGAGCAGCCCGAATGCCTCCTCGGTCCGTGCCGCCCCAACCTGCAGGGCGGTGACCGGGTCTCGCTGGATGTAGTGATCGGTCGTGGCGGCGGTCAGCGGCGAGCCGGACGTCCCGGGTGGCGACGGGCATGTGGCGGAACCACAGATGCCCAGGGCGCCGTGCTCGATCTGATCCGGCGGGCGAAGGGTGACCGAGCGGTCCTCCAAGGTGCCATCGGGATGCTTGATTCCGAGCGTGACCGTCATTCCGGCGTGCGCCCGGATGTCCTCCAGGATCGACGTGTCACCGTAGGCGTCGTAGTACTGCCCGTTGACGGACACGATCAGGTCACCCGGCCGAAGGCCGGCGCGGGCGGCCGGCGAGCCGGCTTCCACTCCGCCTACCACCACTCCGCGCGTCGGATTCGCAAGCGAGGCAATCGCGAACATGATCAGGAACGCGAGGAGCAGGTTCATGGTCACGCCCGCGACCAGGATGAGCAGACGGGTCGGCAGGGGAGCCCGGCTGAACGCCCGGGGATCGTCCGAGTCGCCGTCCTCGCCCTCGAGCTTGACGAAGCCGCCAAGGGGCAGCCAGTTGAGGGTATAGAGGGTTTCCCCCTCCGAGCGGAGGACCTTGGCTCGCGGCGGGAACCCGACGCCGAATTCGAGGACTCGAACGCCGGCCAGCCGTGCGACGACGAAATGGCCAAGCTCGTGGACCACCACGAGCACGCCGAGGATGAACAGGAACAGGACGATCGTGATCGCGCCCTGGAGCGTGGAGGTCAGGACCTCGCTCATCGGCTGTCCTCGACCGTGGGCCCGAGCGCCTCGCGTATTTCCGAATCGAGCGATTCCAGGTCCTCGACTCCGGGCCCAATCGAAGTGCCCCGACCGAAACGGCCGATGGCATCCTCGAGCAATCGCGGGATGCCCGTGAAGCTCAGGCTACCGGCGAGGAAACGGGCGACGGCCACGTCGTCGGCGGCGATCAGAGCGGCACTGGCCCAGGGCCCCATGCGGCCGGCCGCGCGGGCGATGCGGAGAGCCGGAAAGCGGTCCTCATCCGGCCGTCGGAAGCTCAGAGTCCCCGCGGCGATGAGATCCGGAGCCGCCGCCGGCGACGGTCGCCGCTCCGGATAGGTGATGGCATACTGAATGGGCAGACGCATGTCGGGGATCCCCAGCTGTGCTTTCAATGAGCCGTCCACGAACGCGACGGCGGAGTGCACCACGCTCTGGGGATGGATCATCACGTCGATCCTGTCGTACTCGACATCGTACAGCCAGCGCGCCTCGATCACCTCCAGGCCCTTGTTCACAAGGGTCGCCGAATCGACCGTGATCTTGGGGCCCATCCGCCATGTCGGGTGACGGAGCGCCGCCTCGGGGGTGACCGCGTCGAGGTGGTCCGGCTCGTCGAGGAACGGTCCGCCCGACGCCGTCAGGATCAGCCGCGCGACCCCCGCCAGGCGCTCGCCGGCAAGGCACTGCCAGATGGCGGAGTGCTCCGAATCGATCGGCCGTATCCAGGCCAGCGGGCTGGCGAGCGGGTCGTTGGGACGTTCCGCTGCCATCTCGGCTGCACGCCGCCGGGCGAGGGGCATCACGAGGTGACCACCGGCCACCAGCGTTTCCTTGTTGGCAGTGGCGACCACCTTGCCCGCCTCGAGAGCGGCGAGCACGGGGCGCAGACTGACGATGCCCGATGTGCCGACGACGACCAGATCCACGTCGGGACGTGCCGCCAGCGCCTCGAGGGCACCCGGGCCGCCCAGGATCTCGGTCCCGGACGGAAGGTCGCGAGCGCGAGGTGCAAACGGGTCGACGAGCGCCACGACGGGCGGCCGGAAGCGGCGGGCCTGTTCGCTGAGTCCGTCTGCGTCCCGCCCCGCGGCCAGGGCAATGACACGGTGGCTGTTGCCCAGGCCGGCCAGCACCTCCAGGGCCTGGCGTCCGATCGATCCCGTCGAGCCGAGGACCGCGACCCCGATGGGCCGATCAGCGAGCGAAGGCGAGGACATAGGCCGTCAGGACGGGCGCGGCGAAGAGGAACGAGTCCACGCGATCGAGGATGCCACCGTGGCCGGGAATCAGGGTGCCGGAATCCTTGGCTCCGGCGGCGCGCTTGATCATCGACTCGGCGAGGTCGCCGGCCTGGGCCGCCGCGGCCAGTACCGGGGCGAGAACCAGCGCGCCAAGGGGCGACTGGCCGATGGCGGACAGGACGACTCCTACGACCACGATCGCGGCGACGACTCCGCCCACGACGCCGGCATACGTCTTGGACGGCGAGATGTGGACCAGGAATCGTGCCCGCCCGAAGCGGCGGCCCGCGAAGTAGGCGCCGGTGTCGTAGGACCAGACAGCAGCCAGCAGAATGACGATCCAGGCTCGTTCCGCGCCCCAGCTCGCAAGCGGCGCAGTCGCGGGAAGGGCGGTCGCAAACTGGCCCGCGCGCGCGACGAACCCGAGTTGGGCGACGTAGATGACGCCGGTGGCGGTCAGCGCCCAGGCGGTCAGACCCTCGCGCGGATCCTGCCTTGCGAACGCAGCGAGGGCCGTAGCGATCAGCACCGCCGGCGCTACGACAAGTGCGATCGACGGCGAGACGGCCGGCGATGCAACGAGCAGGGCGACGATGACGGCGGACACCGCGCCCACGATCATCTGGACCGGGTGACCGGCTGCGCGCAGCAGCCTGAACACCTCGAGCGAGGCGAGCAGGGCGAGGAGGCCCACGACGATGCTGATCCATGGCTCACCGAGGACCAACATCAGCAGGAGCGGCGGAAGGAAGACAGCCGCGCTCAGGATCCGCTGGCGGAGCACGATTGAGATGGGGCTACCGGCCGAAGCGACGGGTCCGGCTCGCGAACTCGAGCAACGCCGCGTCCAGTGCTTCAGGGCCGAAGTCAGGCCACAGCAAGGGGCAGAAGTAGAACTCCGCGTATGCGCTCTGCCAGATCAGGAAGTTGGACAGGCGCTGCTCGCCGCCGGTTCGGATCACCAGGTCGGGATCCGGCAGGCCGGCCGTGTAGAGCACCCGCGAGATGGCTGCCTCGTCGATGTCGTCCGGGTCGATTCCGCTGGCAGCCAGAGTTCGGAAGGCGTCCACGAGCTCCGTTCGCCCGGCGTAGTTGAAGGCGATGTTGAGCTGCAGGCGATCGCCGCCGGCCGTCGCCGAGAGTGCGTTCTCGATCGAGCGGCGCGTTTCGGGCGGCAGTTCGGCGAGGCGCCCCAGGAGCCGTACCTGGACTCCCTGCGACCGGAGTTCGGCCGTCTCACTCCTGATCGCGTCTTCGAGCAGCGAGAAGAGTCCGGCAACTTCGTCGTCCGATCGCGCCCAGTTTTCGCGGCTGAAGGCATACAGCGACAACACCGGAACGCCCCTGCGCACGACATGCTTCAGCAGCCCGCGGATCGCTTCGACGCCGGCCGCGTGGCCCTCAACCTCGGAGAGGCCCTGACCCCTCGCCCAACGCCGGTTGCCGTCCATGATGATCGCCACGTGGTGGGGCAATTCCTCGAACGGAACGAGGTCGTCCACATCGGTCGTGGAGACGTGACTGCGGCCGGAGGCGCCCGCGCTACGCGGCGCGTGCGCGGTGGGCGGCGCGTCCGTGGGGCGGGCAACGGGACCGCGCGCCACTAGACCTCGAGGACCTCCTGTTCCTTATGAGCGCCGGCGGCGTCGATCGCGGTCACGTAGCGGTCGGTTGCCTTCTGCAGCGTGTCGTGCTCGCGGTGCGCCTCGTCGGTGCCCATCAGGCCGTCGCGCTCCTCCTTCTTCAGCGCGTCGGCGGCTTCGCGGCGAAGGTTGCGGATCTCGACGCGCGCCTCTTCCATGCGCTTGTGGACGACCCGGACCAGGTCCCTGCGACGCTCTTCCGTGAGGGCCGGGAGGTTGAGACGGACCACGGTGCCGTCGACATTGGGCACGAGCCCGATGTCGCTCTTCTGGATTGCCTTCTCGATTGCGCCGAGCACGCTGCGGTCCCACGGCTGGATGACGATCTGGTGAGGCTCCGGGACGCTGATGCCGGCCAGCTGGTTGAGCGGCGTCTGAGTCCCGTAGTACTCCACGAGGATGCGCTCCACCAGGCTGGTGGAGGCGCGGCCGGTCCGGATGCCCTGGAAGTCACGGTCCATGGCCTCCACCGCGCGGGCCATCTTACGATCGGTCGAAGTGAGGACGTCCGTGCTCATCGGGACCCGTTGCCGTCCGGCGAGCTGGTGATGAGGGTGCCCACCGGCTGGCCCATGGCCACCCGGGTGATGTTGTCGTCCTTGTTGAGGTCGAAAACGATGATCGGAAGATCGTTCTCCATGCACAGCGACACCGCCGTCGCGTCGAGGACCTTGAGGCGGTCCTGCAGGATGTCGGCGTAGGTCAGGCGCTCATACCGCCGGGCCTTCGGGTGCGTGAGCGGGTCGGCGTCGTAGACCCCGTCGACCTTGGTCGCCTTCAGGATCACCTCGGCCCCGATCTCGACCGCACGCAGCGCGGCCGCCGTGTCGGTCGTGAAATACGGGTTGCCCGTGCCGGCCGCGAAAATCACGACTCGGCCCTTCTCCAGGTGGCGCACCGCGCGCCGGCGAATGTAGGGCTCGGCGACCTCGTTCATCATGATCGCGCTCATGACCCGCGTAGCGACACCGGCTCGCTCGATGGCATCCTGCAACGCGAGCGAGTTCATGGCGGTCGCGAGCATGCCAATGTAGTCGCCCGTCGCGCGATCCATGCCCGTGGCCGCGGCCGCAAGGCCGCGGAAGATGTTGCCGCCGCCGACGACGATGCCGATTTCCACGCCGAGCTGGTGGAGGTGGGCGACCTGCCGAGCGACGAAGGCGCAGAACTCCGGGTCGACGCCGTACGGCCGATTCCCGAGCAGCGCTTCGCCCGAGAGCTTGAGCAGGATCCGCCGATAGCGCAGGTCACCACGGTTTGCGGACACGCCGAGCGCGGTCGCTGGATCCGCGGTCCCGGCCTCGCTGGGCATCGTCTTGCTCACAACTCCTCCCCGAGCTCGTACCGGGTGAAGCGTCGTACGCGGATGTTCTCGCCGATGGTAGCGATGGCGTTGGTGATGATGTCCCGAACCGTCTGCTCGGTGTCGCGGTACGGCTGGTCCAGGAGGGAGACCTGGCTGTACCACTTCTTGAGCTGGCCTTCGACGATCTGCTCGCGAATGGCCTCGGGCTTCTTCTGGACGCTCTCGTCGGCAAGCAGCTCTGCCCGCTTGGCCGCCAGGACGTCCGCCGGGATCGAGTCGGCGTCGACATAGTCTGCGCGCATTCCGGCGACCTGGATCGCCAGGTCGCGGACGAGCTTCTGGAACTGCTCGTTGCGGGCCACGAAGTCGCTTTCGCTGTTGACCTCGATCAGCACCCCGATGCGGCCGCCCGTGTGGATGTAGCTGCCGACGAGGCCCTCGCGGGCCTCCCGGCCGGCGCGCTTGGAGGCAGCCGCCTGGCCGCGTTCGCGCAGAATGCCGACGGCCTGCTCCATGTCGCCTTCACTCTCTTCAAGGGCGCGCTTGCAGTCCATGAAGCCCGCCAGCGTGCGCTCGCGCAGCTCCTTGACCATCCTCGCGGTGATTTCCGCCATCTTGGTTCCGTACTCCTGTGTCCCCGGCCGCGCGGCGCCGGCCGTGAGCCTGCCCGCGGCAGAAGCCGCGAGGCTCTTCGTTCCTGTATTTGTCAGCTGCCGGGCTGTTCGGCGAGCTCGGCCGCCTCGGCCGCTTCGCGTGCCAGCTCGGCCGCGATCTCGTCCGCGGTCGCTTCGCTCGTCTCCGCCACCGGTGCAGCTGCTGCGGCTGCAGCACGAGCGGCACGCGCTCCGGGCAGGAGGTCGTCCTCCTCGTCGAGATCGGGCTCGAACGTGAGGGCCGCGCCGCCGGCGAGTGCGGCAACCAGCTCGTCGGCCGCGGCGCTGTCCATCTCGGGTTCGACGCTCACGGCTTCCGGCTCTGGCTCGGCCGCCTGGCGCGCGGCTCGCTCGCGCGCACCCTCGAGGGCCGCGTCGGCGACGAGCGTGCAGATCAGCCGGATCGCACGGATGGCGTCGTCGTTGGCCGGGATGATGTAGTCGAGCTCATCGGGATCGACGTTGGTGTCGCCGGTGCCGACGATTGGAATCTCGAGCTTGTTGGCCTCGGTGACCGCGATGCGCTCGCGATGGGGGTCGACGATGAAAATCATGCCCGGCGTGCGCTTCATCTTGCGGATCCCGCCGAGCGTCCCGCTGAGCTTGTTCAGCTCCTCGGTCAGCTTGGCCGCTTCCTTCTTGGTCATTCGCTCGAAGTCGCCTGCCTGCTGGCGCGCTTCGAGCTGATCGAGGAGGCCGATACGCTTCTTGATGGTGACGAAGTTGGTGAGCATTCCCCCGAGCCAGCGCTTGTTGACATACGGCATGCCGGCCCGCGTCGCTTCCTGGGCGACGGGCTCCTGCGCCTGCTTCTTCGTGCCCACGAAGAGCACGGGCTCGCCGCGAGCAACAGTCTCGCGGACGGCGTCCAGGGCAACGTCCAGCCGCTTGACGGTCTGGGCGAGATCGATGATGTGAATCCCGTTGCGCTCGGCAAAGATGAACGGGCGCATCTTGGGATTCCAGCGGCGAGTCTGGTGCCCGAAGTGGATTCCGGCCTCGAGCAGCTGCCGCATGGAAACGGTCGGCACGGTGTAACGCCTCCTGTTCGGTTCGAGCCTCCGCGGACCTCGTCGCCGGGGACCGGCGCCCGGATGGGCCGCCGGCACCGTCCCGGTCGGAACGGTCCGCGTGTGATCTCCGGGGCCCGCGAACGGCCTCGGGAAAGGCGCCGCCAGCGGCGGCCGCGGGAGTGTAGCACGGGCGCGCCGAGCGCCTGTCGCCGTCACCCGGCCGGTGTCGATGCCGGCCTTGCCTCCCTCAGATGGCGAGCGCGTCCCGATGGTGCCGGATCCGCGGCTGGCTGCCCGGCCGGGCCGGCGGTTCGACGACCACGAGGTCGACCCGAATCGGAAGGCGGGGCACGGCCATCCCGCCGGGCAGCTGTCCGACTTCGAGGAGTCGCATTGCTGCAGTCCAGAGATGCCGCCTCTTGCGGTGGTCGAAGGTCTCCTCGGGCAAGCCGAATTCCCGGGTGCCGCGCGAGCGAACCTCGATCAGGACCAGTGCGCCCGGCGGGCCGGGATCGACCGCGACGAGATCGAGTTCCTCCCGGCTCAAGCGCAGATTTCGGCCGAGGATCGTCCAGCCCGCCGCTTCAAGGCGATCGGCGACAAGTCGTTCAGCAGCGTCGCCGGTGCGCTGGCTCCTCGTACGGGATCGGCAAGGCTGATCCTGCGCCATGGTCGGACCTTGGCACGGTGCGCTCATCCGCCCGTTATCTGCCCGTTATCCGGCCAGCGCGCTGAGCTCCTCCAGCTCGAGCTCCTCCGGATCGATCTCGATCTCGAGGTCAAACGTCTGCTGCTCGCCGCCGAGCAGGACGTCGAGGGCGTGGAAGCTGCGCCGGTGGAACGGGGTGAGGCCGCGCTCGAGGATGGCCATCCTGTGCTCTCGAGTGGCGTATCCGGCATTGCGTTCCCAACCGTAGCCTGGATAGCGCGCGGCCAGCTTCATCATCATCCGATCGCGGACGACCTTCGCCACGATCGACGCGCACGAGATCGAGTAACACAGCGCGTCGCCGTCGACGATCGCCGTGTAGGGCCCCACCTCGGCCTCGAAGCCGGTGATCCGCAGGCCATCCACAAGCACGTGATCGCGATCCCCGATTCGCGCGATCGCCCGCCGCATTGCGAGGTGCGTGGCGTGGTAGATGTTCAGCTGATCGATCTCGCGAACCGAAGCCGCGCCCACGCCGATGGCAACCGCCCGCCGCCGGATGACCGGAACGAGACGTTCTCGCTGCAGGGCGGACAGGGTCTTGGAATCGCGGATGCCCGGAATCCGGCGGCCATTGGGCGGCATGATCACCGCCGCGGCGACAACTGCGCCGCACGTCGGTGCGACACCCACCTCGTCGACCCCGGCGATGCGCGACATACCCGCGTCCCAAAAGGCCCGCTCGCGCGTCAGGGTCGGTTTCACCGGACCTCGTCGTGGCTTACTGCCGGTGCGACCGCGGGCGACCCGACCCATGGCAAAAGAGTGTAGGGGCTCGAAGGATCGTCCGCCGATCGACCGGGGCGGTATCGCGGCTGCTCGGCCTCAGCCTCGGGTTCGACGCTCCCGGAGGGTCGCGGCCTTGCCCACCCGATCGCGCAGGAAGTACAGCTGGGCGCGCCGGACCTGCCCGTGCCGCACCACCTCGATCTTCTCGATGCGCGGGCTGTTCACCTTGAACGTCCGCTCGACGCCCACCCCGCTGGCGATCCGCCGCACAGTGATGGAACGCGTGATGCCCCCGCCGCGCAGCCGCATGACCGTCCCCTCGAAGACCTGGATGCGCTCGCGATTGCCCTCGACCACCTTCGCGCTCACACGGACGGTGTCGCCGGCCGCGAGCTCGGGCAGGTCGCTTCGAAGCTGGTCTTGGACGATCTCGTCGAGCACGTTCACTGGGGTGTCCCTGTTGTTCGCCGATGGCAGCCGGAAGCCGCGTGTATGCCGTGATGGACGCAAGGAAGAGGTAGGGGGCCGAACGGGGCGGGAGTATAGCATCCGGCCGACGAGCGTCAGGGCTGCGTGACGTACGCGCGGATGAACGACGACCGCACCGGGCTCAGCCTTCCTCCTGTGCCACCTCGTCGCGCAGGCGCTCTTCCTCGGGGCTGAACGAGCGCTCAACGAGCAGGTCGGGACGGCGCAACAACGTCCGGCGCAGAGACTCCTTGAGACGCCAGGTGCGGACGGCGCCGTGGTCGCCGCCGGTCAGCACCGCGGGTATGCCCTGGCCGCGAAAGGTTGCCGGGCGCGTGTACTGGGGATATTCCAGGAGGCCATTGGCAAAGGACTCCTCGGCGACGGACTCGGCCTCGATCGCGCCGGGCAGCAGCCGGATCAACGCATCGATCACCACCAGGGCGGCCAGCTCGCCGCCGGTCAGCACGTAGTCGCCGATCGAAATCTCGAGGTCGACCAGCCCTCGAATGCGCTCGTCGACGCCCTCGTAGCGCGGGCAGACGAGAATCAGGTGCGGGAGCTCGGCGAGCTGATGGGCGCGCGCCTGACGAAACGGCTCACCCGCGGGATCGAGCAGGATCACCGTCGAGTCGGCTCGGCGCAGCTCGTCGAGCGCGGCGGCGACCGGCTCCGGGCGAAGGATCATGCCCGCTCCCCCGCCGTACGTCGCGTCGTCCACGCTGCGGTGGCGGCCGAGCCCCCAGCGGCGAAGGTCGTGCGTCTGGATGCGGGCCAACCCGCGCTCCCTGATTCGGCCCGGGATGCTGTCCGACAGGGGGCCTTCGAGCATGGCCGGGAAGAGCGTCAGGACGTCGATCTCGAGCGTCATCCGTCGCCCGGTAGCTCAGGAGCGTCTGCGGACGGTGCGCGGCCGCGCAGTCGTCGGTCGCCGCGCCGAGGGCGCTCCTTCCGGTTCTCCAGCCCGAGTGCTGCGGGATCGATGACGATCCCCTCGCCCAGCGGGTCGAAGGACTGCACGACCGCGCGAACGGCGGGCACGTCGAACTCGCCGTACGGTTCGCCACGAACGAGATACACCTCGCCGCCGCCGGCGCGATAGATGTCCTCGATCGTGCCGAGGGGCCTGCCCGAGGGATCCTTGACCTGTGCGCCGAGCACCTCGTGCCAGTAGTACGACCCGTCGGGGTCCCGCTCGGCGGGGATTGCGTCCGCCTCAAGGTAGCGGTCGCGCAGGGCTTCGGCGGCCGAGCGATCCGGGATCTCCCGGAAACGGAGCAGCCAGCCCTGTCCGTCGGGCGCCGCCTTGCTGATCGTCAGCTGTTCCGACGTTCCCTCGGGATGGAGGACTGCGCCACGCGCGAAGCGACGCTCCGGCGCGTCGGTCAGGATCTCCACCCGAACGGCACCATGGAGCCCGTGGATGGCCCGGACCAGCGCGACGACCAGACGCGCCGACTGGTCCGCGGGACCGCGGGACGGGGGATCGGTCAGAGGATCTCCAGCGAGATCGGTTCGCCCTCGCGGGCCGCCGTCACCTTGAGCAGCGTTCGGAGGGCCTTGGCGACGCTGCCGTTGCGCCCGATGACCTTGCCCATGTCGTCCTCGGCGACATGGAGCTCGAGCACGGTTCCATCGCGATCGCGGACCACCTCGACCTTCACGGCGTCAGGATCGTCGACCAGCGATCGCGCGACGAACTCGACGAGCTCCTTTGCGGGCATCTCGACCTCCTACTTGGCCGCGGGCAGCACGCCCGCCTGGCGGAGCAACCGGGCGACCGTGTCCGACGGCTGCGCGCCCTGCGACAGCCACTTCTTCGCCTTGTCGGCATCGATCGAGACTTCCACCGGGTCTGTCCGGGGGTCGTAGTGGCCGATGGTTTCGATGGGTCGGCCGTCGCGGGCGTTCCGGCTGTCGGAGACGACGACGCGATAGGACGGCTGCTTGGTCGCCCCGACGCGGGTCAACCGGATTCGAACTGCCATGAGTCTGTTGAGTCCTCCTGTTGCGAGCTACTTGTTCGTGCCGATGATGAAACGGCCACGGATGAGGCCACCGTCCGTCCAGGTCGACCCGGCGATCGCATCGAAGGGGACGAGGTAGGGCTTGTAATCGCGCTCGTAGGCGCCCAGCGACCCGGACGGCGCGACCTTCTCGATCATCTCCCGGACGGCGGTCAGGTCGAT
Source organism: Chloroflexota bacterium (assembly GCA_005883615.1). Taxonomy (GTDB): domain Bacteria; phylum Chloroflexota; class Limnocylindria; order Limnocylindrales; family CSP1-4; genus CF-16. Next base: position 9,770 of record VBEC01000054.1, on the reverse strand, counting down.
GTACAGCTGCCCGAAGTTCTTGTCGGTGGCCCTGCCGACCAGCTGCTTGTAGCGGTCCACGCTGGCCAGTGAATTCTCCGGCTTCGTATCCAGAACGGCCTTGACGAATGCGGCCTGGACGCCGATCACGACGACATCGTCCCGGACGGCAAAGACGGCACCGTCGATGGCTGACGGAAGGCCGGCAACCTGGCCAGGCACGGTAATCGTCGTGATCGTCGTTCCGGCATACGGCTCGTCGCTGACCTTGATGCCGGCTCCCCCACTGAGTGCGAGCAGGTTCTTGATCTGGACCACGACGCGGTCCGCCCCAGCCTTGTCGGCGGGCACGATCACGAGCCCGCCGTAGGCCGTGCCGTTCTCCTGGGTCACCACGACACCGGTGTCGCCGATCCAGCCGAGATAGGCCGCATAGCCGCCGAGTGCATTGACCTGCGGGTCGATCTGCTTGAGGGCCGTGCCGATGGACGGGAACGAGCGGCAGTGATCGAGGGTGCCCAGGGCGAACTTGCCCAACTCGTTGGTATCGAGCGCCACGACCGTCGATGCCGGGAGATGCGGCGCGAGCCGGCTCAGGATGCTGTCCCGGGCTACGACCACGGTCTCCTTGGGGGTGGCGGATTCGGCCACGAGGGCACTGCCGTCCGCGCGAACGGCGACGGCCGTCCAGCTCGGGTCGCCCGAGAGACATTGCTGGATGTCGGCCAGCAACTGGCCGCTCTGGCCGCCGAGGGCCGTCTGCCCGCGGGTCCAGGCGAGCAGTCCCTTGTTGTCGACGTAGACGAAGGCCAGGTGATCGCCCGGCAGCGCCGCGGCGGCGCTCCGAAGCTGATCGTTGTCCCGCAAGCTGCCCTTCGATTCGGCGTCGATCCCGGCCTTGACGGAGTCCAGGTCACCCACCAGCAGGATTTCTCCCTTGACGCCGAACGCGCCCGTCATCTGGTCCCTGGTCCCCTCGGTCAGCGTCACGCCACCGTAGCTTTCGGTCGTGGTCGTGGTCCCGGCAAGAATCGACTTGATCCAGTCCGTGGCCTTGGTAGCGTCGGTCACCAACACGAGACCGAGGAAGTGGTTCGTGCCGCTCACGATCGGCAGGTTCGGCTGAACAAGGCCGATCTGGCCGCCGAACCAGGGCTTGATCTGGGTCGAGTAGTCGTACTTGTCGTTCGAGGCGCGCCCGATCAGGCGATCGAACGTCTCCGACAGCTTGACCTCGAGCTGCGAGCGATCCGCGAACCCGGGAAATGCCGACAGGAAGTCACCAACCGCCTGCTGCTGGCCGCCGGGCAGGTCCGGACGCAGCTCGGCGTAGTAGAGGGAGTCGCTGGGAGCGTCGGCGAGGAGCGGCGAGGTCGCCGTCGATCCGCTGACGAAGTAGAAGGCGCCGGCAGCGATGCCGACCACCAGGATGCTGACCAGCAGGGCAATTCCCCAGCGCAGTCCAGACCGCGACGGGGGCTTGCCGAGCGCATCGGGCCGATCGACGGGGCTCACCGGAACCGGAGTCGTCACGTCCTCTGGCGGAGCGGACCAAGGCGCCGTGAGCGGCTCGGGTTGGCCCACCTCGATCGATCGATCGGGGCCAGGCAACCCGGTGTTGTCGTCGGTCATGGCGTCGTCCCCCTCGTTCAGCGCCGGCCCAGCAGGGTCGGAATTGCAGCGCGCCGTCCCGCGCCCGCGAACTGCTTCATCATCTTCTGCATCTCACCGAACTGCTTGACCAGCCGGTTGACCTCGGTCAGTGACGTTCCGGAGCCGGCTGCGATGCGCCGACGCCTCGACCCGTTGAGGACCGTCGGATCGCGCCGCTCGCGCTGGGTCATCGCCCGGATGATCGCCTCGGTCCGGCGCAGCTCCCCGCTGTCGACGGCTGCCTGAGCCTGGCCGGCCAGCGACCCGAGACCCGGGATCATTCCGACGACCTGCCCGAGCGGGCCCATCTTCTGGACCTGCTGCATCGATTCGAGCATGTCCTCCAGCGTGAAGCTCGACTTGCGCAGCTTCTCTTCCATCTGCTCGGCCTGCTTCTGGTCGAAGCTTTCCTGGGCCCGCTCGACGAGCGTGAGGATGTCGCCCATGCCCAGGATCCGGCCCGCCAGCCGATCGGGGTGGAAGAGCTCGAGCGCCTCGCTCTTTTCGCCGGTGCCCAGGAACTTGACCGGCAGCCCCGTGACGGCCGAGATCGACAGCGCCGCGCCGCCACGGGCATCCCCGTCGATCTTGGTCAGCACCAGGCCCGTCAGCGGAACGGCCGTGGCAAACGCCTGGGCCACGGCAACAGCCTCCTGGCCGGTCATGGCGTCCACCACGAGCAGCGTCTCGATCGGCTTCAGGGCCGCAGCCAGCTGGGCGACCTCGGCCATCAGCGCCTCGTCGACCGTCAGGCGGCCGGCCGTATCGAGGATGACGGTGTCTCGCGTCTGCCGGCGGGCCGCATCCACGCCCCGGCGCGCGATCTCGACGACCGGCGTGCCCTCCGGAGCGTGATAGACGGGCAGTCCGAGAGCCTTGCCCAGCGTCTGCAGCTGTTCGACGGCCGCGGGCCGGTACGGATCGGCAGCGACCAGCAGCGGACGGCGACCAAGCTTGACGACGTGACGGGCGATCTTGGCCACGGAGGTGGTCTTGCCCGAGCCCTGCAGGCCGACGACCGCCACCACGGCGGGGTTTCCCTGGAGGTGGAACGTCCGGTCGCCAGCGGAGAGCAGCCTGGTCAGCTCGTCGTTGACGATGGCGACGACCTGCTGGCCGGCCGTCAGGCTCTCGAGCACCTCGGCGCCCACGGCGCGCTCCCGGACGCGGGCGACGAAGTCCTTGACGACCTTGAAGTTGACGTCCGCTTCGAGCAAAGCCAGGCGGACCTCGCGCATCGCCGCGTCGACATCCGCCTCACTGACCCGGCCGCGGCCGGTGAGGGTGGCGAGGGTCTTGCGGAGGCGCTCACTGAGAGTGTCGAACATGCGAGGACGCCGGGCTCCCGTAGGTCAGTGGGTGACGACGGCCGCGCCAGCCGCCGACTGGTGCGCGAGTTCTGGCGACACCGAAGCCCGGCGAGTGTAGCGCATGCCCGGTCGCGGGCCGGCTCGGGCCTCAGTTTGACGGCGCACCGGTGCGCCCTGCACAGTGGTGCTCAATGGCAACGACGCTGATCGGCCTTCGGCAGCGCTCGCGACGAGCGCTCGCGCGCTACCTTCCACCGGGCGCCAAGCGGCTGATCCGGCGGGTCATGGCGTATCGGCCAAGCCGCTCCTCAGCTCCGGCGACTCGCAGATTCGACCTCCGTGTACCGCTGCCGCCGATCGCTCGGAAGTTCCCCGTCCCGGCAAGAATCCGCATCGAAGCGCCTGCTGGCCTGTTCGTGCCGCGTGTGCTCGAGGCCAACGGGTTTGCCGGATACGAGCCCGATGCCGCGGCGTGCTTCCTTGCCGCGATCGACGAAGTCGACGCCAAGGCGGCCTTCGACGTCGGGGCCAGCGTCGGTGTCTTTGCGGTTCTCGCGGCGGCCGTGACCTCGGCCGAGGTGACCGGGTTCGAGCCGACGCCGGACATCGCTGCCGCCTTCGAGTCGATCGTCAGGACGAACGAGTTGCGCTGCCGGGTCGAAGCGATCGCCCTCGGCGCATCGAATGGCACCGCGACGCTCCACCTGTCGAGCTCAACGGACAGCTCGAACTCGCTGCGGGCCGGGTTTCGCGAGGCGACCGGCACCGTCGACGTGCCCCTGGAGCGCCTCGACGACTACTGCGCCCGCCGGGGCATCCAGCCGGCGGTCCTCAAGGTGGACACGGAGACCACCGAGCCCGACGTGTTCCGTGGAGCAGCCGAACTCCTGGCGACCGCCCGCCCGTGGATCGTTTGCGAGGTCCTTGCTGGGCGAACGGAGAAGGACCTGATGGAGATCCTGCGGCCGTTCGGCTATCACTGGTTCCATATCACGGATGTGATGCCGTTCGCGCCAAGCGACGTGATCGCCGGCGATCCGACATACCGCCATCTCGACTGGCTCTTCGCGCCCGTGTTGCCGTCCGAGCGTTACTGGGCGCGCGCCGCCGCCTGGCGGGAGTCGCTCGCCGCGTGCACGCCAATCGCCAGGGAGTGATGTCGACCCGTCCAGCCACTGGGCGTCAGCCCGGCGCCATCGGTCGCGGATCGAACTCCTAGGCGAACAGGGCCGAGACGAAAGCATCGGGATCGAACGGGATCAGATCGCCGACCTTTTCACCGACGCCCACGAACCGAACCGGCACGTTGAGGGCGTCCTCGATCGCGAAGACGATGCCGCCTTTGGAGGTCGAGTCGAGCTTGGTCAGCGCGATACCGGTCAGACCGACGGCCTCGTGGAACGCCCTGGCCTGGGCGAGGCCATTCTGGCCGGTCGTCGCGTCGATGACGAAGAGGGTCTCCGGCTCAGCCGCTGGCAGGCGTTTGTCGATGATCCGACGGATCTTGGACAGCTCGTCCATGAGGTTCACTTTCGTGTGGAGGCGCCCGGCCGTGTCGACGATCACCAGGTCGATGCCCCGGGCCGCGGCAGCGTCGAGCGCGTCGTAGACAACCGCGCCGGGATCGGCTCCCGGCCCGTGAGCGACGACAGACGCACCCGCACGCGTGGCCCACTGCTGGAGCTGTTCGCCGGCCGCAGCACGGAACGTGTCCGCAGCGGCCAGTAGAACGGTCTGGCCGGCCTCGCGGTAGCGATAGGCCAGCTTGCCGATCGTCGTCGTCTTGCCCGTTCCGTTGACCCCCACGACGAGCACCACCGCCGGCTGGCCGGCAGCCGCCGGGCGTGGCATCCAGTCGAGCCGGCGCGGCACGAGCAGCGCCGCGAGCTCGGCACGAACGGCCGCTTCGGGGCCGGCGGAAGCCCCCCGCTGGCGCGCCCGGTCCACGACCGCGGACGCGAGCATCGCACCGACGTCGCCACCGATGAGGGTCTCCTCGACGTCGTCCCACGAGGGTCCGTCCGGACCTCCTCGTTCCAGGATGCCGCGGAGCCGTGCCATGAAACCGCCGCGGCTTTTTTCGAGGCCTTCGGCGAGCGCGGGCAGGCCCTCGGAATAGCCCGCATCGTCGGTCGAGGGGGGGTTGGGCCCAGGTTCCACGTTCGGCTCCAGATCCCGGTCGAGCTCCGCCGGCGGCTCCCATGGCGGCAGCGCGTCGGGCAGGCCAGGCTCACGCTCGTCGGTCGGCTCGACTCCCGGTTCGAGGTCGGGCTCGGGGACGACATCATCGGTCGAGTCCGGGGGCTCGACGGGTTCAGCGGGCTTGCGCCGCCAGAACAGGGAGATCGCTCCTTCCCGGTGAATCGAGCGGTCGAGCCTCAGGCGCGGACCGCGGGAACCTCGAACTGGCCGTTGGTCGGGCCGGCCGAACGGCCCTCGTCGGCGAGCGCGGTCGCCTCGTCGAGGCGCAGGCTGATGACACGGCTGACCGAATCGTCACCGACCGTCACACCGTACAGGGCGTCGGCAGCCTCGATCGTCCCACGATTGTGGGTGATCACGATGAATTGCGTCTCGTTTGCCAGCGACCGCAGTGCCTCGGTGAAGCGGCCAATGTTCGACTCGTCGAGCGCGGCGTCCACCTCGTCCAGCACGCAGAACGGGACCGGCCGGACCTCGAGCATCGCGAACAACAGGGCAACCGCGGTGAGAGCCCGTTCGCCACCGGACAGCATCGCGAGCGCCTGGGTCTTCTTGCCCGGCGGCCGGGCGACGATCTCGACGCCCGTCGCCGAGAGGTCCTCGGGATCGGTCAGGACGAGGCGCGCGAAGCCGCCGCCGAACAGTCCCCGGAAGCGCGCGTTGAACGCCGCCTCGAGGGCTCGGAACGTGGCCTCGAACTGCCCGGAGATCAACGCGGACAGCTCGTCGATGAGAGCCCGCGTGCGGTCGATCGCACTCGTCAGGTCCGCTCGCTGGCCTTCGAGCCCTTCGAGCCGAGTCTTGAGCTCCTGGTACTCCTCGACGGCAAACGGATTCGCTGCACCGAGCTCGTGATAGCGCCGCCGAAGAGCGGCCAGTCGACCCGGCGTCGGTGGTTCGCCGGGCGGTCGCTCGGCCGCCCATCTCGGCGCGACGCGGGCGAGCGCTGCCTCAAGCGCGGCCGCCTCGTCGTCCGCCTCCCTGCCCTCATCTACTTCTGCACGCGCTGGCGGCTCTGCGCCCTCGAGGTCTTCGTCGGGGTTCATGTCCCCGACCTTCGATCTGGAATCGCCCTGTTCTCGAAGTCCCCGCAGGCCGAGCTCGCCGAGGCCGGCAAGCTCCACCAGGACCTGCTCGCGGATGCTGTCCTGCCCGAGGCGACCCTCCAGGTCCGTGACTTCCGCCCGGCGCAGGCCATCCTCTGCGTGTCGAAGGCGTTCCCGTGCCGCGGCGGCCGCCTGCTCGGCGGCGGCCAGGCCATCACGATCGGCGGTGTCCGCGGACAGGAATGCCTCCAGATCGCGGCGAGCGTCCGTTTCCCGAACGGCCAGGGTTGCTTCCTGGCTCGCCATCTCGTCCAGCCCGGCCCGCGCTGACGAAAGGCGCTCGGTGATCGACGCCAGCTCGCGTTCTGCGTTGGCGAGGCGTTGCTCGTCGAGAGTCGCACGGGCTGCCGACTGGGCAAGGCGGCCCTCTGTTTCGCGGCGACGGCCTTCGTGCTCGGCGAGCTCGTCGGCGAGGCGATCGCGCTGGGCCCGCAGCTCGCGGGCGCGCGCTCCCCAGGCATGGAGGGCGGTGCCGATGTTCGCGTCCTCCGCAGAGCCGCTGTCGGCCGCCGGCGGGGCGCCCTCGGCCCCTGGCGAAGTGGCATCCGACTCGAGGCTTCCCAGCACGTCGGCCAATCGGTCGGCCTCGGCCACGAGCCGGTCCTCCTGCGCGCCCTGCCACGCCAGCTCGCGTGCCGCCGCCTCGGCCTCCCGGCCGGCCACTCGTTGGGCCGCTTCCAGCTGGTTTCGAGCTGCCACGGCAGACACTTCGGCCCCTCGGGCCCCGGCAACCGCCTCACGTGCGCCCTCGACGGCCGCGTGCGACTCTTCGGCGGCCCGCCGCGGCCCGGCTGCTTCCGACTCGAGCCTCGCATGCTCGGCGGCGAGTCGCGCCTCCTCGGCCCTCCGCTCGAGCGGGCCGTCTGAGCGCCCGAGGTTCACGGAAATCGACCCGATAACGGCGGTCCCGTCTCGCGTCACTGCGATCCAGCCGCCTGGGAGGTCCTTCTGTACGGCGAGCGCGGAGCCGAGGTCCGGTAGCCACACGGCCGTTTCCAGGAGGCGCACGGCCGCTCCGGTCGGGTCACGCCTGATCGCCACTGCCAGTGGCCCGCCCCCGTGCCGGGCGACGACCTCCAACAGGCCCCGTCGATGAGCGGCGGCAGGGCCGGCGGAAGCGTTTCCGCGTGCTCCCGCGTCGGCCGCCTGGACGGCGAGCACCCCGCGTTCGGCAGACAATGCCAGAACGGCATCACGCTCGACGACGTAGGCCCGCGCCGCATCTCCGAGGGCGGCCTCTACGGCAGTCCGCATGCCGGCGTCCACTTCCAGCCCGTCGTCCAGCCGGTGGCCTCCCCGACGGCGCGCTGCGCGCCCTATGCCACGGGCCTCTTCCTCCGCGGCAACCGTTCGAACGGCGTCCAGGGCACCGCGCGTGGAGGCGAGCCGGGCCTCGATCCTGGCCAGCCGCTGGTCGGCCTCACCGCTGTGGGCCTCGGCGGTAGACAGCAGGCGCTGTGCCCCGTGACGGTCGGATGCGCGCGTGGCCTCCAGATCGCGAGCCGCATGCAGACCCGCCGCAGCCGCCTGAAGGCGTGCGTCCAGCTCGGAAGACGTGATCCGGAGCTGGGCTGCCAACTCCTGTTGGTCGTCCGCACGACGTCTGGCCTCGGCAGCACGGCGCCGGGCGCCATCCAGCTCCGCCACGCGAGCGGCGGCAGCTCTCCGCACAGCGGCGTCGTGCTCGCTCTCCGCGCGTCCGGCGTCCCGCGCCGCGGCCTCCTCGGCCAGCGCGTCGGCGAGGGCCCCTTCGGCCTCGCCGAGGGCCTGCTCCAGCTCCGTAGATCGCTGCGGTGCCGGCGACGCCAGCTCACGACGGCGCTCCGCCAGGTCTGCCATGGCTTCGTCGCGTTCGAGCTCGAGGCGCGCCCGATCGCGATCGAGGGCTTCGCGGTCGCTGGTCAGGCGCGCTTCACGCAGTTGGAGGGCCGTCAGCTCGGCCCGAATTGCCTCGTAAGCCAGCCTGCGCTCGCGCTCGACGGCGGCTCGGGCGGCCAGCTCCGCGGCCAGGGAAGACGCCGTGGTCTCGGCAGCCTGGAGGTCGGCCAGCCCCCGGTCGGCGTCGGCGCGGGCTTTGGCCAGCCCTTTGGCCGCAGCGGTCGCTCGCGCGGCGGCTTCGTGCCAGCGTGCGTGCGCGGCAAGCAGCAGCGCCGCGGCCAGTTCCTGGCCGGCGGATCGGCGGGTGACTTGCTGCTCGGCCTGGCTGGCCAAGCGGCGCGCTTGCGGTCGCAACTCGGCCAGGATGTCTTCGACCCGGGCCAGATTCGCCGTAGCCTCGGCCAGCTGCTCCTCGGACTTTCGTCTCCGGCGGTCGTGCCGGCGGACTCCGGCAACTTCCTCGAACAGGGGGCGACGCTCCTCGGGCCGCAACGCCAGCGCCTGATCGACCATCCCCTGGCCGATGAACAGGAACGCGTTGTCGGCGAGGTGTGCCGCGTCGAGCAGGTCGATCAGGTCCTTGAGCCTGACGCGCTGGCGGTTGAGCAGGTAGTCGCTCTCGCCGGAGCGATACAGGCGCCGCCCGAGCTCGAGCACCGAGTAGTCGACGGGCAGCAGGCCGTCCGCATTGTCCAGCACGAGCGTGACGTCGGCCATGCCCAGCGCGGCTCGCTTTTCGGAGCCTGCGAAGATCACGTCCTCCGACTTGCGGGTCCGCAGCGATCGCCCGGCCTCGCCGAGGGCCTGCTCCAGCTCCGTAGATCGCTGCGGTGCCGGCGACGCCAGCTCACGACGGCGCTCCGCCAGGTCTGCCATGGCTTCGTCGCGTTCGAGCTCGAGGCGCGCCCGATCGCGATCGAGGGCTTCGCGGTCGCTGGTCAGGCGCGCTTCACGCAGTTGGAGGGCCGTCAGCTCGGCCCGAATTGCCTCGTAAGCCAGCCTGCGCTCGCGCTCGACGGCGGCTCGGGCGGCCAGCTCCGCGGCCAGGGAAGACGCCGTGGTCTCGGCAGCCTGGAGGTCGGCCAGCCCCCGGTCGGCGTCGGCGCGGGCTTTGGCCAGCCCTTTGGCCGCAGCGGTCGCTCGCGCGGCGGCTTCGTGCCAGCGTGCGTGCGCGGCAAGCAGCAGCGCCGCGGCCAGTTCCTGGCCGGCGGATCGGCGGGTGACTTGCTGCTCGGCCTGGCTGGCCAAGCGGCGCGCTTGCGGTCGCAACTCGGCCAGGATGTCTTCGACCCGGGCCAGATTCGCCGTAGCCTCGGCCAGCTGCTCCTCGGACTTTCGTCTCCGGCGGTCGTGCCGGCGGACTCCGGCAACTTCCTCGAACAGGGGGCGACGCTCCTCGGGCCGCAACGCCAGCGCCTGATCGACCATCCCCTGGCCGATGAACAGGAACGCGTTGTCGGCGAGGTGTGCCGCGTCGAGCAGGTCGATCAGGTCCTTGAGCCTGACGCGCTGGCGGTTGAGCAGGTAGTCGCTCTCGCCGGAGCGATACAGGCGCCGCCCGAGCTCGAGCACCGAGTAGTCGACGGGCAGCAGGCCGTCCGCATTGTCCAGCACGAGCGTGACGTCGGCCATGCCCAGCGCG
>VBEC01000053.1 GCA_005883615.1 Chloroflexota bacterium | reverse complement strand
GAGGCCCGCCAGCACGCCCCGGTCGAGGAGGCGCCGGTGTACGCGGGGCGCGTCGGGGACGCGGACGGCGAACTCGTTGAGGTACGCGCCGGGATGCAACCTGGGCGCCCCGGCTTCGGCCAGCGTCGCCTCGAGCTCGGCGGCGCGCGCGGCCCCCAACGCGGCAACGTCGCGCAAGCCGTGCGGCCCCACGGCCGCCAGGTAGATGCTCGCCGCCAGGGCCAGCAGAGCCTGGTTGGTACAGATGTTGCTGGCGGCTCGCTCGCGCCGGATGTCCTGCTCGCGGGCGCGCATCGTCATCACGAATGCGCGACGGCCGTCGAGGTCCCTGGTGAGCCCCACCAGGCGGCCTGGGATCTGACGGACGAGCGCATCGGTGGAGGCCAGCAGCCCGAGGTATGGGCCACCGTACTGGAGCGGGATGCCGAGCGGCTGGCCCTCACCCGCTGCGATGTCGGCCGCGTATGCGCCGGGCGGCGCCAGCACGGTCAGCGAGACCGGCTCGACGGCCGCCACGAACAGCGCTCCGGTCGCGTGCGCCAGCCGCCCGAGCTCGGCCATCGGCTCGAGGAGGCCGAGGAAATTTGGCTGTCCGGCGATGACTCCGGCCACCGGCCGGTCCCGATCCCCGAGGAGCCGCTCCAGCTCCGCCAGGTCCGTCGTCCCGGCTTCCGGCCCATCGGAAACCAGCGGAACCTCTTCGACCGCCAGCCGACCGGCGCTCAGGTAGGTACGGATCGTGGCCCGGTAGTCGGGGTGAACGCCACGGCTGACGAGGACCCTGGTGCGGCCCGCTGCTCGGCACGTCATCAGCGCCGCCTCGGCGGTGGCCGCGGCGCCGTCGTAGTGGGAGGCGGATACCACGTCCAGGCCCGTCAGCTCGGCGATCAGCGACTCGTATTCGTAGATGGACTGGAGCGTTCCCTGGCTGACTTCGGGCTGGTAGGGAGTGTAGGCGGTGTACCACTCACCCCGCAGGAGCAGTTGGTCTACCACGGCAGGGGTGTAGTGACGGTAGGCGCCGGCGCCCAGGAAGCTGGCCAGGTCGATCCGATTGCGGGCCGCAAGCCCGGTCAACCGCGAGGACAGCTCCAGCTCGGGCTCGGGCGGCGGCAGGTGCAACGGGCTTGCGCGCAGCTCGAGCGGGATGTCGGCGAACAGCTCGTCGACACTGGAGATCCCGAGGGCCGCGAGCATCCGCGCGCGGTCGTCGGCGGTGTGCGGTCCGTAGGGCATCGGGCGATCAGCTCGTCGCGGTCAGCTCGTCGCGGTCAGCTCGTCGTACGCGTCGGGCTGGAGGAGCTCGCCCAGTTGTCCGGCGTCGCCCACCCGGATGCGGAGCATCCAACCCGCGCCGTATGGGTCGCTGTTGACGAGCTCGGGCTTGGAGGAGAGCTCCGTGTTGGCCTCGATGACCTCACCGCCGAGCGGGGCATAGAGATCGCTCACGGCCTTCACCGACTCGACCACCCCGAATGTCGCGAACTGTTCGACCGACGAGCCCTGGGATGGCAGCTCGACGAACACAATGTCGCCCAGCTGGTCCGCCGCGTAGGAGGTGATGCCCACGGTCGCAACGTCGTCCTCGACGCGCACCCATTCATGATCTTTCGTGTAGCGCAGATCCGTGGGGACCATTCGCGCGGCATCCTCCTCCGCCGGCTCGCCTCGACGTTCCTCGGGCGGGCGACGGCTTGGCCTGGGCATCCTGGCTCCAGGGTCTTTCGCTGCCGGCATTTCCCGTGCCTGGCGGATCAGGACTCTCGAGGCCGCCGGTAGAAGGGCAGGGGTACAACCTCAGCGGCCACCTTCTGCCCCCGGATCTCGACGGCCAGTATCGTACCCGGCTCGGCGTCCTCCGGAGCGACATAGGCCATGGCGATCGGCACGCCGAGCGTCGGCGACTGGGTTCCGCTGGTCACGTGTCCGGTCTGGCGATCGCCGTTGGACACTGCATAGCCGCTGCGTGCGATCCCGCGCTCCCGAACGATCAGGCCGACCAGGCGCTTTGCAGGACCTTCGCGAGCAACCTTCTCGAGCGCCGCCCGGCCCACAAAATCGAGGCCCTTGTCCAGCTTGACGACCCTCCCGAGGCCGGCTTCGAACGGATTGGTTCCCGGGTCGAGCTCGTTGCCGTAAAGGGGCATGCCAGCCTCGAGGCGCAACGTGTCCCGGGCGCCCAGGCCGCACGGGAGCATGCCCTGTCCCTGGCCAGACTCTATCAAGGCGGCCCACAGCTCATCTGAACGTCCACTCTCGACGAAGATCTCGAAGCCGTCTTCACCGGTGTAGCCGGTCCTGGCGACGAGTGCCGGAATGCCTGCGACCTTACCCTCCGCTATGGCGTAGTACTTGAGCCCAGCGAGGTCCACGTCCGTGAGCGGACCAAGGATGCTCACCGACCGCCGACCCTGAACCGCGATCAGCGCCATCGCCAGGGAGCGGTCGTCGAGAACCGCCCGTGAGCCCGCCAGCCGCTCGGCCAACGCGTCGCTCACGATCCGACTGTTGGCCGCGTTCGCAACGACGAGGAACCGCTCCTCGGCGAGCCGGTACACGATCAGGTCGTCGAGGATTCCACCGTCGGGGGCACCCAGCATCGAGTAGTGGGCACGGCCGACCGCCAGCGCCCGGGGGTCGGTCACCAGGGCCGCGGCCAGAGCTCGGCCCGCCTCCGGGCCCTCGACGAAGAGCTCGCCCATGTGGGACAGATCGAAGAGGCCGGCCCGCTCCCGGACTGCCCGGTGCTCGTCGAGGATCCCGCTGTACTGGAGCGGCATGAGCCACCCGCCGAACTCGATCAGCTTGGCGCCCAGCGCACGGTGTCGCTCTACGAGCGGCGTTTCGTGCAGCTCGTGGTCGATGAGGCCGGTCACTTCAGCGTTGGGCGTCTGCCGGTTGGCCGGCGCTGAGCGCGGCAGTCCGCTCGTCCTCAACGCCTTGCCCCTGTTTTGCGAGCCGCTCGCGCGCTCGCTCCACGAGCGCCCGCTCGGTCTCGAACGTGAGCGTTCCGTGCGCCTCGTCGAACGAGATCCAGCGCACCCGCTCGAACTCGTGGTCGTGCTGGGCCAGGTCGCCACCCGTGGGCTCCATCAGGAAGTAGTGAACGGTCTTGTGGATGCGCGTGCCGTGCTGCACGAAGGTGTACGAGATCGAGTCCAGCGAGCCTGTGATGCGTACCGTCAGCCCGGTTTCCTCGCCGACCTCCCGAAGCGCGGTCTCCTCGACCGACTCGCCCGCGTGGGGCGTTCCCTTGGGAAGGGTCCAGGTGACAGAGTCGCGCTCTCGGCGGCGCATGCCCACGACGAGCTGCGGGATACCCGACTTCCAGTCGATAACGATGCCGCCGGCAGAAGTGGCGGTAGCGTTCCTCAGCCGAGCCACGGCGCCGACGTGGCGCTGGTGCGCCGGGACGTCGAGCCCCCGCTCGAATGTGCCCAGCGAATCCGGGGCGGGAGTCGCAGCGATCCGGCGGTGGAGCGCACCGGTCGCGCAGCGTGCAGGGCGCGCCACCCGGCGTGCAGCTGGTCGAGGGGCGCCAGATCGGCTCGCCTCAATACCGTCAGCCGGGCTGCCGCGGGGCGGAACGTGCCGGTCGTCCGCAGGCCCAGCCGCCGCTCACGGGCCCGCGTCGAGGGCCGGACGAATCGCGCGGCCGGACGGGCCGCGAACTTCGCGGCAATGCTGTGCTGCATGCCGGCAATCCTAGCGTGTCAGGCCCGCTTTGCAAGCAGATCGCGCAGGGCGGCGGCAGCCTCCGGTGTCAGACTGCCCCGCTCTTCTGCGAGGGCAAGCTCCCGCCGCGCCGCCGCGACATACAGGTCACGCACGCCGGGCGCCCTCGCGTCCAACTCGGCGAGGTGGGCTCGCAAGGTGCCCACGTCGCCGCGTGTCATCGGGCCGGTCAATGCACCGGCGATCCCGATGGCTCGCGCGTTGCCCAGGGTCTGCTCGATCAGCCGACCGTAGACCGCCAGGGCGCCAGCTTCATCGAGGCCGGCAACCGCCGCCAGCCTTGCAATTGCGTCGAGGAGAGCGACGAAGCCGCCCGCTGCCAGCACGGCCCCGGCGTGGTACGCCGCCTTCGTGCCCGGCGCGAGTCGCACCGCCGTTGCGCCCAGGATGGCGGCCATGCGCGCCAGCAGGTCGAGCAGCTGCTCGTCCCCTTCGACCGCGACCGTCGCGCCGCGGAGCGCGGCAATGGCCAGCTCGGTGTCGGCGAACGAGACCAGGGGATGGAACGACCCGATCTGGGTCCCGGCTGCCATGGCCGGGGCCAGGACCTCGGCGCCCAGGAGGCCGCTGGTGTGGATCATTGCCTGCCCGCTGTACATCCGCAGGCCGCCGGCAACCTGGGCAATCGCGTCGTCCGGCACGGCCACGATGATCAGCTCCACCTCGTCGAGCAGCGCATTCGGTTCGGCGAATGCCCGGGTGCCGCCGACCAGCTGCGAAAAGCGGCTTCGCCGCTGCGCGTCACGGCTTGCGACCGCGGCGACGGGCCAGCCGGCACGTGTCAGCGCCACCCCGAGCGTCGTGCCGACCGCCCCCGCCCCGACGATGCCGATGACGGGCGGGTCGCCGGCCGCGGATCGAACGTGGGGATGCGTGTGCGGGTCGGCGTCGCGGTGCGCCCGGTCGTCCAGGGTGGGCCGGACGTCGTGGGCGCGTCGGGCGTCGGGATCGAGATCGATGCCCGCGGCCTCGACCTCGGCCACCGTTTGCGGATCGAGCGCGGGCAGGTCTTCCCCGGCGGCGTCCGGAGGAGGGTCATCCCAGGCCCTCACGGCGTCATCGGAGCCTCCGCTGAACGCTCTATCAGGCGGCTCGAAGGGGCGTCGCGGTACTCTTGCATCGTTCGAGTGTATCGACCGTCCACGCGGAGGATGCGTGCCCAGCCACGATCCATTCGGTGCCCGGGCCAGCCTCGGGCCCGGCCTGCCAGATCTCGTCAGATTGTCGGTTCTGGGCGACCGCATCGATCTCGCCCGGGCTCCCGTGACCGTCAAGATCCTGCTCGAGAACGTCCTCCGTCACGCCGGCCGCGGCGTCATCACCGGCGAGGACGCCGAGCGACTCGCATCCTGGCGGCCAGGCCAGCCCGCGGAGGCCGAGATCCCTTTCATGCCGGCGCGCGTGGTGCTCCAGGACTTCACCGGGGTCCCGGCCATCGTCGACCTGGCCGCGATGCGCGACGCGATGGCCGACCTGGGAGGCGATCCGGCCAGGGTGAACCCGCTCGTGCCCGCCGACCTGGTGATCGACCACTCGGTGCAGGTGGACATGTACGGATCAGCGGGGGCGTTCCTGTACAACGTGGCTCGCGAGTACGAACGGAACACTGAGCGCTATCAGCTCCTGCGCTGGGCGCAGACCGCCTTCGACGGGCTGCGCGTCGTCCCTCCGGGCACGGGCATCGTCCACCAGGTGAACCTGGAGTACCTGGCCACGGTCGTGACCAGTCGCGCGGACGATCTCGGCGACCTGGCGTTTCCCGACACGCTCGTCGGCACCGACTCACACACGACGATGATCAACGGGTTGGGCGTCCTGGGCTACGGCGTCGGCGGTATCGAGGCGGAGGCGGTGCTCCTCGGGCAGCCGCTCTACCAGCCGATGCCCCATGTGGTCGGCGTTCGGTTGAGCGGCGAGCTGCCGTCGGGCTCGACCGCCACCGACCTGGTGCTCGTCGTGACCGAGATGCTGCGCTCGTTCGGGGTCGTGGGGGCGTTCGTGGAGTTTGCCGGCGACGGACTGGCCGGCCTCGCCCTGGCCGACCGGGCCACCATCGCCAACATGAGCCCGGAATTCGGGGCGACCGCGACGCTCTTCCCGATCGACACCGAGACACTGTCCTACCTGCGCCTGACGGCCCGACCGCCAGCGCTGCTCGACCTCGTCGAGCGCTATGCCAAGGAGCAGGGCCTTTGGCGCGAGCCGGGACCCGGGCCGGACTTCGACGCTGCCCTCGAGCTTGACCTGGCCACCGTCGAGCCGTCGGTGGCCGGGCCGAGACGTCCCCAGGATCGTGTACCGCTGCGCGAGCTGCAACACAACTTCCGGAGCATCTACCCGGACGGCCTGGAGGCGATCGGCGCTTCGCGTCTGCGCGAGGAGCCGCAACCGCCCCAAGGCAGGGTCGACGAGGCGTCGGCAGAATCGTTCCCGGCCAGCGACCCGCCATCGTTTGCCCTGTCCGAGCCGCACGCCGCCGCCCCGCCCTCCCAGCCGAAGCCGGCACCAGAGGCGCACGAGATCGATGCCCGGCGCTATCGGCCTGTCCGGCTCGAGGTCGACGGCCAGGAGGCGCTGATCCAGTCCGGTTCGGTGGCGATTGCGGCTATCACCTCATGCACGAACACGTCCAACCCGACCGTCATGGTTGGAGCCGGCCTGCTGGCCCGCAACGCCGTGGCCAGGGGCCTGCGCGTCCCGCCGACGGTCAAGACGTCGCTCGCACCGGGGTCGAAGGCAGTGACCAGCTATCTCGAGGCGGCCGGGCTGATGGACCCACTCGAGACGCTCGGTTTCGCCCTGGCCGGCTACGGCTGCACGACCTGCATCGGGAACTCCGGGCCACTCGACGAGCCGGTCGCCCAGGCCATCGAAGAGAACGACCTGATCGTCGCCGCGGTCCTGTCAGGCAATCGCAACTTCGAGGGCCGGATCCACCCGTTGGCCCGCGCCTCCTATCTGGCGTCGCCGCCGCTCGTGGTCGCCTTCGCCCTGGCCGGACGCGTCGATCTCGACCTCACCTCCGAGCCGCTCGGGCAGGATGGCGACGGCCGGCCGGTCTATCTCGTCGACCTGTGGCCGTCCGCCGCCGAGATCCGCCAGGTGATCGCCGATTCCATCGATCCGGCGCTCTTCGAGCGAACGTATTCGTCGGTCTTCGAGGGCGACGACCGCTGGCGAGCCCTGCCGATCCCCCCGGGGGACCGCTACGTCTGGGATGTCGACTCCACGTATATCGCCCGACCGCCGTTCCTGACGGGCGTGAGTCGCGAACCGGCCGACCTGCGCGACATCGAGGGTGCGCGCGTCCTGGCCATGCTCGGCGACTCTGTGACGACCGACCACATCTCGCCGGCCGGCTCGATCGCAGCGTGGTCGCCTGCCGGCACCTGGCTGCAGGCGCACGGCGTCGGGCCGCTCGAGTTCAACTCGTACGGCGCCCGGCGCGGCCACCACGAGGTCATGATGCGCGGCACGTTCGGCAACATCCGATTGCGCAACGCGCTCGTGGAGGGCAAGGAAGGCCCCTACACGCTGCACCTGCCCGACGGCGAGGAGCAGTTCCTGTATGACGCGGCGATGCGCTATGCGACCGAGGGCGTTCCGCTCCTGGTCATCGCCGGCAAGGAGTACGGCTCCGGATCGTCGCGCGACTGGGCGGCCAAAGGCCCCGCACTCCTCGGAATCCGCGCCGTTCTGGCGGAGTCGTTCGAACGGATCCATCGCTCCAACCTGGTGGGGATGGGCGTGCTGCCGCTGCAGTTCGAGCCCGGCGAGAACGCGGCGTCGCTGGGTCTTTCGGGACGCGAGTCATACACCATTCACGGGCTGTCGGAGGGCCTCACGCCACGGCAGACGCTGAGCATCGACGCACGATCTGACGAAGGCCGCGGCGGGCGGACGTTCCGGGCAGTGGCTCGTCTCGATGGCTGGATCGACGTGGACTACTACCGCCAGGGCGGGATCCTTCCGGCGGTCCTGCGGCGGCTCGCAGCGCCCTCCTAGTCACCAATGCCGAGCACCTGGCGGAGGCGAGGGAGCCGACCCCATGAGCGACTGGACCACCGGAGCTCGCGCGTATCGGCCGCGTGGGCGTCGTGAGCGTCGAGGGCTGACGCATGCGAGCAAGCAAGCCATACAGAAACAGGGCCCGAGGGCCCTGCGTCTGTGAGGTCACTCTGGTGGGCGATACTGGATTCGAACCAGTGATCTCGCGGATGTGAACCGCGCGCTCTAACCGACTGAGCCAATCGCCCCCGCGGCCGGCGGGACGCCGGAACGCCAGCAGTATAGCCCGCTTGGGATAGCCCTCCCGGGCTCAGACCCGAAGGCCGGGCCAGCGCAACATCAGGCGATCCGGCTCGATTCCCTCGACCACGATGAGCTTGCGCCGCCCGGCCGCGCCGGCCACCAGGCGGACCGCGCTGCGCGAGATCTCAAGTTCCTCCGCAATCAGCCGGACGAGGGCCTGGTTCGCGGCGCCGCCGACCGACGGCGCGGACACGCGGGCCTTGAGGTCTCCCTCGATCACTCCCTCGACACGGTCGGACCCGCCCCGAGGCGTGAGACGAACGGTGAAGCGTGAATCGCCCGTTACCTAACCGCCTGCAGAACGATCGACAGGACGAGAAACAGGACGACCGGCGAGAAGTCGACAGCGCCAGTGGGCGGTAGGAGCCGGCGGATGGGAGCGAGCATCGGCTCCGTGATTCGGTGGACCCAGCGCGATGCCTCGTATCGGGCGTACGGGTCGACCCACGTGATCACGGCGCGCGCCAGGATCAGCGACAGGAGAGCGGCTACCAGGAGATAGAACAAGCTCCTGCCGACGACCTCCACCCACAGAGTCTAGCAGCGATGTCGGCAGGCGCCGGGCGGTCTCGTGACGCGCCCCTCCGATCCCTCAGGGAGCAGCATCGGGGCGCTCACCGAACAGGGCACGGCCGACACGGACCACCGTCGCACCTTCCTCGACCGCGATCTCGAAATCGTCGCTCATGCCCATCGACAGTCCATCGCCCAATGCTGGGTGAGAAGCCGTCAGCGCCCCCGACAGCTCGCGCAACGCGCGGAAGGTCGGTCGCGCTCCTTCGGGATCGGGGACGACCCGCCCGACAGTCATCAGCCCCGCCAGCCGGATCCCCGGCAGGCCCTCGATCGCGGTCAGCGCCGGCTCTACCGCCTCTGGCTCGAAGCCGGCCTTGGTCGGATCACGGTCAACGTTGACCTGTAGGTAGACCGTCAGAGCCGAGGCCGGCCTCAGCTCGCGCACGAGCCGGTCAAGGCGGTCGGCGAGCGGGATGGAATCGACGCTCTCGATCGCCTCGAACAGCTCAACCGCGAGGCGAGCCTTGTTCGACTGGAGGGGGCCGACCAGGTGCCAGCGCGCACCCGCCACAGCGTCATGCTTGGTCGCGGCCTCCTGGACGCGATTCTCCCCGAGAAGCGTCAGGCCTGCGGCCACCGCCGCTCGCAGTCGCTCCGCGGGAACCAGCTTGGACACCGCGACCAGCGTGACGTCGTCGGGGTTCCGGCCCGCGCGGCCAGCGGCTTGGGCTATGCGCTCCCGGACGCGATCGCGCGCCTCGCGCAGCGCGGGAACCTCACGATCGCCGGCCACGCCCGAAGTGCGCCGGCAGCAAGCGCTCCGACGCGTCTACTTGCGGCGCAGGAAGCTCGGGATCTCGAGGTCGTCGGCGTCGAACGTCCTGCGAACCGGCTCGGCTGCCGTGCCCACCGACCGCGGGACACGGACCGCCATCGGGGCACCGGCGCTCGCACTGGCCGCGGCTTCGTCGCCCCGCTCGTCGTCGTCCTCTCTGATCGATGGTGCCCCGTCATCCGTCGCTGCGCGCTGGCGCTCCAGCTCGTCGAGGAAGTTCCGTTCCCGCGGTGCGCGGATGGAGCCGCCGACCTCGTACGGCTGCGCCGCCGATTCCCGGCGGATGCTTTCGTGCTTTCGGTTGGCATCGAAGCCGGTCGCGATGACCGTGATCGCGACCTCTTCGCCAAGTCGCTCGTTGAAGCTCGTTCCGAAGATGATGTTTGCCTCCGGATCGGCCGCGGCCTTGATCTCTTCCGCCGCCTCCTGGACCTCGTACAGGCTCAGGCTGGTCGAGCCGGTGATGTTGAACAGGATCCCTTGCGCACCGGTGATGTTGATCTCGAGCAGGGGGCTCGCAATGGCCTGCCGGGCAGCCTCCAGGGCGCGATTCTCGCCCGATGCCCGACCGATGCCCATCATCGAGGAGCCGGCGTCCTTCATGATGGCGCGCACGTCGGCGAAGTCCAGGTTGATCAGGCCGGGCACCGTGATGATGTCGCTGATGCCCTGGACACCCTGGCGCAGGACGTCGTCGACGACCCGGAATGCATCCAGGATCGACGTGTTCTTCTGCACGACGTCGCGCAGTCGGTCGTTCGGGATGGTGATCAGGGTGTCGACCTTGGACTTGAGCGACTCGCTCGACTTCTCGGCGACAATCTTGCGCTTGGCGCCCTCGAAGCTGAACGGCTTGGTGACCACGCCGATCGTCAGCGCACCGAGCTCCTTGGCAATCTCGGCGACGACCGGCGCCGCGCCCGATCCTGTGCCGCCGCCCATGCCCGCGGTCAGGAAGACCATGTCCGAGTCGCGCAGGGCTTCGGCGATCTTCTCGGAATCCTCCTCGGCCGCCCGCTCACCGATCGATGCATCGCCACCGGCGCCGAGCCCGCGCGTGATCTTGTCGCCGATGCGGATCTTGTGGGCCGCGTCCGACTGGAGGAGCGCCTGCGCGTCCGTGTTGCAGGCGATGAACTCCACGCCCATCATCTCGGCCCGGATCATGCGGTTCACGGCGTTGCTGCCGCCGCCTCCGATGCCGATCACGCGGATGAGGGCGAAGTTCTCAGAATCGGACCGAAGCGGCATCGCCTCTCCTCCGGTGGCATCCGGGTTGCGTATTGGTCAGTTCCCTCTGCCGTGCCGGACGTGACGGTCCGGGGAGACGGCATACGCGGGGGTGCGAGGTCTGGGCGAGTATAGCGCCGCACCGTCGGCCGGGAACCTCCAAGTTCCGTAATCCAGGCCCGCTCCGGCTGCCCGCCCGGGATCCAGGCGGTGACTGCTGGCACCGCGCGTCTCGTGGCTGGATCGCCAGTCCGCCGGGCATGGCCGCTGTCCCAGACGCAAGTCTGGCTCGCGTTAGACACCGTTCCAGCCTCGCCCGATCGCTCGATCCCCGCATGTCCAGACCGCGACTTGCGGCTTGGGCGTGGCCCAGGGGAGTATTTGGCGTCGGGGGTCACGGCGACCCTTGGGCGCTGCACCTAACGCGAATCTCAGTTGCAAATGACTCAGATTTGGTTTGCCATCATTGCTCCCGGAACTAGCCGGGCACGAAGCTGAGGCGGACCGTACGGACGGGGTTGTCCGGGTTTGGGTCGAGAAGCACGATCGACTGCCACGCACCGAGAGCGAGCTCTCCGCCGACGACCGGGACCGTCAGCGACGGCGGCGCGAAGAGGGGCAGGATGTGGTCGGCGCCATGGCCCCGTGAGCCATGACGGTGGCGCCAGCGATCGTCGCGCGGCAGGAGTCCATCCAGGACGTCGAACAAGTCCTCTTCGGAGCCGGCGCCCAGCTCCATGACCAGCAGACCGGCCGTGGCATGTGGCAGGAAGACGACGAGCAGGCCGTCGTCGCCGCCGTGGACGAACCGCCGGCATTCATCGGTGAGGTCGAAGAGCCCGCGCTTCGCGCCGGTTCGAACGGTCAGCGCACGAGATTGCACCGGGCCGACGCGAACCGTCAGGGAAAGATGCTGCGCAGCGCGTCCCGAATTCGGCCGAGCCCGCCCATCGCGGGCGCCGATTCGTAGCGTCCCGGTTCCGCGGCGGTGAGCGACTTGGCACCCCACAACAGCAAGCCGACGGCGTCGCTGTAGGCTGGTGAAAGCAGGTTGTCGACGAGTCCTCCGATGTTGGAGGGAGCCGCGATGCGCACGGGCATCTGCAGCACGTCGCGCCCGAGCTCGGCGGTCCCGGCGAGCTGCGAGGCACCGCCCGTCAGGATCACGCCGGCCGGCATGACACCGTGGCCGGCAGCCTGCATCTCGGAGCGCAGGATCTCGAATGTCTCGCGCATGCGGGCCTCGATGATCTCGCAGACCTGACGCCGGCTGACGGTCCGGCCGGCGGGCTCGCCGAGGACGCTGACCGCGATCGTCTCGTCCTCGTCGACGCTCGCGAGGTCGGCGGTTCCGTGGCTGACTTTGAGCTCCTCGGCCGCCTGCAGGCTGGTCTTGAGGCCGATCGCCAGGTCGTTGGTAACGTGATTGCCGCCGACGGGCAGGACGGCGGTGTGGAATGGCGATCCGTCGGCGAAGACCGCGAGGTCTATCGTCCCCGCGCCGATGTCGGCGACCGCCGCTCCCAGCTCGCGCTCCGTCTCGGAGACGACCGCCTCCGCCGAGGCCAGCGCGCCGGCCACCAGCTCGTCGATCTTCACGCCGGCAGCGACGACGCACTTCGTCAGGTTCTGGATGGCCGTGGCGGACGCCGTGACGATGTGTACCTCGACGCCAAGACGGATGGCACTCATCCCGAGCGGGTCCTTCACGCCCTCCTGCTCGTCGACGGAGAAATCCCGCGGCAGCGCGTGCAGGACTTCGCGGTTCGAGGGGATCTGGATTGCCCGGGCAACTTCCGTCGCGCGGTTGATGTCCTCGTGCGTGACCTCGCGTCGATGCCCGCTGACGGCGACGGTGCCCGGCGAGTTCTGGCTCTTGACGTGCTCACCGGCGACAGAGATGAAGGCCGCGTCGACCTTGTAGCCAGACGATCGCTCGGCCTGCTCGACCGACTGGGCGATCGACTGCACCGTCTGGTCGATGTTCACCACGACGCCCTTGCGCAGCCCTGTCGTCGGAACGATGCCCTTGCCGATGATCGTGAGCGAGCCGTCGCGGCCGATCTCGCCGATCAGCGTGCACACCTTCGACGTGCCGACGTCGATACCCACCATGACCGCTTCGCGTTCCACGTGCCGTTCCGTTCCTCGCTGCAAGGGGTTCAGTGCCCGGGGCGGTCTACAGGAAGTGCCGTCGGATGAGTGCCACGTTCTGGAAGATCCGTGGGCCGAAGGTGATCAGGGCGACGAGATAGAGATCGACTCCGAGCCGATCACCGATGAACGCCAGGAGAACTGCGACGATGGCATTGACAACGAACCCGCTGATGAAGATCCGATTGTCGTAGACGCCGTCGAGCTCCGCGCGCACCGCGCCAAAGACGGAGTCCAACGCGGCCACGATGGCCACGGCGGAATACCGGGCGAACTCGAAGCTGACGTTGACCTTGAGGAAGAGACCCAGTACCACGCCCACCAGGAGACCTGCCAGGGGGAGCAGCACCGGATGTCCGTCCTCGTAGGTGGGATATGGCCAAGGCTACCCGAGAGCGGTGCGCCGCGGCAACTGGTGGCGCGGCTGACCACATCCGCCCCGGAATGAGCCGCCGAATGAGCCCGCCGTTCACGGCCCGGGGCTCGGGCTGCCTCGAGATGTCGTGCGAGCACTTGCTCGCGGGACATACGTTCCGTCCAGATCCGTGGCCAGGAGGACGCTGCTCACGGTGGTTTCGCCGGCCTTCGCGAGGAGGCTGGCGAGTAGCCGCACCTGGCCGGCGATGAGGTCGGTTCGGCGGAGGGTCGGCGTGTAGAAGCCGAAGATCGCCTGCCAGCCGATGGGCTTGCCCGATACCACGTAGCCGTTTGTGTCGTCGACTGCGAACGCCAGTCCGGTCGCACGGCTGCCGAGATCCCTGGCGGGCTGCAGCGCCCCAAGGCGCGTGGCCGCATCGAGGTCGATCGTGGCGAGGTGCTGGCCGATCCCGAGTCCAATCGACTGGGCTCGCTGATCGTCCACGACCGGGAGGCCGGCGCTCTCCTCAGCAGGCGGATCGGTCGCTTCGGCGAACAGCATGCCCTCACGATCGACCAGGTAGCGGCTGGTTCCGACGGCCCAGACCAGGATCGGCACGCGCTCGTGCAGGCGGACCTCCAGCGTATCGGGCAGCCGTACCGACACATCGACCCCGGCGACCGACGGCAGCTGGACGAGCCGCTGACCGATCGGCCCGGTTGCCAGCTGGAACAGGTTGACGCCCTCCCCCACCCCGAGCCGGGAGGCCAGATCAGCACCCTCCGTGAACGTCGCGTTTTGGACCACGAGATGCCGGTACGCAAAGACGGGCGACGCTGTTAGGCCGTAGATGGCCATGCCCACCACCACCATGACGAGGGCGGCCCCGGCTCTTGCTCGCGAAAGCCCAGCCGATCGACGCCGGATCGTGCGTGGCGCCCGGGAATGGTCGACGCTCCGCCGAACGGTGACGCGATTCTTCATCGGGGAAGGTCGCCGGGGGTGAGGACCGGCCGGAGCATCGTCCGCCGGCGTTCTTCGGCGAGCTCCACGATCCGCCGGCAGATGCCCGCGAAGTCGTAGCCGCCGTCTGCGCACATGACCGGGAAGAGGCTGATCGGGGTGAACCCGGGAATGGTGTTGATCTCGCTCAGGTAAACCTCGTCGCCGCGCAGGAGGAAGTCGATGCGCGCGAAACCCTCGGCCCCGATCCCGCGATAGGCGTCCCGGGCGATCTTGTGGATCATGGCTCGGGTCCGCTCCGGCACCTCGGCGCGCGGGCTTGTCTCGGACAAGCCGGGCGTGTACTTGGCCTCGTAGTCGTAGAACTCGTGGCCGGCGATGATCTCGCCCGGCCCGTACAGCTCGAGCCGCGCAGGATCGTTGCCCACGACCGAGACCTCGAGGTCACGCGCGTCGCTCACGTAGCGCTCGGCCAACGCCAGCGTGTCGAACCTGAACGCCGTATCGAGCGCGGGTCCGTACTCGTCGGGCGAATGCCCGAGCGTCATGCCGACGGACGACCCGAGTCGCGCCGGTTTGATCATGAGGCGCGGATCGCCCGTGCCCTCGGCGAACGCGGTCAGATCGGCCAGCACGGCATCCTGGCCGGCGTCCCAGCGGCTCTGGCTGATCTCCCGCCAATCGACGACAGGCAGGCCCAGGCCTCGCGCGAGGCGCTTGAAGACGGCCTTGTCCATGCCGATGGCCGAAGCCGTCACGCCCGCGCCCGTGTATGCCAATCCCGCGGCCTGGAGCATCCCCTGGATGGTGCCGTCCTCGCCGAACGGCCCGTGAAGAGCGACGAAGACGATCGGTTGAGGCTGCGGCGCACGAAGCAGGTCGGTCGCCACTCCGGCGCTGATCGGGCCCTGGGCCCCAAGCGCGGCGGGATCGTCGTAGACGGCCGGTGCGCGGCCATCGCGCCGGTGCCCCGCGGGCAGCCACCACCAACCACCGGCCAGGTCGATGAGGATCCGCTGGACGGGCTGGTCGGCGGTTTCGAGAGCGTCGGCGATGGCATTGCCGGAGACGATCGAGACGTCGTGCTCGGCCGAAGGTCCGCCGAACAGGACGGCGATCGGGGCACGGGGTGCGTCATCGGCCGCGCTCACTCGTAGCCCTCGCCGGGGCGCCACCCGGTCCAGTCGCCGACGAACACGATCTCGAATTCCAGCTCCACGCCCAGTCTCTCGCGGACCTCGCGCTGGACGCGCTCGCCCAGCAGCCGGACGTCCGCCGCCGTGCCCCGCCGGTCGTTGACGATGAAGTTGGCGTGCTTCTCGCTGACCGTGGCGCCGCCGACCGTCCTTCCCTTGAGGCCGAGCTGGTCGACCAGCGCGCCGGCCGAGCGATCGTCGGACGGATTGCGGAAGACGCTGCCGGCCGAGGGTAGGCCGAGCGGCTGGTGCGCCTGGCGCCAGCGCCGAATGTCGTCGAGTCGCGCCTTGATCTCCTCCGCGGAGGCCGGCACGAGGTGAAATGTCGCGGCGATCACGAGCTCGCCGACGCCCGAGTCGGCCTTCAAACGGCTGGAGCGGTAGACGAGCCCAAGATCCGCCCGTGCCACGGTCGCCTCCGAGCCGTCGGCCGCCAGCACGCGCGCCGATTCGATAACGCCTGCGACATCGGAGTCGTGGGCTCCCGCGTTGGCCCACACGGCGCCGCCCACCGTGCCCGGGATCGCGAGGCCGAACTCGAGGCCGGACAGGCCCGCAACCTGCGTCACGGTCGCGGCCCGGGCCATCGGCAGGCCCGCCTCGGCGACGAGCCGGTCGCCCTCGATCTCGGCGCCTTCCGCGCGATCCTGGATCACCAGGCCGCGCACGCCCCGGTCGCTGATGACGACGTTGCTCCCCCGGCCGAGGACGAGGTGGGGCAGCTTGCGGCTCCGCGCGAACTTCACGAGCGCTCGGAGCTCGAAGGCGTTGTGCGCCACCGCGAAGAGGTCCGCCGGCCCGCCGACGCGCATCGTCGAGAAGCGCGCCAGCGGTTCCTCGCGCGAGGTCTTGACGCCAACGCGCCGCTGGATCTCGGAGCCGACCGCGATAGGATCGATGGCCGGCTGGGGAAGTTCACCGCCGGTCGCAGCCAGCCCTGCGCCGCTGGAGCGCGTCAAGCGGCGATGCCTCGGGCGAGCTGATCGAGGGCAGCCCGCTCCGGCAGCGGGCCGTGCCCCGCCACGGCCAGGACGATCTCGGCGACCGCGCCTGCCGCGCCCGGTCGGCCGAGCTCGCGCGAGGCGGCCGCCATCCGGGCATGGGTCGCAGGATCGCGAAGGATCGCCGCCGCGTCGAGCAGCGCCGCCGCGTCGAACGCTTCGTCGTCCACCAGCCGGGCTGCGCCGGCGTCGACGAGCACTCGCGCATTCGCCCGCTGGTGCCCGGCCGCGTGCGGGTAGGGCACGACGACCATGGGCAGGCCGAGCGCGGTGACCTCGGCCAGCGTGGACGAGCCCGCTCGTCCCACGACGAGGTCGGAGGCCGCAAGAGCCGGCAGCATCTCGTCGCGCAGGAACGGATATGGCCGGTACCGCTCGCGCATGTCGGGCGGGAGTGCCTCGCGACCGGACAGGGCGTCGGCGTACCCCGCGTCGCCCGTCAGGTGCAGGACGTGCACCTGCTCGATCAAGCGGGGCAGGGCCTCCGCGACCGCGGCGTTGAACCGGCGGACCGCCTGCGACCCTCCGAAGATCAGCAGCACTCGCGCGGCCGGCCCGATGCCAAGTCGCTCGCGTGCCGCGACGCGGTCGATGGTGCTCATGTCGCGGATGGGGGTGCCCGTGACGAAGCAGGGCCGCCCCGAGGCCTCACCCCGACCGAGACTGAAGCAGGTCTTCGCGAAGGACACCGCGAGGACGTTCGCGAGGCGGGCAGTCGCCCGGACGCTCCGGCCCGGCACCACGTTTCCTTCCCACATCACGACCGGCACGCGCTGCGATGCGGCCGCGATCAGCACGGGAATGGCGACGTAACCGCCGGTCGTGAAGATCGCGGACGGTCGCTCACGCGCCAGCATCGCCATGGCCTGCGGGACGGACGCGGCGAGTCGAATGGGGTCGAGGACGGCGTGGACCGAGAAGTCGACGGAGCGGAGAGAGCGCAGGGCCAACAGGCGCAGGGGGAAACCGGCCGCCCGGACGATCGCCGCCTCGAGCCCACGATGGCCGCCGAGCCAGCTGAGCTCAGGCCCGTCCGGACGAGCGCTGAGAGACCGGGCGACGGCCAGGGCCGGGTAGATGTGCCCGCCCGTGCCCCCGCCCGCGATCAGCAGACGCATCGTTCCAGGTCCCTCGTTCTACGGTCTCGCGCGAGATGGACAGCAGGATTCCCGCCGCGGCCAGGCTGATCGAAAGGCTCGACCCGCCCGCCGACACGAACGGCAGTGTGATGCCCGTTATCGGCACGAGCGCCACCACCACGGCGATGTTGATGAACGCCTGGATGCACAACCAGGCCGTGATGCCCGCCGCGAGCAGCGAGCCAAAGGTGTCGGGCGCCGACAGCGCCGTCCGGACGCCCTGGTAGCCGATCACCACGAACAGGAGGATCACCAGGCCGGCTCCCAGCAGGCCGAACTCCTCGCCGATGATCGCGAAGATGAAATCGTTGGACGCATTGGGCAGGAAGAGGCCGCCGGCCAGCCGGCTCTCGCCCAGCCCCGCCCCGAACATCCCGCCCAGGGCCAGCGCCAGGAGTCCCTGGATCGTCTGGTGGCCGATCCCCAGCGGATCCTTCCAGGGATCGAGAAACGCCCGGATACGATCGAGCTGGTATGGGTGCGACGCGATGACAGTCACCACGCCCATGAGCCCGATGCCGCCCAGCCCGACGAGGTGACTCAGGCTGGCGCCTGCGACAAAGAACATGGTCAGGGCAGTCAGGGTGATCACCGCAGTGGTCCCGAGGTCCGGTTCGGCTACGACGAGCATCACGATCGGGGCGACGATCACCAGGAACGCCAGGGTGCCCCTCCAGAAGCTCCCCACGCGCGTGCCGGTCTTGGCAAACCAGTGCGCGAGGTAGATCACCAGCGCGATCTTGCCGATCTCGGCCGGATGGACGGCCGGCAGGGGCCCGACCTGCAGGAAGCGAGCCGAGCCGCCGACGACGTAGTTGAGGCTGGGCACGAAGACGAGCACCAGGAGGACGAGCGCGACGACATAGGCCGGTACGGAGATCAGGCGGAGGTAGCGGTAATCGACGCGTGTCATGACGCCCATCGCCACGAAGCCCAGCACGGCCCAGACGACCTGCGGCCCAACCACGGCGAAGCTGTCGTTGGTCTTGCCGAGATAGGCCTTGATGGCCGACGACGAGTAGACCATCAGGACGCCGATCGCCGTGAGGGCCACCACCGCGATCAGAATTGCGTAGTCGGGTTGGTGCCGCTCGCGCTGGAGCGAGCCCGTCGCCCTCGAGTGCCGGCGGACGACGGTCGCCCCGCTGATGCGGGCCACCACGGCCGTCATCGGCCGTTGGCCTCCGCAAGCTCGGCGAGCTCGGCCACGGCCTTCTTGAAGGCGCGGCCGCGAGCCTCGTAGTCGACGAACATGTCAAAGCTGGCCGCGGCGGGGCTGAGCAGGACCGTAGCCGTCGGCTTCAGTTGATGACCGGCCGCCGCCGCCACGCGCAGGTCGTGCGCGATCGCGGCGGCCCGTCGGACCGCCTCCTCGAGGCTCGCCGCACGCTCGACGTGCTCCAGCCCGCTCGAGCGGAACAGCCTCGCGAGATGCGGCCCGCTCTCCCCGATCAGGACCGCCGCCGCAACCCGATCCGCCACGACCGGCCCGAGCGGCGACAGGTCGATCCCCTTGTCGCGCCCGCCCGCTATCAGGACGATCGGCGGCTCGAAGGCGCGCAGGGCGGCGATGACGGCATCCGGCTGGGTTCCCTGGGAGTCGTTCACGAAGCGGGTGCCGTCGATCTCGGCAACGCGCTCGAGGCGGTGCTC
Organism: Chloroflexota bacterium; assembly: GCA_005883615.1. Classification (GTDB taxonomy): domain Bacteria; phylum Chloroflexota; class Limnocylindria; order Limnocylindrales; family CSP1-4; genus CF-16. Next base: position 3,524 of record VBEC01000053.1, on the reverse strand, counting down.
CACGCCCGTGAAGCCCCGCGCCGCGGCGCGGATCGTCTCGGGCGGCAGGTCGAAGTACAGCCCGACCGCGACCGCTGCCATGGCGTTCGAGACGTTGTGCCGGCCGGGGATCTGGAGCTCCGCCGTCGGCATGATCTTGCCGAGGGGGTCGGCCACGATCCACTGGCCATCGTCGAGGTCGGCGATGCCCAGTCCGCCGACCTCTGGAGCGCCGAGTCGATAGGTGACGACGCGGGCGCGGGCGCCCTCGCCATAGCCGGCAACAAGCGGGTCGTCACCGTTCAGGACCAGCAGCCCGTCCGGGTCGACCAACTGCGACAGGCGGCGCTTCGCCGATCGATAGTCCTCCAGGGATCCGTGGCGGTCGAGATGATCCGCGGTCACGTTGGTATAGACCGCCAGCGTGGTGCCCCGCGACAGGGTCGGGAGCTGCAGCTCCGAGAGCTCGATGACGACGCGGTGGGCCGGCGTCAACTCCGGCAGCCGCTCGATGAGCGGCACCCCGATGTTCCCACCCAGCACGGCTGGATGGGTCTCGTCGGCGGCCAGGAGCGTTGCCGTCAGGGCGGACGTGGTCGTCTTGCCCTTCGTCCCGGTGATCCCGACCGTCGGCGATGGGCACAGGCGCAGGAACAGATCCGGCTCGCTGACGAGGGCGGGCGTTCCGGGAGCGCCGGCGCGGGCGGCGGCCAGGCGTCGGAGAGCATCACGCAGGCGAGGTTCCGTCGTCGGGAAGTCGGCGTTGATCGAGGGCGACGTCGTGACGAGGTCAGCCTCCCGCCAGGTGCCTGCCGGGTCAACCGCCGGCCCCGCCACGACGGTCAGGCCCTGCTCGGCCAGGTCCGCCACGGCCGGCGAAAGGGTCTCGAGGGGCCGGCCGTCATAGCCGGTCACGACCGCGCCCGCACCAAGCAGGAAGCGGGCCAGCGAAATGCCGCTGCGGGCGAGGCCCAGCACGGTTACGTGACGGCCTTCCAGGGCGCCGGCTCGGACGTCGGCCATCGTCAGCCGGTCCAGATCGATGGGCTCCCTGCGAGGGGCGGCCGATCCCGGGCTGCTCATGCTGACTGCCATCCCGTCAGTGGAGTGCCTTGATCGAGGCCAGGAAGAAGGTGACACCCAGAAGGCCGGCGAGGATCGCGAGGATCCAGAAGCGCAGCGTGATCTTCTCTTCGTCCCAGCCCTTGAGCTCGAAATGGTGGTGGATTGGTGACATCAGGAAGATCCGCCTGCCGCCCGTCCACTTGAAGTAGGCCACCTGGATGATCACCGAGGCGGTCTCGATCACGAAGATGATCCCGATCAGGGGCAGGACCAGGATCTGGAACGTGACCAGGGCCGTCACGGCCAGGGTGGCGCCCAGGGCAAGGGATCCCGAGTCACCCATGATGATCTGCGCCGGGTGGACGTTGAACCACAGGAAGCCAAGGATGGCTCCGATTATCAGCGCGCACACGAGCGCCACGCGCGGCTGATGGGGCTCGTTCAGCTCGGCGATGATCAGGTAGCTGATGAACGCGAAGATCAGGGTCCCGCCCGCCAGTCCGTCGAGGCCGTCCGTGATGTTGACGCCGTTGCTCGCCGCGATGATCGCGAACGCCGCGAACACGATGTAGGGCCCTGGCCCGATCGTGACCTCGCCGGCGAACGGCACCCGGATGCCGTCCAGGTTGAAGTGGCGCTGGATGTAGATGGCCGCCAGGACTGCCACGACCAGCTGCCAGATCAGCTTCTGGCGAACGCTGATACCCAGTCCCTTCCGGGCGTTCAGGAAATCGTCGGCGGCGCCAAGCAGTCCGACGCCGAGCAGCGCGGCGACCGGCGAGTAGGTCGACGCATCCAGACCGTCGAGCACGTACGCCAGCACGGCGACGACAATGATGATCAGCAGGCCGCCCATCGTCGGCGTGCCCTGCTTCACGAGGTGGGTGCTGGGTCCCTCTTCGCGGATCTTCTTGCCGATGCCCACGAACGAGAGCATCCGGATGTAGGACGGCATGAGGATGACGACCACCGCGAAGGCGAGCAGCAGGCCCTGGATGAGCTCGATCGCTCCGACCATCAGGCGCCCCCACGCCCGAGGCGCTCGAGCAGGACGTCCACCAGCCGGTCGAGCTCCACCCCGCGCGAGGCCTTGACGAGCACCGCATCACCCGGGCGGAGGCGCTCCAGCAGGGCGTCCAGCGCGGCATCCCGATCGGCAACGGCGACGATCCGATGCCTGGGGAATCCCGCGGCGCGAGCGCCCTCCGCGATACCCGCGGCCTCGGCGCCAACCACGACGAGCAGGTCTGCGGTCCCCGCCGCAAGCCCGCCGACCTCCCGATGGCCGGGCTCCGCCAGGTCGCCCAGCTCGCGCATCTCGCCGAGGACCGCAACATGCCGACCAGGCAGCGCCGCGAGCAGCTCCAGCGCGGCGCGCATCGAGACCGGCGAAGCGTTGTAGGAATCGTCGAGAACGGTCATCCCGCCTGCGTGTGACAGCTCGCCCCGATGCGGCGCGGACCAGCCCGTGGCCAGCCCTTCGGCGACCTCGTCGAGGCGCAGGCCGGCGGCGATCCCGACGGCGGCACCCGCGAGCGCGTTGTGGACGCCGTGCCTGCCCAGTGCCGGTGTCGCGACTTCTGTCCGCTCACCGGCCGCCCGGAGGATGAAGCGCATCCCCTCGGTACCCAGGGAGGCGACGCTCTCGGCCCCGACGTCGGCATCCTCGCTGAAGCCGTACGTCAAGCTGGGGGCCTGAGTCCGCCGCGCCATCCGGGCCACGCGCTCGTCATCCGCGTTCAGGACCGCCCTTCCATCGGACGGCAGGGCTTCCACGAGCTCGCCCTTCGCCCGCTCGATGGCGTCGATGGTCCCGAGCCGGGAAAGGTGGACGCCAAGCACGGCAGTAACGACCCCGATCCTGGGCTGCGCGATGCGCGCCAACTCGGCGATCTCGCCGCCGGCGTACATGCCCATCTCGAGGACCGCCGCCTCGTGCTCTGGACCGAGCCGCAGCATCGTGAGCGGCAGCCCGATCTCGTTGTTCTGGTTGCCCTCGTTGCGAAGCGTCTTGAAGCGGCGCGCCAGCACGGCCGCCGCGGCTTCCTTCGTGGACGTCTTGGCGATGCTGCCCGTCACCCCGACGACCAGCGGGCTGAAGCGCGCCCGCCAGGCGGCCGCGAGCGTGCCCAAGGCAGCCGTGACATCGGGGAGAAGGACGACGCTCACGTCGCCCAGGCTGTCCAGCTCAGCCGGCGACGGGGCCTCGGAGACAAGAAGACCCGCCGCGCCGGCCTTCACGGCGTCGGCCAGGAACCGGTGGCCGTCCGTGCGCTCGCCGGCCAGGGCGGCGAACAGCTCGCCGGGACTGACCAGTCGTGAATCGACGGCCGCCCCGCGCACTGGGCGACTCGACGTCCGCAGGAGGCGGCCGGTCGTCAGGGACGCGAGCTCGCCCGCGCTGAATGCCGTCGAGACCGCGTCCGTGCGATGGGGCGGCGACGACGCGAGCGATACCGGGATAGCGTCGACGGGCGGCT
>VBEC01000013.1 GCA_005883615.1 Chloroflexota bacterium | reverse complement strand
CTCGGCCGAGTGCAGGCCGATCCGCACGAGGGGAGCGAAGCCATGCTCGCGGCGATGTCGAGCCAACCGGCGCTGGATATCGACCGCGCACTCGATCGCCTCGGCCGGCTCGTCGAACGCGACGAAGAAGCCGTCGCCAGTGCTGTTCACCTCCTGGCCGCGGTGGCTAGCGAACGACGACCGGAGCTCCCGGTCGTGCCACGCGAGGAGCTCGCCCCAGGCTGAGTCGCCGACGAGCCCGACCAGGTCGGTCGATGTGACGATGTCCGTGAACATGAACGTCTTGGTCGCCTGCTGCGCGGATACCGCCGTCGGCAGGGACGCCTCGCCCCCGCCGAGGAGCGCGTCGACCCGTTGCAGGTCGAGTGTGGCGCCCAGGCGCTCGAACACCGTCCTGGCCGCCCGCAGGTCGCGCTGCGCGGTCGCATGGTCACCCTCCGCTGCGAGGGCTTCTGCATAACGGAGTCTGGCTCGAGCGCTCTCGTACGGGATGTCGGACTGGAGCCACATGCGCCATGAGCGACCCAGGATTGGTGACGCCTCGGACGGCCGGTCTTCCCCGAGAAGCAACTCACCCTTCGCCGTGAGAGCGCCGGCTTCGAACAGCGGTTGCTTGTAACCGGCGGCGATCGAATCGAGCTCGTCGACAGCTTTGCTCGCGGTTTCCAGGTCGCCGCGCGCGATGGCGATGTCGACCATCGCGGGCAGCAAACGCGCTCGCGTTGCCCGGTCGGTGGCGCCGTCGCCGGGCTGAGTTGCCGCCAGCGCCCGTTCGATCGATCGCGATGCCTCAGCCACCTCGCCACGTGCCAGCTGGAGAAGCGCGAGGCCAGGTTGCGCATCGTGGCCGAGCTCGTACGCACGTTCGAACTCATCCGCAGCACCATGCAGATCGCCCATGCGCAGTCGGATCTCGCCGATCTGGTAGTGCCCGAATCCGAGCGCATCGTGTAGCCCGAACCGTTGGAGCTCCTCGCAGGCCTGCCGGGCTTCCAGTTCAGCCTCCTGCCAGCGGCCGCGAAGCATCTTCAGCTCAGCTCGGTGGATTCGACAGATGCCGGGATAGCCGCCCACCCCTTGCCGACGCATCCACCGCTCGCCTTCGTCGGCCCACTGGCCCGCCCGCTTGAGGTCGCCGATGTTCCGGCACGCGGCGATCGTGTTGCAGTAGATGTCGCTGCTAATGCGGAGGTCGAGCTGGCCAGACGTTGCCGCCGCGGCGGCCTCATCGATCAACCTGAGGCCGTCTTCCATGTTGCCCTGGTGCAGCTGCGCGTAGCCCTTGAGGCTGGTGGCCATGAACAGCACGTCGAAGTTGCCACGCTCGCGGGCGACAGCGATTGCGCGGTCAGCGAGCGCCAGGCCTTCGACCGCGTTGTTTCCCAACAGCGCCGCGATGGCGTAGAAGAGGTTCAGCCAGGCGTGCATCGGGGACGCGGGAACACCTTCGAGGAGTTGCTCCGCTCGCGCCACCCATCCGCCACCCACTGAGGGCGCAAGACGGCGGAAGGCCTGGTAGGCGAGGTGAAGGGCGACGCCAGCTGCCTCGATCGATCTGCCGGCCTCGACATAGCGGGCGAACGCGCGCTCGAGCGCGTCGGCGGCCTCATCGGATTTGGCTGCCCACCACGCGGCCTCGCCCATCAGTTCGAGGTCCTCCGCCGCTAGCGCGTCCGCGCGGTCGGCAGCGGCGAACGCCTCCATCGCCTCGGTCCAGGCGTGGCGCTTGACGGCATCCCTGCCGAGCTCGAGCGCAGGAACCATCGCGGAACTCATCTACGCCCCTTGTGGTTGGGCAACTGAGCTCCGATTATCCGCGACGTCCGCAAGGTCGGATTAGCGTCTAGCAGGAGAGCGGCCGCGCGAGGCGACGGCTCCCTATTTGGAGGCTGGACCGGCCCGACGCGCCCAAGGATCGCCGAACGGCTCGCCGGGACGAGCCGGCTGCGATCCAGCCGAGCTCGTCCAGATGCCGCTATTCGGCCCGAGGCTAGTCGCCAGGAACGACCGTGATCTTCCCTTCCATTCCGGGATGGATCTGGCAAAGGTACGTGTAGACACCCGCCTGTGCGCCGGTGAAGTGGACGGTCCACGTGCGAAGCGTGGCGGTCGAGGGGACGCCGAAGCCGTCGGTGAACGCCGCCGAGGAGACGATCCCCGAGTCGGACACGGTCGACGGCGACGTCACCACGCTCACGCCGTTCCCGCCGCCGAACTCAACCTCGTCCGGGAATGGCGGCCCGCCGCAGGTGAAGTCGGCCGGGCTTTGCGGGGGGTTGTGGAGAGGGATCGCTGGCGTGTCGGGTGTCCCTTCGCAGAGCGCGACGATGTCGCTGAACAGTTCATGCGGGAAGGTGACCGTGTGGGGCTCGTTCGGTGTCGGCGACATCCAGCGCACCGAATCGCCGCGTCGGACGTGTACGTTGAAGGGCAGCATCTCGAGGATGGCCGTGTGGCCGTCCGGGCTCGAGGTGCCGGCATGCATCGTCCACGTGATCGTCCCATTGGAGTTGTGGTGTGGCGACACGGCTCGTGCATGGGCCTCGGCCACACGGCCCGCCTTGACATCGGTGGCGACCTGGCTGCTCACGGCGGCCGCCAGCTCTGCCGGCGTCGTCCCCTGGGCAGACGACGACAAAACGGTTAGTCGACCTTCCATCCCGAGATGGACCCGGCAGCGGAAGATGTAGGTGCCCGGGTTGGCCGTGACGTGGACGGCGAAGGGCCCGGTGGGCGGGGTAAAGCTCACGCCACTGCTCACGACGGAGGTGCCGTCGAACGTGCATGCGGGCTGAGGCGCGGTCCCGCAGCCGAAGGGAGCCGGCAACGTGGCTGGGACGTTGAACTCCGAATGGGTGGTGCCGTTGGTATTGAGCCCGGCGTCGTCGGAGTCCGCCTTTACCAGGCCGGCGGCGAGGCTGTCGTCAGCGGCGGTCACACCCGCCGGCAGCAGGGTCGCCGTGTGGAAGCTCTCGATCGCGAACTGGATTGTGGCTCCGCTCGGGACCGACAGCGTCCTCGGAAAGAAGTCGTTGAACCCCCAGTTGTGACCGGGTGGTACAGCGGATGGCATGTCGACCGTAATCGTCAAAGGTGGCGCGATCGCGAGCGCCTGCCCCGACCCGATCAATGGTGCAACGAGGGTCAGACCAGCAATAAATCGGGCCCATCGACGGACGCTCATCGCACACCTCCGGGTCGACCTCGAGGCGCACCATGCAGCGCGCAAGCGGGCGGCCGACTCCATGACGGGGCCCTCCCCCCGATCAGGGCGCCAACTCGTTTGAAGCGCTAGGTGTACTCCGGGGATCTCGATCTGTCCACATAGGATTGCGTACTTTCTAACGGTCTGGTGCGTCTCTGCACCAGACCGCGGGCAGGGCTTCGAGCAACTCGCGAAGCCCGAGCACGACGTGCTCCGGTTCTACTGCCGAACCCGTACCGATGAGGGCCGCCAAGGCGGCCGAATGGTTGGTATGTAAGGGCGGACGCTGATCGAGCGTTCAGCGCCCCGGCACAACCGTTATCTGGACGATGGCTTCGGCAGCGCCGAGCCCTCCGAGCTCGTCGTGCACGACGATCGTGTGCTGGCCGGGCTGGAGAGGCGACACCATGGCGAGCTAGCCTCCGGCGACCGATTTGGTCGGGCCGGCGGCCACCCCGACGATGTTGTCCGCAGGCAGATTGAGCGTATAGAGCCCTCCGACGAACAGGTATCTATCCACGTTTTGCACGTCGCGGCCATCGACAGTGATCCTTACGTTCAAGAAGAGAGGCAGGAAACTCTCGACGCATGCCCGCAGCTGGGCCTCGGTCGTGCCGTTTCCTTCGGCCTCGGAGCACTCGACGCCGCCGCCTGTGGCCAGTAGCCACGTCCCTGTCGGGACCGTGCACGAGGTCGACAGCGTGTTGCCGAAGAAGGTGTGGGGCACGAACCACACGGGCCGATGCTGGTTGACATTGCAGTTATCGACGAGCAGCGGGTTCGTCGCAGCGGGCACAGAGGCGACCCAATTCCACCAGCGGCCAGCCCAATCGGCATATGGAACGCCCAAAGCGTGGCCGGTCGGGGGCACGATGCCCGGATTGGGATTGCCTGCCGATACGGCCGGAGCCGATGCCAGTATCAGGGCGACGAGGAGCGCGGAGCGTAGACCCACACGGAGAGCAAGACGAGGTACCACGGTTGCCTCCCTTCCCCCATCCCCCCGGCCCGCGGTGGATACCGTCAATTGAAGATTCTAGGACTCGCCGTAAGGGCGGCCGGAGTAGAAGTCCCGATGCCAAGAGGTGTATCGGCGGGCTCGGGCGACACCTTTCCAATCCCATTGGACGTTGGCGACCGAAACATCGGTCACGGTGTGTTCCTGGCATCGCCGGCTAGCGGCAACATTCAGCGGACATCCCGCGCTGATCGGAGCCCGGGACAAAAACGTTGGTGCGGCCGGGAGTTCCCCAAGTTGTCGGACCACTCAAGCGACCAATCGTCCAATGCCATTGGAATCCTGTAAGCCAAGCGCGCCAGCCTCGACCGAGGCGGACAATCCCTGGCGACGGCCTTGGCCCTAGAAGGCACGTGTGGCTGCGAAGGAGGGAGCGATGCCTGAGCCGATCGTCTTCATCAGTCACTTCCGGAGCAAGGAAGGCAAGCTCGATGCCTTCCGGCGCTGGTTCGAAGAGGGTTCGAAGGGGCTCGAAGCCCAAAAGCCGCGGACGCTCGTGTTCCTCGGGTATCTCGAAGAGGGGGGTTCGCGCGCGACGATCGTCCATGTCTTCGGGGACGCGGAGTCGATGGACCTCCACGTGCAGGGCGCGGACGCGAGGTCGCGCGAGGCCTACGACTACCTGGAGCCCGACGGCACCGAGATCTACGGCTGGCCCAGCCCGTCCGTCATGAGCGTGTTCCGGCAAGAAGCGGCATCCGCGGGCTCTCTGACCCTTGAGCCCGACTACCTTGGCGGCTTCCTTCGCGTCTCGCCTGGCTGACGTCCTTGTGGTACCCCGCCGACGGTCGTAAAGTCGGACGGTTGCCGACGGGATCCCAAGCTGGACCTCGCGAACAGGAGGAGGTGCGTCGTGCCCAAGTACCTATTCCAGGGGAGCTATACCGCGACCGGAGCGGCAGGCCTCCGCATAGAAGGTGGGACAGGGCGCCGAGCGGCGACCGAGCAGCTGGTCAAGTCGCTTGGTGGCACGGTTGAGGCCTATTACTTCACCTTCGGCAAGGACGACTTCCTGCTGATCGCAGACCTGCCGGGCAATGTCCAGGCGGCGGCGGGCTCACTGGTGGGGAGCTCCTCGGGTGCGATAAGCGTGCGAACGACGCCCCTGCTGACCCCCGAAGAGGTCGACGCCGCGGCCAAGCAGAGCGCGACCTACCGACCGCCCGGCGCTTGATCACCCTTCAGGTTGGGCCGCGGTCTGACGCGGCGCCGATTCCGAAAATCACCAGCAGTCGACCACTGACCAGAGAGCCGCGCATTCGGGGCGCCAGGCCTGCAATCACCAGATAGGTGTTGCGATCCGTTAGCTCGGGGCGGCCAGGTCTCGGCGAGGGAAGATGGCGAGCGCGTAACCAATCGCAGCCAGAGTGATCGTCAGTAGAAGCCCAAAGCTGAAGAGGTCCGTCTGTCCGGTGAGGATGGCCCTCGGCTTGAGGTAGAAGAACAGCGAGTAGGGCTGCAGACCCTTGGCGTCCGGCCAGAGGGAGCCCAGGATCTCCAGGAAATAGGAAACCAGCACGACCGTTAGCGTCACGCCGAGCGCCGGAGTGAGCCGATCGAATGAGACCGATGCCGCCAGCCCGATCGAGCCGATGGCTCCGAACAGGAGCACCCCGTTGAGCCAGAGGACGGGGACTCGGGAGAGGTTGAGCTGGTCGACGACACCGAAAAGCACTGCGCCGGCGATGTTGCCGACCAGGATCGCGCCAACCGACATTCCTAGGAACACGAGCAAGGAGATGTATAGCGTCGCGTGGACCCCGCGTCGCGAGATCGGTCTCGCCAGAAGGACCTCCAGGGTCCCGCGCTGACGCTCGCCGGCGATGGCTGCGGATGCGAAGCCGACTGCGAAGATGCCGTTCAGGAGGAGCGATATCGGGTGGATGAATCCAAGCGAGATGGAGCCTGGCAGGGAGAAGACATCACCCTCCCCGAACTCGGCGAATTGCTTGGGGATTATTCCCGAGTCGAACAGCTTCTTGAATTGGACCCCGAACTGCGAGTAGATCACGGGCATCAAGAAGCCCCAGATGGCCAAACCGGCAAGGACGGCGAGGAGCTTGATCCGCTGGAACCGCCACGTCTGAAGGAACAGCGTGGCGTTCATCGATCGACCACGCTCGGAGCCGTCGCCTCTTCCCTCGAGGTTTCCGCAACCTGTCGAGTCGAGCGCCCCCAATCAGCCAGGCCCAACTCGTCGGCGTAAAACTCAAGGAAGGCTTCCTCGAGGTGGGCTGGCTCGATGGTGAGGTCGCTGATTGAATGACCGGCGATCGCTTGGAGGAACGGCCCTACGTCACCTTCCAGCTGACACGTAACCAGCCCGTCAGCGATTGTTAGCCCCGAAACGCCGGGGACACCGTCCAGGATCGGCGGGGGCCCGGCCAGCCGCATCTCAACGTTTCGCTTGCGTCTCGCTAGGAGCGATTCGACTTCTTCCAGTGCCACAAGTTGTCCGCGCCGGATGATCGCCACGCGGTCGCACAGGCGCTCGACCTCCGAAAGAACGTGGGATGAAAAGAACACGGTCCGACCCGCTCCGCGTAGGTCGTCGAGGATTGCGTAAAAGGCCCGCTGCACGAGCGGATCCAGGCCTTCGGAGGGCTCGTCCAAGATGGCCAGCTCGGGGTCGTGCTGGAGCGCCTGCACAATTCCGATCTTCTGGCGCATGCCCCGCGAGTAATCGCGAACAGGCCGGCGCAAATCGCGATCGGAGAACTCGAGCCGGTCGAGAAGCTCTCGCCGCCGCGGG
>VBEC01000047.1 GCA_005883615.1 Chloroflexota bacterium | reverse complement strand
AGGGCGTAGGCGACTTCCTGCTATACGCGCCGCACCTCGAGCCGGGGCGGCTGGCCTCGGTCGTGGCCAACGCGCGGGCGGTCGTGCTGCCGGTCGTTTCCGATGCAGCCGGCCTGAGCGCGATCGAGGCACTCGCGTGCGACACGCCGGTCCTCGCGAGCGCAGTCGGTGCCCTGCCCGAGATCGTGGCTGGAGGCGGCATCCTCGTGGAGCCGCACGATGCCCCACGGCTCGCCGCGGGTCTCGCGACGATCTGGGGGGACGAGGCGATGCACGCGCGACTGGTCAGCCGTGCGCGCCAGTCGGATGCCCGGCGACGCACATGGCGGGCCGTCGCGGACGACACGCGGCAAATCTATGCAGCAGCCGCGGGTTCTCGGCGACGCAGTGGCAGCAGTCCGACTAATCGCGTCGCGGTCCGCGCATAACGCTGACCGGAGCCGGCTTGCCGGCCGTGATGAGCACGAGGTCGGTGGTCTTCATCACCTGCACGAACGTCTGGCCGGCGGTAAGCGTCACGGGGCGTCCGGAGGCGTCGTAGAACAATGTGGGGGCCGTCAGGGACTTCTTGCGCCAGGTGCCCTTGACGGTCTTGCCATTCGTGGCGATCCAGGCCGGCCCGCTGCCGACCACCTTGGCCTCGAGGCGGTGCTTGTACGGCTCACCGTCGTTGAGCGGCCCGAACTGCATGAGCATCACGACCACGTTCTTGGGCGCCACCGGCTGCCTGGTGCCGGCGTCGACCTGACGTTGTCCACCGCTCACGTACCGTAGGTAGGTGTTCGTCGCGCGGTCGTACTTGTAGGTCACCTGGTTGGCCAGGTAGGCCACGTCGATCTGACCGCCGACCGGCCTCTGGCTGAGGAGCGCGTCAGCGGCGAACCGCCACACCGCCCGTCCCGGCGGCGCGGTGGCGCCCAGACTGCCGGCAAGCGCGTGAAGGTGCTTCCCGTCGGTGTACAGGTTGTGCGGCGCGAAGCGGGTCGTGATGCGCCAGAAGTAGGGGCCGTTGAAGAACTGGTCGGCGTTGTAAACGAGCTGCCCGTGGCCCTGAGCTCGCAAGGTCTGAAGTGCCTGAGGCGACCCGCCGGCGTGACAGTAGACTGCTCGCCACTCTGCGGCCCACGCGATGTAGTAGTACCGGGCGCTGCGCACGGGCCCGACGGACTTCGGCGTCCGCTCCTGGAAGACGAGCATGTAGCGCGGGATTCCGCCCTCGGCAGGCGCCTGCCAGACCACGGATGCGTCGGAGAAGCCTGATTGCGGCCGAGCGGCGGACAGGTCATCGATCATGCACGCGATCGGATGCTGGGCGGCCGCGGCCGGCGAGACGAGCAGGCCGTCGAGCGGGGCAGCGACGAGCACCGGGCCCGGACTGGCAGAAGGCCCAGGGCTGACAGAAGGCGTGCCGGGCGAGGGCGACGCCGTTGGGCTGCCGGCGGTTGCAGGGAGCGACGAGCTCGCTCCGGCTGATGCACGGGGCACGCCGCCGGCCGCGGGCTTCGACGCAGGCAGGCCGCTGACCACCGCGCCGATTGCGACGCCAAGGCCGAGCCCCACCGCCAGGAGGACACCCACGAGGGGTCTACGGGCCATTACGCCGACTGCTCCGGATCGCAGCAATACCCGGCCGGCACCAGCTCGGCACGGCCAGTTCGGCACGCCATTGGTGATCCCCTCTCGCTTGCGACCAGCCCGTTGCTCGACGGCTACCGGGTCGCGCGCAGGATACAGGCTTCAGCGCGGCCGGGCCTACCCCCTCGAGCCAGGCCGGGCGGACCCCTCCAGCGCGGCCGAGCCGCGCGCGCTAGGCTGGCCCTCCGCGGTCATGAACGGCCGCCCGACCAGAGGCAACCTCATGAGCGACGAGCCCAATCGCGATCAGACCGACAAGGCAAACGAACAGGTATCGCGCACGGCCGCGAATGATGAGTCCGCGGCTGGCTCAAGCCCACTATCCGCCGCTCGTGGCCTGTCACGACCGAAGGCGACCACGAGCGGTGATCGCACGCGCGCTCGAGCCAGTGCGCCGCAGGGCACCGTTACGCGCGGCGACGTGGTCGAGATCAACCAGGGCGGAGCCGAACAGGTCGAGGCTCGGAAGCTCACGGTCAGCCAGGGCGGGATCGGCCAGGCGCAGGCGGACGCAATCACCGTTCGACAGGGAGGCATCGGCCGTGCCCGCGGCGGGACGATCGACGTCAGCCAGGGCGGTGTCGGACTGGCCCGCGGCGAGAGGATCTCGGTTCAGTTTGGCGGGCTCGGCGCGGGACTCGCCCGGGACGTCCGGCTAAGCCAGGGAGTAGCCGGGACGATCGTCGCGAACGAGGTCCACCTGGAGCAGGCAGGCGTGCGAACCCTCGTGGCACGGACCGTCCACGCGGATCGCGGCACCGGCGTGGTCTTCCTGTTCGCCCAACGCGTGGAAGGGTCTGTTCGCACGCTCTTCGACTGGCGAGCGGGGCTCGCCTTCGGGGCTGCGTTCGGACTCGTCGCCGGACTGGTTCGCCGCAGGCGCTGAGAGCGCTGGAGCAGAGGGGGCCTCCGGCTATACTCGTGCCTCGCCACCGGCTCGGACCGGTGAGCCGACAGGACACGGGTGCCGGGGCCTCCGAGCGATGCGACGACCGCCATCGGCCCACCAGAGCAACCCGCCAGCCACACAGGAGTCCACAGGTCCGTGATCGATCCCTCCGCGCGCGTGCACGCCTCGGCCGACATCGAGTCCGAAGTGTCTGTCGGACCGAGGACGAGCATCTGGAATCGAGCCCAGATCAGGACGGGTGCGCGCGTGGGCCAGGACTGCGTGATCGGCCGCGACGCGTTCATCGATGAGGGTGTCGCCCTGGGAGACCGCGTCAAGGTCCAGAACGCGGCCCTCATCTACCGCGGCGTGACCGTCGAGGACGGCGTCTTCATCGGGCCCAACGCGATCCTGACCAACGACCGCTATCCGAGGGCCATCACCTCGAGCGGCGATCTCGCGCGCGAAGCCGACTGGGAGGTCACGCCGGTCACCCTTCGCCACGGTTGCTCGATCGGCGCGGGAGCCGTGGTGGTCGCCGGCGCGGATGTCGGCCGCTTTGCCACGGTCGGCGCGGGAGCCGTGGTCACCCGAACCGTCGGGGATTACGCCCTGGTCGCCGGCAATCCGGCCCGCCGCCTTGGCTGGGTTTGTGCGTGCGGCCGGCGACTTCAGGACGCCAGCACCGGCGAAAAGGCGGGCCCAACGCCGGCGGCCGGCGCCGACCTCCTGTGCGCCACGTGTGACCGTCACTATTTCTACCTGCCCGACGCGGAGAGCCTTGAGGAGCGGGCTCCGCGGCCCGTCCGCCAGGGAGCGCCCGCATGATCCCGATCGCTCGTCCGGATGTCGGCCCGGACGAGGCCGCCGCGGTGGCCGAGGTGCTCGCCGGCGGCATGATCGCGCAGGGCAGAAAAGTGGTCGAGCTCGAAGAACGCTGGGCGGCCCACGTCGGCGTCCCGCATGCCATCGCCATGGGCAATGGGACCCTCGCTTTGATGGCCATCTTCTCCGGCCTGGGGCTCGGACCGGGCGACGAAGTGATAACGGTCGCGCACACCTTTGCGGCCACCGCGAACTCGATCATGTTCACCGGCGCCACACCGGTATTCGTCGATATCGAGCCCGACACGTACCTGATCGACGCCAAGCGGATCGAGGCCGCGATCACGCCCCGGACGAGGGCGATCTGCCCTGTTCATCTGTTTGGACTCGTCGCCGACATGGAGATGATCGACGCGATCGCCGGCCGCCATGGCCTCACCGTCGTCGAAGATGCCTGCCAGGCCCACGGCGCCACGTTTCGTGGGCTCCGGGCCGGCAGCTTCGGGCACGGCGCGTTCAGCCTGTATGCCACGAAGAACATGACCACTGGGGAGGGTGGCTTCGTCACCACGTCAGATCCGGCCCTGGCCGACTGGCTGCGGGTCTATCGCAACCAGGGCCAGCGCAGCCGCTATCAGTTCGAGATGCTGGGCTTCAACTTCCGGATGACCGACATCACCGCGGCCATCGGGCTCGTCCAACTGAACAAGCTCGACCGCAACACGTCCCGGCGCCAGGCGATTGCAGCCCGCTACTCGGCGGCATTGGCGGACCTGCCAATCGCGACTCCGATCGTGCCCGACGGTCGGACCCACGTCTTTCATCAGTACACCATCGATGTCGGCCGGCAGAGGGACGCAATCCTGGCCGAATTGCGGGAGGCCGGCGTCGGCGCCGACGTCTACTATCCGATCCCCGTCCACCGGCAGGCGTACATCATGGAGCGTGGGCTGCACGCGGATCTGCCTGTGACGGACGCCGCGGCGGCGCGAACGATCGCCCTCCCGGTCTATCCCGGCCTGACGGAAGAGGAGCAGGTGACCGTCATCGACGCGGTCCGGTCCGCCGTCATTCGCCACGCGGACGGCAGGCCTGGCGAAGCGGCACGATTGGCCGCCCAGGCAGCACCGACCGCAACGCGGTAATGGCAGCCTGGCAGCCGGCCGGAGACGCCGAGCTCCGCGTCGGCCTGGCAGGCCTGGGGTCGATGGGCCGCAACCACGTCAGGGTCCTTTCTGCCCGGTCCGACTGCCGCCTCGTGGCCGTGGCGGATCCCATGCCCGACGTGCTCGCGGCAGCTGTCAGGTCCACGGGCGCCCAGGGCTTTGCCGAGCCACTGGCGATGATCGCCGAGGCGGACCTCGACGCCCTCGTCATCTCCGCGCCGACGACCGCGCACGTGGCCCTGGCTCTTGCTGCGCTCGATCGCGGCATGGCGATACTCGTCGAGAAGCCGCTGGCTGCCGACGTGGCCAGCGGGGAGCGCATCGTCGAGGCCGGGCTGGCGGCTGGCGTCCCTATCCAGGTCGGCCACATCGAGCGATTCAACCCGGCGGTCCTCGAGCTCGGGCGTCTGCTCGACGCGGGCTGGCTGTCGACGGTCTACGCCATCACGAGCCGGCGCGCGGGGCCCTTTCCGGCGCGAATCCGGGACGTCGGGGTGACGGTCGACCTGGCCACCCATGATGTCGACATCCTGTCCTGGATCGCCGGGGAACGAGCTGTGCGCGTCTTCGCGGAAACCGCTCGGCGGGTCCATGCCGACCACGAGGACCTGCTCTTTGGGCTGCTGCATTTTCCGTCCAGCGCCACCGGCATGCTCGACGTCAACTGGCTTACGCCCGCAAAGCGGCGGCAGCTCGTGGTGGTCGGGGAAGAGGGCATGTTCGAGCTCGACTACCTGACCCAGCGGCTGACGTTCACGCGCGCATCGGACGTGACCAACCCGCACTTGATTGGTGGCTTCGCGCCGACGTTCGAGGGCGACGTTGCGGTGCTTCCCGTTGAGAACGCGGAGCCTCTCGCGGCGGAGCTCGATGCGTTCCTTGGGATCGTGCGGCACGGCGGTCGGCCGATCGTCGACGGCCAGGACGGACTGTGGGCGGTGGCCGTCGCCAACGCGTTGCTCACCTCGGCCGCCGAGCGTCAACCCATCGATCTCACCGAAATCTCCCAGAGGCTGCCTGTCCGATGACCATCACCACGCGCCCCTCCAACTCTGGACCGAGCCTGCTCGGCGGATCGATCGAGCTGCCGCCCGAGGCTTGCCGGCATGGCACTCCGAGGCGCGTCGAGCCGTGGCTCGGGGAGGAGGGCAGCGTTGGCACCGTGGCCGTCGTGGGCGCCGGCAAGATGGGCCTGCCGCTGGCGGCCCAGTTTGCCGGGCACGGGTGGTCGGTCGTCGCCGTCGACGTCCAGCAGTCGGTCGTCGACGCGATCAACGAGGGACGCTCGCACGTCACCCAGGAGCCCGGCCTCGCCGAGGCGGTTGAGAACGCCCACAGGAGCGGCCGATTGCGGGCCACGACGGACGCAGCGGCCGCGGCTCGCGAATCCGACGTCGTGGTGGTCATCGTGCCGGTGATGCTCGACGACGAGCAGCAGCCCGACTATCGATACATGGATGCCGCAACGGCGGCCGTGGCTGGAGGGGTCCACCAGGGGCTCACGGTCATCTTCGAGACGACGCTGCCGGTCGGTGACACGAGGACGCGGTTCACGCCCCGCCTCGAGGCCGCCGGCGGTCTGCGCGCGGACCGCGATTTCTACGTGGCATTCTCGCCGGAGCGGCTGCTGTCCGGCCAGGTCTTTCGCAACCTGGGGACGTATCCCAAGCTCGTCGGCGGCATCGGTCTGGCATCGACCGGTCGGGCGGCGACGTTCTACGCCTCGGTCCTCGACGCCGAGGTCGTGGCCATGTCGTCCTCGGAGGCAGCGGAGTTCAGCAAGCTCGCCGACACGACCTACCGGGATGTGAACATCGCTCTCGCCAACGAGTTCGCCCGCTACGCCGATCGGGTCGGCGTTGACATCCAGGAGGTGATCGCGGCCGCCAACAGCCAACCCTACAGCCATGTGCACCAGCCGGGCCTGGGCGTCGGCGGCCACTGCATCCCGGTGTACCCCCATTTTCTTCTATCGCGCGCTCCGGAGATGGAGCTGATCGAGGTGTCACGTCGAGCCAACGACGGACAGATCGGTCTCGCGATCAAGGCCGTCCAGAAGGCCCTCGGCGGCCTCGAAGGCGTGCCTGTGCTCGTTCTCGGCCTGACGTACCGCGAGGGCGTCAACGAGCTGGCCTACTCGCGCTCCCTGCCGCTCATCGAGCGATTCTCGTTCCATGGCGCGGTCGTTTCCGCGTACGACCCGATCCTGGAAGCCGAGGAGGTCGCGCGCTGCTGCGCGACGCCGTACCAATGGGGTGACACGGGCCCGTTCCGAGCGATCGTCACCCAGACCGCGGATCCGCTCTTCCAGACCATCGACTTCTCGCTGTTCCCCGAGCTGGAGATCCTCTTCGACGGACGCAACAGCTTGCGCGATGTCGAGCTGCCGCTCCACGTGGCATACCACGGCGTCGGGGTCCAGGACCAGACGCGCACTCACCCGGCCGCGGTAACGGGCTAAGCCCGGCTGCGGGCGTCGCTCTGCCGCGTCCTTCGCTCGTGCGCATCGTCAGCGTCGTCGGGACTCGTCCCCAACTGGTCAAGGCCGCGGCCCTCCTGCCCGCGCTGCGCTCGCGCCACGAGGACCTGTTCGTGGACACCGGCCAGCATTGGGACGAACAACTGGCCGGGGTGTTCTTCCGCGAGCTGGGCCTGCCTCGGCCAGACCGGAGCCTGGGCGTCGGCGGTAGCTCGCATGCTGTTCAGACCGCCGCAATGCTTGCGGGCCTCGAGCCAGTCCTGATCGCCGAACGGCCCGACGCCGTGCTGGTCTATGGCGATACGAACTCCACGCTGGCGGGAGCCCTCGCTGCCGTGAAGCTGGGCATCCCCATCGCGCACGTCGAGGCCGGCCTGCGCAGCTTCGACCGGAAGATGCCCGAAGAGATCAATCGCCTTGTGGCCGACCGTCTCTCGCGCTGGCTTTTCGCCCCGACGCCCACGGCCGTCGCGAATCTTGCCGCCGAGGGACTGGGCGATGGGGTGCAGCTCGTCGGCGACCTGATGCAGGATCTCGCGTCTCGCGTCTCGCGCGATGTCCGCGACTCCGCCGTTCTCGCGGAGATCGAAAATGCCCTGGACTGGGATGGCCCCAGCCTTGCCCCAGGGCGATTCCTCTTCGCAACGGTCCATCGAGCCGAAAACCGGGAACCGGCGGCGCTCCACGCGTGGGCAGCGCTCCTGTCGGCTGCCTCACGCAAGGACCGACCGGTTGTGCTCGCACTCCACCCGGGAACCCGCAAAGCCCTGGAGAAGCAAGGCGCGCAGCTGGATCCGTCCGTTCATGTCGTCGACCCGCTCGGGTACCGGACTTCCCTGACGCTGCAACTGCACGCGGCAGCGGTGCTCACCGATTCGGGGGGCGTCCAGCGGGAGTCGGCCTGGCTGGGCACGCCCTGCCTCGTCCTGCGCGGGACCACCGAATGGGTGGAAGCCGTGGCGGAGTCCGGCGGGCGCATGGTGATCGTCGGCCTGGACACGGCTAAGGCCCTCCGGGAGCTCGCCCGGCTGGCGCCTGCCGACGGCGCGCCCGACGACGCCGTTCGTCGCGCGACCGGCCTACGGCTGCCGGAGAGCGGCGCCGCCGAGAGGATCGCTGGTGCGCTTTCGGAAATTCCGGCGTGACGACCCTGGCGGGGGTCGAAGCACGGGCTGCGACCGGGCCGACGCGCGGCAGCCGGGTCGTGATGTATGTCCTCAACGACTGCCGAACTGACGTCCGCGTCCTGCGCGAGGCCAAGACCCTCGCCGATGCGGGCTTCGACGTCACCGTCGTCGCACGGCCAACCGACATCACGGCGACGGTCGGCGACTCTGAACAGCGCGACGGATTCCGGATCGAGCGCGTGCCGATCAGCATCCGCCCGGCCAGGCAGCTCATCCTCGCGCTTCTGCGCTCACCCGGTCACCTCTCCCCTGCGGTGACGACGTGGTTGCGTCGCCCTGGCGGGGGTTCTGCGCGGGGCCGGCTGGAGTCGGCGATGGTCGCGGCTCTCGCGGTCCTGTCGATCCCGATCACCGTTCCCCTCTTCGTGATCGCCATGGGATTCCGATCGGCCGCCCGGCACAGCGCCACACTCGCCGGACTGGCCCGAGGGCTCGGGGTCGTGGCTCGCTGGCGCCTGTCCTACCTCGCTTGGTCGAGGTCCGCGGCCCTCGCCGGCGGACGTGCCGAAGTCCACCACGGCCACGATCTACGGGGCGTTGCCGCGGCGTGTCTCGCCCGGCGCCAGTTCGGCGGGCGCCTCGTGTACGACAGCCACGAGTACTTCACCGAGACCGGCGGCATGGCGCGCCAGCAACGTTGGGCCAAGCGCTATGTCGCTCGGCTCGAACGTCGCTTTGCGGGGGGCGGAGATGCCCTCGTGACAGTCAACGCGACCCTGGCCAGGCTGCTCAACGAACCGCTCCGGCTGCCACGGGCCGTCGTCGTGCGCAACTGTCCGCCACGCCAGGAGCCGG
>VBEC01000051.1 GCA_005883615.1 Chloroflexota bacterium | reverse complement strand
ATCTCATCGAGCGCCTCTTCGGATGAATGAGCCGCCCGATACGGCCGATCGTGGGTCATCGCATCAAAGGCGTCGACAAGCCCGACGACGCGAGCGCCGAGTGGGATCTCCCAACCCTGCAGACGATCGGGGTAGCCCGTCCCGTCCCAGCGCTCGTGGTGGTGCCGGATGACCGGCAGTACGGTCCGCGACAGCCCGAGCGGCCGGCAGATCTCCTCGCCGATCTCAGGATGGCGGCGCAAGATCGTCCGTTCCTCCGTCGTCAGCGGACCTGGCTTTTGAAGGATGGACTCGGGAATCCCGATCTTGCCCACATCGTGCAGCAGCGCACCGTAGGCAAGCGCGTCCCGTTCGTCGACATCAAGTCCAAGTCGGGCACCAACGCGTGCGGCGAGCCCTGCTAGCCGCTGACAGTGAAGCTCCGTCACCGGGTCCTTCGCCGCGACTGCACCGGCCAGCGCGGCCACGACGGACCGGACCGTCTCCATGCTGAGGATCGCCTGGCGCATCCGGACGGCACTCCGAATCCGGGCGAGCAGTTCTGGTCGTCGGAACGGCTTGCTAATGAAGTCGTCGGCTCCGGCGTCGAGGCCTTCGGCCACATCCTCGAGGCTGGTACGGCCAGTGAGCAAAATAATCGGGATCGTCCGGGTCGCCGCCGTTTGACGCAGCTTGCGGGTGACCTGGAGGCCATCGAGGCCGGGCAGGCCGATGTCCAGCAGGACGACGTCCGGCTCGTGCTCGCGAGCAACTCGCAGACCGCTTTCGCCGTCCGCCTCGACCATCGCGCTATAGCCCTCCCGTTCGAGGAGCGAGCGAAGCAGCCCGCGGCTGGCGGCATCGTCCTCGACCACCAGGATCGTCGTCGGTCGTTCCGGCGCTTCCAGACCCAGCATGTCCTCTCCGTCGCTCTCGCGGTTCGCCCGAACACGGACGATCCCTTCGCCGAGACGGACCGCGTTATCCCACGGCCGCGCGGCGGTGGCTCGTCCGCGGCCGACTCTATCGCGGCCCAATCGACGACATAACAGGGGAGGACATGTAGTCCGGACGGCAGCCACCCTATCCATGAGCTGCCAGCGACCCGAAAGGGCCATACACGATTGGGCCAGCGCACGGCACCGAACCCAACCCCAACCCATGCTTGGCAATCGCCGTCCGATTACCGCCTGGTTAAGGGAGTCCTCACGAGAGGTACCTTGATGGGCGCCGGTTTTCGAGGATGTTGCAACGTTTCTGCCGAGCGCCGCTATCCCTTCATCGGCTCGGCCATTGGCCAGGCGATCGCCCTGGTCCTGTGAGCCGCCGCGGCCGAGCCATCGATGCAGCGCTTGACCATGGCCCTACCCCGATTGTCCTGTGGCCGGGCGTCTCGACACTATGACGGCATCGTGCGAGATCACACTTTTGCGATGCTAACGTGCCCTGTCGTGGCACCTATCCCTAGAACGACAGGAGAATGACGTGGCCAGGAACATCGGGCTCATCGGCCTGGGCGTCCTGCTCGGACTCGTCTCCCTGCTGGCTGGCCTGGTCGGGCTCCTGCCCAGTCTCATCGCTTCCTTCGGAGCGTTCCTGATCTATCCGGCGGCGACCCGAGCGCGATCCGGCGGCGTGCTTCTGGCGAGCGCCGCGATCACGGCCAGCGTGCTGCTCGGTCGCGTCGTGATCATCGACGCTCGAGATCCGGCGGTGAGCCTTGCGCCGGGCACGCAGGAGACGTTCGCAGTTGCCATCGTGCTGGCTCTGCTCGGGTTCGGCGCCGCGATTTTCGGCAGCCGGCAAGGGAGTCCGACGCACACCGGCTGAAACTCGGTCCTCGTTGCAGGTGTCCGAAAGACTGGCCCCACACCGTGGTGGGGCCAGTTCCACATGGGTCCGAGCTTTGGCAGCTCGATCCAAAGACCGGCGCGGTAGTTCGTCGTCCTGGGGAAAGGCAGGTCGAGACTAGAGACAGGCCCCCACGCAGCTGAGGCATCTCGCTGTCGAGTGACATTGACGCACGCTGACTGATGCCGACGCCACGTCGCCTGACCCCAACATGAGGCTTGACCGCGCGGACCGGCGCCATCACGGTTGCTTCTCATCACACCCGAGGGAGAAAACGTGGCGAAACCGTCGAATGAGGAGATCGTCCGACGTTATCTCGCGGCGCATGCGGCCCACGACTACGACGCGGTCGGGGCGTTGCGCGACCCGGACTGGACGGTGGAGTGGCCGCAGTCGGGTGAGCGGGTTCGCGGCGGGGCCAACGATCGGGCGATTATGGACAACTGGCCGGGCGGCCTGCCGAGCGACTTGTCGGTCCGCGTCGTCGGAAGCGAGGACCAGTGGGTCGCGACACCGTTTAACACGATCCACCGCGTCGTCGGGAGCGGCGACTTCTGGTTCGCCGATGGGACGAGCGTTTACCCCGATGGCTCGACCTGGTTCCTCTCCGCACTGATGCAGCTCCGGGAGGGCAAGGTGTATCGCGAGACGTGGTACTTCGCCCCGCCATTCGATGCCCCCGCCTGGCGAGCAGCGTGGGTCGAGCGGATGAGCTGACCCAAGGGTCGTCGCCGCCCCGCACCTGACCAACCATGAGCTCGTGGACCGAGCCGATGCCGAGGAATGCCCATTGAGCGACCCGCAGGCGAACAAGCAGACCGCGATCGACTTCACGAGCTGATGTTCAACCACAACCAGCCGCGAGAGGCACAGGAGCGATACACCGGCGCGGACTACCGCCAGCACAACCCGGGCGTGGGTGACGGCAAGGAAGCATTCATCGACTACTTCGACCGCATGGCCCGCGAGTACCCCGGCAAGCGGGTCGACGTGAAACGCGCCATCGGCGAAGACGACTACGTGGTCCTCCACTGCTACCAGCACTGGCCGGGCGACCACGACTATGCGGGCATCGACATCTTCCGGTTCGACGACAACGGCAAGATCGTCGAACACTGGGACGTCCTCCAGGTCCTGCCCGATCCGGCGGATGCGAAGAACGACAACGGGATGTTTTAGAGACCCACAACTTCGGGTGACATTCGCGCACGCTGAGCGATCTCAGCATCGCGTACCTAGCGCCGACTCCTTGCTGGTCATTGCAACCGTATAGAACCTCGCGACCAGGCAAACGGGTCAATCGATCACGGCGCGATTCGAAATAGGCACAGAAAACGGCGGGGAGGCCGTATCGGTTGGCTACGGGCTCGGCCAGAGGACGCGCAGCGCCGCCTCGGTGACATGGATCTCCGAGTTGGGCGTTAGCAGCGCGTGCAGCATGTAGTACTCGGTGAGCGGCGCGTCGTCAGTGATCATCGGACCGCTCCCGGCGAAGCGGTCGACCTCGTCGTCGCGCAGCCAGAGCGCGTGACGCAGGATCTCCGGCCACGAGAACTTGGGCAGGTACTGGAAGTCGGGCGCGTCGCGCAGGTCGGTGGCCGCCTGCGAGGTCCCGAGGAAGCGGTCGACGGTGGAGTCATCCCAGGTGATGGGGCTGTCCGAGCCCAGCATGTAGATGCCGCCGCCCCGAGGGCTGATGAGGATGCTCACATGTGGGAAGGCGGAGCGGAAGCTGCGCAGGTGCTCACGGAACTGGTCCATGTCCAGCCCGAAGTACAGCCACTGCAGCATCAGCCCGCCGGGGCGGAGCACGCGTCGGGCATCGGCGTAGAACTCCCGGCTGTACAGCACCACCGCGCCGGCACTCTCGATCGGGGGCGGCGGGTCCACCGAGATGAGGTCGTAGCGGCGCGACGTCAGGTGGACGTAGTTACGCCCGTCGGCGGTGATGATGCGCGCCTGCGGGCTGTGGAGGAACCGATCGGCGTCCGGATAGAAGGTCGACATCTGCCACGGCACCGATGGCGACAAGTCGACGGCATCGACGTTCATGCCCAGCAGCAGCGCGGAGCGGAAGGTGGTCCCCATCCCGAAGCAGATGTCAAGGAAGTCCTCGGCGTTGGGGCGCATGATCCTGGGAACGTAGGCCATCAGCTTGGTGTCAACGCTGAGCGCCGTCATCGACGTCCCCGCGGTGTAGAGACGGCGATCGAGCGTCCGGTTGCTGGGGTCGCCGCCCACGGCGTCGACCGTCGAGAGGCGGTCCTCGGTGTGGTGGTAGGGCAGCCCGGCGAAGTCGAGGCGGTGCTGGGTGGCCGTCAGCAGCAACGGCGACCCGGTGACCACCAGCAGCACCGGCAGGGCCACGGTGACGGCGATTCCGGCGGTGAGCCGGAGCGGCGCCGCACGCAGCGAGCCGGCGCTAGCAGCCACGAGCACCAGCGCGACGACGCCGTCGGCAGCGCCGAGCAGCAGCACCGAGCCGTTGGTGCCGACGCTGCCGGCGAGGACGAAGGCGGCTGCCAGCGAGCCGAGCAGCGAGCCCAGGGTGTTCCACGCGTAGAGCGCGCCGATGCTCCGGGCGCTGTGCGCCGGATCCCGGGTCAGCAGTCGCGCCGTCAGCGGGAATGCGTAGCCCATGAAAAGGGTCGCGGGCAGCAGCCCGATGGCACGGATGCCGCTCACCGGGAGGCTGCTGCTGGTGGCGAGGATGAGCACGGTCACCAGTGGGACGGTGACGACGGTGCTGACGGCGACACCGGCGAAGGCGCGCGCCAGCGCTCCGGGGGTGTCGCGCTCGGGGGTGCTGCGCACGCCGTAGATCCAGCCTCCGCCGGCGATCCCCAGCAGGAAGACCGCCAGGATCATGGCGAAGACGTAGATGCTCGACCCCGTACCCTCGGAGATCATCCGCGTCCACAGCACCTCCAGGGCCAGAGCCACGAAGCCGGAGACGAAGGTGGCCTCGTAGAGCAGCTGGGGCGGGTTCCGGCGCACCGCCGCCAGCGGCGCCTCGCCGGCAGCGGCCGCGCTCAGCGTCGCGCGCGCAGGCAACGGCGGCACCCGCAGCGATGCGACCAGCGCCACCGCGGCGGCGAGCACGTTGAGCCCGACCGCCACGCGAGTGGTCGCCGCCAGCCCGATGAGCTCGATGAGGACGAAGCCCGAGACCAGGGTGCCGAGCATGGCGCCGAAGGTGTTGGCGGCGTACAACCGGCCCATGTGCGCCCCGGCGTCGCGCATCGAGGTGACCATGTGCCGGGTCAGCAGCGGCAGCGTCAGTCCCATGAGGAACGTCACCGGGGTGACCGTGGCCAGCGACAGCAGCAGGCGGCTGAGGGTCAGCTGGCCCGGCGACGAGGTGTCGTAGACTGAACGGTAGGCGGTCTCGATGAGCTGGAAGCCGACCGGCACCAGCAGCGCCAGCCCGGCGACCGCGAGTTCGATGACGCCGTAGAGGCGCAGGGCGCGGCGCAGGCGCGGCGCCAGGAGCCCGCCGACCAGCCCGCCGAGCCCCAGCCCGGCCATGAACGCGGTGACGATGGTGCCGACCGCCTCGGTGGTGTTGCCGAACAGCAGCACCAGCTCGTGCGACCAGATGACCTGGTACATGAGCCCGGCCGCTCCCGAGGCGGTGAAGACCGCCACCACCAGGGCCCTGCCGAGGCGGCGCGGATCCCCGGTGGCCGGGAGGGCGGGTGCCGGCCCCCGCGCCGGGCGGGGCCGCTCGGCCAGGGCAGGGAGGGCCCCCGACCCACGCTGCGAGTCATCCTGGCTACCCTGCACCCCGCGACCTCCAAGCTTCAACGCTGCGGCAGGGTGGCCCACGCCCCTCTGCCGGCCATGCTATAGGGTCGCGGGCGGGGCGCCCTCAGGTCAGACGCGTCGGAGATGTGGCCAACCGTTGCCGCTTCGACACTGTCGTCGGCACCGACGCCAGCGATCAGCCCGATGTCAACTGGGGGACGAATTTCGTGCCGGGGACTTGGCATAGCGTGTGCCGGGCTTCAGCGGTTGCGAACGCCCCTGACTGACGGGATCCCCTATGCACGACGGGTAGATCGGGCGGGGGGCCAGATCGAGTCCACGAACGCGACCCGCTTGGTCCGCGGCGTTGAGGTGATTGGGATGCGGTCTATCCTCGGGCCTTTCTGGTGCCTCGAGGATCTC
The DNA here is from genome assembly GCA_005883615.1 of Chloroflexota bacterium. Classification (GTDB taxonomy): domain Bacteria; phylum Chloroflexota; class Limnocylindria; order Limnocylindrales; family CSP1-4; genus CF-16. Next base: position 3,498 of record VBEC01000051.1, on the reverse strand, counting down.
GTCCTCGACCGCTGCGTCCACGCCCTGCACGACCACCACGCGATCCCGCGCGCGGAATACGCGGAGGAATCCAGGGAGCAATTCCCCTACCTCGCGGAGAGCTTCGCGAGATGGAGTTTCGACGAATATTGCAGGGCAATGGCGTTTGAGCCGATCTCGATTGAACAGGCCGAGGCGGAGATGCTCAGGCAGAGCAGCCGGGCACCATGACCTGATCGTGTGTGGACCGGCGGCGGCAGTGAAAGGTCTCCCGGAGGTGTGCGCTCAGGTTTAGCTCGATTGGCCCGCTGGCGGCGCCTAAAGTTGCGCGGTGAGTGCAAGTAGCTCGACCGAGATTTCGCCTTACCGCGGCGACCCGGGTCCGTCCGGCGTTGTACGCCGGCTTGCGGGGACGATTTGGGCGATCACGACGATTCTGGCGATCGTTGCTGTCGTGATCGTGATCGCGACTCTCTCAACCCCAGCACCGGAGGCGGGTTATCTTCGCGGATCGGTCGCGCTGTTCGCGTTGGCCTGGGCCACGATTGGGGCGCGGATCGCTGCGCGATATCCGCGAAACGCGGTCGGCTGGCTGATGCTCGCGGCGGGCCTCGGCTTCGGCATCATCGCGGTGACCCAGGAGCTTGTCATCGCTTCCCTCCGAGAGCCGAGCCCGGTGCAGAGCGCGGAGATCACCGTGCGTTTCGTTCGCATCAGCGCGTACATCACCTCGCTCGCCGCCGGGCTGACGATCTTGCTCTTTCCGGATGGCCGCCTTGCGTCCCGGCGCTGGCTGCTGGTCCTGGTCGTGCTCGTCGCCACCAACGCATTGGGTGTGGTGATCGCCGCCCTCGCGCCCCTGCCGTCCATCGCCGGCAGCGCCAATCCGTTCTTTGACGCTGAGAACTCGTATTTCAAGGTCCCGGTGTACGGGCTCGCTCGCTACGGCGGCCCGCTCGCACTTGCAGCCTGTGCTGGGGCGCTCCTGGCCCGTCTGCGCCGCGCGGGCTCGGTCGAGCGGCAGCAGCTCAAATGGGTCACGGCCGGAGGCGGCCTCGCAGTCCTCACGAACCTCATGGCGAACGCGCTGCCAATCGTCGCCCTACTCCAAGTTGTTCAGCTCCTAACTCTTCTGGCGATCCCGGTCGCCGTCGGCATCGCCATGACCCGCTACCACCTATACAACATCGATGTGATCCTCAACCGCACCTTGGTGTACGTCATCGTTAGCGGATTCTTGGCGGGCCTGACCGCCGCCTTGGTCGGCACACTCCAGAGCACCTTCATCGCCGTGACCGGTCAGAGGTCGGACGCTGCGATCGTGATCACGACCCTGATCCTGGTCGGCACGTTCAGCCCGTTGCGCGAGCTCGTGCAACGTGCGGTCGACAGTCGCTTCAAGCGTGCCGCCAAGGGACTAACCGGCCTGCGATCGTTTGCGACGGAGGTCCGCCAGTTCGCGGGCATCTCGGATTCGGAGCGCTTGGTGACGCGGCTGCTGTCGGAAAGCGTCATGACATTCGACGCCGCTGGAGGAGCGGCAGAGCTGCGCGCCCCCGACGGCTCGTTCTCCGTGCGCACGCTCAGAGACTGGGATGGAGACTCGAGCGTGACGACAACGATCAGCAACCGACGGGGCACCGTTGCCCGTATCCGCTTGGGACCTCGAGCGAGTGGCGGCCCGTACTCAGAACACGAGCTCGCCCAGCTTCGCGATGCTGCGGACGCTGTGGCCGAAGTCCTCGGACAGACAAGCTAGAACTGGGCCGGACGGTGGTGGAATGAGCATCGCGGAGCACAATCGTCGATCCCGCCAGGCGGCCGAACTCGATCCGAGCCTGGCCGAGCTCATCACGTCGGTGATGAAGCGATACGTTGTGCCCGGGCTCGCGCTCGGTCTTCACTCCGATGGCCAGCAGTGGCTCCACGGGTTCGGCCTGACGAGCGTCGAGAATCCGTTGCCCATCGATGCGAACACCACCTTCGTAGCGGGCTCAATTACCAAGACGGTCGTCGCTACGACAGTCACCTGCCTGGTCGATCGCCGAGAACTGGAACTTGATCTCCCGATACGGACCTATTTGCCCGATCTGAACCTGGCCGACGAGTCCGTCGCCTCGGCGGTGACGTTGCGGCACCTGATGACCCATTCGGCGGGCTGGGCCGGCGACGACTTCCCAGACGCGGACTTCGGGCTGGGCGACGACGCGCTCGCGCGCGCGATCGCGTCGTTCCGGAACCGACCCCAAGTGTTTCCGCTGGGCTCGCTCTGGTCTTACAACAACTCGGGGTTCTGGCTGGCGGGCCGTGTCATCGAAGTCGTCACAGGGATGTCCCTCGAGGCGGCGATCACCAAGCTCATATTCGAGCCACTCGGAATGGCCAACTCGTTCTTCTTCGAATCCGATGCCATCACCCGACGTGTCGCGGTCGGCCATATCGTCGGCGAAGGCGGCAATCTGACAGTCGCGCGGCCGTGGTCGACGGCTCGTGCCCATCACGCTGCAGGCGGGATGCTCACGACAATCGCAGACCTGATTGCATATGCCCGCTTCCACCTGGGGAATGGGCTCGCGGGTGACGGGACGCGGGTCCTGACCGCTAGGGCCCTGCACTCGATGCAGGAGCCGCAGCTTCCCGCCGCCGGGCCGGAGTTCGCGGGTATCGGCTGGGTCGTCCGCGACCTCGCCGGCCATCGGGTGCTTTCGCACGGTGGCGACTGGAATGGCCAGCAGGGACTTATAACACTCGTGCCCGATCGCAACCTGGCGATCGGCTCGCTTGCCAATAGTGGCCAGGCGCGTTCGGCGAACGATGCGATCGCGGCGTGGGCTCTGCGTCGATACGTTGGGTCATCCTATCCGGAGCCCGTCCCGATCGAGCACGATGACGAACGACTCGATGCATTGGTCGGTCGCTATGCCCTACCCAGCAATTCGATCGAGATCGCGCGCCGGGGGAACCGGTTGGGAATCAGCTATCTGCCCTCAGGCCGACCAGCGATGAACAACCCTGTCGTCCCGGAACAGCCAGCGGCTCTTACGACAGAGGGCCGGATCGTCGTGCTCGAAGGCCCGTTCGAGGGCGTCACCGGCGACTTCTCGATCGGACCCGATACATGGGTCGAGTGGGTTCGCTTGGGCGGGCGCGTCTACCCCCGTCAAAGCCACGCGCCGGGGTAGCTGGTTCCCGGTGCTCGCGACGGTCCTCAATTAGCCAAGATGGGCCGATACCATGACAACATTGTGGAGCGATACCGTCGCGTCGACCAGGTGAACTGTGACCTTGATTGACACATTGAGCGCCGGCACGGTGCGGACCGTGTGAGCAACACCGTTCCTTCCGTGCCGGCGAGGGGTCGCCGCGTCCCGCTCATCGTCGCCGGATCCCTACTCGCAGGGTTCGTGGCGGCGATCGTCCTTGTCGTCGGCCCGATGGCTGGCGGCACCGAACCGAGGATCACCGGCTCGGTGCTCCTGGCATTCGGGTTGGGCTGGGGTCTGATTGCGGTTCTCTCGA
>VBEC01000033.1 GCA_005883615.1 Chloroflexota bacterium | reverse complement strand
GAAGCTCAGCTCCACGGCCCGCGGTCCGGCGTAGCCGTACAGGTTGGCCCCACCCCAGAAGTTGTATGCCTGGTAGGTCAGGGCGCTGAACACGAAACAAGGTTCACTCGGGACGAGGGTGGCTGTCCGGACGACGAAGACGGCCCGGCCGACAGTGCCCGCCGAATCGCGGGCTGTCACGATGTAGACACCCGGCTTCCAGCCGTTCGTGTGCACGGTGTCGGTCACTGGCCAGTTGGCGCGGACGTCGCGGGTCAGCGGATCGAACGTCGTGAGCGATCGGTAGTCGTGGCCTACTCGACGTGTCGCAGTCGCCATCATCTGAGCGCCGCGGCGGAGTGTCGCATCGAGTCGCTCGACTGAGTACCCGTACGTGCGCGCGTTCGTCGAGACATGGAGGGTAATCGGCTGCCCGGGGATGACCGATACCGAGCCGCCGTACAGCTCGATCCGGTTCGGGAGTGTCGCCAAGAGGCCGGCATCGGTGCCTCCGGCTCCCTCCACGGTTTCGTCGTCAGGGTTTCCGGAGGGCTCTGTGCCGCCCGGCGAGGCGGAGGCATTCACGGATGCACCATCGCTCACTGCCGTCGGGAAGGTCGGCTCGGCGCGCTCCGGGCCTGCGCTCTGCAGCGACCCGAGGAGGACGACGAGTAACGCGCCCATGATGCTGCCCGCGAGGCCGAGCAGCACTAAGCGGCGGCGGTCCCGGTGGGACACGTTTACCGGCCGGGCCAGGGGCTCAGAGGCATGCTCGAGCGAGCAGCGCGCAGCGCCGCGCCAATGGCGTCGAGCGGGCCCGCGCCCGACCCGGCGAGATGAAGCCGCAGCAAGGCGACGCCCAAGCGGAGGAGGTCGAACCGGCCCCGGACGCGGACGGCCGCATAGCGCGGTTCCCAGTACGGATCGAACTTCGATTTGAAGAACGCCAGCCCTGTAACGTCATAGAAGGGCCGCACGAGGCGGCCGATCATGGCGAGGAAACGCTCTTCACGGCTGGCGGCCCCGGCGTCGAGCCCGTACAACGGAGCAAGCCCCAGTGACAGCGTTGGTACGCCCGAGTCCCGGAGACGCTCCGCCGCTTCGACGATGCAGGACTCCAGAGCTCCGGGCGTGCATTCGGGCGCGCGACGGATGAGGTCGAGTACCCAACCGCCGTCGGTGCCCGTGGGCCTGAACGTGGCGAAGGCGCTGATCCCCTTGTCGGCCTCCCGGGCGACCGCCACAGCGATGTCACGGCGAGCGAGCTCTTCAGGATCGAAGCCATGAATGGTGAACCTCAGTTGCGCCCCCGCGCGCGAGAGCCATGCCCGGTCGACGGCCTTCATTCCTTCGCGAATCGGTCGCGCGCTCTTGCCGCGAACGCCGTCCGGGTACCAACCCACGAGCACCCCGCCGCGACTGGCTCGCGAGACCGTGTGACGCAGATTGGCACGGCGCGAACCTTCGAGGCGGAACAGCTTCAGGTCGACGATTGCCTCCATTCCCACCCGGATCGACCGGAAGCCGAGCGCGGCCAGCATCCCGCGGCTCGTGCCGCTTGCCTGGTACACCGCCGCGATTTGGTCCATCTCGCCCCGGCTCGCCACGAAGGCAGCGAAGGTCTCCCACGCAGCCTCTGGCCGGCCCATCGGGTCCCCGAGCGCAACAGCCATGCGCCCGGCCTGGCCGTACGCGACCACACCCGCCTGGCCTGGCAGGAGGAATTGCCGCACGTCCGGTCCCAGCTGGAAGGGCAGGAGGGCGCCCTTGCCATAGCGCCGCCCAACTCGCCGGGCGCGTCGGACCACATGCTCGTCCGGAGGCCTCTCTGACACTGCTGCGAGCACGCTAATCGTTGCCAGGAGCAGCCCCACACGTGCGGCAAGCTCGAGCAAATCGAACACCTGGCCACCAAGGTCCGGGCCGATGAGCCCGGTTCGACTCAAGGCGCCGGATGGGCCGAAGAGCCCGTCGAACGCGGAAAACGACAGCGCGTCGGCGATCGACCCGATGAGTGCCCGGAGGTCTGAGAGGGGCTGCTGCCACGTGCCCGACAGGAAATCCCCGACGGCCGAGTCCACAACCAGCAGCGAGAGCGCGCAGATTGCGATCCAGGCAAATGCTGTTCGGCCGGCTCGCGCCGTCGCGGCCCGATAGCGCACGCGATTCCGTGCCAGCAACAGCAGGCAGACGATGGCCACGGCCGCGCCGATGGGATGGCTGAACGTCAATGCCCCCGCGACCCCCGCTGCGGCAAACGCGACGACGGCCATCGTCCACGCCAGTCGCTTGCGGCGCGCGATCCCGATGGCCAGGGCTCCCAGCGCGAAGGCTGCCGTCAGTGCGTCAAGCGGATCGAGGTCGGCCGGGTCGATCGGCAGCCACGCGACGATTGCGGCGAAAGCATGGCCCAGGCCCAGCGCCACCAGCGCGGCGAGGACACCCCCGAGGGCCAGGATCCCGACCGGGAGGAGCCACGCAACCACCTGGAATGGACTGTCGGTCGGTCGCAGGCTGACCGTCGATGCCAGGCTGGCGGTTGACGCCAGGCTAATAGTCGTAGCCCGGCGTGCTGCGGGCACATGACGAGCGACTTCCTTAGGCCGCCTCATCTGAAGACTCCAAGGTGAACCTGACGTGCCGCCACGAGCTCCAGTGCAGGTCCGAACTGATCGCGGAACGCTGGCCAGGAATGGCCGCCGGGGTCAGGGAGGAGAGCGTCCGGAATTCCTTCCCGCTGGAGCACTCCCACGAAAGCGCGAATCTGGGGGCCGTAGAAACCGTCCGACAGCGAGCCCGACACGACCAGGAACAGATGGTTCCGGACGTCCGCCGGTAGGTGCGTGGCCTCGAGGACCGGGGAATTGGCCGCGACCAGCGCGCTGTTTCCGCCAAACGGCCGCCAGGCGTTGATCGTCTGCGGGCTCGCGACCCCGGCTATGAAGTAACCACTGAACGAGACGGCCTGCCCGAACGTATCGGGGTTCCGGAACAGGAGGTTCGGCGCGCAGAAACCGCCCTGGGAGACGCCGAGCAACGCCCGCGCTGCCGGAGTGGCGATCGTCCGATACGTCGCATCGACGTATGGCACCACCGTATGGACCAGGAAGCTCTCGTAGTGCTCCCGGCCGTCGAACGAGTCGGCGCACTCGGAGTCAGGGTACGGGCCGCCGCCCTCCGAGATGAATACGACGATCTGGGCCGGCACGAGGCCCGAGTCGATGAGCGAGTCCATGGGAGCCGGGAACCCAAGCCCGCCCTCCCACAGGTACAAGCTCCACGGCACCTCGTAGAGCACGGGATATCGCTGTGAACCGGTCGCGTAACCAGGGGGCAGGTAGATTGAAGCCTTCAGTGTCGTTGCGGTCCCGCCGACCCACGGCGCCGGGAAAACGACACTCGTGAGCGTGGCGCTCCCTGTCGGACGCCACGCCTCCCAGGGCCGCGCGCGGTCGGTGGCGCCTGCGCTCACCCCAATCGACAATCCGCTATCCCCGGGCATCGTCGAAGGCAGATCGCCTGCCGTGGACGGCGCCCCGCCGAAGAGGCCAACTGGCATGGAGCTCGTCTGGCGCATGTGGATTTGGGGACCGAAATTGAGCATGTCGCCAAGCACCGGGCCCGTTAATGCCAGGAGGGCGACCACCGCCAGCACGGCCATCGGGCGGGCCACTTTCGCGGACCTCCGGCTGCGAGATCGGGCCAGATCGTGAAGGTCGCCCCAGCTGATCACGAGTTGCGAACGAACGATTCCGGCGAGCACCGACGCGGCCCAGCCAGTCACGACGACCGCGACCGTCAGCGCCAGCAACGTCATGCTCCAGCCGGCCGGGTCGAAGGTGCCCTGATCGGCGGCTGGCTTGAGGGCGTCGCGAGTCTCGGACAGGAACGTCCCCCCATAGACCGCGGCGAAACCGAGGAGGGAGGCGAGGATTGGCGGCGCCGATCGCCCCGCAATCAGTCGCGCAACCGCTGCTGCCAGAGCGGCCATGAGCATGCCTACAAGAAGCTGGCCGCGATCAGGATCGAAGCCCATCTGGACCAGCGTCGCCTGAGCGTCGGCCACCCAGCCACTCCACGACAGAAGGACAACCAGCGCGGACGCCATGAGGAGGGCGATCGCGTCACGGAACCAGAGCCCTGTCGACTCCCGACCGGTAGCCGGCCTGGTCCAGGTCGGTTCGTCGCCTGGCATTTCGCGAGTCGCCGCTTCCACCGTCTGCCGATTCCTCACGCACTCTCATTCGGCTCTCAGAAAGGCCGGAACTCAACCATGAGCCGATGAAGACATCGTGAGATTCCCTACATATGCGGCCCCTGCTCCGCCGCTCTCCGCTTGGGGGTTGCAGGCTCGGTCAGCTAACCTGTATAGTGTGGTTGACAGGTTACGGCGGGCTGGTCGTCGACCAGGTAGTGGAACGGAAATGAGGGCTTGGCCATGAAGTCGTCGCGAGAGTGGATCGGCCGGCGGCGGGCCGAAGAGGAGTTGCATGAGCTGGGCCAGTGGGTCCGGGCGCTACGGCTCGCCCGCGGACTGAGCCAGAACGACCTGGCCCGACCTTACAGCCGAGCCTTCGTGTCCCTCCTCGAAGCGGGGGGAATATCACCATCGCCGCGAGCTATCGAGACGCTGGCGGCCCGGTTGGGTGTCCATCCCCAGGTCCTCACCGCTCGGAGGGGTCCCTCCGAGATGAGCCAGTAAAGGGCGGAGACGGGGAGAGCCGTTGTCGACCCTGGGCATCAGGCCCGCTCGGGGTGTGTATCCCTCGACTCCTCGGATGGCCGCCCCGACACGAGTTGCTACGAGCATTCGGGCGGCTTCGGTGCTCTATGCGGTGCCGGGCCTGGGTTTCGGAATCTCGGTACCACTGGTACTCGCCTACGCGGCGCTGCGCGGTGAGCTGCCGATGACACCATTTGGATGGCGCCTGTTAGGTGGCCCAATCGAGAAGATCGGCACGGACCGATTGACCCCTCTGGGCTGGACGCTCGCGGTGGCTCTCGTCGGGGTGTCGGCCCTCGACGTGGTCGCGGCTATCTGGCTCCGCGACGGTCGGCGACGCGGCGGACGGCTCGCCCTGGCCACGACCTCACCGACGCTCGCGCTGGGGGCGGTGTTTGTGCTGCCCTTCCTCCTTGCTGTGGCGCCGCTCCGGGCGATCCTGGTCCTGGCGGGTTGGCGCAGCCTCCGATAGCTACATCGAGTGACATCCGCGTCCGCTGAGGGAGACGGCAGGCTGTAGGCTCGGGCGCGATGCTTCGGATGCCCGAACCGGTCCTCGTGCTCGACCTCTTCCCGGCCGAGCGCGAGGCGCTCCTGGTTCTTCTCGAGTCACTGCCAGCCGACGACTGGTCCCGACCGACCATCGCCGGCTCATGGACGGTGAAGGACATTGCCGCGCACCTCATGGCCGACGACCTGGGCCGGGTGTCGAGCCAACGCGACGGGCATCTTGAAACCTGGGTACCTGCAGACGAGCCCCTTGCCGCATATATCGATCGGCGTAACGCCGAGTGGGTCGCGGCGATGCGCCGGCTCAGCCCGCGAGTCGTTCGATCGCTCCTGGAGTTCAGCGGGCAGGAGACACAGCAGCAGTTCACGAGCATGGATCCGTTCGCGCTGGGGTGGTCTGTGGGATGGGTCGGCCCCGATCCGGTACCAAACTGGCTCGACATGGCCCGGGAGTTCACCGAGCGCTGGCATCACCAGCAACAGATCCGTGAGGCGGTTGGCGAGCCCCTGCTCGATGACCTCATGTTCCTCAAGCCGGTGCTGGCAACTTTCGCCTTTGCGTTGGTGCCGCCGTTCCGCAGCGTCGACGCAAGCTCCGACACGACCGTGCAGCTCACGGTCGAGGGGTTCGCCGGCGGGCAATGGTCGGTCATTCGCGAGGGCAGTGGCTGGGCGTTGAGAGTGGGTCGGACCGACGCGCCAACTGCTTCTGTGTCGATGGACCAGGACACCGCCTGGCGGATGTATGTCCGTGCGCTTGACCGTGCGGAGATCGAGGGTCGGTCACGTCTTGAAGGCGACGTTCGTCTGGCGGCCCGGATTCTCGATGCCTTCGGGCTCGTATCGTGATGGCTGGCCGCGAACGTGGACTTCAGGCCTCGCTATCTCTGCTCACGGGAAGAATTCGCTCAGGTCATTGGCCCGACAGGAGCGGTCCAGACACCCCAGGTCCCAGGCCGCCTCGACAGTTCTGAGCAGCGAATAATGGGTGTGGTAAACGGTCGAGCGGAAGCCGGCCGGAACCCGGGATGAGATCACCAGCGTCGCCACGCGGTCAGGGTGTGTGCCGCTGCCCAAGCCCTCATCGAACGTGATGAACAGGACGCCGCCGGACTGCCACGCAGGGCTCGAGAGGATCCTGGGCACGAAGCGTGCCAGGAAGGCGTCGCCATCGGCGATGGAGCAGTCGTGCATGTCGTCGCACAGGTTCGGAACGATCATTTCGAAGTCGGCGGCGGTCGGGTCGAAATGGGTGAAATCCATGATCCGCGCGCAGCGCCCCGGGTTCCGGCTGATGTCGGTGAATGAGATCGCCGGCTCGTGCTTGCGAGCATAGGTGCCCTGCCCGTCGGGTCCGCCGCTCGACGTGAGGCCGGCGAAGCATCCACCTGGGACGTTCTCGGCGAAGACGGACCAGGACCGCCCGGAGGCGTCGATCTGGTCGGCGAGGTCAGGCCCGGCGAGATCGTGGGCCTGGTCGTCCGTGATGTCGTGGGTCGACCCGCTGAAGAGTGCGAGGTAGTTGGGCTGCGATTTCTGCCAGACCGCGTCGTAGTTCGTGGCCAGGCCGTAGCGTCCGATCAATGACGCGAGGTAGGGCGCCTTGGTCGTCGTGAGAATCTGGTCAAGGCCCTTGTTCTCCAGGATCAGCAGGTAGATGTGCCCGAAGTCGGGTATCGGGCCGGCCGGACGGACGGTCGCGCTGGCATTCGGGGCTCGCCCGCTCAGCGTTGGCCCACCGATGAGCAGGCTGGCGCCAACGGCCATGAGAACGATGACAATGAGGCCTTCGATCCCCCTGCTGACTCGGCCGCGCATGGGGAGATCATGCACAACCCCGCGAAAGTCGCCCGAGCCGCCGAGCGCGCCGCTCGAACCCTGGCCCTTGATCCGAGACTCGCCCTTAGCCTTGGTCGTGCTCAGAAGCGACGGTCGTGGGTGAGGTGTTGGCGTGATGGGATTCGCCACCAAACCTGACGCGGAGGGCGACCCGGCCGTCTAGCCGCCCTTCCGGCCTCGAGTCAGCTCACAGCGTGGCCCCACCGATCGAGGCCGTGATGCTCGGCTCGGCGCAATTGGCTACGCCGTCACGCGTTGCCCGGATGCCGCGGACTGCTCGATCGCGGCGATGACCTCGTGGCGTCGGACGGCGTCGGCGAAGTCCGGCACGGTATGAGTCCCGTTCTCGACGTCTGCCGCGAACGCGGCGTAGGCACGCCCGACGTTGAAGGCCGGCGCTCCGTGCAGGCCAGTCAGCGCGGGCCATTTCTGTGTCAGCGCTGCCGGGACGGCAAGCTCGGCAGGCTCGCCCCCGCCGCGCGCTCCCGCGACCGTCAACGGAAAGATCTCTGGTAACGCTGCGTCGGCGGTGATCCGGAGCGTTCCATCCGTTCCATTGATTTCCCACAGGAACCCGATGCCGCCGGCGACTGCCTCACGGACGTGGATGCTGGCGGTTGCCCCGGACGTGAGCGTGCCGACCACGGCGATTTGGTCGGCGGACGTTTTCACGATCTGCTCCCGCGTCTCCTCGGCGGTGATCAGCGGGCGGCGAATCGCCGACACGGCCGACAGGTCCGCGAACTCGCCCAGGACGTGGTTGAGGGTGTCCAGACTGTGGCCGACGGCCACCGTCAGCAGGTTGGCCCCGTTGTTGGCGTTCAGCATGTAGACGTTGGGCTGGACCACGACGTCGCCCGCGACCGACACCCCGACCAACGTCGTTGACAGGACCTCGCCGACGTATCCGTCGCTCAGCAACTCCTGCACGAACTCGATCGCCGGGGCCTGACGGGCCTGCAAGCCCACGACGGTGCGCAACCCCTGCCCGCTGGCCAGCGCGGCCATCGCCCGCGCGTCGTCGAGGTCGCGGCCAAGCGGCCACTCGCAGTAGACGGCCTTGCCGGCGGTAAGTGCGGCTGAGACGAGCTCTCGATGGTGGGGGACCTTGACCGTGACGGCGATCAGGTCGACATCGGGCTGAGCCACCAGCTCCTCATGGTCGGAGAACACCGCGGCGACTCCGAACGCCTCGCCGGCGAGGCGCGCGGCATCCGGGCTGGTCGCGCTGAGGGCCCGGACCTCGTAGTTCGGCAGCGCGCGCAGTGCCGGGATGTGCGCGGTAGCTGCCCAGCCCCACGCAGGGTTGACCCCGATGATCCCGACGCCCAGCTTCGATTCC
>VBEC01000112.1:1857-2324 GCA_005883615.1 Chloroflexota bacterium | reverse complement strand
GGCCCCAAGGGCTACCGCACCTTCCGGCCCCTCCTGGTTGCCGACAAGGTGCGCCACGTCGGCGAGCGCGTGGCATTCGTGGTGGCCGCCACTGCCGCCCAGGCCCGGGAAGCCGCCGAACTGGTCGAGGTCGACTACGAGCCGTTGCCGGCGGCGGCAAGCGTCGAGGACGCCGTCAAGGACGGCGCAGGAAAGATCTGGGACGACTGGACCAGCAACGTCTGCTTCACGCTGGCCATGGGCAACAAAGAAGCGACCGACGCCGCGTTCGCCCGGGCCCGCTACGTCGTCTCGCTGCGGCTGCTCAACAACCGCCTCTCGGCGAACGCGCTCGAGCCCCGCGGAGCCATTGGCGACTACAACCCGGCCGATGACAGCTACACGATCTACACGAGCACGCAGAACCCGCACGGCGTCCGGACGGTGCTAGCCCAGGCCGTGTTCCACGTTCCCGAGACGAAGTTCCG
>VBEC01000112.1:0-1765 GCA_005883615.1 Chloroflexota bacterium | reverse complement strand
CGCTGCGGCCGGCCCGTCAAGTGGATCCAGACACGCTCGGAGGGGCTGCTCAACGACGACCACGGGCGCGATCAGGTGGTGCAGGGGGAACTGGCCCTTGATGAGGCGGGCAAGATCCTGGGCATGCGCGCTCAGGCGTTGCACGCCGTCGGCGCCTACATCGTGGGCGCGGCGATGGTTCCGGTCCTGTACTCGCTGAAGCTCATCCCCAGCGCGTATGTGGTGCCGTCTCTCCACGTGATGAGCCGCGCGGTGTTCACGAACACATCGCCGACCGGGCCCTATCGTGGCGCCGGCCGTCCCGAGGCGGTCTATCTCACCGAGCGACTCCTCGATCGCGCGGCGGCCGTGGTCGGCATCGATCCCGTCGAGATCCGGCGTCGAAATTTTATTCCAGCCACCGCGATGCCGTACCAGACCCCGACCGGCTTCGTGTACGACAGCGGTGAGTTCGCGGCGACGACCGACCGGTGCCTCGAAATCGCTGACTGGAAGGGATTCGCCGCTCGACGCGCGGCCAGCGAGAAGCGGGGCAAGCGACGCGGGCGCGCGCTGACCTATTACATCGAGGATTGCGGCGTGTTCAACGATCGGATGGAGCTGCGCTTCGATCCGAGCGGCAACGTCACGATCGTGGCGGGAACGTTTTCGCACGGCCAAGGCCACGCGACCACCTACGCTCAGATGGTGTCCGAGTGGCTCGGCGTCCCGTTCGAGAACATCCGGCTGGTGCAGGGCGACACCAGCCAAGTGTCCTTCGGCCGGGGTACCTACGCCTCGCGCAGCGTCATGATCGGCGGCTCGGCGCTCAAGGCGGCGGCCGACGCGCTCGTCGACAAGGCGCGTCCTCTGGCCGCCCACCTCATGGAGGCAGCGCCGGCCGACGTCGTCTTCAAGGAGGGAAAGTTCCAAGTCGTGGGGACGGACCGATCGATGGCGCTCGTCGACGTGGCCAGGGCCTTCTATCGGCCGGTTGGGTTGCCCAAGCAGTTCGGCATCGGGCTGGAGGCCAACGGCGCCTGGTCGGCCGAACCACAGAACTTCCCCAATGGGGCCCACGTCTGCGAGGTTGAGGTCGATCCGGAGACCGGTGAAGTCGCCATCGACCGCTATGTCGTGGTGGACGACGTGGGTCGTGTGATCAATCCGCTCATCTGCGAGGGACAGATCCAGGGTGGACTTGCTCAGGGCATCGGGCAGGCGCTGTTCGAGCAGATCGCCTATGACCGCGAATCGGGCCAGCTCCTGTCGGGGACCTTCGCGGACTATTGCATGCCACGCGCCGACGATCTTCCGCCATTCGACCTGGACTTCCACGAGGTCCTGTGCCGGACGAACCCGATCGGTGTGAAGGGCGTGGGTGAGGCCGGATCGGTCGGCGCACCCCCCACCGTGATCAACGCGATCCTGGACGCGCTCCGGCCGTTGGGGGTAGATCACCTCGACATGCCGGCCACGCCGGCCCGGATCTGGGAGCGCCTGGTCACGCCGGCGAAGTAGCCAGTCACCGCGGAACTCCGCGATCGCCCCTCTGATCGGCGCGTGGGCGGCTACGACCTCAGCTTTGTGCCCGAGCTCCGAAGGACTACCCACAACCGACTTCTAATCGGCCCCGGGGCTGTCGCGCTAGATCACTCGCGCTCACTCAGGATCACAATCCCCCCGTCAATCGCGGGGATTTGTGTCTCTGCTCCCGCCGTCTGTCTAGTCAGCAGTGATCGCAAGTGAGCAGGAGTGAGCCCCCGAACTTGGACGTAACTTGGAC
>VBEC01000019.1:44468-173861 GCA_005883615.1 Chloroflexota bacterium | reverse complement strand
GAGTTGTTGATCGAGAACACCAGCCCGGGAGCATGCGACGTCGAGCCGCCGGTGTCCGCAGAGGCGGCGCGCTCCAGCACGATCACATCTGAACACCCGAGCAGCGCGAGGTGTTCGGCGATCGCCGATCCGACGATCCCGGCGCCCACGATCACGACCTGGGCGGAGTCGTTCATCCCTCCTGCGATCGACTCAAGCAGGGTTCGCGGGCGTGGTGGCGGCCACCACGTCGTCGGGCCGTGCCATGCGGGTCAGCTCCGGGACGAAATGGCAGGCCACCGCGTGGTCTGGCTGGGCTGGCTCGGGGGCTGTCAGCGGCGGCTCCGTCGACACGCAGACCTCCGGGTTGCCCAGCCGCTCCCGCAACCAGCAGCGCGTGTGGAAGCGACAGCCGGAAGGTGGTGAGGATGGGCTCGGGATGTCACCCTGCAGGATGATCCTGCGGCGGGATCGCTCGGCAGCCGCATCGGGCACTGGAACGGCTGACAGCAGTGCCACGGAGTACGGATGGAGCGGCCGGGAATAAAGAGCGTCTGATGACGCCAGCTCGACGAGCTTGCCCAGATACATTACCGCGACGCGATCCGCGATATGCCGAACGACCGCGAGGTCGTGGGCGATGAACAGGTAGGTCAGGCCGAACTCCCGCTGGAGGTGCTCGAGGAGATTGATCACCTGGGCCTGTATCGAGACGTCGAGCGCACTGATTGGCTCGTCGCACACGATCAGCTCGGGCTCTACGGCCAGCGCTCGGGCAATGCCGATGCGTTGTCGTTGACCGCCCGAAAACTCGTGGGGGTAGCGGTTCACGAACGCGGGATCGAGTCCGACCAGCCGGAGCAGCTCGGCAATCCGACCCGATCGCGCCGGGCCCGTGGCCAGGTCGTGGGTCCGCAGCGGCTCGGCCAGCGTATCGCCCACTGTCTGCCGCGGGTCGAGCGACGCATACGGATCCTGGAAGACCATCTGGAAGCGCCGCCGCTGCCGCCGCAGGGCCGAACCTCGCAGGGCCAGCAGGTCCATGCCGTCCAGGCGTATCGCGCCCTCGCGAGGCTCGATGATCCGCACGATCGTCCTGCCCACGGTCGTCTTGCCGGAGCCCGACTCCCCAACCAGCCCGAGCGTCTCCCCGCGCCGGATCTCGAAACTGACACCGTCCACCGCGTGGACCCACCCGGTCGTCCGCCGGAGGATCCCGCCGGTCACTGGGAACCAGACCCGCAGGTCGGCGACCTCCACGAGTGGTCGCTCCGCGGTGACCTCCGTTCCAGAGTTCGCGTGCGCGCGCGGGGGTTGTGTCCTCTTGTCGACCACGTTCCTTCAGCCCTGGCTAGGCAAGATGTCGGTCAGGCCGACAACTCGACCACGACGGCGATGATGATGAAGCCAAGGAGGCACGCCATGGATAGTGAAACCCGCCGCAGCCGGCTCGTCGGCTGCTACGTCACGATCCCGACGATGTTCAAAGACCCGGATCTGGCGGTCGACTTCGACGCCATCAGCCGCCATGTCCGATTCCTGGTCGACGGGGGGCTCCAAACCGGGAGCGCGGTTCTCCTGGCCGGGGGCGCTGCGGGGGACTTCTCGACGATGACGTTCGATGAGCGAGCCGCGGTGGCGGAAACGGTCGTACAGGCGGCCGCCGGACGAGTGCCGATCGCGATGGGCGGCCAGACGACCAGCACCGCCGAGCTCGTCCGGATCATGCACGCCGCAGAACGGATCGGCGCCGACTTCGTCCAGGTCTCGCCTCCGTTCTACTTCGAGCACACCGAAGATGATTTCTACGAGCACGTGCTGGCCGCCGCCGAGGCAGCCGATGTCGGGCTGATCGTGTACAACACGTTCTGGACCAGCCTCGGTATCTCGGGTGCCCTCGTAGAGAGGCTCGCCGAGATCCCAAACGTGGTCGGCCTGAAGTGGTCGACACCCGACACCGGCATGATGTCCTTCGAACAGATCATCGCGCGCTTCGCCGACCGGTTCGCCATCATCGACAACCAGATGCGGTACGTCGTCAGCCACATCCTCGGGGCCCGCGCCATCGAAATCCACGTCGCCAACTACTGGCCCCAGTGGGCAGTCGGGCTGTGGGCCATGCTCGAGGGCGGAGAATACGTCGCGGCACAGCGGGAGCTGGTCCGGGTGGCGATGCCGTTCATGGCCCTGTGGGCGGAGATGGAGTCGTTCACCGGCGGGGATGGCTACCTGGACAAGCTGTGCATGGAGATCGTGGGGCTCCCTTCGAGTCGGTCGAGGCCGCCCACGCGAGACGTTCGGCCGGCCTTTAGCGAGAAGGCTCGCCAGATGCTGCTTGCGTGTGGCGTGCCCGGAGTGCTTGGCTGACCGGGCGCTCACCGGGTCGAGGCTCAACGATCCGACTGGCCGCGCGGGTCGACCGCATCTCGGATGCCGTCACCCACGAAGTTCACCGCGAGGACGAAGACGACGATCAAGATAGCGGCCGGCGCCCATTGCCAGGGCTCTCGACTGAGGACGCTGATTGAGCGGGCGTTGTTGAGCAGGTTGCCCCAGCTGGGCGTGGGCACCTGAACCCCCAGCCCGAGGTAGCTGAGGGCCGCCTCGAGGAGGACATTGCCCGCCACGGCGATGCTCGTGTAGACCAGCAACGGGGCGATCGCATTCGGCAGGACGTGGCGCACGACGATGAAACGGTCCTTGACTCCCAGGACCTTCGCGGCGACAACGAAGTCTGCCTCGCGCAGCTGCAGGAACTGGCCCCGGATGATCCGAGTCGGGATAGGCCACGTGATTACCCCGATGAGAATGATGATGTTGAGAATGCCCGGCCCCACGAACGCTGCGGCGAGCAGCAGCAGGATCCACAACGGGAAGCTCATGATCACATCGACCCCGCGCATGATCACGAAGTCAAGCGAGCGGTAATAGCCTGCAAGAGATCCAACCACAAGGCCGATAACTGTCGAAAACAGGGCCGACACGAGACCCACCACCAACGACACACGCCCGCCGAGCAGCGTCCGCGCGAATACGTCCCGGCCGATCGCGTCCGTTCCGAACCAGTGAGCCGGGCTCGGTGGCTGATGGCCGTGGAACAGCTCCTGGTCGTAGGCCGCTTTCTCGGGAATGACGATCGCGGCAACGACCAGGATGATGATGATGATCACTCCGACCATTGCCAGGCGGTGGCGCCTGAACCGAATCAGCGTCCGTCGGAGCGGGGATTCAGAGGTCCGCTCGTCGCGGGTGACAGGTCGGGCGACGGTCTCTGCGCTGGCCACGTCGTCGGGCTCAGTACCTGATCCGCGGATCGACAGCCGCGTATGCGATGTCCGTGAGCAGGTTCGCGGACAGGACGACGATGGCAAAGATGAGGGCGATGCCCATGATCACCGGGAAATCCCGCCCGTTGGCCGCGTCAACGACTCGGAGCCCCAGGCCGGGCCAGGTGAAGACGGTCTCCGTGATCGCGGCTGCTCCCACCATGTCCGGCAGGTAAACGCCGATCACGCTCAGGATGGGGACGAGGGCGTTGCGTAAAGCGTGGCGCACGATGACCGTGCGGCTCGGCAAGCCCTTCGACTCGGCGGTCGTGATGTACAGCGAGTTGATGACCTCCAGCATGGCCGCCCGTGTGTAGCGCATGAAGATGGCCACGTAGCCAAACCCCAGGATCATCGCCGGTAAGGCCAGGTGCCCGAGGAAGTCCGGGATCGTGAACGGCGCGGCCGCCGTTTGCATGCCGCCGATCGGAAAGATCCCGAGCAGCAAGCCAAAGACGTACAGCCCGCCAATGCCGGCCAGGAACGACGGCGTGGACAGCCCCAGAAAGGCGATTCCTGTGAGCGCGAAGTCGAGCCTCGAGTACTGGCGAAGCGCCGAGATCACGCCAAGCGGGATACCGAAAACGACCCCGATGACCAGGGCGGTGAGCATCAAGGCGCCGGAGGCGAGCAGGCCGTTCCAGACGATGGTGTTGACCGGCTCACCGGTGATGGCCGCATAGCCCAGATTGCCCTGCAGCGTCTGCCCGAGCCAGGCCAGGTAGCGGATCGGCAGCGGCTGGTCGAGCCCGAGCTGGTGTGACAGCAACTGTCGTAGTTCCTGATTGCCGGCCATCTCCGGGCGCAGGTAGGCATCCACAGGGTCGCCCGGGGCGAGGGCAACGAAGGCGAATAGCAGGAGTGTGATTCCGAACAGAATCGGAATCGAGAAGAGAATTCGCCGGGCGATGTAGGTTGGCATGGGCCCCGCAGGAAATGGCTAAGGGCGGAGTTAGAGCCCCGCCCTTAGCCCGTTCAGCGTGGAGACTGGCCTTAAGGCTTGACGGACCAGGTCTCGGACGCGTCGTAGTACGAGCCGCCGCCGGGAGCCGGCGTGAGTTGGAAGTTGGCAATCTTCTTGTTGACAATCCAATAGCGGGTCGTCTGCCACATGATGTTCCAGGGCATGTCGTCCGCCAGCACCTTGCACAGCTGCTGGTAGATGGTCGCCCGTTTAGCCGTATCGAACGTTGCCCGGCCCTGCTGGATCAACTGGTCGACCTGCGGGTTCTTGTACACGTAGCCTTTCCAGCCATTGTTACCGGCCCCGGACTCCTGCGACGCAGTGGACAGGAAGTAGCTCGCCGCGATGTTGCCGTCCGGGCCGTTCTGAGCCCCCAGGAAGGAGACCTGGGACTTGCCGTCGGTGTAGTACTGCTTGGTCCACGCGGCCGAGTCCATCTGCTTGATGGTGACTTTCAAGCCAACGTCGGCCCAGTTCTTCTGGATCGCCGTCATGACGTTCAGCGAGAGCGGGTCGTTGTAGTACGTGTCGAAGATGAACGTCGGCAAGGACGAAACGTTCACCCCTGATTGCTGCAGGAGGGCCTTCGCCTTGTCCACGTTGTAGTCGTACATCTCGGTATCCGGCGCCACGTAGGCCGGATTCCCGAACAGGCAGGGCAATGCCGTGCCCTTGCCGTTATACAGGTTGGTGATGATCGACTTGCGGTCGATCGCGAATTCCATGGCCTGCTTGAATAGCTTGTTGCCGAATGCCGGATTGACAAGCGGGTTGAAGACGACCGCGTTATCTACCTGCGAAGGGCCCGCGATGATCGTCGCGTTGGCGTTCCCCTGCTCGCGCTGGACCTCGTCGGCGGTCAGGTAAGTGAAGTCGATCTCGCCCTTGTCGAACGCGATCAGGGCAGTCGCCGGGTCCTTGAACTCCTTGCGGACGATCTTGTCGAGGACCGGCTTCCCACGCCAATAGCCGTCATACCGGCTGAGCTCCATGAACTGGCCGGCCTGGTAGCCAGTGATCTTGAAGGGACCCGTGCCGACCGCCTGTCCGGGAGTGGTCCAATATGGCGCCTTCGTGATCTGGTCGAGAGGGATCGAGCTCAGGGATTTCTTCTGGACGATCCACATGACCGAGAGCGCGTCCAGCATGGCCGCATTGGGCTGGTCGGTGGTGATGGTGACTGTCTGCGGGTCGGGTGCCTTCACGCCCGCAAGGGTGGTGCTCTTGCCGCTCTTCACATCGGCGGCGCCCTTGATGTTGCTGATGCCGCCACCGTAGACACAGCCGACGGCCTTGCTCTCGCAAAGCGTGAGCGTGAAGACCACGTCGTCGGCCGTGAACGGCGTCCCATCCTGCCACGTCACACTCGGCTGCAGGTGGAATGTCCAGGTCAGCCCGTCGCTCGACGACTCCCAGGTCTTGGCGAGAGCCGGGACGATCGCACCGTAGCCGCCCGTCGTCGTATCAATGCTGTAGGTGACCAGCGGCTCGTAGATCTTGCTCAGGAAGTGTTGATCGCCGCCCGCGATCAGGGGGTTGGCGTTCGCGATGCCGACACAACACGGGCCCACCCAAGCCCCCGTGAACGTGCCGCCCGTCGTGGCCGCCGATCCACTGGCGCTGGCACTGCCCGCGGCCGAGGGACTGGCGGCGCCGGAAGAGGCCGCCGGGCTAGGTGACGCGGTCCCGCTGCAGGCAGCGAACACCAGCGCGAACACCGCCAAAACGCTTGTGACCCTCGACCACCCGCCGGGCGCCTGATGACTTCGCATCGGATGAGCCCTCCTCCTGGCTGCCGGACGCATCTGCCGTGGCCGAAGCCGGCCGTGGCTCGACACAGGCTCGAAGACTAACACCGATCGATGGCTGGAGATCAAGTACGACTTCAATCCAGCCGTCAAGATGAAGAACCACCATGACCGGTCATTCGGCCAGCCCTGGATGGCAGGAGAATCCGTTGATGACGATCGGCGTCGGCGTCCTTGGAACGGGGTTCATGGGACATACCTGGGGCGAGGTCGCTCAGCGGCACGCAAGCGGCACGCACCTGGCCGCCGTCGCCGGTGGGCGTCGAGCTGCACAGCTCGCATCCGACTACGACGTGCCTCTATCGCCCAGTTTCGAGGCGTTGCTCGCGCGGGGCGACGTCGATCTCGTCGTGCTGGCCACGCCGCCGGATGGGCATCGCGATCAGGCGATTGCGGCCGCTCGCGCCGGGAAGCACGTTCTCGTCGAGAAGCCAATGACGGCGACCGTCGCCGAGGCGGCCGAGATGGTCGATGCGGCGGACGCGGCCGCGATACGCCTCGGGGTCGTTTCCCAACATCGCTTTCGCGGCGCGCCCGTTTCGGCCAAGCGAGCCATCCAGGCCGGGCGGCTCGGGCGCCTCCGGATGGCACGCATCACGGGCGGTGAGGTCGGCTGGTGGGACATGGACAGCCGCGGCGACATGTGGAAGAAGGACCCGAAGATCCAAACGGCTTACGCGTCCTGGGCCGCGCACGCCTGCGACCTGCTGCGCTGGATGCTCGGCCGCCAGGCGGTGCGAGCCTTCGGGCAGGCGGTGTCGTATTCGGGCTTCGTGCCGAACGAGAGCGCAATGGTGACCTACACGTTCGAAGACGGCACGATGGCGGACGTCTGGATGACGTACGAGCTGCCTGCGCCCGGGCTGGGCAGCGGGCTCCAATACCTGCTGGTCGGTTCGGAAGCCATGCTGACCCTGGACGTGTACGGGCAGGTGCAGCTGAGCAGCGCCGCCGGCTGGGAGGTGATCTTCGAGCAGGAGCCATTCGACCCGCTCGACGCCGTCGACCCGAAACGGCTGCAGGCCTACGCTCGCCAGCTCGAAGACGTGGTCGCCGCGATCCAGGCCCGGCGCGACCCGCTCGTCAGCGGCCGTGAAGGGCTGCTGACCACCGAAATGCTGGAAGCAGCGGAGCGCTCGTTCGCATCGGGCGAGGCTGTCGACCTGCCGCTCGGTGCGTCAACCGCTCCACGCTGATCGGCGCCAACGGCCCTTGGCCGGTGGTCGGGACGTTCTACTTCTTGTCCCGGCGGGCACGCCAGCGCACACGAGCCGCCTCTGCTTCGTAGGCGAAGGCCTGCGCCGGGTTGTCGATCGTCATCCCATGGATCTGGTCCTCGCTCACGCCCCTGGCGCGAAGGAGCGGCAGAAAGTTGCGAATGACGTTGGCGTAGCCCGGACCTCCGTACGCCTCCAGCTGGTCGCGCTGGCAGATGTCGTTGCCGAGCAGAACCTGTCCACCGAACCCTTCCTCACACAGCGCGGCGACGTTGTCGGCGCGGACTTCGAGCGGGGCGTACCCGGCGCTGAACCCGAGATTGTCCACGCTCAGCCAGGCTCCCCGTTCGGCGATCGGTCGAATGGCAGCCGGGCCGATGCGGTCTCCGAGATGACTCACGACCACCGATCGGGGAGCGACTCCCTCTTCTTTCAACAGGTCGAGCTGTTCGATGGCAAGTTCTCCGAAATGGGTCGTGTGGGTCACGATGGGACAACCGGTTTGCCGATGAGCGCGCGCCGCGGCACGAAAGACGCGCTCCTGGGCAGGGCTGATGCCTCGCCGCTCGGTGCCGATTTCACCGATGAATCCGGGCCGGATCCCGGTGCCGTCCACGCCTTCCGTCAACTCGCTCACGAGGCGCTCCGCCAGTCGATCTGGCAGCTCCTCTGCAACGTAAGCGGGATATACCTTCTCCCGATACCAACCCGAGCCCATCACGACGTGAACGGCCGTCGCCTCACTGATCCGGCGCAGCGAAACCGGGTCGCGGCCGAGGCCGACGTTTGTCGGGTCGCAGATGGTTCCACCGCCGACCCCGCCGAACCGGCCCACCTCGTCGATTGCCAGCTCGACGTCGTCGATGATCCAGCGGTAGTCGACGGCGCCAAACACCTCATAGGCGTCGACCAGGATGTGGTCATGGGAAAGGACGACGCCGAGCTCGTCCGGGCGGACGGGTCCGCGCACCGTCACGACCTGCCGACCGAGGTCGTTGCCGGCGATCATATGGGCGCGGCAGGCCGCTGCGCGTGCCTCCCCGAACGCCGCCCGGCGACCCTTCGACTGCACAAGCGGAAAGCCTCGACGACCAGGTCGACCTCGCCGTCCTGCAGGTTCTCGGGGTCAAGGCGGAGGCGTCCGAATTCAGCCGCTCCGTCGGCGACCATCACCAGCGGGTCCAGGTCTGCAAGTTTCCGAACCAGCTCGACCGCGGACCTTCCATAGGTCCGCGCGTCCACGGTGACGGTGGTGCTGGCAACCGGCCGGCGGTCCGGTTGGATCCGCTCGACCGCAGCGCTCAGGCCGTCGATCCTCGCCAGTCCTGCGGCCAGCTCCTCGGCCATCCTGCCCCATCGCGCCGCGTCCGCCGCTTCGTCACGAGCGAGGTAACGCTCGAGAGCGACGAGCAGGCCCACGATCTCTTCCTTGCCGGCCTTCATGGGCCGACCGATCCCGTGCCCCGGCGGCCTTCGGATGACCCCGGCCTCGAGCAGCGGACGGCGTGCCCAGGTGGATGCCTGGACGTCCATGTCCTGGTGCTGCAGCGAGACGGACAGAAGCAGGTCGGCTCGGCCCGCGAGGATGCCCGACGCCTGTGGACCGCGAATGGACTTTCCGCCGCTGAAAGCGACGAGGTCTGCGCCGGTCGCGGTGAAGCGGCGCAGGTTGGATCGGGGCGGCAGACAAACCGACGCATCCACGATCACCGGAAGATCGTGCTCGTGGGCAGTCGCCACGAAGTCGGCGAGCGGCAGGCCGACGGATTCCAGCTGTGCATGATAGAAGGCGCCCACCGTCCGGGGGCCGATCGCGGCCTTCATCTCGGCCGTCATCCGTGCGAGCGTCGCCGAGCCGTCGCCCCCGAACTCGACCAGTCGAGCACCGGCCGCGCGGACCATGTGGTCGTACGGGTTGCGATGCACGCGCTGGACGAGAACCTCGTTAGGGTGGTGGCCGGTGTCGGGCAGAAGCTCCATTCGATCCGGATCCATGCCCGCGAGAAACGCCGCGGTTGCAAGGGTCACCCCGGCCGCCGCGCCCGAGGTCACGTAGCCCGCCTCTGCTCCGGTGGCCGCAGCGATGATCCGGCTCGCAGCGTCCTCCAGGTCGCCGATCCGAACGAACGATCGCGCGGCTTCGCCCATTGCCGTGGTGACTTCAGGGTCCATCAGCGTGCCGCCGGCGAGAGTTGCACAGCCACGGGCGTTCACCACCCGCCGCACCCCGAGGCGAGCGTAGACAGGCGCCTGGCCTTCCGCCTTGGTGTCGGAAGAGCGGGCCGTCGCCGCCGCTGCCCCGCGCAGTCGTCTCGCCCCTGCTGGAGCTCCCGGAACTGTCACCCGGGGCGATCTTCGTCGAGGGCCATCGCGGGGGTTTCGGAGGTGCCGGCGGCGACCAGCCTGATCACGTTGCCGGTCAGGCTGCCCACGAACACGTCGCCGGCCGCGGAACGGTGAACCGAGTGCCCGGGCGCATCCAACGACCCCAGAACGCGGCCGCTGGCGAGGTCGAGTCGCATCAGCCTGCCGGGCATGCTGTCGTACCGGAGGATCTCGTCCAGGCTGCGGAACGTCATCACCCAGACCTCGTCGCCCGCCGTGATGTCGATGCCTTGGGTGGCGCCCAAGTGAGTCCAGCTGCTCAGATACGTCCCGTCCTGGTCGAAGATCTGGATGCGCTCGTTGGCTCGGTCACTTACATAAACACGCCCTTCGCGATCCGTCGCGAGGGCATGCGGGGTGGCGAACTCGCCGGGCTCCGAACCTGGGCGTCCCCAGGCCGAGATGAATCGGCCATTCCGATCGAAGCGCACGATGCGCGAGTTGCCGTAGCCGTCCGACACGTACACGACGCCATTGGCCCCGAACGTAACGTCGGTTGGGCGATCGAACGTAGCCTCGTCGGCTCCCGCACGGCCCGGCGTCCCGAGGGTCCGCAGCAGGCGACCGGCCCGGTTGAACTTGAGGACGCAATGCGACCCGACGTCGGTGATCCAGACCGCTCCGTCGGGATCCAGACGCAGGCCGTGGGCGATGCCTATCCCGGCACCCCACGAGCGCAGGAACCGCCCTTGGGGATCGAAGACCACGATCGGGTCCGTTCGCGGGCCGCGCTGGAAGGCGAAGACGTTGCCTTCCGGGTCGGTTCCCACGGCCGACACCTGCCCGAATGATGCGCCCTCGGGCAACGAGTCAAGCCCGAATCGAGTTTCGACTCGATACGAGAGCGAGCCGCCCTCGCGCGGCGCCCATGCCGTCAGGTCGACCAGCTCCATTTCGCGCAATCTAACAGGCAGCACTGCAGTTGACCTGGAATCCGGCGCCGGAATTGACCCTCGATCCGAGCATCGATTAAGGTCAGTCCCGTGCCCGAAGCGGTCGACTTGGTGATCGAGGGCGGGATCGTCCATGACGGCAGCGGTCGCCCGGGGTACCGTGCCGACGTCGCAGTCTCAGACGGCCGCATCGTCGCGGTCGCGGCCGAGGGGCGTGACGTACCGGCCCGGCGGAGGCTGCGTGCCGACGACCTGATCGTCGCGCCGGGATTCATCGACCTTCACTCCCACGCGGACTTCACTCTGCCCGCTTATCCCGGCGCAGTGAACTCGATCAGCCAGGGGGTGACGAGCGAGGTCGTCGGCAACTGCGGCTACTCGCCCGCACCGCTTTCGGCCGATCCGGGCACCGCTGCAGAACAGATCGCCACGTTTCGGGCCCTCGGCCCGGATCTCGACTGGGAATGGCGGGGCTTCGGAGAATTCCTCGATCGGCTCGACGCGGCGCGGCCCGCGGTGAACTGCGTCCCGCTGATCGGCCACGGCGCCGTGCGAATGGCCGCGCTCGGCTTCGACGACCGGCCGCCGACCACGGCCGAAGCTCGGCAGATGCATGACGCCGTGGCCGATGGTTTGGCGGCCGGTGCGTGGGGCATGAGCACCGGACTCGTGTACCCACCCGCATCCTTCGCGTCGACCGACGAGGTGGTCGAAGTGGGCGCATCCCTCCCGCATGCACGAAGCCTCTATGCCTCCCATATTCGAAACGAGGGTGCCGGGCTGCTCGAGGCCCTCGACGAAGCGTTGACGATCGGGCGGCGGCTAAGGACCGCGGTCCATGTTTCGCACCTGAAATCGGCCGGTCGTCAGAGCCACGGAAAGATCGGGGCGGCCGTCGACCGACTCATCGAGGCACGCCGCCGTGACGCCCGCATCACCTGCGACGCCTACCCGTACACGGCCGGGAGCACCATGCTCAGCCAACTCCTCCCGCCGTGGGTTCACGACGGAGGCATCGAGGCCATGTTCGAACGTCTCGGCTCGGACCTGCCGCGAGATCAGATCCGGGTTGACGTCGCCACTGGCCTTCCGGGCTGGAGCAATTACGTCGAGGCAGCCGGCAGCTTCGAGCAGATTCGGATCGCCTCGGTCGGCGACCGTCGCCTCGCCGGGATCGAAGGGCACAGCGTCGCCGAGCTGGCGAATCGCGACCACGTCGACCCACTGACGTTCGTCTTCGACCTGCTGGTACGAGACCGCGCCGCCACAGTGATGATCGTTGAGCTGATGCATGAGGACGACGTCACGGCGGCGCTTCGCTTCCCGGCCACCGGAATCGGCTCCGATCAGTTGGCGGTAACGGGTCCGGACGCGAGCGTCCATCCCCGCTGCTACGGAACGTTTGCGAAGGTGCTGGGGACATACGTTCGCGAGCGTGGCGTCCTGGCGATGGCTGAGGCGATCCACCGCATGACCGGACTGGCCGCCGAGATCATCGGGCTGACCGATCGAGGCAGGGTCGTTCCCGGCGCCGTCGCGGATCTCGTCGTCTTCGATCCCGCAACCATTCGTGACCAGGCGACCTATGGATCACCAACGCAGCTCGCAGCAGGCGTTGAGGCGGTGCTCGTCGATGGCCGATTCGCGTGGGATGGCGGCCGGCCGGCCGACCTGCACCTCGGGCGGGTGCTTCGCCGCGAGGCCCAGTGAACGCGTCCGGACGCGCGTCAGAACGTCGGCGGACTGATGATGATCAAGACCTCTGCTTCGATGCTGCTCCGGTTGACCATCCGATGAGGCAGCTCGCGGTGGATCTTGATGCTGTCGCCTTCGCCCAGCTCATAAAGCTGGCCGGCGACTTCGGCCGTCACGGCGCCGCGAAGCACGATCGAGCACTCCTCGCTCTTGTGGCTGCCGGCCGCCGAAGCCGACGTCCCGTGAGGGGCGAGGACCAGGCTCAGGACCTCGAATTCGCCGGCCGTGTCGGCCGACACGAGCTCGTACTCGAGCTTGCGGTTCGGGAAGGTCAGCCGCCGCCGTTTGTCCCTGCGGACCACAATTCCGCGCGGCGCCGAACCGATCAGGAACTGGAACATTGGGACACCGAAGGCCTGGGCGATCCGTCGCAGTGAGTTGATCGACGGATCGCTGGCGCCCCGCTCCATCTGACTGAGCGCGCTGACCGTCAGGTTGACCTGCTCCGCCAATTGGGCCAGGGTCAGGCGCCGGCGGAGCCGCTCGCGCCGGATCCCGGCGCCGATGGATGCGGCGTCCGGGATGGGCCCGTCGACAGCGTCGGCTCGAAATTCGGCACGCTCGATCGTCGGCTCCGACGCCACCGGCGAACCTCCCTCGGTTGCGGGCACGCCACCCCACCTGGACTCGCAAGAGGATCGGTCGAGCCCAACGTCTGCACACTACGTCGCGACCATCGGAGGGTCAACCGCTGGTTGCCTGCCGCTCCCCTTTCAGTCATCTGGCCGAAGTCCGTGCACGGGACCGGATATGCTTCACATTGTCGACAATCTGCGCGGGTGTCCGAGGCCTTGGGGTGGAACCTCGGGTCGACTGGCGCTCGACAGGAGGAGTCGGTGGGATTCGGCAACCCCTTGCTGCAGCGCTGGGCTCGCGGCACGGCATCGCTCGGAGCCTGGATGACGACCGCGGATCCCCAGGTAGCCGAGTTCCTGGCGAGTTGCGGTTTCGACGAG
Organism: Chloroflexota bacterium; assembly: GCA_005883615.1. Lineage (GTDB taxonomy): Bacteria > Chloroflexota > Limnocylindria > Limnocylindrales > CSP1-4 > CF-16. The sequence continues at coordinate 160,578 of VBEC01000019.1, read as the reverse complement.
GTGTGTGTCGACCAGCAGCACGGCCTGGGCGACCCCGCCAGTCTTGCCGCGGCGTTTCGGGCGATCGAGCTCCAGGGCGCCGTGCCGACGACGCGAGTGCCCTCGAACGATCCCGCGCTGATCGGCAAGTCGCTCGATCTCGGTGCCCTTGGTGTGATCGTGCCGATGGTCGAGACGACCGAGCAGGCGGCCCGCGCCGTTGACGCCGTCAGGTACGCCCCGGGGGGTCACCGGTCAGCGGGCCCGCTTCGGGGGCCGATCATGCGGGCCGCGGGAGCCCAGGCCGATTTCGAGCAGATCGCTGTCATCGTGATGGTGGAGACTGCAGAGGGACTGCGCAACGTCGACGAGATCGCCGCAACGGCCGGCGTGGACGCGATCTATGTCGGCCCCGCGGACCTGGCGGTCTCGCTTGGGTTGTCCTGGGATCCCGACGACTGGCGCGAATCGCAGGCGCGCATTCATGAGACGGCAATCGACCAGGTCCGTGAATCGTGTCAGCGACACAACGTGATACCCGGAATTCATTGCGCCAACGGGACGATCGCCCGACGGTATCTCGAGCAGGGCTTCCGGATGTTGACCGTCGCCTCGGATCTCGCGTTGCTGCAACTGGGCGGCCGGGCTGAGCTGGCAGCCGCAAGAGGTCTCCTCGACCGCCCCGCGGTCGAGGCCGCCGCCGTCTGACGCATGCGCCCGAATCGACTGCGAGAGCTCCTTGCCGCCGGCCGGCCATCATTCGCCACGCACCTGCACAACACGTGGCCATCGGTCGTCGAGATCGTCGGACATACGGGCGTCTTCGACTATGTTGAGTTCTCCGCGGAGTACGCGCCGTTCGACCTCTTCGGGCTCGACAACTTCTGCCGCGCCGCTGAGCTGTTCGATCTCGGCGCGATGATCAAGCTCGACCAGGAGCCTCGCCGTTTCCTGGCTCAGCGGGCGATCGGCTCGGGATTCCAGTCTGTCCTATTCGCGGACGTCCGCAACAGGGACGATGCGCTTGAATGCGTGATGGCCGTGCGCCCCGATTCCCCGGATGGAGGAGGAACATATGGAGCGGCTGACAGGCGGATGAGCTATTACGGGCAGGCTGCCACCGCATCGTACGTGCAGGCGCTGCAAGATGTCGTCGTGGTCCTCATGATCGAGAAGCGGTCGGCGGTCGAGCAGCTCGACGAGATCCTGTCAGTGCCCGGCATCGACATGATCCAATGGGGTCCCGCCGACTACGCGATGAGCGTCGGTCGTCCCGGCGGCTGGATCGACCCAGAGATTCGAGCTGTCGAGCGGCGGGTCATCGATGCCAGTCACCGTGCGGGAATCCCGGCAAGAGCGGAGCTGACGCTGCCGTCCGAGGCGGGCTACTACCTCGACCTGGGTGTCCGCCACTTCTGCATCGGCAGTGACCTGAACATTCTTCATGAGTTTCTCAAGCGCAGCGCCACCGAGCTCCGGTCGGTCGTGGATTCGTGGGTGGCGGACGCGACCCTGAAGCCGGCGGCGACCGAGCCGAGCGGAGTGGCTGGGTGACCGCGGTGCCCCCCACCCCGGGAGGAGAGGGAGGGATCGGTGTCCGCCGGCCCCGGATCGACTCGCTCGAGAAGGTGACAGGCGCCACCAGGTACGCGGCCGACCGCTCGCGGAAGGGCCTCCTGCACGCTCGCGTCGTGCCGAGCCTGTACGCCCATGCTCGCATCCGCGCGGTCGACGCCACCGCCGCCCTGGCCGTACCCGGTGTCGTGGCGGTACTGACCGCGGAGGATCTTCCGATCACAGGTCGCGGAGACATGCGCATGTTCGAGCCATTGGCCAGGGGGGAGGTCGTTTTTGCTGGACAACCAGTCGCCCTTGTCATCGCCGAAAGCGAGGCCGCAGCTTCGGACGCCGTCGACCTGGTCACGGTCGACGCCGAGCGACTGGATCCCGTCCTCGACCTGCACGCAGCCATGGACGCCGGTGCTCCGCCGGCGCGGATCAAGCCGCTGGTCGAAGTCGAGGATGACGATGCCGGGGCCGCCAAGGCGGCCCACGCGGCCGTGGGTGGAGTCGGAGCGCTGCTCGAAGAGGAAGACCTTTCCGAGAACGTGATCAGCAGGAAGCGGTACGCGCAAGGAGACGTTACGTCCGCCCTGGCGCAAAGCGACGTGGTCGCAGAGGGGACGTTCCGGACGAACTGGGTGTACCAGGCTTACATGGAGCCCCACGCGGCCTCGGGCTGGCTGGAACCCGACGGGACGCTCGTCGTCGAGACGAGCACCCAGGGCACGTTCTACTGCCGGCAGCAGCTGGCCAAGATCTTCGGTCTTCCGGCGAGCCAGGTACGCGTGCTGGGTGCGCCGCTCGGGGGTGCATTCGGATCCAAGGTGATCGTGGTCGAGCCGCTGGTCGCTGGGGCCGTGCTGGCGCTGCACCGCCCGGTCAGGCTCGCCCTGACCCGTCGGGAGGACTTCGCGGCGACGAACCCGGCCTCAGCCAGCGTCATCGAGATCAAGATCGGCGCCAAGCGATCGGGTGAGCTGGTGGCCATCGACGCCCGATTGGCATTCGACGCAGGGGCCTATACCGAATGGACGATCGAGGCGATCGCCGCGGTCATCGTTGCCGGTCCCTATGCCTGGCCCGCGTTCGACGTCCGCGCTTACGGCGTGCGCACCAATCGCTTCGGGACTGGCTCGTATCGGGCGCCGGGCGCCCCACAGGCGGCGTTCGCGCTCGAGTCATTGATCGACGAGCTGGGCGAGCGTCTGGGTCTCGACCCTGTCGAGCTGCGACTGGCCAATCTCGCCGAGGCGGGTTCGCCGATGATCGATGGAGAAGCCTGGCCGGGGATTGGCGCGAGGGAGTGCCTCGAGGCCGTCCGTGCGCATCCCCTCTGGACCGGCCGCCAGAAGGTCCCGCCCGGTGAGGGCATCGGCCTGGCCGTCGGTTATTGGCCCGGAGGCAAGGAGCCGGCCGCCGCCATCTGCCGGCTCGAACCGGACGGTACGCTGGCCGTCATCACCGGCGTCGTGGATATGTCGGGTGCCGTCAGCGGCTTTGGCGTGATCGCCGCCGAGGCCTTCGGCGTGGCCCCCGACCAGGTCAAGGTGGTCAGCCTCGATACCGACGGGGCTCCGCAATCGCCGCTGAGTGGCGGGAGCGTCGTCACGTACTCATCCGGTCGAGCTATCCAGGCTGCGGCCGCCGACGCACGACAGCAGCTCCTCGACTTCGCAGCCCTGGAATTCGAGATCGCGCCGGCCGACCTGGAGATCGTTGACGGCATTGTCCGACCGCGTGGCTCCCCCGACCGAGGCATGTCGCTGGCCGCCCTGGCTGAGAAGTTGCACGACTTCGGTGGCCACCATCCACCGGTCGAGGGCCACGGTCGCACGGTCCCGAAGAGCCTCGCTCCCTCGTCCGCGGCGCACCTCGTTCACGCTCGCTTCGATCACGATACCGGGCGAGTCGAGATCCTGCGCAATGTCGTTGCACAGGACGTAGGACGAGCGCTGAACCCCGCGCTGATCGAAGGCCAGATGCTTGGTGGAACGGTGCAGGGCATCGGCTGGGCGCTGTACGAGAAGCTGATCCACGACGAGCAAGGGCAGCTCCTGAGCGGCACGTTCCTGGATTACGCAATTCCCAGAGCGAGCAGTCTGCCGCCGATCGAGACGATCATCGTCGAGGTTCCTGCGCCGGACGGACCGTTCGGCGCGAAGGGAATCGGCGAGGCCTCCGTGGTTGCCGCTCCCGCAGCGATCGCAAACGCAGTAGCCGCGGCGGCCGGGGTGCGGCCTCGAGAGCTGCCCATTCAGGCAGCGCGGCTGTGGACGTCGTCGCGAAACCGCCCGGAACCCATGTGAGCCCCGCCACTCACGGCAGTCCCGGGCCTGGGGATGGGCGAGGCATCGGTCATACGGCGATCCGCAGCCACCTGATGTTCTTGATGCAATCCTCTTCGCACCAGAAGACCAGGAACAATTGCCCGTCGGGCATGACGACCATTTGTGGAAAGCCGAATTTGAGCTGGAGCAGCTCATGACCAGGATCGGCCGTTCCGCTCATCCCCGACGACGCTCCCTGCCACAGCGGGATCGTCTCCTGGTTGACCCAGCGGTCGCCGTCGAGGCGCGCGACGGTAGCCCACAACCCTGGGACGTCGTCGCGTCGGTAGGCACTGAAAATCCTGCCGTCTGGGAGCTCGATGATCTTGGTCGTCTGTCCTCTGAACCCGGTGAATCCGCGAACCGTGAACTCGCGGCCATCTTCGCTCAGGGCGTAGGGCGTCGGCTCGGCCCGGTTGGTGTCGAGACTCACCGCCCATGCGACGGCAAGAAGGCGCCCGTCCCGCAGCTGGACCACGGACTGTTCCCAGTGAAGGACATGCTCGGCCCAGCGGTCGAATTCGACGATGTACTCGGGCCACGAGGAACCCTGGTCGTGCGAAACCAGCAGGATGGCGTTCATGCCATTCGGGGCCGCCCCATCCCAGCCCATCCAGGTCGAGGTTGGCCCCAACCACCGCCCGTCTCGAAGCTCGACGATCGCATGGCAGATCTCGAAGGCGGGGCCGACCAACGGGGGGTCGATGCGTACCGGGCCCTCCCACGAACGTCCACGATCTCGGCTCCTGAGCGTGATCAGCTCCATCTCCGTGTATCCCAAGGTGGGCACGTTGATCAGGCCCCGGTCGGGGTCGTCTCGAAACATCCGACCGCCGAAGGCGACCACGGATCCGTCGGATACCCGGCTGATGCGAACGCTATGGACACTGGCTCTGTTGCCGGAATCAGCAAGCACCCGCACGGGGCTGGTCCACGTGGTGCCGTCATCGAGCGAGCGGCTCGCGTACGTCCGGTAGTCGAGGGCCACGTCGGCCGAAGCCAGGTCGAAGGTGCAGAGCAGCTCCCCATCCTCGAACCGGACGATCGTCGGATGCCACGTGTGGACCGGCCGCAGCTCGGGTCTTGGATTGCGATACACGAGCCCGCTCGCCAGCACCTCCAGCATGGATCGATCCTCCCAGTGACCCTGCGCCGCTTCAACGATGGCCGTAACGCCTGTCGGACGGGTGCACTCCCGTCCATGCTGGGGAGACTAACGCGCCGGTGACGCCGACGAAATCCCTACCACGACCACGGCCGCCCACACCGTCGACAGTGACACCCGCATGACCGCCGGACACCGAATCGTCCTTGAGCCGGCAGGTGGGATTCGGATCGAACCGTTCGATACGCCGCCGCCCGGCCCGCGCCAGGTTCTCGTGCGGAACCGGCTGACCCAGGTCAGCGCCGGCACCGAGGTCAATGCGATTCGCGCTCGACGTTCGGGAGCGCCGCTCGGAGAGCCCGACGACCTGCCGCTTGGATACACGTCCGTGGGCGTAGTCGAGGCGGTCGGGCGGAACGTATCGGAGGTCGAACCGGGTGCCCGCGTCCTCGGCGAGGGCCCGCATGCCAGCCATTGGCTGGCGATGCTGCCCGACCCGGGATCGATGGACGAGCAGGCGTCGGAGCTGGGGCTCATGGCACTGCCCGACGACGTCGACGATGTCTCCGCCGCTTTCGCCATCCTCGGCGACGTGGCCCTACATGCCGTTCGTCGAGCCAGGATCGCGATTGGCGAGTCGGTGGCCGTGCACGGGCAGGGAGTCGTCGGCTTGATCGCGTTACGGCTGGCGCGGCTGAGTGGCGCCCATCCGCTGATTGGTGTCGACGTCGTCGAGGATCGGCTGCGCGTGTCTCGAGTCTTCGGCGCGACTCACGCCGTCAATCCGCTGTCAGGCGACGTCGCGGCCTCGATCCACGCCGCGACCCCGGTGACGCGACGCTTTCCCGGTGCAGCGGCTGCGAGACTCGAGCCGACGTCCGGTGCGGACGTTCAGATTCACGCGACTTCGCGCATCGACGTCGTGCCCGAGATGCTGCGAGCGGCGGCCGACCGCGGCCGGATTGTCGTTGCCGGGGCGACTGCGGCCTGGCCGGATCCCGGTCCGACTGTCCCAATCAGCCTCGACATACTGCTGCGAAGAGAGATCTCCCTCGTGGGCTCGTACGAGACCGGATTCGGGTTGAGTCACCCGTATTGGCCGTGGACCCGGTCGCGCAACCACTCGACGGTGATCGACCTCATCCGGCGCGGAGAGCTTGACGTCCGCCCGCTGATCACCCACGTCGTACCGTATACCGAGGCGCCTGCGATGTACGACGTCCTGGCAGCCGGCGGCGAGGGCTGGCTGAGCGTCGCATTCACCTGGCCGGACTGACGCGAGGTGGCACGGACGGGCTGACAGAACCCAGCCAGAGCGGGCACCGACCGCAGCTCATACCCGATGCCCCCATCGAGTTGGTCCAGACGGGATGCTGCTGCCGTCCGGTCAGCTGGTGGCGGCCGCGGACATGACCGAGCGGGGTCGCAATTCGGAGAGAACCTCGCGCGCGGCGGTGAGCACGGTGTCGATATCCACCTCGGAAACTCCGTAGTGGGTCACTGCGCGAACCAAGCCGTTCGGATACTCGATCATCTGTATGCCGCGTGTGGCGAGGCCCGCCAGGAAGGCCGCCCGGGAGGTGACCGAGGCGCCTCTGCTCTCACGGCCGGCCAGGCCGAAGATCACGAAGTTGGTGCGGACGCGGTGGGGCTCGAGCTCGATCACTCCCGGCAGCCCTGCCAGGCCCTGGGCCAACCGCCGGGCGTTGGCGTGGTCGTCGGCGAGCCGCGCGATCATCCCTCCCGGCCCGGGCTGGAGCGCAACGAGCCCGGCCGCGGCAAGGATCCCGGCCTGGCGCATTCCGCCGCCGACCAGCTTGCGGGCGCGGCGCGCCGTGGCGATGAACTCACGCGTGCCGACGACGACCGAGCCGACCGGGCAGGCGAGGCTTTTGGAAAGGCAGAACGTCACCGAATCAGCCGGATCGCAAAGGTCACGGGCCGGGACGCCGAGGGCTACCGCGGCGTTGAACAGGCGGGCACCGTCGACGTGGAGCGGCACTCCGCGGAGGTGAGCGATTGCAGCGACCTCGGCCGTGTAGCTCGGCGTCAACGGCTGTCCCATCGTCAGGTTGTGCGTGTTCTCGAGAACCACGAGGCCTGTGACTGGCTCGTGGACGTCGCTCGGATCCCGGAAGGCGCGGTCGATGGCAGCTGGATCGATCGTGCCGTCGGGTCCCACCCGAATGGCTCGCGCCGAGGCGCCCACGACGACCGCATGGCCGCCGGCCTCCCCGTCGACGACGTGCGTTCCCGCTCCTGCGATGAGCTCAAAGCCCCGCCCGAGATGCGCCAGCATCGAGACCAGGTTGCCCATCGTCCCGGAAACGACGAACAAGCCGGCGTCCTTGCCGAGCAGCGTCGCCGCACGCTGCTCCAGGGCGTTGACCGTCGGGTCTTCGCCGAAGACGTCGTCGCCGACGTCCGCCGCTGCCATCGCTCGCCGCATCTCTTGCGAGGGCTGGGTCACCGTGTCGGAGCGCAGGTCGATCATTCGTCGAGCGTGGGATTGGGCCGTCGAGGAACTACTTCGGCGCAAAGTCGACCGTCCATTGACAGTCCGGGTTGGTGGAGACGAGCACGTAGTACATGCCACCTTTGAGGTTCTGGAGATGGTACGACGCCTCGGTAACGATCCCTGCAAGCGAGCTGGACGCGTCGTAGACCCAGACGAATGGGATCACGCCATTGGACGGGCACGTCGAAACCGACATATCGACGTCGCCGGCGGGCAAGTCGAACTTCGGCGACGTGCCGTTGCCGACCCCCGCCACGTGGACCTTGGCGCCGTCCATGCTGACGGCCGGCGGCGATACCGCAGCGATGCTGGCGCTCGTCGAACCCCCAGGGCCGGAGGTAGGCGATCCGGAAGCCGATTCGCCGCTGCATGCCGCTATGCCCACGACCGCTGCGAGCACCAATGCTGCCGCCGTACGCGAGCGCAAGTCGTGCCTCCCGTCGTTTCCCGACGCCTGTCGCGTCATCCGACACACCGGCGCCGATCGCGCAACGCCGAAACCCGTCAGCCGCGCCTGATCGTTCTCGGATCGAGCGCGTCGCGGAGGCCATCACCGATGAAATTGACGCCCAGAACCATCAGGGTAATCGCCGCGGCCGCCGGCATCCATTGCCATGGCAGGTGGTTGAGGACCACCGGGCTCGTTGCCTCGGTGATGAGGTTTCCCCAACTGGCCTCCGGCGGCCTGACGCCGAGACCCAGGAAGCTGAGGCTGGATTCGAGCAGCACAGCGGTCGCGACTCCGAATGTGGCCACGACGGTCAGCGGGCCGAAGATGTTCGGCAGGGTGTGCCGGAACAGGATCACCCGGTCTGGGACACCGATGACGCGTGCGGCCGTGATGTATTCCGCCTCCCGCACGACGAGCAGCTGGCCACGCACCAGTCGGGCGGTCTGTCCCCAGTTCAGCAACCCGATGACGATGATGACCGACCCGATGCTGGGGCCCACGACGGACACGAAAACGATGATCAGCAGCAACGGCGGGATGGCGAGGATCGTGTCGGTCAGGCGCATGAGGGCCTGATCGACGACGCCGCCGTAGAAACCGGCCGCCAGCCCCAGGAGCGTCCCGATCACGAGGTACAGCGCAACTGCACCGAACCCGACCACCGTCGAGGTTCGCCCGCCATACAGCACCCGTGACCAGATGTCGCGGGCGGACACGTCGGTGCCGAGTATGTGGGCCGCATTGGGGGCGTGCCGCGAGCCGGTTGTGAAGTCGATCTTGTTCGGTGGCCAGGGAGTCAGGAGCGGAGCCAGGATTGCCAGCAAGATGATCGTGGTCACGATGACGACGCCGATGATTGCAAGACGATGCCGCAGGAAGCGCCGGAATGCGGCGCGCGCAGGCGTCACATGTTCGAGCACAACCTGCTGGTCGGCCAGCGGTGACCAACTGCCGGCGACCCCGGCCCCCACCGTCGTCGGCCGGGTCACGTCGCGTTGGGTCATGCCTCGACCTCGAACGAACGTAACGTCATCGTGGTCGAACGTAGCGGACCCGAGGATCCGCGACCGCATAGCCGATGTCGGCCACGATGTTGGCGAACAGCACGGCGGTACCGACGATGAGGATGATGCCCATCATCAGGGATGGGTCCCTTGAATCGGCGGCATGCACCGCGAGCTGGCCCATCCCGTTCCAGTTGAAGATCTGCTCGGTGATGACCGCACCGGCGACGAGCTCGGGGATCAGCAGGGCGACCAGCGTAATGATCGGAATGAGCCCGTTGCGAAGGGCGTGACGGAGAATCACGACCCGGCTGCCGAGGCCTTTGGATCTGGCCGTCGTGACGTACTCGCTGCTCAGCACGTCGAGCATGCTGGCTCTGGTATAGCGAACGAGCGGCGCGGCATTGACGATCGCCAGGACGCTCGCCGGCAGGACGAGGTGGTAGAGGGCGTCCGGGAAGTCGCTCTTGCCGGCGGTGTGCTGGTCGCTTGTTGGCAACCAGTGCAAATTGACGGCAAATACGTAGATGGCGATCAGGCCCAACACGAACACGGGTGTCGACGCAAGGAATATGGCAAGGGCGTTCAGACCGTAGTCGACCCTCGAGTACTGGCGCACGGCGGTGATCACTCCGATCGGAATGCCGATGACCACCGCGAGGGTCATCGCCGTCACCATCAGGAAGAGTGTGCTCAATATCCGCGACCCGATCTCGCTGCTGATCGGGCGGTGTGAGGTGATCGAGTAGCCGAGGTCGCCCTGCAGCACGTGGCCCAGCCAGGCCACGTACTGGTTGGGAAAGATTGGTTGGTCGAAGCCCAACGCATGGCGCTCGGCCTCCAGGATTTCTGGATGCTGCGCGAGGTTCGCCAGGACGTCCGGGTTGGCCGTGGCGAGGAGCGGGTCTCCCGGCGCCGCCCGAAGCGCGATGAAGCCGATGATCGTGATCCCGAGCAGAACCGGGATCGAGATGAGGATGCGTCGAACGATGTAGGCGCCCACTGGGCCCGCCCTCTAGTCCTGTGAGCGAAGGCGATCCGTGAACGCCTGCATCATTCAGCTGCCCGGCTTGCCCAGGACCAACCCGCACCGCTTACGGAGCGTACGTCCAGTCAAGGATCTTCTTGAACGATTCGCGCTCGTTGGGATAGATCGCAAAGCCGCCACCCAGACGGTCCGAATAGACGTGCAGGTAGTTGGGCTGCCAGAGGTAGATCTCCGGCAGGTTGTCGTTCAGCGCAAGCGCGACCTTGTGGATCGCCTGATCCTGCGCGTCCCCAGTCACCGCGGCGGCCGCGTTGAACAGGTCGTCGTAGATGCACTGCGATTGCGAAAGTTTGAGTTGGAGCGTCCCCAATCCCGGGCACGCATAGTACTGCTGCGACTGATACCAGCCGACGCCCTCACTGCCGCCGAATGACAGCGCGACCTCCCAGTTATTGGTCTTCTGGATCAGGTCGCTGTACGGCGCGGTAGGCAGGGCGGTGAGCTCGACCTTGAGGCCGAGGTCCTGCAGGTATTGCTGCAGCGGCGGTGCCGTGACCGTGAAGTTCGGGTCGCCGGCCAGGTACGACAGCCGGAAGGGCTTGCTCACGTCCCACGACGATTGCTTGAGCAGGTCCTTGGCCTTTTGCAGGTTGAAGTCGTACTTGTTGATGTCGTCGTAGACCTTCATTCCGGGCGGGATCGTGTAGTTGATCGTGGCCAGCCCGCCGAGGACCTTGGAGATCATCTCTGGACGATTGATCGCGTAGGCGATCGCCTGCCTCAGGGCCTTGTCGGTGTTCTTGTTGTTGAAGTCCATCGCGAAGATGCCGACGCCAGGCACGTTGAGCTGCTTCAGGCCCGGAACGTTGGCGAGGCCGGGGCCTTCCGCCGGCGGGACCCTGATCACGAGGTCGAGCTCGCCGGCCGCCAGCTGGGCAACCGAGACGTTGCTCTCCTGGATCTTGTACACGATTGTCTTGATCTGGCTGTCCTTGGCTCGCCAATAGTTGGTCTTCGCGGTGAGCGTCGCACCGGTCGCGGAGATGGACGTGGTGAAGTCGTAGGGGCCGGTGCCCGGAGTTTTGCCCGCGACGCCGAGGCAGAAATCGCAATTCTCGGCCTGCGCCGCGGTGAGGTCCTTGAGGACGTGCTGCGGCTCGATGTAGTACACGGCGCCGGCGATCCGCCGCAGGAACGTGCTGTCCGGCTTGCCGAGGGTGATCTCGACGGTGTGATCGTCGATCTTTTTCAGGCCCTCCGGGATGTTCTTGGTCCCCTTGACGGCGGCAGCGCCCTTGACATTGAGCCACTCCTCGACGCCGAGCTGCTTGAACGCCGCGGGATTCTGATCGGCCCACGAGATCGTGAAGATCACATCGTCCGCCGTTGCCGGCACGCCATCGCTCCAGACCGCACGAGGGTCCAGCTTGAAGGTGTAGACGGTTGCGTCGGGCGACGCGGTCCACTCAGTTGCGAGGCTCGGGAGGAGCGTGACCTCGTCCTTGTCCACGTCGACAAGGCGGTTGAACACGAGGTCCGCCATGAGCTCCTGATTGCCTGTTCCCAGCTCGACCGGGTGAATGCTTGGAAGGAAGTCAGAGATGCGGGCGACTCGCAGGACCGAGGGCCGTGGCGATGCGGCCGGGCTCGGTGAGACCGCGGCCTGCGAAGCTTGGCTGGCCGCCGAGCTTGGAGATGGCGAGGTCGATGCTTGACAGGCCGACGCGATCAGGACGATCGCGGCGAACAACGCGGGCCCGCGAGCGCGCATTCGTAAACCCTCCTCGTTTGCCGGGCTCACTGCTCAGCGGGCCGCGGCAGTGGCACTGTGAAGCTCGGCTGTCCGGGTGTCAATGGATTTCAGGCAGGCGGCAGTCGCAGCCTATTTGCGGGCCCGCCCCGTCTGCCATGGCGCTTGGTCATACGCCGACCAGCGCCGCCTCGAGCGGGAGTTCCACGGGCTGATGGTTGGCGGCCGAGATCCGTACGGCGTCCAGCATTTCCTGGGTGCCGCGGGCCCATCGACCGTTCACGAGGGGCGGCCGCCCGCTCTCGATCGCCGACAGCACGTCGCGCATCTCGTCGGCGTAGCCCTTGAGCCGAACCGGGTCGTTGGGGTCGTTGGGATCGAACGGCTGCTGCTCGAAGGCGACCTCCCAGCGTTCGCCCTTGCCGAGGCGCACCTGGCCGTAGGAGTCGAGTTCGATCATGCCCTCCGAGCCGACGAGCAGATAGCTGAGCATGCTGCCGAGGCCGGGGGAAGGGATGTCGTAGCTGATCCAGACGCTCGCCATGACTCCGTTCGCGAACGCGTACTGCGCCATGGCGCTCTGATATGGGGGCGGCTTGGCGGTGAAGGACTGGAACTCGCCATACGCCCGAACGGGGGAGCTATCGACCAGCCAGCGAAGGACGTCACAGACATGCGAGCCCATGTCAGCGTAGGGCAGGATGTTGGGTAGCGGCGCTTCGGTCGCGGTGTCGATACCGCGAGCCTGGACCATGCGCAGACGCCCGACTGATCCGTCGACCAGGAGATCGTGGGCCGCTCGAGCTGCCCCTCGGAACCGGTGCTGGGAAACCACGGCCAGCGTGGTTCCCGACTGATCGGCGGCCGCGACCATCGCGTCGCTCTCCGCCACATTCATCGCCATCGGCTTCTCCACCAGGCAATGCTTGCCGGCCCGCGCCGCGGCGACCGCCAGGTCGCGATGGGCATCCGGTGGCGTGGCCACCACGACAAGCTCGATGTCCCTCCTGGCAAGGAGTGAATTGGGATCCGACTCGAGCGCGACCCGATAGTCACTGGCAAGGCGCGCCGCCCGGCTGCCCCCCGCGACCGCGAGCACTTGCGTCTCGGCCACGTGATTAGACGCGACCTCGGTCCACGTCCGACCCATGAAGCCCGTTCCGATCACCCCGATCCCGATCGTCATCCATCACTCCTCGACAAGCCTGCCCGCAGGCGGCCGGGCACCCTGGCGAAGTATGCTCGCCCGACCTTTCGCCCGGGTCATACTCGCCACTTGGTCCCGGCAGCTTCGCGGCACCCCACGCAGGAGATCGATGCCGATGAAGATCACGTCGGTCGAGACGATCGAGCTCAGCCATCGGCTCAACCGCCCGACCGGCCCGGCGAGCGTGCTCAACGAGACTCGGAGCACGCTGATCGTCCGCATCGCAACAGATGAGGGCCTGATCGGCTGGGGCGAGACGTCGCCGCTGGACGGGGTTCGCGAAACCATCATGGGTACCTACGCCAATGCCCTGCGCGGTCGCGACCCCCTGGATGCTGGGCGAGTCTGGCGAACGCCATGGCTGGCGCCTTTCGAGAGCGGACTCGCCGCTGGTGCGGTCGACATCGCCCTGCACGACCTGCGGGGCAAGGCCCTGGGAGTCCCCATCAATCGGCTCTATGGCGGCGGCCTCCGGACGAGCGTCCAGGCGTACGCATCAGGCCTTTGCTACTTCAAGGACGTGGATCCCGCCGACCAGTGGATGGACGAGGCGCTGGGCCTCGTCGCCCGGGGCTTCCGGGCGATCAAGATGCGGATCGGCCGGTTCCCACCCGCCCACGAGGTCCCGCTCGTCGCCAGGGTCCGCGAAGCGCTTCCGCCCGACGTGCGCCTCATGGTGGACGCATGGGGCTCCTATACGCTCCCGACGGCCTTGCGTGTCGGGCGCGAGCTGCAAGAGCTGGGCGTGTACTGGTACGAGGAACCACTGCCGCAAGCTGGTTACCACGGCTACGAGGTCCTGGCGGCCAACCTCGACATGGCGATCGCCGGGGGCGAAATGCTCCAGACGCGGGCCGCCTTCAAAGAGCTTCTCGATCGTCGCGCTGTGGACATCGTGCAGCCCGACGTGTCGATCTGCGGCGGCATCGCCGACCTGCTCTTCGTGGCCGAGCTGGCCCGCCTCTCCGGTATCCAGGCAATCCCGCACTCGTGGAACGGGGCGATCACCGAGGCAGCGTCCCTGCACATCGCGTCGCTTCTGCCCGACCCCACCCTGATGCCCGGCGTTGAGGCACCGCTGCTCGAATACGACACGACGGAGAACCCGTTCATCGAGGGCGGCCTGCGTGAACCGTTTCGGATGCACGACGGTCGGATCGACGTCCCAACCGGGCCGGGCCTCGGGATCGAGCTCGACGAGGAGTGGCTGGAAGGCCACGCCGTGGAGCGCTGACCTTCAGCCAGCTGACTCCATGAGTGGTGCGCCGCAGCCGACCGCCCGGTCTCCGGATGTGTAGGGCCTGAGCTCGACGTTGACCTCATCGGGGCGAACGACGATTCCACCGTTGACTGTCATGAGGGGCACGAACCGCCGATTGGCGCGTTCGGTGCGGCCGAACGCGTCGTGGAATACGAATGCGCCGGGCTCGATTCCGAATACGGCGACGTCGGCCCGGCGCCCCGGCGCCAACGTGCCAAGCTCGTGCTTCCGTCCGATCACGGCCGCAGGGTGCCAGGTCGACGCCGCGACGATGTCGGGGATCGAGCTGCCGGTGTGCAGGAACTTCGACATCGTCGTCAGCATGTCGAACACCGGCCCTTCGACCGAGAGACGGTGAAGGTCCGTACTGATGGTGTCGAAGCCAAAGCCTTGATCCTGGGCCCTGTGATAGATCTCCCAACTGAAACTGCCGCAGCCGTGCCCGACGTCGAAGACCACGCCGCGACGACGCGCATCCAGAACCTCAGGCAGGAGCCGATCTCCGCCCCCGAAGATCAGCCCCCCGTCGTCCCCGATGAACGTGTGGGTCACCACGTCGCCGGCGCGAAGACGGGGCAGGACAGCTCGCAGGTCAGCGCCGCCCGAGACATGGACCATAAGGGGCACGCCTCCGCCTGCAGCGGCCTCGAGCGCGGCCTCGAGTGCTGCCATCACGTTCGGGCCGCACGGCCCGCGCCCCAGTCGAGCCTTGACGCCGACGATGGTGTCACGGTTGGCAAGGATCGTTTCGATTGTCTCGGGCACCCGGACATAACGGAAGTCCTCGAGTTCGCCGGCCAGCATGGAGGCGCAGCCGAGCGAGCCAATGTGGAGGAAGGCCAGCACCCGTACCTCGGAGCGATCGATGATCGTCCGGCGGAATGCCCCGAAGTTCTCGTAGCCAGTCGTACCTGCATCGCATGGCGTCGTGACGCCACCGCGGAGGCTGATCAATGGATCGATCCCCCACGGGCTGCCTTCGTACCAGTGGCCGTGGAGGTCAACCAGGCCCGGAGCGACGATGGCTCCGCTGACGTCGTAATCGTTGGCACCGTCCATCGCGGCACCGGGAGTGAGCAGGGCCGCAATCCGGCCATCCTGGACGTGGAGATCGAGTGGCCCGTCGACGCCCTGGCCGGGATCGATGATCCGGCCGCCGCGCAGGACGAAGTCGCCGGTCCGCGTTCCTTCTGCCGCTGGGGACATCAATGGGTGAACGACAACATGGCGAGCTGGTCTGGCCGAAAGCGCGGGCCGCTGAAGTTGGCGCGGATGGACGCTTCGATGGCCGGCCAGGCGTCGTCGACCTCGCTCTGATCCAGCTGCTGGGCGAGCGCGCCCGCGCCACCGGCCGTCAACAGGGCACCGACGTCGGCGAGCTGGCCCCTTGCCCAGCCGATCGGATCTGCCACGATCCCGGGCGCAAACTCACGCTCGCAAGGCTGCATCCCATCGAACGTCGGGTGGTAATGCGCATGGGCGTGGTTGTCGGGAGGTCCGCCGACCACCCCGAACAGGTCTGCGCGCCAGATCGGGTCGCCAATTGTCGTGTGCAGCCCGTCGCGACCGGCGACCTGACGCTGGGCGTCGACCACGTCGCTGTTCACACGTCGCACCTGCAGGCGGGTGCCGAATTCATGGGAGCCGTCCGGTTCGACCGTCTCGAAATGCTCTGACGTCACCGCAACCGGCCCAAACACGAACGCGTACATCACGGGAACCGCTCCACGAAGCGTGCTGGAGAGTTGATCGCGAAAGCCGCGATCCGATGTCTGAATGCCCGATCAGGCTACACTTCGGCCGACGCGTTCGCCGCGCCCGGACCGAGTCTCTTCGTTCGGTCGGCACTCGAAGCGTCGGGTCATTTCCCTGCTGATCGGAGCCTCGATGCCCGCTCGGTTGCGCCTGTCCGTCGACCGCCTCGTCGATGGCACGGGTCATCCGACCCAGACAGGGGCCGCCCTGCTGATCGAAGGGGATCGGCTCGCTGCGATCGGCCCGGACGACGCGATTCCGCGGCCCGAAGACGCCTTGTCTCTGGCCTTCCCGAGGGCTACGGCCGTGCCAGGACTCATCGATGCCCACGTCCACGTCACCGTGTCCTGGGAGGCGACGCGCGAGGGAACGATCGAGCGCTACGGCCGCGAAACCGATACTGACCTAATGGCTCGGGCGGCCGGGACCGTGGAGCGAATGGTCCGGGTCGGCGTGACCAGCGCCTTCAGCTGTGGGGAGCGAGGGCTCACCGCCTACCAGGTGCGCGACGCGATCGCGCGGGGGGTGATCGTCGGGCCGCGGCTGTTGGTGAGCGGTCAGCCGCTGACGCCCACAGGCGGGCATTGCCACTGGATGGGCGGCGAAGTCGACGGGTCGGACGGGCTCAGGGCAGCGGTCCGGCAACACGTGGACGACGGCGCCGACGCGATCAAGGTGATGGCAACCGGCGGTTTCGCCACACCCTCGACCGACCCGGCCGTGGCTGCCTATCCTCTTGAGGCGCTGCAGGCTGCGGTCGATGAGGCGCACCGGCTGGACCGCCGGGTCACCGCTCACGCTCATGGAGTGAGCGGGATGCAGCTCGCCGTCCAGGCTGGCCTCGATTCCATCGAACACGCGTCGATGTCCGGGCCGGGGGGACGTTGGACGTTCGATCACGCTCTTGCAGACCAATTGGCGGAGCACCACGTCAGGGCAGTACCGTCGATCGCCGCCGACACGCGCGGGCAGCTCGGGCCGGGTCCTGGCTGGACGAATCTCTCGGTTCCCGAGGCTTTCTGGGTCCGGACCCGGATGGCGAACGCGCGGCGTCTGCGCGAGGCAGGAGTCACGCTCATCCCGGGCACCGACGGTAGCGATTTCGGCGAGGCGATTCATCTCGAACTCGAGGCGTTCAATGCGATTGGCTTCGATCCCTCAAGCGCCATCCGCGCGGCCACCCTGGAGGCAGCGCGTCACCTGGGCATCGACGCCATGACCGGGTCGCTGGAAGTTGGCAAGTCGGCAGACGTCCTCGTGGTCGAGGGCGAAGCCGACCGGGACATTCGCACCCTTCGTCGGCCGTTGCTCGTGCTGGTCGGCGGGCGGATGGTGCAGCCAACGCCGCCTCCGCCTTGGCCTGGGCCGCTGCCATGGTGAATGGCTGAGTCTGACCGACTTCGGCGGCGAGCTGCCCTTCGAGCTCCGCAGCGATCCGCTTCCCCAGCCCGGTTCGCCTGACCTCGCCCGATTCAAGGGGCCGGCCGAGGCTCGACCACCGCTCCGGCCCGGATCGTGAGGATCGGTTCCCAGCAACCTCCGGGGCGCTCAGCTCCCGCCGTGTCGAGCAGCGGCTCCGCGTCCGGGTTCCAGCGGAGGACCGCCAGGTCCGCGCAAGCTCCAGGCGCCAGGGTCCCTATCCAGGGGGCCAGACCGAGCACAGCCGCCGGGGTAGCCGTGGCCGCCCGGAATGCATCCGCGGGCGGCATGCCGGCGGCGAGGAGCTTCGAGATCGTTCGTGGCAGGTCGTGTTGCGGACGCGAGCCGACGTGGCGAACGTACTGGTCGGTCGAGATCGTGTCGGGCGGAAAGCCTTCCCGAATGGCCGCCTCCGCAACCCCGAAGTCGAACGAGCTCATCCCGTGGCCGACGTCAAACAGCACCCCGCGACGGCGGGCCTCGAGTGCGGACGTGCGGACGTGCCCGTTCTGCACGATGGCTTCCGCCTCTCCCTGGAAACAGTACGTGAGGACGTCGCCGGGGCGCAGCCAGCGGAGCTGGTCGTCGAGCGACCAGTCGGAAGCGCGCCGACTGCCGACCAGCAGCGGCCGGTCGGTAACCTCGGCGACGGCGAGGCCGCGGGCCATGATCTCGCGTGGGTCGTTGGCTCCGGTCAGGATTGCGTGGGTATTGACGGCGATTCCCCAGATCAGCTCGCCGCCCTCGCGCACCGCCTGGACGCATGCCTCGACGTCGGCGTCGGCCAGCTCCTCGAAACAGGGGCGATCTCCAGACTCGCCGGCCCGCGACAGGTTGATCGCCAGCCGAACGCGCGATCGCGAGCTCTCGATAACGCCTTCGCGGAACCAGGGCCAGGTGTCCGCCCCCGCATCGCCTTGCGACAGGACTGTTGTCACGCCGCGAGGCAGGAACTCGACGTCCGGCTGCACCCCATAACGCGAGTGCTCCGGGCCGGGATGGGCGTGCAGATCGATCAAGCCTGGCAGGACCAGGCAGCCGGTCACGTCGAGAATGCGCCGGGCACGGTCGGCCGCGGTCGGAGCGGCAGAGCTCGGTCCGGCCGCGGTCGAACCGGCCGCGACGATCCGATCACCCTCGATTGCAACGTCGCCGACACCATTCATGCCGATCGACTCGTCCCACAGCCTCCCGCCGCGGACGAGCAGGTCGATGCTCATAGAAGCACCCGGCGGATCGACTCGGTCCAGCTCCTGCTGAAGTGAGCGACGCCGTTCACCTTGACGTGGAGGTCGATGGACACATGGAAATGGGTTGCCGTCGAACCGATGCTAACGTCGGCCCGGCTCTCGATCGTGCTCCCAGCGCGGCCTGAGCGGCAAACGTGCCAGCCGCGCGCTGTGGCCCGCGCCGGATCATGCGGGTCGACCTCGCAGACGCAGCCGAACTCGCGCTCGATCGGCGTTCCTTCAGGCGACACGAATGCGCTTGCGACCGACATCGTCATGCGGGCACGACCGGTCAGCTGGTCGTTCGACAAGATCCAGGTCGAGCCTGGGACAGCCGCGGACGGAGGGCTGACCTCGACGGTCGATGGCTCGAACGAGGGCGGGCTTGCGCTGCCCTCGGGTGGCACCTCCGGGAGCACCAGGCGCGAGGGCCGACCCGGGCCGCGGTGGACGTGGTTCGTGGCTGGCTGCCCGGTGGGCCACACGTTTGGCCAGTCGGCCGAGGCGATCGACAGCCGGACTCGATGGCCCCGCTGGAACAGCCAGCCGGTTGCGTCGATTTCAATCTCGATATCGACCAGTTCGCCAGGAGTGAGCGGCTTGGGGCCGGTCAGCGATTCCCGCCGGGTGGCGTTCAACATGCCCTTCGCGACGAGCTGGGAGGTGCCGTCGGGGGCAACATCCGAGAGGCTGGCCACGAAGGCCACGACGGTTGCGGACGAGGACACGGAGAGGCTCACATGGGGCCACCCGAGGACAGGCAGCGCGTCTGCCAAAAGGGCTGACGTGTATACCAGCGAGTGAGCCTCGTCGATGCGCTGATCCGTCGACACGCCGAACGGAACTCCGCCCGACCAGAGACCGGCCGACGTGCCGACGGTCGGACGGTATTCGAACGTGTCGACTCCATCGCCGGCAGAGCGCACCTCGTCATCGACCAACATTCCGTTCGGGCCCAGGAACAAGGTTCGGTCATGCGCTCCGGGAGCCGGCCACGCTTGCTCAGCGCGCCAGGCTCCGGGTGCGTCGAGGCGGTCAGGCACGGGCTGCTGGGCCGTCTGCATGTAGACGACGACAGGTGGCTCATACTCGTGTCCGCCCTGGTCTTCCCTGCACCAGCGGTCAAGCCAGCGGATGACCTCGCGGAGGAAATCGACTCGAGGTCCCGGGATAGCGGCGTCCGGAAGGGCGTGGTTCCACGGTCCGATCCAGACCTGGGCTGGCACGGCCAGCTCACGGTACACGCGGAGCGGCGGGTTCGGGTAGCCGTCGTTCCAGCCCCCGATGAGGAAGGCCGGACAGCGGATCCGGTCGATGTGTCCTCGGATCGAGCCCTGGCGCCAGTAGGGGCCATCCGTCTGATGCCGCAGCCATTCGAGAAGATAGGGCTCGTTCCGTGCCAGGCGCTCCTGCCAGAGTCGGGCCCAGTCACCATCCACGGCCGGGTCAGGAGGCATGGCGTTCCAGGCAATCATCCGGGTCCCATACCAGCCGACGTCGTAGTACATCCGCAGGCAGCCCCCGCGGTAGTGGCAGTCGTCGGTGTAGCGATCGTCCGTGAAATCCATCGGCACGATCGAGGTCAGGTGGGGTGGCTGCTCCGCAGCGACCTGCAGGCACGTGAAGCCGCCATAGGAGATCCCGATCATATTGACGTGACCGTCCGACCATGGTTGCGTGCCCAGCCACTCCACGCAGTCGTAGCCGTCGAGCTGCTCCTGGGCCACGTACTCGTCGACCGCGACGCCGTCCGAGCCGCCCGTGCCGCGGATGTCGACCCGGGCCACCACATACCCGTGTCGGGCGATCTCGTGGTACATCCGCGCGTATCCAGGGGCTACTTCGTCCTTGCGATACGGCAGGTAGTCCATCACCACCGGCAGCTCGCCGCCCCGTGACGCGCGGGTCTCCGGCGCGGATCGTTCGCTCGGCACATAGAGGTCAGCGGCGAGTCGAGTCCCGTCGCGCACCGGGATCCGGACGTCCTTGACCAGGAGAACGCCCGCAGCCGCCTCGATGGCTGCTCGGCCGCCAGCCTCAGCCCAGTTCCACGCCGGCGGCATGGCAGTCCTCGACGAACTCGTAGAGCGTCTCGTCCGTGTTGGCTAGCCCGGGCACGCCGGCCATCAGCCTGCTGAAGCCCAGCTCACGCCATTGGACCAGCTCCTCGACGCGAGTGCCCAACGTTGCGAACTTCTCCGGCGCCATGAACGCGAACTCGCCGGGTTCCATGATTCGCTGGCCGCCCGTCGAGCGGAGGCCGTGATAGGGCATGCTCGGATTGATGCCCGCCGAGAGCCTGAGGGTCCCCGGATCGCGGTCGACCTCCCGGAATCGGTCCCACAGCGTCTCAAGGGCGGTCGGGATGTCAACCGGCAGCAGGTCGAGGTTCAGCTCGTCGGCGTACCGCGCCGCCAGCCGGAACGTGACGTTGGGTCCATGTCCGCCGATCAGGATCGGGATCCGCGGCCGCTGGACTCCGGCCGGGTTGTTGGTCACCTCCCTGACTCGCGCGTAGTGACCCTCGAAGGTGACCGGCGGGCCGCCGGGCACGAGCAGCCGCCCGATGATCTCGAGATGCTCGGCAAGCATGGCCAGACGGGTCGCGAGGGCCGGGTAGTCGAACCCGAAGGCGTCGGCCTCGATCTGCCGGAATCCGGCTCCGAGGCCGAGCGTCAGTCGACCTCCACTGATCACGTCGAGCGTGCCGGCGACTTTGGCCGTCAGAGCGGGGTTCCGGAACGTGGAGTTGATGACCACGAAGCCGATCCCAACTCGCGGGACGGCCGCTGCCACGGCGGCGGCAAGCGCCACGCAGTCGAACGCAATGCCCGTAGTGTTCCATTTGGGGAGTACGTGCTCGCCGAACCAGAGGGACTCGAACCCCAGCCGCTCGGCGAGCATGGCCAGCTCGAGCGTCCGCCCCCAGGCCTTCTCGGGATCCCACCCGTCGTATTCGTTGAAATAGCCCTGGGGCAGGATCAGCCCGACCTTCACCCAGCCTCCTGTCGGCGTCGATAGACCCGCCGCCCGACTATCAAGCAGTCCTGTTCGGAGGCTGCCACGATACGACAGGACTCAACAAAGCTGGCCGGTCGGCGTGCTGTGTCGAGCGCGTCGATACGCTTGTCTGTCCAGTGGTGGTCAGGGGGCCCGGGCGGTCGTTTGTACAGGAACCGTCGGAACCCGGCTCACATTGCTCCGGATCCGGGTCAGTTCTGGGGCGTCCGGATAACCTCGACGGTATGGTCGTCGATCCAGTCCCAGTCGAGCTCGACACCGAGTCCGGGACCGTCCGGGAGCGTGCGACAGCCGTTGTCATCGATCCGGAGCGGGTCGCCCTTTAGCCCCAACTCGAAGATCGGATGATGTGACTCGAGGTACTCGCAGTTCTCGACCGAGAGGGCGACATGGAGGTTCGCCACGTCGAGCAGTGCGCTGCCGAGACCATGGATCTCCAGGTTGTAGCCGAACAGCTCACATGCGGCGAGGGCCTTGCGCAAGCCGGTAATTCCCGATTTGATCAAGACGTCCCCGCGACAGATGTCGACGCTGCCGTGGCGGAGCAACTCGGGCAGCTCGTGAAGGTGGCTGGTCTCCGCGGCGAGAATCGGGATGCGCAGCTCGGCTGCGAGGCGGCGGAGCTGGTTGACCTGCCGATCGGGGATGGGCTCCTCGAACCAGTGATAGCCGAGCTCCTCGAGGACTCGGCCGGCTTCCAGCGCCTCCAGGTAGCTGTACGCGCCTCCGGCGTCCTGCATCAGCGTGAAGTCGGGGCCCACTGCCTCTCGAGCCGCCCGGAAGCGCGGGAGGTCGCGTTCGAGGCCGTTCCAGAACTGAACCTTGAAGCCGCGGAAACCCGCGGCCTTGATCGCCTTTGCTTCCTCGTATACCTGGTCTGGCGAAGGGTCGATCGTGCGCGCCGTCGCGTATGTCGGGACCGTGCGCCTGGCAAGCCCGAGCAGTCCTGCGATCGGCACGTCGAGGGCCTTGCCGCGAATGTCCCAGATCCCGACGTCCAGCGCCCCGATGATGGCATCCGAGACGTTGTACATGTGGCGGTTCTTTCGCCGCAGCCCTTGCCAGATCGACTCCGGCATCAACGGGTCCAGCCCCAGGAGTTCCTGTGCGTAGGCCTCGTGGACGATGTGGCCGACCGCGGCGCCTTCCCCGAGCCCGCCGTACTGCATCGTGTGGCCTTCGATCCCCTCGTCGGTCTCGATCGAGTCGAAGGAATAGCGATGAATCGAACTCGTAATGCCTTCGGGAATCACCCCCTCACCCCACGCGGACGAGACGTCATAGGCCACGATCCGCGAAGTCAGGCCGGTAATCTTCATCGTCAGTTCACGCCCCGCTAGCCAGCCGGGTATCGTCTCCGACTGCACGATCGTATGCGACGCCGCTCAATCGACGCCCGGCAGAGGAGCGAGCCATGACCGTCCCCCGCGCAGAGGTCGACGTGGCTGAACCACGGGAGCTCTCATCGGGACGCAAGCCCGTCTCCGAACGCGAGGGGCGTGGTTTCGTTTCCCTGAACGGAAACCTCGTCGAGAGCCAGTCCGCGTCCGTCTCGGTCTTCGACCACGGCCTTCTCTACGGTGACGGCGTGTTCGACACGATGTTCGCGAGCGACGGGCAGATCTTCCGGCTGGCCGACCACCTCGACCGTTTTCGGCGCTCGCTCCGGGCGATTCGCCTGGCGCTGCCCATCCCGGAAGGACGCCTCGAGTCGGAGGTCCTGCGCACCGCCGCGGCGAACGGCCTCCGTGACGCATACATCAAGGTGGTCGCCACGCGTGGCGTCAGCGTCGAGCCCTTGCTCGACCCGCGAGACTGCTCGCCAACATTGATCGTCTTCGCGCGACCGTACCTTTCTCTGGCCGACCCATCGCGGCAGGAGCAGGGCATCACCGCCAAGCTCACATCCATCCGTCGGATCGGCCTTCCGGCGCTCGACCCGCGCATCAAGAGCCTCGACTACCTGAATCTCGTTCTGGGAAAGCTCGAAGCGATCGCGGCCGGCGCCGACGAGGCGCTCCTGCTCGACGGCGAGGGGCTTGTCTGCGAGGCGCCGGGCTACAACGTCTTCGTCGTCCGGGCCGGCGAGGTGCTCACCCCGGACCGATCGATTCTCGAAGGAGTAACCCGTGCCACCGTTCTCGAACTGTGCGCTCTGCTGGGCATCCCGGCTCGGCCCGGACCCGTCGCGCCGTACGACGTGCTCACGGCCGACGAGGTCTTCCTGACCAGCACGGCTGGGGGTCTGGTGCCGGTCGTGCAGGTCGAGGGTGCCAGGATCGGCGACGGGAAACCCGGGCCGGTCCTGCGGCGGATCGACGACGCCTACCGCGAACTGCAGCGTTCGGGGCGCTACGGGACGCCGATCCCCGACCTGGAACCTACAGGCGCGGCCAGACCCTCCCCCAGATGACGATCCGGGTCTTCCAGGTCGACCCCCTGCCGGAGCTCGAACCGTGGGCGCTCGAGCGAGAGAGGATCGAGCGCGCCGGCGGAGAGCTCGTCATCGGCGACTGCCACTCCGAGGCCGACGTCCTGTCGCGCGCCGGGGACTCCGAGATCTTCTGGGTGTCATGGGAGCCGTTCATGACCCGTGAGGTGATGGCCGCGCTGCCGAACTGTCGCCTGGTCGTGCGCTGGGGAGTCGGCTACGACCAGATCCCGGTTCGAGCCGCGACCGAGCTCGGCGTGGCCGTGGGCAACGCACCGGCATACGGGACCGAGGACGTTGCCGAGCATGCGATCGCCCTGATCCTCGCCGCGTCGCGCCATGTCGCGTGGTTCCATTGCGCCATCGCGGCGGGAGGCTACCCCGATAGCACCAGCCGATCGATTCACCGCATGATCGGGCGAACCCTGGGGATCGTTGGCGTCGGTCGAATCGGGAGCGCTGTCGCCCGACGCGGCATTGGCCTGGGCCTTCGGGTCATCGGCTTTGATCCATATCGGCCGGCCCCCGAGCTCAGCGCCTTGGGTGTCGAGCCCGTGGCCATGGACCAGCTTCTCGCTGAATCGGACTTCGTCTCGCTCCACGTGCCGCTGAACGACGAAACGCGGGGCCTGATGACCCGCGAGCGCCTCGCCAGGATGCGACCGGAGGCAATCCTGGTCAACACGAGCCGTGGGCCCGTCGTCGACGAGGCGGCACTGATCGAAGCACTCCGATCGCACACGATCTCGGGGGCCGCACTGGACGTGTTCGAGCGCGAGCCGTTGGCGACGGACAGTCCCCTTCGGACACTGGACAACGTGGTCCTGACGCCGCATGCCGCGGGCTTCTCGATCGAAGCCTGGGCGGATCTCCGGGCCGACATGTGCAATACCGCGGCCGAGTGGATTCGCGACGGCTGGTCGGCGCGAGTGGTCAATCCCGAAGTTCGCGCGCGACTGCGGCCGCGGCTGGCCACCTGGTCGGCCGGAACGGGTCGCAACAGCCCATGACGGCGGCACGCGAGTTGCCCTCGGGCATCGTTTCGCCCGCCGATGCCTCGATCGTGCCCGCGCCGGAAGTGCCGGCGGCGGAAGTGCACGCGCCGGAAGTGCATGCATCGGCTGCACGCGCCGCCGTCGGCGACACGGTGGCGCACGCAGTCGTGGACGAGCTTCTTCGCGCGGGAGTGACAACCGTGTTCGGGATTCCAGGCCTCCACACCCTCGACCTGTACGAGGCGCTCGCAGACCGTCCGGCCATCCGGCACGTGCTCGTTCGCCACGAGCAGAGCGCAGCCTTCGCGGCGGACGGATATGCGCGGGTGACCGGCCATCCTGGAGTCTGCCTCGCGACGACCGGGCCGGGCGCGTTCAATGCCCTCACGGCGCTCGCCGAGGCGTGGGGCGACTCCTCCCCGGTCGTGCTGCTGGCCGGTCAGATCGACGCCGACCTGATCGGGGCGGCTGCCGGCGTCCTGCACGAAACGCCTGATCAGGCCAGCTCCTTCAGGCACGTGACGAAGCTTGCGGCCTGCCCTCGAGAGGCTGGCGAGATCCCGCGCGCCGTGCGCGAAGCGCTCCGCGTCTCCGTGGCTGGGCGCCCGCGACCTGCGTACGTCGAGCTTCCGACCGACCTGCTCGGGACGACGCTGCCGACCGGCGGCTCCGAAATCGGCCCGGCATCGAATGCATCGGCCGAGGTCCGACCCGATTCGGCAGCCGTCGCGGACGCAGGGCGTCGCCTGGCCTCGGCCCGCCGCCCCCTGATCGTGGCCGGTGGCGGCGCCATCCGTTCGCGCGCCGGAACCGAGCTGGCACGATTGGCAAGGCGACTCGGGGCCCCGGTGCTCACCACCGTGCCCGGCAACGGCGCCATCCCGGCCGACGATCCGCTGTTCGCGGGGCCGATCGTGGCATCGCGTGCCGCCACCCTCCGGCTCGTGAGGAATTCGGACATCGTGGTCGTCGTGGGCAGCCGGCTGGACGCGGTAACGACCGCCCGCTGGACGCTGCCCCTCGATCACATCATTCAGATTGACGTCGATCGCGAGGTGATCGGCCGGACCTATGCGGTCGAGGTCGGGCTCGTGACCGACGCGCGCACCGGCCTGGCCGCTTTGCTGGCGGAACTCGGTGAGCGGCCCCGCTCCTCCCCGGACGAACGATGGGGCCCTGCGGCTGCCAAACGCGCCCGAGCCGAGCTGAGGTCGTCGATCCTGCCCGGGCGTCGAGCATTTCTGGCCGCCATTGACGAGACGCGGTCAGCTGTGCCGCGGGATGCGATCGTGACCCACGACGCGGCCACGCTCAATTCATGGACCGCATACTTCTGGCCGGTCTACGAACCCGATGCCTCCCTTTTCCCGTGGGCTTCGGCCTCGCTCGGGTTCGCGCTGCCGTCGGCGATCGGTGCCGCGGTCGCGGCGCCGGGACGGCGCGTGATCGCCGCCTGTGGCGACGGCGGCTTCCTTTTCACGGCGACGGAGCTTGCGACGGCGGTCCGCCTGTCGCTCCCGATGACCGTGATGGTCCACGACGACGGCGCATTCAGCTCGATTGCCGCGTACCAGCGCGACCGCTTTGGTCGGGCCTTCGAGGCCGACCTGACGAATCCCGACCTTGTCGCCTTTGCGGGCTCGTTCGGCGTACCTGCCTGGCGTGTCGAGCGGGCGGCTGAGCTGGCTCCGGCAATGCGCGCCGCCGTCGCCGAGTCGGGGCCGAGCCTCGTGGCGATCAGCGCGCCCGTGGGCCAGCCCTGGTAGCTCGCCTCAGGCGATGATCAGCTCGCCGCCGTGGATGTCGACGTTGGTGCCGGTGATGTACGCCGCTTCGTCCGAAACGAGAAAGCAGACGAGTGCCGCGATCTCGGCCGGGTCGGCCAGGCGCTTGAGCGGGATCGAGGCGCGGATCGCCTCGCGGCGGCTGTCATCGGTCGCGTCCCGGACCATAGGGGTGTCGACGATGCCCGGCGAGACCGCGTTCACGGTGATGTTGTCGGGCGCCCACTCACGCGCGAGATGTCGGCTCAGGCCCAGCACGCCCGCCTTGGCGGCCGTGTAGTGCGCGCCACCCAGCGTGCTCGTCGCCCTGCCGGCCATCGAGGCGATGTTGACGATTCGGCCGGCGCCTCGCCGCCGCATCGAAGGATAGACCGCGTGTGCGACCAGGAATGCCCCCGTCAGGTTGGCGTCGAGCACCAGGTGCCACTCGGCCGCCGGGATGTCGGCAGCACGCGTCGATCGCAGCAGGCCGGCGTTGTTGACAAGCACGTCGATGTCGCCGAATTGGTCGATCGAGCGGCGCACCATCGAGGCGACGGAGGCCGCCCGAGTCACGTCGACGCGCTCCGCTCTTGCGATCCCGCCGGTGCCTCGTATCCCGCGCGCGGTCGCCCTTGCCGCCGTCCCGTCGATGTCGCCCACGATGACCCGACCACCCTCGGACGCCAGGCGCTCGGCGATGGCACGACCGATCCCGCGCCCGGCCCCGGTCACGATGGCGGTCCGACCCACGAAGCGAGCGGACACGTCGCCCTCCTTCTCCTCGACCGGCATGGTCACGGCCTCCTTGTGAATCCGACCCCGAGCCGATGATCGACGTCGCGATCCGCAATGCTGAGATCTACGACGGCTCCGGTGATCCTCCACGAAGAGGCGACATCGGGGTGGCGGGCGACCGCCTCGCCTCGGTCGGTACGCCACTGGCCGCGGGAGCGGCACACGAGGAGGTCGACGCGACGGGTTTCGCGGCGGCGCCGGGCTTCATCGATCTTCATAGTCATTCGGACACCTCGGCCCTGTCGGATCCCGGCTGTATCAGCGTGATCGAGCAGGGCGGCACCACGATCGTCAACGGGCTGTGTGGGTTCTCCGCCGCGCCGATCGGCCCCGAGGAGCCGGCCGGGCTGGCGGACGAGGAGCCGATCTTCGGATACCCCGACGTAATGTTCGACTGGGACTCGATCGGCGCGTATCGAGCCGCCGTCGCTCGTGCTCGGCCGGCGGTCAACATGGCAACGTTGATCGGCCACAATCGGGTCCGCCGCCAGGTGATGGGCGGCGACGGCAGACCGCCGACTTCCGCCGAGCTCGATCGCATGCGGTCACTGGTCCGCGAGGGCATTCGCGAGGGCGCTCGCGGATTCTCGACCGGCCTGTCGTACGCGCCGGGCCTGTTTGCCGAGCAAGACGAGCTCGCCGCGCTGGCGCGGGTCGCCGCGGAGGAGGCTGTGCCGTATCACACCCACATGCGCTACGGCGAGCGAGGTGTTGTTGCGTCGCTGGAGGAGGCCATCGCGACGGGCGAGCGATCCGGCGCCTGGCTGAACGTCTCGCACCTGTATCCGCCGGCCCGGGAACCGCCGGCCGCCGCCGACCGGCTGGCCGAGCTGGTCGAAGAAGCGCGCGGGAGAGGAAACGAGGTCACCTTCGACCTGACGGTCTTTCCACGAGGCGGCGGGGCGTGGGTCCAGGCCCTGCCGGGCTGGGCACGCGACGGCGGCCATGCCGCGACGGTCGCCCGCATCCGGGATCCAGGTGCCCGCGCCCGGTTGGTCGCCTTCCTGGACGGCCCGGATGTCGAGCCGTGGGTCCGCGATTGGGACGACCAGCTCATCGTCAAGGTGGGCCGGCCGGAAAATGCCGGCCTGACTGGTCGAGCCATCGCGGAGATTGCTCGCGAACGTGGTGCGAGCAGCCTCGAGACGGCTCTCGACCTCGTGGTGGAGGACGGCCAGTATTGGGTCGCCCCGGTCATCAAGCGGCAGGACCATCTCGATCGACTGATTGCGCATCCGTTGTGCGTGCCCATCGGCGACGGGTTCGCCGCCCATCCGGTGAAGCATCGCGACCTCGGGCTCATGCCCAAGAGCTTCGGGACGTTCCCCCTCGTACTCGGCTCGTACGTGCGCGAGCGAGGCATCCTCGCGCTCGCCGAGGCGATTCGCAAGATCACGTCCGAGCCCGCTCGGCGAGCTGGGCTGGCCGATCGTGGCCGGCTGCTGCCTGGGTTCGCCGCCGATCTCGTCGTCTTTGATCCGGCAACCGTCGCGAACCGCGCGACCGAAGCGGATCCGGCGGCCAGGCCGGTCGGGATCGGCCGTGTGATGGTCAACGGCGAGTGGGCGGTGATCGACGGCCGCACCACCGGCCGCCGCGCAGGTCGTTCGTTGTGACGGGAACCGCTCATGCACGGTCGCGAGCGATTTCCGCGTCCCAGCCGCGGCGGAATACCGATTCGCCGTTCTCGAACGCCTCGAGATCCGACATCAGCCGGTATGCCTGTCCGGTCGACGAGGCAGCAAGGCTGACCTCGAGGCGGATCTGCCAGCCTGGTCGCTCCATGCGCACGGTCCGTCGCGACTCACAGCGGGCCGAAAGTGGGTCGCCCTCGCGGATCATGTAGCGGTCCTCGGCCCGCGAGCCGATGGTCATGCCAATCGCATCAAGGCGAGTGAGGCCGGCGTCCGCGACGTTGCTGATCGTCACGCGACCCGCCATCGCGTCCAGGTCGACCGTCCGTTCCCAGAGCCCGGGCTGGAGCGGCGTTGTGGCCGCCGGCGGACCGGCTTTGGCCGGTCCCGGAACCACGAGGCCTTCGTCGTCGGACGAGGGCGGCCGGACCGGCAGCTCCAGCGTTCCCCCGGGCAGGAGGGTCAGGGTGACCGCCTCCGGCGAGGGCCAGACCATCGGCCAGTACGTGGTCGATAGGGCAAGCCGGAGTCGGTGCCCCGGCAGGAACGCGTATGCGACGTCGTTCAACCGGAGCTCGAAGGTTATCGGCGCACCCGGGGTGATCGCCTCGGGGCGTTCGTGGCCGGAGCGATGGCTGACGTCGAGCACCCCGTACGTCACGCGTGTCGATGTTCCGTCGGGTGCCACGTCGCACAGTCGGACCGCCAGGCGCGCCGACGGCCGGTCGACGGACGCCACGAGATGGGCGATCGGGGCGCCGAAGATTTCGAGACGTTCTTCGAGCGGTGCGGCGTCGAAGACGAGCGAGCGGTCATCGTCTTCGCGCTGATCTCCAGGGAATTCGGGCCCTCGTCCGGCGGTCCCGAACGGGCACCATTCTCCGCTCGCTGCGCCGGTGAGCTGCGGCGAGGCCCACTGCACGGGGCCAGCGCTCCGGGGCTCAGCCTCGAGACGGCCGTCGGTCAGCCACAGTCGTCGCCGTCGCAGGCGAGGCGACGGCCAGCTTCGTTCGGCGACCCAGCGCCCCTCGGTCGTTTCGTAGAACGGCATCGCCGGCAGGCCGTCAGGCATCCACGCCCGATACATCGGCTCGTCCATGATCCCGGTCTCGATCCCCTTGAGCCAGTGGTCCCACCATCGGACCGACTCGCCGAGGAAATCGAACGCAGGCCCCGGCACGCCGAGATGCGGGTAGGCGTGCGCCCAGGGGCCGACCAGCCCGAGCCTGGGAACGGACAGGCCCGCAAGCAGCCGCGGCACGGCGTTCGAGTAGCCGTCGAGCCATCCTCCGACCGCGAAAACGGGGCATCCGATGGCGTCGTAGTTCTCGCACACGGAGCCATGCCGCCAGAACTCGTCCCGCCACGGATGTCGCAGCCAATCTTCGACGGGGTTGTGCAGGCCTTCGAGTCGCTCGAACCATGTCTCACGCCAGCCGTCGCCGACCAGAACCGGATCGGGCGGCCGAGCCAGGAACGTCAGGAAGGCGGCCCCCCAGTCGAACATGTCCGTCAGCAGGCAGCCGCCCGCGTAGTGCATGTCGTCGGCATACCGGTCGTCGGTCGAGCAGGACGTGATGATGGCTTTGAGCGCGGGCGGGCGGCGCGCCGCCACCATCAACGCATTGAAGCCGCCCCATGAGTTGCCGAACATGCCGACGCCACCAGTGCACCAGCGTTGGGCGGCGATCCATGCAAACGCGGCGTCGGCGTCCTCCAGCTCCTGGGCGAGATACTCGTCGCGCAACAGGCCGTCTGACTCGCCTGTACCGCGGAGGTCGACGCGGAGACAGGCGTAGCCATGGCCGGCCAGGTAGCGGTGATTCGGCTCGTCGCGCACGGCTGTGCCGTCCCGCTTGCGGTAAGGCAGGTACTCCAGCAGCGCAGGCACGGGTGAGCTCTCGGCGTCTGCCGGAAGCCAGATCCGCGCGGCGAGATGACCGCCGTCGGGAAGCGGAATCACCGCGTTCTCGATCTCGCGGATGCGCCGGAGCGGCTCGTCGCGGATGCCCATCGGCCCTCCTGTCTCCGGTTGACCTGTCCGGCGGATTGTCGACAATGTGGGAGCCGGCCGGGCGGACTGTCAATGTGCTCTGAGGCTGGCGCCCAGGGAGACGACGTGAACGCCACCTCGACGCAAGACGTCCGCCTTCCGCAGCAGGGGCTGTCGCGCGAGACGATCCGCGAGGAGCTGCGGCGCGCCGCCCGAGGCGACCTCGAGCCGGTGCCGGCAATGGCCGCGGGAGTCCAATATCCGGCCGGCGACGACGTGCTCGAGGTGGCCTCCGACGCCTATCTCTCCTTCTTTTCGACCAACGGGCTTCTCCCGTCGATCTTCCCCAGCCTGGCCCGGTTCGAGCACGACGTCATCTCGATGACCGCAGGGATCCTGCATGGCGATCGGGCCGTCGGGAGCATCACGTCGGGCGGCTCCGAGAGCATCCTCATGGGCGTCAAGAGTGCACGTGATCGGGGGCGAGAGCTTCACCCGGACGTCTCCGAACCCGAGATGGTCCTGCCCGAATCCGCCCATCCGGCGTTCTGGAAGGCGGCCCATTACTTCGGGCTCAAGCCGGTCCGGGTGCCGCTCGGCGAAGACCTGCAGGTCGACGTCGATGCGTATCGCCGCGCCATGACCCGGAACGCGGTGCTGCTGGTCGGCTCGGCGCCGAGCCTGACGCTTGGCATGGTCGATCCGATCGAGGAGCTGGCACCGCTGGCGGAAGAGCGGGCGATCAGCTTCCATGTCGACGCCTGCGTCGGTGGCTACTTCCTGCCCTTCGCGGAGCAGCTTGGCTATCCGGTCCCATGCTTCGATTTCAGGGTCCCGGGCGTGACCACCATCTCGGCCGACCTCCACAAGTTTGGCTACGCGGCCAAAGGTGCCTCCACGATCATCTCGCGCGACCCCGACATCTTCAGGCACCAGGTGTTCCGATTCGGCGGTCCGGAGCGACCGGACGACTGGTATGTCACCCCGAGCATGACCGGGACGCGGCCCGGCGGAGCAATCGCCGCGGCGTGGGCAGTGCTGATGTACCTCGGCAACGATGGTTACGTGCGCCTGGTCGACCGGACCATGCGTTACCTGCATCGCTTCTGGGACGGGATCAACGCGATCCCCGGCCTCGAGGTCATGGGCCGGCCCCACATGTCGGTGTTTGGCTTCACTTCGACGAGGCTCGACATCTTCGCGATCGCCGATGGGCTCGAGGCTCGTGGCTGGCACGTGTTCCGCGACAGCTACCCGGTCCCCGCGATCCGCTTCATGCAGTCACCGGGCCACGAACCATACGTGGATCGCTACCTGGCGGACCTGGCGGAGGTTGCGCGCCTGGTCGACCGGGGCGAGCTCGTGAGCGAGGGTGGCCGAGCCACCTATACCTGACCCGGCGCTGCCAGGCCTCGAGGCGCGGAACAGCACAGCCGGACCGTCTACGGATCGGAGTGTTGTGTGAGCGGGCCGAGGGACCGGGGGGTCTCGAGCGGCGCTACGATCCGCAGACGCCGGCGGCCGACGATCGGCTCCCCTGGCGGTCAGCGGAGGGCGACCGGATGAACGTCCGTTTCCGTGACGTGCGACTGATCGACGGGCAATCGCCCGAAGCCCGACCGGGCCTCGACGTGGTGGTCGAGGGCCGTCAGATCGATCGTATCGAGCCCACCGGCGGGAGCGAAAGCCGGTCATCCGAGGAGACCGTCATCGAGGGTCGTGGACGGACCCTGATGCCGGGACTGATCGATTGCCACGCTCACTACACCATCGATCCTCTCGCCGTCGACGGCTTCGTCGAGTTCGCCGCGGAGGCGAACGAGCGGAGCATCCTGCGTGCCGCAGGAATGGCCCGACGCGCCCTCTTGTCCGGCGTCACGACGGCGCGCAGCGCCGGCTCGCCAGCAGCCCTGGACCTGATCCTGCGCGATGCGATTGCGGAGGGCTTCATAGCTGGCCCTCGCCTCCTCGCTGCCGGGCTGGCAATCACCATCACGGGCGGCCACGGACGACACTTCGGCCGCGAGGCGGACGGTGAGATCGAGCTCGTGCGGGCCGTACGAGCGAACGTCCGGGACGGGTCGGACGTGATCAAGATCGTGAGCAGTGAGGCGGCGATGCTGAGCACGGCCGTGGCAGGCGTCGAGGAGCTCACCCAGCCCGAGATTGCCGCCATCGTTGGTGAGGCGCGCCGCCTCCACCGCAGGGTGCTCAGCCACGCTCAGAACTCGGCTGCCGTCATCGCGTCGGCACGCGGTGGCGTCGCGAGCGTGGAACACGCATTCCTGGCGGACGATGCAGCGCTCGATGTCCTCCGCGAGAGCGGTGCGTTCCTCGTGCCGACGCTGGTTGTGACCGACGTCTGGAAGAACCTGCCTGGCCTGAGCGACCTCCAGAGGCGGCGGCAGTCCGAGATCGAGGTGGCCCACCGTCGCTCGTGCGAGACCGCGATCCGCCTGGGAATCCCGATCGCGACCGGCACGGACTGCGGAGTGAGGGGTGTCATGCCCGACATGGTCTGGCGGGAGGCGCTGCTCGTGCACCAGCACGGGGCGTCGCCGATGGCTGCGATCAAGTCGGCCACCAGCGTGGCGGCCCGGCTGCTGGGCCTCGAGTCCGAGATCGGGACGATCGAGGCTGGCAAGGTCGCGGACCTGCTCCTGGTGGACGGCGATCCTCTGGCGGACCTTCGTGTTCTCGAGCGACCCTCCCTGGTGATGCAGCGGGGCATCGTCGTAACCGGGGTCTGACCTGTCCCGGCAGAGAGGCCGTCGTCGTAGGAGTGGATGAGCATGACTGGGCCGTCGCTGTGGAGTGTCCGGCTGGACGATCGGCTCGCCTCGGTCACGTTTCCTTCATCTGGTCGGGCGGCCCTGCCTGGACCGCGGGTCGAAGACCAATGCCCTGAAATATCACCGCCGCCTTTTTCGCCGCCAGGTGCCCCCCGCGCGTCGACCGCGAACAGGCCGAAGGCGACCAGGCTCACGCTGGCTCCAAGGATTAGCGCTGTCTGGATACCCACGGCGTCGGCCAGCAGCGCTCCGGCCAACGGCGCGCCGATGCCGGCCACATTGACGATCGCATAGTCGACGGCCGAAAAGGTGATCCCATAGCGATGCGGGACGCGTTTCATGAGCTCGTCGAACAGCGCGAGGTCGGCCCCTGCCGAGAAGATCGCCGCCGCACCGGCCAGGATCGCGATGAGCTCGACGCTGCCGAGGCCGGCCAGCAACGCCGGTTGTAGAGCAGCCATGCCAAGCGACCACAACAGGACGAACCGCCCTCCCCGCGCTTGGGACTGGTTTCGCCAGAACCAGTAGCCAACGAGCAGCGCGAGCGATTGGGCCGTGGCGATGATTCCGATCCAGGCATCTGAGGCATGAACGACGCGGACGTAGTACAGGGGGATCAGCGGGGCCACCAGCCGCACCCCCGCTGTGTAGACCGTCTGGCGCAGGGCGAAGCGGACGAATGGCCGCTCAGACCGCACCTGGACGATGGTCTGACGCAGCGCCCCGAGCCCCGTGGCGGCTGGGACCGGCTGGTGGTCGGCCACCCGAATCTGGCGTGAGTAGTGGTAGCTCGCGACGCCCGCCAGCGAGAAAGCGGTGAAGGCGAGCTGGTAGTTGGCCGGGAAGGCGATGCGCTCGAGCCCAAAGCCGATCACTGCCACGGCGACGGCGGTCGTGAGGCCCATGATCGCCCATCGCCGGCTCAACAGGTCGTAGCGGCTTCGCGGCCTGGCCGCCGCATCCATGACGACCGAGAAACTGACCTGCCCGATGGTGCTCGGGATCGTCACCAGGGCCCACACGAGAAGGAGCAACGGGACCGCCAGCGGAGCTCCCGGGAGGACCACCCCCGCGATCGTCAGGTAGCCCATGTTGGCGATCAGGCGCGAGCGGCTGTACCAGGGCACGACGTTCCGCCGCCGCTGAATCAGCTGCCCGAACGGGATGGCGAACAGAAGGCCGCCCAACGCGGGCAGCGTCGTCAGGAGGCCCACCTCGAAGTTCGACCCGCCGAGGCGGGCGAGAAACACCGGCAGAAACGGCGTTGCCGCTGCGACGACACCCATAGCGACCGAGTCGAGCTGCACCACGCGATAGTTGTGCCGCTCGATTGCGCCGCCACCGGGCCCTGACAGCCGGCGGAGATAGCTCTTGAAAGCCGCCCCGACCGGCTCCTCGGGAGCTGGGGCGGAGTTGGGCTGGCCCAATTGGGCCCTGCTCCCGTCTCGACTCACGGAGTCCATCCGTGCTGGGCCCGATACGGGACCGTCCAATGTCGACGGGTTCGGGCGCCCGGTCGCGGACGAGCTGGCCGCGCGCAGTCCGAACGATGCCCGCGACGCGCATCGTTCCTGGCTGCCAACGTCGGCACCCGTCGGTTCCCGTCAGGCGGGCGCAGCCTGTGGGGGTGCCTCGAGCGGCGCGAACGACTGCTCAATCGCTTCGCGGATCTGCGGGAGCGCCTGCTCGACCTCCGCGGGGTGGATCCCGTCGGCGACGTCGGCCGCTCGGCTGCCCCGCACCAGCGCGGGCAGGTCGGCGAGCTTTCCGATTGTCCACGCGACCGGGTCGCGGGTCAGCCCATCGTCGAGGAATCGGCTGCCGACATCGCCGTCGCGAAAGGCGGGGTGGTAGTGGTAGACGGCGCCCTGTGGGCCGGTGAACAGGTCGGCCCGCCAGATGCCATGCGTCACCGGCATCAGGCGCAGTCCCGCGACACCCGCCGGGGCGCCCGGAATCTGCTCGTACTCGACCCGTCGAACCTCGACCCGAGCGCCAGCTTCGACCTCGGCGCCGCGCTGCTCCCAGTACCCGACGGTCACCGCCACCGGCCCGAAGATGAACGCCCGCAACATGGTCGACCTCCTTCTGCTCAAGCACGCCGCGTAGATCGCGGGTCGAGAGCGTCCCGCAGTCCATCGCCAATGAAGTTCACCGCCAACACCAGCAACGCGATAACGATCCCCGGAGGAAGCCAGACCCACGGGAGGCCCTGCAGCGTGCTCGGCGCGCGGGCGGCGTTGATCATCTCGCCCAGGCTCGGGACCGGAGGCCGCACGCCGAGGCCAAGGAACGAAAGGGACGCCTCGAGCAGGATCGCCTGAGCAACGCCGAACGTCGCGACCACCGTGAGCGGGCCAAAAATGTTGGGCAGCAAGTGCCGCAGAACGATCCCGAGGTTGCCGACTCCGACCACGCGCACGGCGGTAACAAACTCGGCCTCGCGCAGCGAAAGGAGCTGGGCCCTGACGAGGCGGGTCGTCGGCGGCCAGCCAAGAAGGGCGATCACGACGATCACGGACGTGAGCCCAGGCCCGACAACGGCTATGAACACGATGATCAGCAACAGGATCGGGATGCTGAGCAGGGTGTCGGTCGCGCGCATGACCAACTGGTCCGCAAACCCGCCGAGGAAGCCGGCGATCATGCCCAGGGCCGTCCCGATTGCGAGATAGAGCGCAACAGCGCCAAAGCCGACCAACAGCGAGATGCGGGAGCCGTAGACGAGTCGCGCCCAAACGTCCCGGCCAGACTGGTCCGCCCCGAGCGGGTGTCCGGGACCGGGTGGCTGGCGAATCGCGCCGTAGTCGGTCGCCGTTGGATCCAGGCGCACCGCCAGCGGTAGGAACACCGCCACAGCGGCCACGAAGGCCAGCACCAGCAAGCCGATGATCGCCAGGCGGTGGCGCAGGAACCGCCGGATGGCCTGGCGGGTGAGGCTCTCATGTTCGGCCACAGCCACCTGGACGGCCGTATCGCCAACAGAAGTCATCTCTCACCTGCCCTGGTCGTATCGGATCCGGGGGTCGACCACGGAGTACGCGAAATCGGCGACGATGCTGCTGAGCAGAACGGCCGCGCCGACGATCAGAATCACGCCCATCAGCAGCGCCGGATCGCGGTCGTTGGCCGCGTGGACCGACAGCTGTCCCAGACCCGGCCAGTTGAACACGGTCTCGGTGATGACCGCCCCGGCCACCAGATCGGGCACCAGATAACCCAGTACCGTAATGACCGGGATGAGGGCGTTTCGCAAGGCGTGCCGGACCAGCACGACCCGGCCGGCGAGGCCCTTGGCGCGAGCGGTCGTAACGTAGTCGCTCGAGAGCACCTCAACCATGCTCGCTCGGGTGTACCGCATGAGCGGCGCGGCATTGACGAGTCCCAGGATCGCCCCCGGCATCGCGAGGTGGGCCAGGCGGTCGAGAATGTCGCGCTCCTTGCCGAACGTGTACAGATCGCCGACCGGCAACACCCGCAACGTGACGCCGAAGACGTATAACGCCACGAGCCCGAGCACGAACGTCGGCGTGCTGATGAGGAAAATCGTGATCGCGCTCAACAGATAGTCCGAACGACCGTACTGGTGGACCGCCGACAGGATGCCGAGGGGCAAGCCGACCACCAGTGCGACGATCACCGCGAACGACAGCAGACTCAGGGAGGGCAGCAGCCGCGGCCCCATCTCCTCGGCGATCGGCCGACCGCTGACGATGGAAAAGCCGAGGTTGCCCTGCACGACGTCGGCGAGCCAGTGGTAGTAGCGGATCGGAATCGGCTGGTCCAGCCCGAGCTCGTGCCGCCGCTGATCGACCTGCGCGCTCGTCATTCGCGACAGCTGCTCTGGGTCGAGGCGCGCCAAAACTGGATCGCCGGGGGCAAGAGAGAGCACGGTATAGGCGATGAGGGTGATCCCGAACAAGACCACGAAGGCGATCAGGATGCGGCGCAGAAAATAGGCGCCCACGGGCCTCCGGAGACTGCGGCGCCCGCGGGTGAACTCGCTGGGCGCCTCTTCGCGACAGGTCGGACCGTTACTGGAGCGTCCAAGTCTCCACGTTCATGAATGTCTCGCGCTCGTTCAGGTGGACTTTGAAGCCGCCATCGAGCCGCTTGGTCGAGACCATAACGAGGTTCGGTGAATAGAGGTTCACCTGCGGGACGTCCTCGTTCAGGATCTTCGCAAGCTCGTGGTAGGACTCGTCCTGCTTGGCGGCGTCAGGGGTGCTCCGTGCGGCCGCCCAGAGCTCGTATATCCGCGGGTTCGTGTAGCCCGACTCATGCTTGCCGTCCTTGGGGAAGTACTGCTCCGACTTGTTCGGGGTAAGGGCCTCACTGCCGCCGACGGCGATGAAGCCGTCCCATCCCTGGCGGGATCCATAGTTCTTGCCGTAGGTCGCCGTATCCAATGGGACCAGTTCG
Source organism: Chloroflexota bacterium (assembly GCA_005883615.1). Taxonomy (GTDB): domain Bacteria; phylum Chloroflexota; class Limnocylindria; order Limnocylindrales; family CSP1-4; genus CF-16. Next base: position 122,173 of record VBEC01000019.1, on the reverse strand, counting down.
ACCTTGATTCCCGCATTCTGGAGGTCAGCCTGGATCAGCGGCATGACCTGTGCGGCATCGGGGAAGGTCTGGTCGTACATCAGCTTGAACGTCTGGCCGCTGTAACCGGCATCGGACAAGAGCTGCTTGGCCTTGTCGACGTTGAAGGCGTACTTGTTCAGGTCGTCGTACTCCTTGAAGCCGGGAGGGTTGATGAGCACCTTCGCCCGGCCCTTGTAGTACTGGTCGACAATGCCTTGGCGGTTGATCGCGTAGTAGAAGGCCTGGCGGACGCGTTTGTCGCTCCACGGGGCTTCTTCGGTCCGGAACACGATCCGGACGATGCCCGGGTTGGCCGCCGAGAGGACGTTCAGGTTAGGGAGGGCCGACAGGCGATCGAACTCGCTGGGCGGCACGCGGAACGCAAGGTCGAGGTCACCACTTTCCAGCTGCGCGACGGCCAGCGATGGGTCGGCGAAGATCTTGAAGATGATCTTCGGGATCTTCGGAGCTCCCTTGAAGTAATCGGGGTTCGCGGTCAGCTCCAGGGACTGGTCCGGCGTGAAGGCAGTCAGTTTGTACGGGCCGGTTCCGATCGTGGCACCGGGCTTGCCGAGGGTGAAGTCGACCTTTTCGACGTTGGCCGCGGTGACGTCTTTCAAGAGGTGCTGCGGCACGATCACGTTGGCCGCGTCGGTCAACTGCACGAGGAAGAGTGAGTTCGGCGCCTCGAGAGTCATCTCGACGGTCGAGTCGTCGATCTTCTTGAGCCCTGGAAGCGGCTTCGACGTATGGAGCACGCCGGCCGCCCCTTTCAGCTGGTTCCACACCGGCAGGAAGCCCTTGTAGGCGTCGTAGTTCTGGGCACCCCAGGTCGCGGTATAGATCAGGTCGTCCGCCGTGAATGGCTGCCCGTCCTGCCATTTCACGCCGCTTGCGAGGTGGAAGGTGTAGACCGAAGCGTCGGGGGAGACATCCCAGGTCTTGGCGAGGTCATCCGTGAGCGTCTTCGAGTCGTCCTGGACCTTAACCAGCGTGTCGAAGATGCAGTTGTACCACTGGAATTGGTTGCCGGTTTGGAATTCAACCGGGTGAAAGAAGTTGTAGGCGTCGGCCAGGCGCGCCACCCGCAGCACTGCCGTCCCGGCGGAGCCAGCCGGAGATCCGCCCGCCGACGCGCTCGCGGCGGCGCTTGAGGAGGGCGAGGCGGCGGGGCTGCTTGCTCCCTGGCAAGCGCCGACGATCAGGACCGCAACGGCGGCGCCAACGATCGATCGGTGCATCCGCATGGTGCTCCTCCTGAGGAACTGGGGGCCCTCGTGGCCGGACCTCGTTCATCGTCCCTCGTGCGAAACCTTGTCCTCCGAGGGGCCGCGCATTGTCGACAATGTACAGTAGTCCGCCTGTCCAACGCGTCCGTTGCGAGGCCGATCAAATGACCACCGACCTCGTCCGCGCAGCCCGCGCCGCGCGTACCCGCGTGGCCGCGGAGCCGCGGCCTTCGACGGCGGAGCTGGCCGCGTTCGACGAGATCCAGAACCGGATCCTGTGGCTGGCGGTTCGCATCGTCCATGAGGCAAACAGCGTTCGCCCCAGCCTTGACGGGCTGAAGGTGGGCGGCCATCAGGCGTCGAGCGCGTCTGTCGTCTCGATCCTGACCGCTCTCTATTTCGGATGGCTACGGGCGACCGACCTCGTTTCGGTCAAGCCCCATGCCAGCCCGGCCTTCCACGCCGCCCAGTACCTGCTGGGCGGCCTCGGTCGAGACCAGCTGACGCGGCTTCGGAGCTTCGGCGGACTGCAGGCCTACCCTAGCCGTACGAAGGATCTGGACCGGGTCGATTTCTCCACGGGCTCGGTTGGCCTCGGCGCGGTTGCCCCGCTGTTCTGCTCACTGGCCGACCGATACCTCCGCCTCCACCTGGCCGATCAAGCCCGCTCCTGGCCGGAGCGCCGCTTCGTCGCGCTCGTCGGCGACGCCGAGCTGGACGAGGGCAACGTCTGGGAGGCGGTTCTCGACGAAGCGCTGGCGGGATTGGGCAACGTCGTTTGGATCGTCGACGTCAACCGCCAGAGCCTCGATCGTGTGATCCCGGGCATCCACGTGGCGCGGGTCAAGGCCATGTTCGGCGATGCCGGTTGGCACGTGTTCGACATCAAGTACGGGCAGCGGCTCCAGTCCTGCTTCCGGCGACCGGGCGGTGATGCCCTGCGAGACCGGATCGACGAGATGTCCAACGAGGAGTATCAGGTCCTTATCCGGCGTCCCGGGGTCGACGCTCGTGCGCGACTCGTCGAAGGCGCTCCGGCAAACCGACGGGATGACCTTGCAGGCGTCCTCCGCGAGATCTCGGACGCCGAGCTGCCGGGCATCCTGGCGGATCTCGGTGGCCATGACATCAGGGAGTTGATCTCTGCACTGGATGCCGCCGCGGCCGAACGGAGTCGACCATCGGCCATCTTCGCGTACACCGTGAAAGGCTGGCGGCTTCCCTTCGCTGGTGACTCGTTGAACCACTCGGCACTGCTCCTGCCGGAACAGGTCGAGGCGCTCGCAAAGGAACTCGGCGCGGATGCGTCCGATCCGTGGGCAGCCTTCCATCCTGACTCGCCGGCCGGCCGCATCTGTCGGTCTGCCGCCAGGCGAATGGGCTTCGCCGCTCCGCTTCACCGGGTCGACGGGAGCAACGGAGCGGGGCCGCCGTCGCGGCGAAGATCCCGCATCGAGTTACCTGCAACGCAACCCGGTCCGGGGGCAATCCCGGCTCCGGCGCTCCTTGCGGCAGCCCGGCCTCCTGCGGATCTGGAGACTCGCACTACCGGTCGATCGTCGACTCAGCAGGCATTCGGTGACGCCCTCGTCCAGCTGGCGCGCGACGGGGGACTTGGGGCACGCCTGGTGACCGCCTCGCCCGACGTTTCCATTTCCACGAATCTCGGCGGCTGGATCAACCGTGTCGGCGTCTTTTCAGTCCGCGAGGAACCGTCATTCGAGGACGGTGCCCGGGTCCTGGAATGGAAGCCGCGTCCCGCTGGCCAGCATATCGAGCTTGGTATCAGCGAGATGAACCTGTTCATGTGGCTGTGCCAGTTCGGCCTCGCCGGCGAGCTCCTCGGCGAGCCCCTGATTCCAATCGGAACGGTTTATGACCCTTTCATCTGCCGCGCGCTCGACGGCCTGATCTACGGGCTGTATAGCGGAGCGCGGTTCATCCTGGTGGGCACGCCGTCTGGCATCAGCCTCAGCGCAGAAGGAGGCGCCCACCAGTCGACGGTCACGCCATCGTTGGGTATCGAGCTGCCCGGGCTGGTCACCTACGAGCCAGCTTTCGGACAGGAGGTCGCCTGGGCATTGCTCGCGGGGATCGAAGCATGCCTGGCCGGCCGAGCCGGCCACAGCACGTACCTGCGACTTACCACGCGGCCGATCGATCAGGCGGAGGCGGCGCCGGTCATCGCCCGGCTCGGCCGGGCCGGATGGCGCAAGCACGTCCTGGCCGGCGGATACCGACTCATCGAAGCACGGGAGATCGACCCCGACCTGCGGTCCGACGCACCGGTGGTTGAGATCGTCGTCAGCGGGGCGCTCGTGCCGGAGGCGGTCGCGGCCGCCCGTTACCTCGTGGCGGAAGAAGCCGCAGCGAACGTCATCGTCGTGACCAGCCCGGGGCGTCTCTTCGGGGATATGCAGATCGGCCGGCTCAAGGCCTCTCGGGGCGCACTGCTCGACGCGGGCGGGCACGCTTCGATTCTCTTCCCGCCCGCCGAGCGCCGCGCGCCGATGGTGGCCGTCGCCGACGCCGCCCCCCATGCGCTGGCATTCCTGGGGGGGTTCTATGGAGCGCCGGTCGTCCCGCTGGGCGTGTCGACGTTCGGCCAATCTGGAACGATTCCGGATCTGTACCGAGCTGCGGGCATCGATACGGATCACATCATCGAAGCAGCCCTGGTCGCACTGGAACTGGCCGAGCGCTGACCGGCGGCCCTCATTGGTCCCGCCACGGCTGGTCGGGGACGATCAGTCGCCCCGGCGAAGCACCCGTCCAGCCAGCTGTCCGGTCGGCGCCCCGTGGTCCACCGCGAGCGTCCCGTTGACGATGACCACGTCGATGCCGGTGGGCGGCCGACGTGGGTCCTCCCAGCTCGCCGGGCCGTCGACCGTTGCCGGATCGAAGACAACCAGGTCCGCCGCGAACCCCGGCTCGACCCGACCGCGATCCCGAAGTCCGTACCGCATCGCGGCGAACCCCGACATCCGGTGGACGGCGTCGCCGAGCTCCAGCGCGCCCTCGCGTCGCACGAATTCGCCGAGCACTCGGGCGAAGCAGCCGAAGCCCCGCGGATGCGGCCGAGCACCGTGGTAGATGCCGTCGCTGGCGACCATGAAGCCCGGCCATGCCAGCGTCCGCCGGGTGATTGCTGCGAAGGCACCCGGCGGCGTGCCACGCCGGTACACCAGCAGCGCGTCCGGCATTTCCTCGATCAGCAGATCGACTGCGGCCTCGCCCATCGGCTTGCCCGACCCTGCCGCGACTTCCGCGATCGAGAGGCCGATGTGGCGGCCCGTGCGGGTGGCGGAGAAGTACTCCCGCGCGCCGCTCTTGCTGGATTCGGCCAGAGCCGCTTCGAGCAGGCCGGCCACCCGCCGGCGGTAGTCCCCGTCGCCCAGGCGATCTCGGATCGCGTCAGGACCGCCGACCTGCTCGGCGACCGGCAGCAACGACAGGAGATGGGTGGAGCCCGCCGGGTAGAGGTACCAATCGATCGAGATGTCAAGGTCGCGGCTGGCTTCGGTGAGGATCGGCTCCGTTTCGTCGTCGACGAACTCATGCGCGATCGCGATCCGCGTGCCTGCCCGTCGTCCCACTTCGATCGACTCGGCGTACGCCGCCGGGCGGCCGATCTCGTTGTAGCGCTGGTGGGGTGCGTACAGGCCACCGAACCTGGCGACCTCCTCGCACAACGCCACGAGCTCGTCGGTCGAGGCGGACGCCGCGGGCTGGTAGTCGAGTCCCGTGGCGAGGCCCAGCGCTCCGGCGTCCATCCAGGCGTTTGTGGCGCGGCGCATAGCGAGGATCTCGTCGTGGGTCGCACGGCGTGCGTCCCAGCCCAGCACCCCGAAGCGGATCGCCTGGTGCGGCGCCATTGCGGCCACGTTCAGCGGCAGACCGCCAAAGCTGTCGAGGTATGCAGCCGGAGTGGCCCAGCTCGGCCTGGCATCGGGATCACCGTACGCGAACGAGGTCGATCGCCAGAGGGCCGCCGCGGCATCGTCCGGCAGTCCGGCCCAGCCAAATCCGTCCGCACCCGTGAGGTGCGTCGTGACGCCCTGGAGCAGCGCTCCGAAGCGATCGGCGTTACCGCGAAGTGCCGTCTCGGAATGGACGTGAGGATCGATGAAGCCCGGAGCTACCGCACGCTCCTCGGCGGTGATTTCGAGCGGCGCCCCAGCGTCCGTCAGGACACCCACCGCCACGATCCGTTCGCCGCGGATCCCTACGTCGGCTCGCCTCGGCGTCGCTGCGGGCGTTCCGTCGACGACGAGACCGCCGCGAACGATGAGGTCGAAGTCCACGATTCCCGGCAGTAAGGAAAGTGGTGGCCGCTGGGTCAGCTCAGCCGGCCGCGGGCCAACAGCGGGATGACGCGCTCGACCCGGCCGTCCCTGAGCCCCACGAACTGGTCGTGCCGGAACGTGGTGGTGTCGCTGTAGTCCGGGATGAGCTCCACCCGCTGGCCGATCTGCAGGTCCGGCGCGCCAGGTCCCAGCTCGAGATAGCCATGTTCCGCGGACAGCGTCGTCACCGTCACGTCGGGCAGGCCAACCGGCCGGGGAGGCACGTCGTCCCGGGCCGACAGTGCTTTGAAGCCGGCGTCGATGATGGCTCGATCGCTGGTCGGGCGACTGGTGACCATCGCCAGGACGGTCAGCGCGAACTCGTAGCCCTCCTCCGCCAGATGGCACTCGTCGGCATAGAACAGGTCCATCAGGCAGGCTCCGCCGGCCTGGATCTCGGTCATGCCTGCGATCTGGGCGGTCGCTGTGTAGCTTCCCGAGCCGCCGCCGGAGACGATGTCCACGGGGATGCCGTCCCGCTCGACGAGGCGGCGCGTATCGACCAGCAGGCCGATCGCTTCGCGTGCGGCGGCCTCCTTTACGGTCGCCGGCCAGAGCGTCAGGACGTGCCCTTCGTATGCCATCAGGCCGGCGAACCGTACGCCGCGGCTGCGGTCGATCAACCGGGCCAGATCCCGAGCCGGAGCACCCGGCGCCACCCCGGCGCGGTGCATCCCAACGTCAATCTCGACGAGCAAGGGGATCTCGACACCGGCGGCCAGGCCCGCGGCTGCGGCCAGCTCGACGTGATACGGGTCATCAGCACAGGCGAAGACCTCGGCGCGGTCCTGCAATCGAGCGATTCGGTCGAGCTTCGGGCCACTGGCAACCTCGTTCGCCACGAGGACGCTGCGGATGCCGTTCTCCACCATGACCTCGGCTTCGCCGACTTTGGCACAGGTCACACCGATGGCTCCGAGCTCGATCTGGCGTGCCGCAAGGAACGGCGATTTGTGGGCCTTGGTGTGGGGACGCCAGGCGACGCCGCCCCGCTGGATGCCGCTGGCGAGCCTGGCTGAATTGCGCTCGAAGCGGTCCAGGTCGAGCAACAGGGCCGGTGTGTCGAGTTGCTCGCGCATCGCGCCCAGCTGCGGTGCGGCCGGATTGCTCAGCATGATTTCCATCGGACCGCGGCTCAGAAGCGTGGGCTGACGAGTTGGCGCCCGACGTCCGCGATCGTCGTTGCGCCCGTGAGGGCCATCGCCGAGACCAGCTCACCCCGAATGAGCTCGACCATGGCGCCCAGCCCGGCCGCGCCTCCGGTCGCGAGGCCCCAGAAGACGGGACGGCCGATCAGGACGGCGCGAGCGCCCAGTGCCAGCGCCTTGAGCACGTCCGTGCCGCGCCTGACGCCGCCATCGGTCAGGATCTCCAGCTGTCCCCCGACCGCATCCACGATCTCGGGCAGGGCGTCGAGGCTGGCCTGCGCCCAGTCCAGCTGTCGTCCGCCATGGTTCGAGACGACGATCGCAGCGGCGCCGTGGTCAACCGCGAGTCGTGCATCCTGGGCGGTCATGATGCCCTTGAGGACAAGCGGCAGTGGGCTGATCGAGCGGAGCCAATCGAGCGAGCTCCAGGTGAGCCTCGTCTCGACCTCCACGACGTCCGGCAGGTTCGCGGCTCGACACGTTGCATCGAGCGGCACGGGGTAGCGCAGCTCCCCTTCTCGCCAGCCGCCCACCGGGGCATCGACGGTCAGACAGAGCGCCCGGAAGCCGGCGGCCGTCGCGCGCTGAACCAGGTCGCGCGTCAGCTCGCGGTCCGTCAGCCAGTACAGCTGGAACCAGGGATCCCTGGCAACCGCCGCGACCTCCTCGATCGTAGCGCTGGCGCTGGTGCTCAGGATCATGACCGTGTCGGCGGCGACCGACGCCGCGGCCGTTGCCAGCTCGCCGTCAGGATGGGCCAGCCGGTGCAGGGCGCTCGGCGCGAAGAGGACCGGCAGGCTGACCGGCTGACCGAGGACTGTCGTCGATGGGTCGATCGTGCTTACATCGACCAGGGCGCGCGGCCTCAGGACCCACCGGCCGAATGCCTCCCGGTTCATCCTCACGGTTTCCCCGGTGCCAGCCCAGCCGGCCACATAGCGATAGCCGGCGTCGGCCATTCGCTCGCGCGCGAGTGATTCGAAGTCCTCGACGCTGTAGAGCCGGGCCAGCTCATCCGGACCGAGGTACACGGGCGGCTCGACGCGCCCCTCCATCAGCGCCACTCGTGCACCTCGTAACGGGATCCGAACCAGCACGGAGTATACGGACTGATCCGCGGGCGGCATCGAGGCTACACTGCCAGCCTCAGCGCGGAGGAGCGATGAGGGTCAGGGCCAGCGGGGTCTTCTTCGAGGCAGGATCCGCGCCCATCAACCAGCAGTCGGTATCGTCGACGGCGGTCGTGCGTACCTCGGACGACACGATTCTCGTCAGCTGCCGCCTCGGTTCGGACCGGGAGGGCCCGGACGGGCATGCGGCGGTCTTCGCCACTCGCGACCTCGGCGGCTCGTGGGAGCTCCGGTACCTCGGGCTCGCCGATCGCGAATGGGACGGAATTCGCGGCGAAGCGCGCGCCTGGATGATCGCGGAGATGGCGCCGGGCGAGCTACGAGCCTCCGTGTTGTGGGTCGACCGCTCCGATCCGGGGGCCCCCTGGGTCAACCAGCGCACGCTCGGGCTTCGTCCGATGCGGACATATCACCTCACGTCGCGGAACGGCGGCTGCACCTGGACGGATCGTCGCCTTTTCGACACATCGCCGCACCCGGGCGCATCCCCGACCGGACCGTTGCTGGGGCTTGCCGACGGCCGGCTCGGGCAACCGTTCGAGCAATGGAAGGAGTACGACGACGAGAACCCAGGGAGACCCGCCGCCTTCATCCGGATCTCCGCCGACGGCGGTGCTACCTGGCCAGACGAATCGATCGTCGCCGTCGACCCCGGGAACCGCGTCTTCTACTGGGACCAGCGCCTCGCCGTGCACCCGAGCACCGGGGAGCTCGTGGCGATGTTCTGGACGCACGATGTGCAGGCAGGCACCGACCGCGACGTACACGTGGCCTGGGGCTCGGCCGACGGTCGCGCCTGGTCGCCTCCGCGGGCCACAGGCCTGGCGGGCCAGCACTGCCAGCCCGTAGCGATCGGCGGTGACCGGCTGGTGGCGGTCTACTCCCACCGCGGGCGTCCGCCCGGGATCCGGGCTGCGCTGAGCCGCGACTTCGGCCGGACGTGGGACAGTTCTGAGGAAGTCCGCATCTACGACAGTCCAGCGGGAGACGAGCCGGGCAGCGCTGGGCCACGTGCCCAGCAGGACTACTGGAACGACATGGGCGCCTGGCAGTTCGGCCATCCGAGGGGAGTTGCTACCGCCGACGGGCGTGTATTTGCAGTGTTCTACGGCGGCCAGGGACAGAGCCGCTCCGGGCGTTGGGCGCTCGTCGAGGTGGACGAATGACCCGGGACGGCAGCGGACAGGCGAGACCACTGCTCCTGAAGGGCGCCCGAATCGTCGACGGACGTGGCGTGCGTCACGAGCGGGCGGATGTCCTGGTAAGCGGCGAACAGATTGCCGCGATCGAACCGAACCTCGAGGTCGACGGGGCCGTCGTCTGGCCGGTCGGCGGTCGCACGCTGACACCCGGCCTCATGAACGCGCACGCCCATATCTGTCTTGATCCGGGCCCTGATCCCGAACGCATCCTGCGCCACGAAGTCCCCGCAGAAACGGCGATCCGCGCCGCGAGCCGGCTGCAGCAGACACTGGCTGCCGGCGTCACGACCATTCGGGACGTCGGCGGTGCTGCCGGTGTCGACATCGCTCTGGCAAGCCTCGTCGAACGCCGCGAGATCGCGGGCCCGCGGATGCTCGCAGCGGGCCGGGTGATCACGATGACCGGAGGACACGGCTACTGGTTCGGTGTTGAGGCCGATGGCCCCGACGCCGTGCGCCATGCCGTCCGAGGCCAGATCAAGGCCGGCGCCACGACGATCAAGGTCATGGCTACTGGGGGGATGATGACGCCGGGACAGGCCGCAGGGGCGCCCCAGCTGACCGTGGACGAGATGGCGGTGGCGGTCGACGAAGCCCACAAGGCCGGCCGGATCGTGGCTGCCCATGCGGAAAGCGCCGCCGGCGCCCGGAACGCAGTGCTCGCCGGGGTGGACTCGGTCGAGCACGGCCATGGCATCGACGAGGAGGTCGTGTCCCTCATGCTGGAACGCGGCACGGCCCTGGTCCCTACGATCCTGTCCGACCGCGCCATCGTCGAAGCCGCTCCCGAGGCAGGGATCCCCGACTTCGTCGTCGAAAAGTGCCGTGCCCTGGCCCCGTCTCTGGAGCGGACGCTGCGCCTCGCCATCGAGCGCGGCGTTCCGATCGCCGCCGGGAACGACGGAGGCGCCCCACTCGTGCCGATCGGCGACATCGTGGGCGAGCTCGAGCTGTACGTCGTCCATGGAATGACCGCGCAGGAGGCGCTCGCTGCCGCGACGACGGCGACTGCCGCCCTCTTCGGGATGAGCCAGCTCGGGCTCCTCGAGGTCGGCTATGTGGCCGACTTGCTGGTCGTGGATGGCGATCCGCTGGCCGATATCGGCAGCCTGCGTGGCCCTCGCGCGGTCATCGCCCGCGGCGTGCCGGTCCACGCGGACCACCTGGAGTCACCGCCAGGTTGAAACGACCCCGCTCGTCGGCAGCCGCGGACTGGGGAGAACCGCATTGACGGCAAGAAGGCGGCCAGGACCGCAAGGCGGGGATCAGAGCGCGATCGAGGCGCCGGTCCGGCGGGGATCAGCGGCGGCGTCAAGCCCGTTCCCGCCCCGTCCAACGGCATAGAGGGCGGCAAATCCAGACTCGTAGGTCCGGTTCACCCGGACGCCCGCGTCGACGAGGTCGGCTTCAACGGACCACGGAACGGCCGCCTCGAGATCGACGACGCCGTCATGGGCATCGATTCGGGGCAACGACACCGCCTGGAGCGGGCCCATTCCGAACGCCAGCACGTTCAACACGCCCTGGGCGACCGCCCCGATCGCCCGACTCCCGCCGGGACCCGTAATCGCCAGCCGCAGGCTCCCGTCTGGCCCGCTGACGATGGTGGGACAGGCGGCGCTCCAGCGCGCCCGGCCGGGCTCGATCGAGTTGCGCCCGCCCGGGTCGACGCCGAAACCGGCCATCGTGTTGTTGTAGAGGAAACCGAGACCTCGAGTCACGACGCCCGATCCGCCGTGGCTGACGAGGGAGTGATTCATCGAGATCACGAGGCCCTGCTCGTCGGCCACAACGATGCTCGTCGTGTCGCGCTGAGCGACGACGCCGGGAACGTTCGGGGGTGCGCCGGCTGCTCCACCACGCGTGGCTCGGCCGCGAGCCGCCTCGGCCAGCATCGCAACAATCGGCACCTCGACGAACGCCGGGTCGGACAGATATCGCGCGCGCTGCACCGCGGCGAACTCGAGGGCAGCCACGAGCTCGCGAACGTTGCGCAAGCCGAAGGGTCCTTCAGCGCTGTCGAGGATCCCGTCGAGCAACGCGAGGATCTGGAGCAACGACACTCCCGACTCGGGTGGTGGCGGCGCGTGGATCGCCCAGGTGCCGAACTGCCCGACAACCGGTTGCGTCACTGCCGGCCGGCACGTGGCAAGGTCTTCGGCGGTGACCAGGCCCCCGTGGCGGGCCATGTCCCTGGCAATCCGGTCGGCAATCGATCCCTGGTAGAAGGTCGCAGGACCGCCTGACGCGAGGGTCTCGAGCGTACCCGCGAGCTCCGGTTGCCGGAGGATCTCGCCGACCTTGAAGAACCGCTTCCCGCGCAGGTAGCGCCGGCCCCCGGCGGCCGACACGGCGAGGCGATCGGCGAATGGAACCGCTCCTGGCCAGTCCCACTCGGGCGGGCCGGCACCCAGCACCCCTCCGTAGACTGGCACGCCGTCGCGCGCGTAATGGATCGCGGGGACGAGGAGATCTGCCCACGACCAGCGCGCGCCGAATCGGGCATGCAACTCGGCGTAGCCTGCGACGGCCGACGGTACCCCGATGGCCTGGTACCCGACGTCGTTGACGTGCCCTTTCAGCACCGGCAGATAGCCGTGGTAGGCGCGCTGCGTCAGCAGGTCCCGCCACATGTCGGGTCGCGCCCGGCCGCCGGCTCGCGCCGGAAAGTCGATGATCGTGACCGCCCCGTCCGGAGGTCCTACGGCGGCGACGCCCCAACCGCCGATGCCGCACTTGGCCGGGTCGACGACGCCCTGCACGAAGGCGGCCACGAGCGCGGCCTCGACGGCGTTGGCACCCTTGCGCAGCGCCCGGTCGGCCTCGTCGACGGCGAGCGGATGTCCAGCCGCCACGGCGTAGCCCACGCGTGGCATCCTAGCGGGATCGGCGGCCACCGGGAGCATGATTGGCCGGAGCACGGAAGGTGGACGTGATGGCCATCAACGCCGGGTCAGGTCAGACGATCATCCCGGCGGACACCGCGCTCGATCAGAAGCCCGGTGCGCTCGAGGCGCGGGACATCGAGGCATTCGCCGAGATCGATCTGCCCTTCCACGGGTTGATCGTGGAGATGTCGGGCTTCAAGCTCCTCCGACGGATCTGGTGCAGCCTCGACGGCCTCGGCCGCCAACTTTCAGAAGCCGACCCGCCACGCCTGATTTTCCCGGAGGGGACATGGACGACCCGGCCGACGACGAGGGCGTGACCGCGCGCGAGCCTTGGGAAACGGTGATCGAGCGCGGGGTGATCGACGTCAACTGCCACTTCGGTCCCCCGGCCGGCACGGCAGGCGGCTCGCCCCTCACCGACCTCCTGGGCGAGGCAAGGAGCCATGGCGTGCGGCTCGCGCTGGCCCATCACCTGACCGCAGTGTGGGCTGACCCGGACACAGGCAACCGTGCTGCGCTCGACGCCGCGGCAGACCCGGCAAACCGGCTGCGGGCGGTTGCTGTCGTCGCGCCCGATCGCACGTTCGGGGGCCGGGCGCGCATCGGCGAGGCGGCGCGGGCCGGGGCTGTCGCGTTCCGGCTCGAGCGAGTGGGTTGGGCACCCGAGCCGTCGCTCGCCCTGGAAGAGTTGCTGGCTGACGTGGCAGCGGCGGGGCTGCCCCTGCTCGTTCAGCTGGGTGGGCCAGCCGCAGGCCAGGGGTTCGGCGCTGCCACGATGATCGGCCGGCTCACGTCGGGCCTTGGCGTGCCGGTGGTGCTGCTCGGCGCGCATTACACCCACATCGTGGATGACCTGGCCGCGGTCAGGCGCTACAGCCATCTGTACCTGGAGACCAGCTCGCTTGCTCACTTTCGGGCCATCGAGACAGCCGTGCGGGCAATCGGTCACGAGCGCCTCATGTTCGGCTCGGGCGCGCCCCGGCGAGCCATTCAATCGCCACTGAACGCGGTGCTCCTCGCCCGGATCGACGACGACGCCCGTCGGGCGATCCTCGCCGAGAATGCAGTCCGAGTCTTCGACCTGCCTGCGGGTGCGGTCGACGTGCGGCCGCCGACCATCCCAGATCGGGCCTGGGACGTCCACGCGCATTTCGGGCCGCTGGCGTTCGACGTCCCGGCGGTCGCCGCGGAGCGGTTGCTCGCCGAGCTGACCGAGGTTGGAACGCTCGCCTTGACAGGGTCATCGACGATCGGCATCTTCGCCGACCCGGCCGCGGGCAACGCGGCCATGGTCGAGGCGGTCGGTCTGGACGGCGGCCAGCGGGGTTACCTCGTCGCCGACCCCAACGACCTCGACCTGACGGCCGACCAGATCCGGCGCTTCGGCGAGCGCCCTGGGGTCGTCGGAGTCAAGATTCACAGCGAGTGGTCGGGCGTCCCGACGGCGTCGCGTGCGATGCGAGATCTCTTTACGCTGCTCAGCGACTTCGGTCGACCGGTCAAGATCCACAATGCCGGGCCGGACTGGGAGGCTGCCCTGCGCGATATCGCCAGGTCGCACCCGATGCTCCCGATCATCATCGCCCATGGCGGACCCGGGACGCCGACAGCCGCCGGAGCCCAGGTGGCTGCGGACTGCGAGCGCGTCTTCGTGGAAATGTCGAGCAGCTTTGCCGACCTTCCCGCTGTCCGAGCGGCTGCACGCGTTGCAGGACCGGAGCGGCTCCTCTACGGGACCGATGTTCCGCTGATCGAGCCAGCATTCGTGCTAGGGACCTACCAGGACGCGGAGTTGCCACCGGAGGAGCTCGACCGAATCTTCTGGACCAACGCCGCCGTACTGTTCGAAGGTCAGGCAGAAACGACGCATGGGGCCGGTCGTCGTGCGCCAGAGGGGAGGCCAGGATGAAGGTGACCGACGTCCGCACGATGCGGCTTGCCGGACCGGATCCACACGGCGTGGGTGGTACGGCGCGCACCTGGGCGCTGCTGTTCGTCCGGGTCGATACCGACGCGGGCGTGTACGGACTGGGTGAGGCGCCTGGGATGATGGGCGACCGGGAGGCCATCGCCTACTGTCGAGAGTGGCTGCTCGGTCGGGACCCACTCTCGATCCGTCCATTCGTTCGGGCCATGCTGTACGGCGGCCTGCCGCCCTTCGACCCGCAGATGAGCCCGACCGCGACCCAGACGGGACCGATCGCTTGGGCCGTCAGCGGGGTCGAGATGGCGCTCTGCGATCTCGCCGGCAAGGCGCTCGGCGTGCCGGTCCACACCCTGTTCGGGGGTGCCTTTCGCGAGGACATCCGGATCTACCTCGACCGCAGCGGAGTGGCCGACCCGGCGGACGACTCGGCCTGGCGGGCGCTCGCCGAAAGGGTGCTGGCCGAAGGCTTCAGCGACCTCAAGTTCGACGCGGAATGGATCGCTCCCGAACTGAGTCGCGATCCGTGGAATCGGACCGCCCGTAATGATCAGATCCGCACGACGTTTGAACGCCTTTCGATCATCCGCGAAACGGTCGGGCCGGACGTCGAGATCACGCTCGACGGCCACTGGAGCTACGATGTCGACAGCGCGATCCGCCTCGCCGAGGCCCTGGCGCCGCTGGCGCTGACCTGGTTCGAGGATCCCATCCCGATGCTCGATCCCGATGCCCTCGCCCGCGTCCGGGAACGCAGCCCGATCCCGATCTGCGCCGGTGAAGAGTTCGTGGCCGACCAGTTCCGACTGTTCATCGATCGCGGGGCGGTCGACATCGTGCACCCTGATGCGCTGATGGTCGGCGGACTGCACGAGCTCCGGAAGGTTGCCGACTACGCCGACCTCCACCAGATACCGCTCGCGCTTCATAACAACGGTTCGGCGCTCAATACCATCGCGTCGGCCCACGTCGCTGCGGCCAGCCCGAACTTCCGTGGCCTTGAATACCACTTCTACGACGCTGAATGGATCGGCCGGGTCGTGCGCCGCGACGTCCCGCTGTTCCGCGACGGCCACGTTCCCCTGACCGACGCCCCGGGCCTGGGCATCGAGCTCGATGAAGCCGTGTGTCGCCAGTACCTGGCGCCCGGCGAATCGATCTTCTGACCGGGCGACCGAATGTCGAGCCGCGGGTGATCGATCGCTTCCATTGCCCGGCCTGTGGTGCCACGCCGAGGGCCGAGCCGGCGACATGGCGCTGCCCGGAATGCGGCGGCCCGCTCGAGCTTCCGGCCGGCACGATCGGGCCCGTAGCCTGGCCGTTGATGGCGCCCCTGGCTGTGGCCGGCGTCCGGCGCTACGAGCGCTGGCTGCCGGTGCCCAAGCCCGTCTCACTGGGCGAGGCGATGACCCCGATTGCGCACGGCCAGTGGGCAGGTGTCGATGTTGTCTGGAAGGTCGAGGGCGGTCTCCCGAGCGGATCGTTCAAGGATCGCGGCACGGCGGTGCTGGTCGGCTGGCTGGTGGAGCAAGGTGTCGATCGCGTCGTGGACGACTCCTCCGGCAACGCGGGTGCCTCGCTGGCGGCGTACTGCGCTCGGGCCGGGATTGCCTGCGAGGTCCATGTGCCATCGTCGGCCTCACCGGCAAAGGTGCGCCAGCTCCACGCCTACGGCGCCGACGTCGTGCTGGTTCCCGGGCCGCGTTCGGCGGCCACCGATTCCGCCCAGGAGGCCGCGTCCGGCGGTCGAGGCATCTACGCCAGTCATCTGTGGAGCCCGCTCTTCCTCGCCGGGACGGCGACATTCGCCTGGGAGGCCTGGGAGCAGCTGGGTCGAACCGTGCCTGACGCCGTGGTCGTGCCACTTGGCGGAGGAACGCTGCTGCTCGGGGCGTGGCGAGGGTTTGCGGCCCTCCGGGATGCGGGCCTGGCGTCGCGGGCACCGCGGCTTTACGGCGTGCAGAGCACGGCCTGCGAACCGCTGGCGACCGCATTTCGCTCCGGTGGGCGCGAGCCCGCCCGGGTCACGTTGCTCGGCGGTCTTGCGGAGGGGGCGTTGGTGGCCCACCCGCCGCGCGGTGCGGCAGTCCTGACCGCCGTGCGCGAGAGCGGCGGCGCGATAACCAGCGTCGATGACGCGACTCTCGTGGCCGCCCGGGACGCCCTGGCTCGCTCGGGGCTATACGTCGAGCCGACCTCTGCGCTGGTTCCCGCGGGCCTCGAGCAGCTTGTCGCGGACGGGCTGATCCGGCCGAGCGATGTAGTGCTCGCCGCCCTCACCGGGTCGGGGCTGAAGACTCCACTTGCCCCTGCGTCGGGCCCATGAAGCGGCGCCGGTCGGGCATCACGCGCTCGCCGAACCGGCCGAGTGTGGGTCCGTCGGCCCGACGCTACCCGCCATGACGCGGCCGGCGCGAATGACGGCGAGCGGCTTGCGCAGGGCCGCGACGTCCTGCAACGGGTCCGCGGCTAGCAGGAGAAGGTCGGCGGCCCAGCCCGCACGCACCTCGCCGGTATTCGCGAGGCGCAACCCCCGCGCAGCATGCAGCGTCGCCGAGCGCAGCGCCTCGGCCGTCGAGAACCCGACCGCGCGGTACGCCTCGAGCTCCTCGACGAGCACGTCGCTCGGCGTATTCGTCACCCCGGCGTCGGTGCCGGCCAGGACGGTCACGCCAGCCTCGCCGAGCGCGCGGGCGATGCGCGCTCGCGCCTCCAACCGTTCGATCGTCGCCCTGCCGTCCGGATCTGCCTGCCGACCGGCAGCTCGATAACGCGCGGCGGTTCGGAGGGCGCCCGCGACGGTGGGTCCGACAACGACCCCGTCGGCACGTATTCGGGCCAGCAGCTCGCTAGAAATCGACACTGTACCGTCGGGCTCCACGAAACTCGCGTGCTCGATCATGTCGACGCGCGCCTCGAGTGCGGCTTCGATCGCCGCCCGGGCATGACAATGCGCCGTGACGGGCAGGCCATTGGCGTGCCCTGCCTGTACCGCCGCGGCGAGCACGTCGGACGGGAGCTCGACGGTGTCCGGCCGCGTTCCGGGCGTGAGTCCACCCCCTGAGACCATCACCTTGACGACCCCGGCGCCGGCCGCCGCCTGGGCATCGACGAGCCGGCGCGCTTCGGCGGGATTTGCCACCTCTCCTCCGAAGAAATGGCAGTGCCCGCCCGGGCGCGTGATTGGTGATCCGGCCGCGACAAGTCGCGGGCCCGCAAGCTGGCCCAGATCGATCCGCCGCGCCAAGGCGATCGCCGGTGCCGTCGGCCCGCCCAGGTCGCGAGCAGTGGTGATCCCCGCGGCCAGGGCCCGCTCCGCGCCGCGCCGGGCAACATCAAGGCGATCAGAATCCGATGCCTGGAGATAGCTACCAGCCGGGTCGGGCCCTCCGTCGAAGAACAGGTGGACGTGCGTGTCGATCAGGCCGGGCATCACGAAGCCGCGTGCGCGCGCGCCTGGCGACGGATCGATTCTGCCGATCCGGCCGTCGACCAGACGCAGGGTCACCGGATCTCCGCTCAGGCCGGCTGCGACATCGATGACGCGGACGTCGCGGAGCTCGAGATCGTTCACGCTGGTGCGTGGCCGGACGTGTCAGGCGGAGCTATCGAGCGCAAGCCTCGCCCAGTGGATGCCCATCGATCCCTCCCGTCCCGCGTAATAGACGACCAGGACGCCGCCGTCCGGGAGCGCCTCCGCGTAGGGCAGGCCGAACGTCCAGAGGCCCATGTCGGCGAGCATGTCGCCGGTCGTCTGCCGACTGGTCCCGCCAATGCCCGGATGCTGGTAGATGGTTACCTCGGTCTCCGGCTGGAACGCGGCGTCGGGACGCTTGGAAAGACGCGCCCGGATTGACCGGCTGGCGAAGCGGTCGACCCACGCCAGGACCACGCGTCCGTCGGGCAGGATCGCGGGGTGTGATGCCTGGTCGGCGAAGCCGAGATCTTCCGCGTCGGACCACGTCGCGCCTTCGTCCCTCGAGATCCGGCGAGTGATGTTGCGGTAGGCCACCGCTTCGAAGTCGTACGTCCACGTAAACGCAACGAGATCACCCTCCCTGGTCACTCCGGTCCGCTGATCCCAGTTGGCGATCCGCCCGGTGGGGTCGGCGCACACGGTCCGGGGTTCGGTCCAGGTGAGGCCGTCGTCGTTCGACCACGCGTAGACGACGCGCTGGAACCACTTCGAGCGATCAAGGTAGGGCTTGTTCGACTCAACGCTCAGGGCAAGACGGCCGCTTGGCAGCCGCAGCAGCGCGGTCGTCAGGCTCGGCGGTCCTACGTCGTCCGGCATCGGAACCTCGCGCCAGGGCGACCAGCTGGCCCCCGAATCGGCCGAGTCCGCAACCAGGATCGCCATCGGCAGGCAGCCTTCGGTGTCGGGGTTGAACAGGGGCGCGCCCGGGAAGGCTTCCCGGTCGAT
Organism: Chloroflexota bacterium; assembly: GCA_005883615.1. Lineage (GTDB taxonomy): Bacteria > Chloroflexota > Limnocylindria > Limnocylindrales > CSP1-4 > CF-16. Next base: position 103,859 of record VBEC01000019.1, on the reverse strand, counting down.
CCACAGGGCGGCGACGATCAGGCGCTCGCCACCCAGCGCGGTGATCGGCCCCGCCTTGAGCGACCCGCGCCGACCCCCGAACGAGGTTTCGAACGGGCGCACCGGGTCGCCCCAGCTCCATCCCCCGTCGCTCGATCGTCGCAGCTCGAGATCGAGATCGGCTGTGTCCTTGCCCGATCCGATGCTATACGACGCGAGCAGCGAGCCGTCCGCAAGCGGGGTGATCGTCGGGAAGGTTGCAACGGCGCGCGGCCCTCCGGCTTCGGGGGCCGACAGGATGCCCTGCCCGACGATGCGCATCAGGCGCTCCGGTGCAGGGTCGTGTCGAGGGGCAGCCTTACTGCCGCACCTGTCTGGTCCGAGAGGCGGGCGGCTGCGACCAGTTCGATCGCCGCGCGCGCGTCGGCCGGGGCGACCGCCGGCGACCGGTGATCCCGAATCGCATCAGCGAAGTCCTGGACCTGCTCGGCGAAGGCCGCCAGCCGGACAGGGCTGTACACGTCGGCGTTGAGGTCGAATGCGGGCATCTCGTAGACGGGTTCCCATGTCGTGCCGCGACCGAGGCGCACCTGGCCATAGGCGTCCGCCTCGATGATCCCGTCCGAGCCCACAAGGATCCACTGGCTCTGCGATCCGAGGCCGGGCGGCGGCACCTCGAAGCTGACCCACAGCTGGGCGAGCACTCCATTCGCCATCTCGACCTGAACCATCGCGCTCCGGGCGAGATCCGGCGGCGCCGAGAAATCGCGGATCCGCCCGAACACCGTCATCGCGTCGGAGCCCGAGAACCAACGAAGGGCGTCGCATAGGTGCGCGCCCATGTCGAGCCAGGCTCCGCCCTCGGCTGGATCGTGCACCCAGCCATGCTCGTCGGGCAGGTAGGCGGTCACGGAGCTGGTGACGCGGATCATTCGCAGGCGGCCGATGGCGCCGCCGTCGAGGAGTCGCTTCGCGGTCCGCGGCGACTCCCGGAAGCGGGTGACCTTGTTGACCGTGAGCAGGACGCCGGCCCTGCTGCAGGCCTCGATCATCCGGTCGCATTCGTCGATGTCGCGTGCCATCGGCTTCTCGACGTAGACATGCTTGCCTGCCGCCGCCGCCACCACCGTGTGCGGAAGGTGGAGCGAGTGCGGCGTGGCGATGATCACGGCATCGACGTCCGGACGCGACACGAGGCCTTCGACGCTGGGCTCGGCGTCGACGCCGTATTCGGCCGCCAGACCCGGCGCGCGGCGCCCGCCGCCGATCGCGACCAGGTCCGTGCTGCTGGTGTGGCGGTCCAGGCACTGGGCATAGGTGTGGGCCATGAAGCCGGATCCGACGATGCCGAAACGGACGGGCACGCGACCGCCGTTCGCTACCGGTCGCTCGGGGCGGGCCCCGGTCGTCACGCGCGCGCGGCGCCCTGTCGGACGAACGGCTCGACCGCTCGGATGGCGGCCTCGACGTCCGCCGGGGAGTTGTACACGTGGACGGCGAAGCGAATTCCGGTTCCGCGTACCGCAGCCTTTACGCCGGCTCTGCCCAGTTCCTGGCGGACACCCTCGGCGTCGTCGATCGGGACGCAGACCAACGAGGCATTGGGGGGATCGACGCCGAGCCCCTCGCCGAGCGCCCGCGCCAGCGCGCGAACCTCGTCGAATGCCCCTTCGGATCGCCACTCGAGCAGCAGGCGGAGCGACTCGATCGCCCCGACCCAGGCCATCCAGCCACGTGACACGTCGAACCGTGCCGCGTCGGCTGCCAGCGTGAGCGGACCGCCGAAGTAGCGCGCGTACGGCGAGTCAGCCGATCGCCAGTTCGCGTTGTGCGGCGCCAGTTCCTCCCAATGATCCTCACGCACGTAGAGAAAGGCGACGCCCCGCGGGCACAGGAGATGCTTGTACGCAGCGCAGACCATGTAATCGATCCGGCCGATCAGGCTCGAGACATCGACGAATGGGATGCCCTGCGTGGCGTCGATCAGGACGCTGGCACCGACCCGTTCGGCGGCGTCGCAGATGGCCCGCAGGTCGGCGGTCCGACCGGTCTGCATCTGAACGAGGCTGGTTGCAACCAGGCGGGTGTGGGGCGACACCTCATCTGCCAGTCGTTCGAACGGTACTTCGTGGATTCGGCAGCCCCGGCGGCTTGCGACGAGCAGGGGAAAGAGCGTTGACGTGAACTCATCCTCGGGGACCACGATCTCGTCGCCCGGCTGGAGGGCGGACGTGACGACGCCGACGCCGACGGAGGCAGCCGGGATCCCGGCGATGTCGGCCGGGCGAGCTCCGATCAGGTCTGCGAAGTCCGTGCGGCAGCGATCGGACGGCTGGTCCCAGTCGGCGATCCAGTCGCCCGTGCCGTCGGACCAGGCAGCAATGAACCGCCGCAGTGCCTCGACCGTGGGCCGGGGTGGCAGACCGTACGTGGCCGTATCGAGGTAGACCAATCCGGGAGCCGGCGAAAACAAGGAGCGGATGTCGGCCAGAGGGTCTGGGGGGGCGCCCTTCAAGGCGGGATTGCCGGACGCCGGCGCTACGCCCATGCCAGGGTCGCGCCACCGAAATTGACGCAATGGGTCTTGAGGTGGGTGAAGGTATTCAGCGCTTCGACGCCGAGATCCTCCCCCAGCCCGCTCATCTTGTGGCCCTCATAGGGCACGTTCACTGGCAGGTAATGAGGGCAGTTCGTCCAGATGATGCCGGACTCGAGACGCTCGGCCATCCGGAATGCGCGCCCGAGATCCGTCGTCCACACGGTCGCCGCCAGGCCATACATGACGTCGTTGGCGATCCGCAGCGCTTCAGCCTCGTCCTCGAAGGTCATGACCGACAGCACGGGACCAAAGATCTCTTCTCGCGCGATCCGCATGTCCGGCTCAACATCGACGAAGATCGTCGGCTCAACGAAGTAGCCGCCTGCAACCGGAACGTTTGGACGGCCGCCGCCGAGGGCCAGCTTCGCTCCGGCGCGCCGCCCTTCCTCGATGTATCCCGTCACGCGATCGTACTGCTCTGCGGAGATCAGCGGCCCGAGCTGTGTGGACGGGTCCGCCGGGTCGCCCACCCGGATCGATCGGGCGCGCTCGACGAAGGCGTCCACAACGTCGCTGGCGCCTTTTTTCTGGACCAGGAGCCGCGAGCCGCTGGTGCAGATCTGACCGGTGTTATAGAAGGCGGTGAACAGGGAACCGGCGATCGCCTGCTCCCGGTCGGCGTCGCTGAAGATGATGTTCGGCGTCTTGCCTCCGAGCTCCAGGTGAACGCTCTTCACGTTGTCGGCGGCGGAGCGCAGGATTGCCTGACCGGTTATGGTCGAGCCGGTGAACGTCAGCTTCGGGACGAGAGGGTGCGCGACGAGCGCCGCTCCCGTGCTCGGGCCATCGCCGTGGACGACGTTGAACACGCCCGGCGGGATTCCGGCGTCGGTCGTGAGCCGGGCGAGCTCTGAGGTTGACAGTGGACTCTGCTCTGCCATCTTGAGGATGACGCTGTTCCCGACGGCAAGGGCCGGAGCCGTCTTCCAGCACGCCAGCAAGAAGGGGTAGTTCCAGGGCGAGATGGCTCCGACGACGCCGTACGGCTCTCGCACCGAATAGACGAAGTAGCCATCATCTGCCGGATGGGTCCGGCCATTCGGAAGCTCGGCATGCCCGGCAAAATAGGTGAAGAAGTCTGCCCCCAGATTGACCTCCCCGGTGGCCTGGGCGACGGGCTTGCCGGTGTCCCGCGACTCGACGGCGCCGATCTCGTCCGCGTGGTCGCGGATCAGGTCGGCGAGGCGGCGCAGGATCCTCGCTCGCTGCCCCGGGGCAACCTTGGACCAGACGCCTGATTCGTACGCACGCCGGGCAGCCTTGGCGGCTCGGTCGACATCTTCAGCCTCCCCGAAGGCCACCTTTGCGATCTCCGCCCCCGAGGAGGGATCGATCGCCGGGAACGTTCGATCCGCGGCGGACGGTACCTGGTGACCGTCGATGAAATGCCCGACGGTTTCGATCCGTTCAGCGACTCGCATTCGACACCTCCGCATGCACAACGTCTCGACAATGTAGAAGCCCGCGAGTTCCCGAGCCGGGGTACGGCCCCCTGGTGGCGTTACGGCACGGGGGACGTTTCGTGGTCAGTACGCGCCTTGACGCTCGATGGGGGGCAACGTAGATTGTCGACAATGTACACGGTGGCCCGGCCCAGCGCGCCATGTGCGTCAACCGTGTCAGGCGGACTTTGCGACGATCGACCGATCCGGCCGCGCACGCCAAGGCCGTGATGCCGGGCGGAGTTTCGTTAAGTCCGGCGAAGAGCTTCAGGCGGACTGCCCAACGGCGCCGCCCAGGCGTACCCGAGCCCACCGCGACTCACTCGGTCGACGGGTTGGCCGCCGGCAGCCGGTCAGCGGGCGAGTGACCTCGGCGGTTCGAAGTCAGGGGCACCCGGGCATGCCGGGCGAACCGGTTCGTGTGGTCGTGTTCGATCCGATCCCGCCTGAGGAATGGTCATACGACGTCGAGGCCGGCATCCTCGCGGCGCGGCGCGTCGAATTGGTGCTCCCGTCGGGGCCCGTGGCCACGCGCCAGGAGATCCGCGACGCGGATGTCGTCATCGTAACCGGCATCCGGCCTCTTGATGGTCCCACGATCCGGACGCTTCGCCGCTGCATCGGAATTCTGTGCTACAGCATCGGCATGGACAAGGTCGATGGGGCGGCCGCGGCAGTGGCCGGCATCCCGGTTCGAAACGTGCCCGACTACTGCACGGAGGAGGTCTCCGACCATGCGCTCGCGCTGCTGCTGGCCGCGGAGCGCCGACTCACAGCCTTCGCCGAGCTGGCCGCCTCTGGTCAGTGGGACGTCGTTGGCAGGCCGGAGAACGAATCCATCCGCCGATTGCGTGGACAGACCCTCGGCATCCTCGGCGCTGGCCGGATCGGTAGCAAGGTCGCTCGCAAGGCTCGCGCGTTCGGATTTCGGACGATCGCATTCGACCCGTACATCAGCTCGACCGAGGACCCTGAGATCGAGCTCGTGCCGTTGCCCGATCTCCTCGGTCAGGCCGACGCGCTCGTGCTGTGTGCCTCCCTGAATGACGGATCACGCGGGCTGCTGGGCTGGAATGAGTTTGCGCAGTTGCGGCCCGGAGTGATCCTGGTCAACGTCGCGCGCGGCGCTCTCATCGACGAGGCCGCCCTCGCCGAGGCGCTTGGTTCGGGTCGGGTCGGATTGGCCGCGCTCGACGTCCGATCGCCAGAACCGCCGGCCAAAGGCGCCGACCCGCTCGCGGGACTGCCCAACGTTATCCAGACGCCGCACATCGCGGCTCTCTCGCGGGAGGCGCGCGAGGACCTCAGGAGAATGGCCGGGGAGATCGTGCTCCAGATGCTCGAATCTTCGGGTCGGATTCCCTCGACGGCGGTCGATCAGACCGCATAGCGGTCCAGGGCCGCGGGGTCGACATCGACGCCAAGACCCGGCCCGTCCGGGATCGCCACTCGGCCGTCCTGGACGACGAACCGCGTGGTCAGCAGGTCGGTGCGCAGCGGGTTCTCCCCGGCATCGTATTCGAGGGCTGGTTCGGTCGACGCCGGCGACCGTGTGTCGGGCGGCAGGACAGACAGCAGCTGCAGGGTGGCAGCAAGGGCAATTGCCCCGTTGCATGTATGGGGTACGCAGCGAATACCCTCGATGGCCGCCAGCTCGGCGATGAACCTCGCCTCAGCCAGGCCGCCGCAGATCGAGACGTCGGGCTGGACGATGTCGAAAGCGCGCAGCGCAAGCAACTCGCCCGCCTGACGCCGCGTCTCGATCAGCTCGCCACCCGCGAGGTCGATCTCCAGGGCAGCGGCGAGCCGCGGGTACTCGGCATAGCCCGTCTGGGGCAGGGGCTCCTCGAACCAGCCAAGACCCAGGCCGCCGAGCTCTCGGCCGACCTCGAGCGCCTGCGAAAACGTGTAGGCGGCGTTGGCGTCTGCCATCACCTCGAGGTCGGGCCTTTCGGAGCGCAGGCGGGCGATGGCCGCTAGCTCGTCCGATGGCGGGCAGCGCCCGATCCGAAGCTTGAACGCGCGGAAACCTTCAGCCCAGAGCGCGTCGGCCTCGTCCAGCCACGCGTCAACGAGGGGCCGGTCTTCCACGTAGCCAGTGCTCGACGCGTACGCGGGCACCGACTCCCGCACTGGACCGCCGTATAGACCGCTCAACGGGATGCCGCGCTGACGGGCATGCAGGTCGTCGATCGCGAGGGACAACGCCGATATGGCCCACGAATTGGACGACGCCCATCGCATCTCAGCCCACAACGCGCGGGCGACCGGTCGGCGCCCGATGAGGGCTGCCGCGACGTCCCGGACGGTTGCGACCACTCCGGGCGCGAGATACGTCTCGCCCCAGCCGGCGCGACCGTCACGATCGGTCGCTCGGACGAGGACGGACGCGCGATCCCAGTGGGCCGCGACGGCATAGATCCGAATCCGCGCCAGCCGATGGCGAAGCACGAAGACGTCAATCGCGGCGATCTCGTCGCCGGCGCCATTCGCGGAAGCCTCCGGGCCGGTGACGCTGGCGCCAGCGGAGCCCTGCGACTTCGTCGCCACTACCGGGCGCCTTCTCGTCTGAGCGATGCGGGCGACCAGTTCGGCCTTGTCCGGCGCCATGTCGATTGTCTACAATCCACGGCGCAGCGGTGCGGGCTGCGCGCCTGACAGCACCTCGACCGGTCGCGCAATCCGCTTCAGATCGAGGTGATCATGCCCGCCCAGACCATGTCCTCCGGCTGATGCCGCGCTATCCGCAGGCAGTTCTCGTCTCCTGCCCCGTGCCGTGGGACGAATCGTACGCGATGAACGAGGAGCTATTCCGAGAGGAAGTTCGGCTCGTCCTCGCCGCGGGCTTCCGCCACGTCTACGTCTTCGGGACAGGTGGCGAAGGATATGCCGTCGACACCGCGCGCTTCGAGCGTGTCGTAGGCGTCTTCCGGGAGGCGACCGCCCAGCCCGGCGTCAGCGCCATGGTCGGCGTGATTGGACTCTCGACGCCGGCGATCGTCGAGCGTCTGCGAATCGCCCACGATGCGGGGTTTCGCGCTTTCCAGATCTCCCTGCCGTCCTGGGGCCCGCTGAACGACGACGAGCTGCTGCGCTTCTTCGGCGACGTCTGCGGCGCCTTCCCCGACTCGGCCTTCCTCAATTACAACCTGCCGCGCACCAAGCGCGTGCTTCGTGGTGCGGACTACGCGCGCATCATCCAAGTCGTCCCAAACCTGGTCGCGACGAAGACGACGGGCGGCGGCCTTGATTCGGGTGAAGACCTGGTTCGAACAGCGGGTGAATTGCAGCACTTCATGGGCGAGGGGAATTTCGCTCATGGCTCGATGTTCGGCGAGTGTTCGCTGCTATCGTCGTATGGCGAGCTGACTCCGGAACGGACATGGGAGTATTTCGGGGCTGGCCGACGCCGAGACGTGGGGCGGCTGTTCCAGCTCCAGACTGAGTTCCAACGTCTGAATACAGACCTGTGGAAGCCCGTGCGGCCAGGCCCGCACATGGACGGCGCGTTCGACAAGATGCTCGTCAAGCTGGGCATGCTCGAGGATTTCCCGCTCAGGCTCCTGCCGCCGTACCAGAGTTTCGACGACGCCGATTACCGAGCGTGCCGCCAGGCGCTCGAGTCCTACGCGGAGTGGCTCGCGCAGCCGGCGCTTGATGGCCGGACGCCACCGGTCAGTTGACGAGCACGGCGGGAGCTCAGGCAGCCCGCTGGGCATCGTCCTGAGCCGTGCGACTCGAGGTCGTCGACGAGGGGTTCGTCTCCCGCCGTGAGCAGGGCACCGCCACGGCGGTTGCTGCGGGACCCCGCCCTGTCGTGACAGCCGATGGTCGCCTCCTGTGCAGCTTCATGGTCCAGCCTGCTCTGGGCGTGAATGCCTTCACCACGGTGCTGGCCGGATCAGACGACGGCGGCCGGAACTGGACGCAGCCGCGAGTGGTGTGGCCTGACCGGGTCAGTCGCGAATCGATCTTCTGTTCCTTGAGCCGAGGGCCCGATGGCACGCTGTTCCTGTTCGGAACGGCCACTCCGATCGACGACCCGGGCGAGTCGTTCTGGTCGGAGGAAACCCAAGGCCTCAAGGCGAACCGCCTTGTGTGGGCCGAGTCGATCGACGGTGGCACGACCTGGTCGGAGCCAACACCCATTCCGATGGCCGGCCGCGAAGCCGCCGAGGCCGCCGGGCCCATGTGCGTGACCCGCGCAGGCCGGTGGCTGGCCTGCTACTGCCCGTATCCGACCTTCGAGCGAGGTCAGATCGTCGCTCGCGACCGCGTCGTGGTGGTGGCCAGCGACGACCGCGGCGGAAGGTGGCGCAGCGGCACGATGTTGCACTTCGATGAGCCCGAAAGCGGCGCAGCAGAATCCTGGCTTGTCGAGCTCCTGGACGGCAGGTTGCTTGGCGAGGCGTGGCATATGGACCTGCGGTCCGGGCGCGATTATCCAGACGCCTACGCGATCTCGCACGATGGCGGCAGGACCTGGACGCCGACCCGATCCACCGGGATCGGCGGCCAGGCGGGCAGCCTCGCCGTTATAACTGACGGCCGCGTGGCCTTCGCGTATAACCAGCGCGTCCGGTCGCCGGCCGGCGTCCGCGTTGCACTGGCGCGGCCGGACGACGAAGCGTTCAACGTGCTGGCAGACGAGATGGCCTGGCGGGCCGATACGCCGCTCCAGACGGGCGATTCAGCCGATCACGACGCCTGGCGCGACTTCGCATTCGGCGAACCGGCGCTTGCCGTGCTGCGGAACGGAGACCTCTTGCTGACGTTCTGGTGCGTCCAACCATCCGGTCAGGGCATTCGCTTCGCGCGACTTCGCCTCAGCGGCTGACCCGCGACCTATCACTGCGTTGGGGCGCCTGGCGACCGGCACGGCGCAGGCGGCCGCTTGCGTCCTGGATGTGCCGGCGGGCGGCATTCGCGGCGAGCGAAGGCCGCCCCGAGCTCAGCCCGTCCACCAGCTCCCGATGAGAAAGCGCGGGCTTCCGGAAACGAGCATCGCGTTCGTCCGGGGTCGTGCTGCTGTCGAGGTCGAGCCGGGTCTGGCCCCGAACGAGGCTGTCGATGCTGGCCCAAACCTGCCGGAGGAGCCGGAAGCCGGACAGCGCGACGACTCGGCCGTGGAATGCGAGATCGAGGTCCACGATCGAACCGTAGTCGCGCCGGTCGAGGGCCCGGACCATCGCGTCGATCAAGGCGTTGAGCTCGGCGATGTCGGCGGGCGTCACCGATCTCGCGGCTCGAGCGAAGGCTCTCGCTTCCAGCACGGCTCGGACGTCGTAGATCGGGCCGACCTCGTCGTCGGCTACCCCGACGACGATTGCCCCACGGTGGGGGAAAAACTCGACCAGCCCCTGCTGCTCCAGCTGACGGATCGCTTCTCGAACGGGGCCGCGGCTCACACCCAGTCGTTGGGAGAGCCCCACCTCGAGGAGCCTGGTACCCGGCGGCAACTGTCCGTTCAGGATGCGAGCGTGAAGGCTGTCGAGAACGTCGTGGCGAAGCACCCGCCGGGGAGCAGGCGAGAAAGCCGGACGGGCTGACGCCACCTGCACCTCCTGGGCGACCGTTGCCCCGCGATTATCGCACCGGCTTTTGTTGTGAAAGCAGGGTCGTCGCCGCTCTCAGCGCCATTCGGGGGTGGTGTACCAGCGCAACCGGCCGACTTCCACGAAGCCAAGCCGATGGTAGACCGACAGTCCCATCGGCGAGGAACCCAGCGAGGCGACGTGGCGGCCGGCTGCCTGACCATCGCGTAGCGCCGCCAGCGTGAGCGCCCGGGCGATGCCCATGCCGCGAGCCTCCGGGATCGTGGCCACGTTGTAGATCCCGGCGACGTCCTCGCCTCCGGCCACGCCACCCAGGTACAGCGCAGCGGCTCCTACGGGCCGGTCGCCGATGAGACCGACGTAGTTCCGCAGCGGCAGCCCGCGGCTCCATCCCAGCGCGCGATGGACGGCCTCCCAGGCCTCGGCCGCGCGAGGCGGAAATTCGAGGCCCGATCGCTGCACTTCGATCCAGGCTTCGAACGACGCCGCCTCCTCTACCTCCCGAACGTCCAGACCAGCCGGCCCATCCGGGTCCGGCAGCCGTCCATCGAGGCTCAGGCTCATCGTGGGCACCTCTGCCCCGAGGACCAGCCCGGCCGCCACGAGCTCGTCGCCCAGCCCATCCGGTTGACTCGTCGATCCGACGATCCAGCGCCATGGTTGCCCGCGTCGCGCGAAGAAGTCGAGCGTGGCCGCGATCGTCGTCCGGATGAGGAACTGCTTGTCCGCCGGCAGGATCGCGACCGACGCCGCGTTGAGGGTGCGAGAGGCCTGGTTCGTCGTCGAGACCCGAACCGCGGGCGTGTCGGCGATCTCGCCGCCGGGGATTCCCCCGTAGTGGGCGAGTAACGAGGCGATGTTCGCCTCGAACGGGTCGGCCATCCCGGCGGGCAGGTCCGCGCTCATGCAGCTACGACCATGGCCGAGCCCGCGCAATCAATCGACGGCGGAACCGCGGCGCTGATCGCTCTCACGACAAGTGCGAGCACGCCCGCTTACGGCGAGCTACGCGCTCCGATCGCGGAGCCGCAGCCATTGCAGTTCGACGCCGTCGACCGAAGGATAGGTGTGCAGGACCGCTCCGACCAGGTCGCCGCCGAGGCCGATCAGATCTGGGTACCCGCACACGTCGCCGGGTCGGTGTTCGCTCTCCTGGGGCGCAGCGTAGAGCTGGCCGATGAACCGCCAGCTCCGGCCGCCGTCCTCCGTGATGCTGCAGCTGACTCCGCGGCGGTCGAGATCCTCGTCGCGATACGCGCATACCACCGCGCCCGAGCGCACCCGGAACAGCTTTGGATTCGAGGCCATGAAGGGGGTCGGCTCGAGCCTGCTCCAGGTTCGACCCTCGTCGGCCGACCACGCCTGGACGCTCTGGAGCGTCTTGTGTTCGCGTACGACCGCGAGGAACCGGCCGTCGTCCAGGCGCACGAGGTCGGTGTCGCTGTAATCGCGGTCGGAAGCCGCCGCGATGAGCGTGGGCTCGCCGATATGCTCGCCGCGCGGGTCGCTCCAGCAGACCCCGGATTGCCACCGCACGTCCCGGTCGAGCGTGCCCGAGACGGCCCACAGGAGGCTGCCATCGGAAAGGCGATGGGGATTGCTGGCTCCGTAGAGCTCGGTCCACGTGGGGAACAGGCGAATCTCCGGGCCGGGCGAGGCCCAGCTCGAGCCGCCATCGGTGGTGAACGTCGACGAAACGTGCCAGCCGGTCATCGGCTCGGTCCCGGCGAGCGAGAAGTCGAACTGGATTCGGCCCAGGAAGAGCCGCACGAGGTCGTCGGCGATCCGGGCCAAGCCGCCGATCGACATGCAGAACCAGCCCGGGTAGGCATACAGCGGAGCCGCCTCGGCCCAGGTGCCGCCGCCGTCGTCGGAGGTCGTCAGCATCAGCGCGCCCTCGCTCGCGCGGCGCGGCCCGGCGACCTGCGTGAACACGAGGAGCAGCCTGCCGCTCGATTCGAGACGAGCCACCGAAGGCGCCGAGCGACGACGGACGGGCGGTCCAGCGAACAGCATCTGCGCGTCGAGCACTTCCAGCGGCGCGTCAGGGAGCAGGGCAGGCGCAGGGGCGACCATCAGGCGCCCTCCCACGCGGCCTTCGAACGAGTAGGCGGACCGGCTGACGCAGCGGTCGCCAGGCGGGCTTCGAGGCCGGCCTCAGCAAAGCGCCGGCCCAGATCGACCACGTCGGCGTTGCCCCCGGTCGCAACGCAGACGACCCGCCGGGCCCACGGCATCGCCGAGCACGCCGCAGCGAACGCGAGGGCGCCGGTCGGCTCGACCAGCAATTTGGCGCGGGTCCACAACCACCAGGTCGCGGCCAGGATCTCGTCCTCCGAGACCGTGACGATCTCGTCGACCAGGCGTGTCACGAGTGGAAAGGTCCGGACGGTCAGCGAGAGCGCCCGGGCCCCGTCGGCGATCGTGTCTGGGGGAGCCGACAGCCGTTCCAGGCGGCCGGACGCGAGCGATGCCTGGGCGTCGGCAGCGAGTGCCGGCTCGACCCCCACCACCCGCACTCCTGGCGCGAAGGCGCGCATGCCGATGGCGACGCCGCTGATGACGGCCCCACTGCTGACCGGGACGACGATCGCGTCGATCTCGTCGACCTGCTGCGAGATCTCGAGCGCGATCGTCCCGAAGCCGGCGAGCTCGTCGCTGTCGTCGGGGTGGTTCCGCAGGCCACCGGTCTCGGCGACCAGGCGGTCCGCGACTTCGTCGCGGTTCGACCAGTCGACTCCCGATTGGACGATTGTCGCTCCATAGGCGCGGGTGGCCTCGACCTTGAGGGGATTGGTCGTCTCGGGCATCACGACGGTCACTGGAACGCCGTGCTCGCGTCCGGCCAGGGCCACCGCCTGGGCATGGTTGCCGGAGCTCGCCGTCACAACTTCACGATCCCGAGGTACGCCGCGCTCGACCGCTGCGGCGAACCAGTTCAACGCGCCGCGAGCCTTGTGCGAGCCTCCGCGCTGGAGCGCCTCGGCTTTGACGAAGACCTCCCGACCGGCCCGTTGGTCCAGGAGCCGGGAGCGCACGACCGGCGTCCGGTGGATCCGGCCGGCCAATCGCGTCGCAGCGGCACGGATCTCGTCCCCGGAACTCCCAGCGATGCCGGCGCCCAGCACCTCTGTCCCGTGAAGTCCCGAGCTTGTCACGCAGGCCCGGAACGCTCGACGCGCCCGCTTGCCTCGTCGCTCGAGCGGAGGGCGAAGGCCATCGTTGGCGTGTTCCACGCAACGCCGACACGCCCATGCCGGTCGACCGCTATCAGCCCACCCAGCCCATCCACCCGCCCCAGTGTCGCAAGCGCCCGTTCGACGGCGGCCTGCGGATGGAGCGCGGACATCATGTCGGCCGCCGTCTTCGCGAGCACGACGGGGATGATGCGTTCGCCATGGCCGGTTGTCGACACGGCGCCCGTTGCGTTGTCGGCGTAGAGGCCGGCGCCGATGAGCGGCGAGTCGCCGACTCGACCGCTCGGCTTGAAGGGCGCGCCGCCGGTGGACGTCGCGGCAGCGACGTTGCCCCGGAAGTCGAGCGCGACTGCTCCCACGGTGTCACCTCCACCTCGCGCACCGAACATCGTCACCGCCCAGTCCGGGTCCGGTTGGCTGCGGCGCTCCTCCCAGCGGCGGCGCTCGCGATCGGAGATGAGCTCGGCCGAATCGCAGCGCTCGACGCCCGTACGCTCGGCGAACCGGGCGGCGCCGTGACCGACGACAACCGCGAACTCGCTCTCGAGCACGCGCCGTGCGAGCGTCACGGGGTGGGGGACGCCCTGGACCGCTGCCACGGATCCGACTGCCAGGTCGGTGCCGTCCATGATGCCGGCATCAAGTTCAACCGTTCCATCCTCGTTCAGGCTCGATCCGCGGCCTGCGCCAAAGATCCCGGAATCCTCCATTAGCCGGAGGGCCCCTTCCACGGCGTCGAGCGCGCTCCCGCCCGCCGCGAGCACGGTCCAGCCCGCTTCCATCGCTTCGTGGCAGCCGTCGCGATGGGCGTCCCGTTCCTCCCGCGGAATGTCGAATGCCCCGCCGTGGACGACGATCACAGATGAGGAGCGGCTCACCCGCCGAGGTCCGTGGTCACCCCACCCTCGTGGACGATCCGGTCAGCGCGCCGCTAGACCTCCGCATCAAGGTCGCTTCGCCTGCAGGACCTGGCCCGCCGGGACGTTTACGTACTCCGACGTCTCGCCATTCGCCCAGGCGACCTTGACAGTGGCCGCGCTTGCCCCACCCAGACCGAAGTAGGCCTCCCTCGGCGGGCCCGCGAGGTAACTGCCCCCCGCCAGGATGATCTGGGTCTGGCTTCGACCACCCGCGGTCACGGTGATGCGCGCGTTGATACCGGCATCTGCCGGGCCGGTCGCAGCGACCGTCAGCCAGTTCCGGCCGCTGATGAGATTCTCGAGGAGAATCGGCGGGCCGGCTACCTGGCTGATCAGCAGGTCGGGCGACCCGTCCCGATTGAAGTCGAAAACGACGAGTGCGCGCTGGTCGCCCGGAACCTGGCACCCCGGCGCATCGGATCGCTTGAATGTCAGGCCGGAACCATCGTTGAGAAAGAGGCTGGACGTCGCGTTCTCAAGGTGGACGCTTCCGTTGCCCACGAATTCGCGCATGCCCTGGACGGCGTAGATGTCTGGCGCGCCGTCGCCGTTCATGTCGACAAACTGCGTGCCCCAGCCCCACGCCGTGTCGACGATGCCGTGTGACGCGGCTTCGTCCGTGAAGTGAAGGGTTCCGCCGGCGTCCTGGCTGCTCATCATGAACGTGTTTCCCTGGTTGGTCCCGAACGTGCCGCCCGGATCCGTGATGTTCGTCACATACAAGTCGAGGCGACCACCGGAGCCTACGGTCGTGGCCACGCCCATGCTGTTGCCCGCGCGGGTCAGGCCGACGGCCGTGGTGTCGTCGCGGAACTGACCGCCACCCATGTTTCGATAGAACCGGTCGGTGCGGTGATCGTTCGCCTGGTAGATGTCCGGCAACCCGTCGCCCGTGAAGTCGGCAAACACCGCCGTAAAGCTGTCGGCGTGGTACTCGCTGATGCCGAGGGACTCGGTGACGTCCTTGAAGTGATAGTCGCCGAGGTTTTCGTACAGGCGGTTGTGGCCGGGAAACGCCCCTTGGATCCTCATGAGGCCTGGATCTCCGGCCAGCTCCTGGGTCCAATAGCTCAGCCAGATGCTGGCTCGGCCACTGCCGTCGTAATCGGCGAACGTCATGCCGCCCACGATGTAGCCGGTCGGATCGAAGCCTGAACCGGCGGTGACGTCGGTGAAGGTGCCGTCGCCGTTGTTGCGAAAGATCTGGGAAGGGCCGGCCGGACCGCCGGGCATGTAGTCCGCGGCGATAACGAGATCGGGCCGGCCCGAGCCGGTAAGGTCGAGGAACTGGGCGACCCGGGCGTTGGAGGTCACCGCACCCAAGCCGGCCGCATTCGTGACGTCGCTGAAATGCCGGCCGTTGCCCACGCCCGGATCGTTCCGGTACAGCTTGGTGTGCCGTCCGGCCTGGCCGAGCAGCACGACATCGAGGTAGCCGTCGCCGTTGTAGTCGCCGACTGCGGCACCATTGCCCATGTCGCGCTGCATCATCGCGCCCATCGCGTCGAGGGCCGGGAAGACAGGTCCGTACTCGCCCGAGAAATTGAGACCGGACGTCGCGGCGACATCTGCGCAGCCAAGGTTGGGGCCTCGTGTCGGGGGCGGCTTCGCGGTGACGGCGACGGCAGCGACGAGGCCCGCCGCCAGGACGGCCGACGTCGGCAGCAGCACGCGTGGCCTCAGGACTCGTCGCGCGGCGAGCCGGGCGACGGGCGCGATCTCGTGGTGGAGGCCGAGCTTGACGAAGGCGATCGCCACGAGTGACGTGATGATCAGGTTGAACGTGAAGTGGAGCCAGATGAGGTTTATGAAGTGGCCCAGGATGCCCGGCGCAGGGTCGATCCCGGTGGAGATGTGCTGGGCGATCTTCACGATGTGCTCGATCTCGTGGTAGGTCTGGAATGCCAGGCTCGCGCCGAGCCAACGCCAGCCTGCCCGCGGTCGTGGGCGTCGCTCCAGGACGAGCACCACGGCGCCCAGGATGAGGAACAGGTACAGGTCCGTGTTGTAGAAGAAATGCACCCATTCCAGGTCAAAGATCGAGCCCAGGATGCCGTGGGCCGGCAGGATATGGAAGACGAATGCCTGGAGCACCTGAACCACATGCTCCAGCATGTGGAACGACTGTACGGCGAGAGTGACAGCGAAAACGTACGCCGCGGGTCCGACACCGAACGTATCGACGCGGACCGTGACCGAGCGACCCTGCGTCGGGTCCCCGACCCTTGCCACCATGGAGCATCGCCCTCCGCCGCAGGCTCTCATGGAGCCAGACCGCCGCGTCAGGATACCCCGCGGTCAAATCGCCTCGCGGGTGCCCCATGAGCCCACTACCCCATCTGGCGAGCGGCCGTGCCCGTCTGGCCGAACGCCACGAGACAGGGCACAGGAGGCCTTGCAGCGAGAGGCATGCCTCTGGACTGCGCGTGATCGGTTTGACACGTCCTACCGGCCCGATGATGATTGCCGACGACCCCATTCGGAGGAGGCAGCGGATCCTTCATGGCCGCAGGGGCCGCGACGATCGGTCGAGGTGCGGGCCGAATCTCCCGGCGACTTGACCGGCTCAGCGAACGCAAGTTCGCGCTGCTCGTTTCGATCCCCGGCCTGCTCCTCCTGGCGGCCATCGTCGCGCCGCCGATCCTGAGCGTCTTCGGCCTCAGCCTGTTCCGGATCGAGCTCGCCAAGGACGAGTTCGTGCGCTTCGTCGGCCTGAACAACTACCTGACGAGGCTGCCCCACGACCAGGAGATCCTCGACGCCATCCCCCGGACGGTGGTCCTTGCCGCACTGACCACGGCCGTCACCCTGCCCCTGGCCTTGGTCACCGCCCTGGTCCTCAATCGCGGGTTCCGCGGATCGAGCATCTTCTTCATGGCGGTACTCCTCCCGTGGGCCATCGCCTCGGTCGTGGCCGGCATCTTCTGGCGCATCATTTTCGATACGCATTTCGGGATCGCGAACGGGATCCTGATCGGCTTCGGCCTGATCCAGGACCCTGTCAACTGGCTCCAGAACACGGGCCAGGCCGTGACGATCGCGATCATCGCTCAGGCATGGCGGGGCGTCCCGCTCCTGGCGGTGCTGCTACTGGCGGCGCTGAAGACCATCCCGGGCACCTTGTATCGGGCGGCAAAGATGGACGGCGCGACGTCCTGGGAATCGTTCCGGTTCATCACGCTGCCCGCGATCCGGCCCACCCTGATCATCGTCGGCATTCTCCAAGTGATCATTGGCCTGCAGGTCTTCGACCTGTTGTACACGCTCACCAACGGCGGGCCGGGACGGTCGACCTACGTCCTGATTTACGCGATCTTCGAGCTTGCGTTCCAGAACTTGAGCTTCGGCTACGCCTCCACGGTGACAGTGGTCCTGTTTGGCCTCATCGTGCTGTTCAGCCTCCTCTTCCTGCTGGTCCAGGTCCGGCGGCGCCGCGACCGCGCTCCGGCAATCGATGAGGACTCCGAGTTGGCGGCGTCAGCCATGCAAACCTCCCTGCGGCTGACCGGCGTCCCGAGGGCACTCGCCGAGCCGCGATCGCGCTCAGAGGCTGATGAGCGGCCGCGACGGTCGCTCATCAGGGTTTCACCGCGCGCGGGTCGGGTGTTGTTCGGGGTCGGCGCCGGACTGCTGCTGTTCTATTTTGTCGCGCCGATCATCTGGATCATCGTGACGAGCCTGCAGACCGACGAGGCCCTGTCGCATATGCCGCCGCACCTGTCGGTCACCAGCCTGTGGCTGGACGGTTACACCCGCATCATTCAGGACGTTCACTGGCAAGGCTCCCTCGTGGTAAGCCTTCTGAACGCCGTACTGACAACCCTGTTCGTCATCGTGCTGGCGTCTCCAGCTGCGTACGCGCTGGCGCGGTTCCAGCTGCCAGGCAAGCGCATCGTCCTGTCGATCCTCATCTTCATGCAGATGGTCCCGGCGATCGTCATGGCGATCCCGGTGTTGAAGATCTTCCAGATCCTCGGCCTTACGGACACGGTCGCCGCGCTCGTCATCGTTAACGTCGCGTTCTGGCTGCCCCTGGTCACGTGGCTGCTCCGCAATTTCTTCTCGGAGGTGCCGATCGCCCTCGAGCGGGCGGCCCGGATCGATGGGTGCTCGCGGCTGGGGACGTTATTCCGGGTCACCGTTCCTGCGGCCCGGCCGGGCATCGCCGCCGCAGCCATCCTGATCCTCATCGGCACGTGGAACGAGTTCCTGTTCGCGGTGATCCTCGGCAACCGCAATGCCGTCACGATCACGCGACTGGTCACGGTCATCACGAGCTTCCCGTTCCGGCTCAACGAATCACCGCCGCCGGACCTCCTGGCCGCCGGGGGGATCGTTGCGGTTATTCCGTGCCTGGTCCTCGTCTTGCTGTTCCATCGCCGCATCATCACCGGCCTCACCGAGGGGCTGGTCAAGGGGTAGACACGAGCCGCGGGCGTCGCGCGGTGGCCGTCATCGCGCGGGCCCCAAGGCCCACGACCTGGCGTCCGGTGGACGAGATTGGCGCGTGACCGCGATCGAGGTTGATCGAGATCGAACCGCACGTCGCGCCCGGGAGGTTCGCTTGTTTGCCACGTTTGCCGGCGGTTACTCACGAAAACCCCTCCCCGCCCAGCCCGATCTCCTGGGCGACGCCGAACGGAGACTCCTCGAAGGCGACCTCGACGCGGACGGATTTCGCGCCGTCGCGGACGAGTTCGTTCGCGAGATCCTGGGCGAGATGGCCGTCGTGGAGTTGGGGATCGTGGGTGAAGGTGGCGTGCGAGCGCACGATCGAATCATTCCCTGGATCCGCGGCCTCGAGGGTCTCGCGGCGGGCGACCACACGACCTTGCCCGACGGGGAGCCTGCTACCCGTCCCATCGCCCAGGATACGGTCCTGTGGACGCGTCCCGTCACAGTCCGCGACTGGCAATTCGCCGCCGGCCAGACAGATCTCCCCGTCAAGCAGACCATGGTCGGCCCGTACAGCCTTGCGGCACTCGCCGAAACCGACCCGAAAGGTCGTGCCGACCTCGCCGTGCAGCTGGGCGAAGCGCTCAACCTGGAGATCCTGGCCCTGGCGGCGGCCGGGTGCCCAATGGTCGAAATCGACGAACCGATCACCCTGCAAATCGGCGAGGACATCGCCGAGTTCCGGGCGTTCCGCGCCGCGAATGAACGGCTGTTCGCGGGACTCGAAAGCGACGATGGGCCGCATCTTTCGCTCGGCCTGTGGGGGGGCCAGATCGATCCGGCCGGTTACGAAGACTTGATCGCGCTGCCCTACCGGAGCTACCTGGTGGATGTGCTCGCAGGGCCGTCCGCCTGGCGGTTCCTGGACGCGGTTCCACCCGCCCGCGGAATCATCGTCGGGAGCGCAGACGCCAGGACCGAAAGGTTGGATGAAACGGAGGTCCACGTCTGGGCAATGGCCTGGGCGGCCCAGGAAGGGCGCGGTTCCGACCGTGTCGGCTGCTCCCCGAACGGCAGCCTGGGCCTGATCGGCCGGCACTTCGCGCATCGCAAGTGCCTGCGGCTGGGAGAAGCCGTCAGGATCGGGTCGATGGGGCCCCTGCAGGAGGTGGCCGAAGCCCTCGACGAGAATCCGGCCGAGAGCAAGTTGCCGGAGCTACGGGCGATGGCCAGGGCCGTCGAATCGGCACGCGGATCATGAGCCGTGACACGCGAAACACCTCTCTCGAGCCGTGTCATACTACGGGCCGCTCGGGGCGGCTTGGACCGGCCCGACGCTCGAGGAGTGGGGTGCCATGGCGGATGTAATTCGTTCGTCTGAGGCCGACTTGGGCCAGTCGCTGCTCGAGCGCACGCTGACCCGGCGTGAGGTCCTTCGGGGAACCTTGCTCGCGGGCGGCGCCGCGTTCCTCGCGGCCTGTGGGACCTCGACAGCGTCGCCGAGTTCGTCGCCATCGTCGGCCGCTTCGGCCGCCGCGTCGGCGTCCGCAGCGCCCGCAAGCCCCTCGCCCGTCCCATCCGAGAGCTGGGCCGGCGTCACCCTCCAGAACTTCACCGGCGGCTACATGATCCCGTGGCTCGACGCAGGGACGGCCGCGTGGAAGACGGCGACCGGTGGCGACGCGAAGGAGAACAACGTCGACTTCGCCCAGAAACAGATCAAGCAGGCCGGCATCATCGCGACCCAGGATTCCTCCTGGGACATGATGTACACAACCGCTGCTTACGGCTACATCCCGAAGTTCGGCGCGCGCCTCCTGCTGCCGGTGACGGAGGACGTGTTCGGCGATCTCAGCGACTTCTTCGACAACTCCAAGAAGGATCTCACCACCCCCGACGGCATGCTGCGCGCGTTGCCCCTGTACGACAGCCCGGCAGTGTGGGGCTGGAACAAGAGCCTGTTCCAGAAGATAGGCGAGGATCCGGAGAATCCACCGGACAACTATCCGGCGCTCTTCAAGCTCGCTCCGAAGTTCAAGGCCGCGGGCATCATCCCGTGCGTCCAGCCGTGGCTGGCGACCCAGGCGATCCTGTTCGCGCAGCTCTACTTCACGTACATCTGGAATTCCACGGGCCAGCCGATGTTCAACCCCGACTTCACCCAGGTCGGGTTCGACAACGACATGGGCAAGCAGGTCTTCTCTTTGATCGAAGAGGGATTCAAGAGCGGGTTCTGGGATCCCAAGTACATGAACATCACGAACGAGCACGACGCGTACAAGCTTTTCGGTCAAGGCAACGTCGCGACGATCCGGGAGAGCGAGAGCCCGGTGCTGACAGGCGACATGGCCCAATTCTCGGCGAAGCACGGCGTCCGCCAGATGCCGGGTTACGCTTCAGGCAGCACCGGCTCCACGGGCGGTCCCGACGGCCTCGGCGTCAGCAAGTTCTCCAAGAATGCCAACGCCTGCTGGAGTTGGGCGAAGGCCACGTTCAGCAAGGAGATCGGCAAGGCGGCAGCGACTACGGTGAAGGACAGCACGGGCGCGCTGGTGCTCTATCCGGTCGCGCGCACGTCCCTCTCGACTGACCCCGACGTCATCAAGGCGCAGCCGCTGCAGCCGGTCTATACGCTGCAGAACAAGGGCCAGACCAACCCATGGTCGACCCCGTACGACACCACCCCGGTGTTCAACGAGGTCATCGCCAAGATGATCGACGGGACGTATGCGGCGGACAAGGCCCACGCCGCTGCGGTCAAGGGCTGCCAGGACATCATCATCAAGTACCTGAGCTCGTAGCGCTCCGTTCCTCGCGCATTGGACGGCGCTCACGGCGACGTGGGCGCCGTCTTCTATGCCCGGGTGTGCCGGTCAGTGGGTCAGCAGGGTGTCCCACAGCTGGAGCCCTGAGCACTGCCACTGGACGGTCGCCTGGCATAACCTTGACGCGGCATCGGGCCGGTCGTAGATTGTCGACAATCTACCCCACCCGGGGTGGGTGGCGACGCTGCCGGCGCCGCCGTTCGCCATGTGCGCCAGCCCGTCGTTGGAGAGAGCGACGATAATCAGCAGCGCCTCGCTCCGCCTCGACCGTCTTGGGCGCCACTTCGGGAAGGTCCGCGCCGTCGACGAGCTTACCCTGGAGATCCCGGCTGGCTCGTTCGTGACCCTGCTCGGGCCCTCCGGGTGCGGCAAGAGCACGACGCT
The DNA here is from genome assembly GCA_005883615.1 of Chloroflexota bacterium. Lineage (GTDB taxonomy): Bacteria > Chloroflexota > Limnocylindria > Limnocylindrales > CSP1-4 > CF-16. The sequence goes on along the minus strand of VBEC01000019.1, from coordinate 82,563 downwards.
CAACCTGATCGCCGGTCTGGATCAGCCGGATACGGGCAGCGTGCATCTCGGGGAGCAGGACATCACCGGCGTCCCGCCAAACGAGCGACGGATGGCGATGGTCTTCCAGAATTACGCCCTCTACCCGCACATGACGGCGTTCGACAACATCGCCTTCAGCCTCAAGCTCCAGCGCCGCTCCAGGCAGGAGATCGAGCAGCGCGTCAAAGTCGTCGCCGAGATGCTCGACATCGCGCACCTGCTCCGCCGGAAGCCGAGTCAGCTCTCGGGCGGCCAGCAGCAGAGGGTGGCGCTCGGTCGAGCCCTCGTAAAGCAGCCGTTGGTGTTCCTGCTCGACGAGCCGTTCAGCAACCTCGACGCCGCGCTGCGCAGCCGGATGCGGACGGAGGTGAAGCACCTCCACCTGCAACTCGGAACGACCAGCGTGTTCGTCACCCACGACCAGGAGGAGGCGATGACGCTGTCCGACGCCATCGCCGTCATGAGCGAGGGCAAGCTCGTCCAGTACGGGAGCCAGGCCGAGGTCTACGGCCGGCCACGCAACATGTACGTCGCCACCTTCGTTGGCAAGCCGAAAATGAGCCTGGTGCGCGGCCGACTCGAGGCCGACGCCGACGCCGTCCAGTTCGTCTCGGACGACGGCACGATCCGTGTCCGGGTCGGACGGCCTGGTGAGCTCCGCTTGGCCGAGACCGATCGCACGCAGGTCGCCCTCGGCGTCCGTGCTGAGGACGTCCGCATCTCGCCGAACGGCGGGACCGGCTCGGGCCGCAGCTTCACGGCGACTGTCGGGCTCAAGGAACCGATCGGCTCCGACACGTTCGTCGAACTGGTCGCCGGCGAGGCGACCATCGTCGCGCGGGCCGCCCCCGACTTCGGGGTCGAGATCGGCCAGCCGGTCACCGGCGAGATCGTTGCCGGGCGGACACATCTCTTCGCACTCGAGACCGGCGAGCGGATCAACGCGTGAGCCGGGGCTCTCGCATCGAACGGGCGGAGTGGTTCGTCCTGACCCATTCCATGTCGGCGCCGCGCGGCCCGTCGATCTGGACCTACCGAAGGCGGGAGTGCGTCCTCGTCAAGCTCACCGACTCGGATGGAATCACAGGCTGGGGTGAGACCTACCTCGAACCGGGCGTTACTGCCGCGATTGCAGGTGCGGCGAAAACGGTGGTCGCTCGAGACCCACTCGCGGCCAATTCGATCTGGCGTGACGTGGCCGCGGCTTCGGGCAGCAATCTCGCGACGAGCGCGATGTCGATCGCGCTGGATGATCTGCGGGCGCGGCAGCTCGGGATGCCGCTGGCGGGGCTGTACGGCGGGCCGGTCCGCAATCGGGTTCGAGCTTACGCCTCGAGTGCCGGATACGAGGTCGAGGGCGAGGGCGCCGGCGAGCGCGAGGTCGACCCGACGCTGACCTGGCAGCGCGACCTGCCATCGCTGGCCGCCGAGGGCTTTAGGGCCATCAAGCTGCGCGTCGGTCGCCACCCGATCAGACACGAGCTTGCCGCCATCGAGACAGCCATGTCGCGGCTACCGCCCGGCATCGAGCTGATGGCCGACGGGAACGCTGCCTACACGCTCCCGCAGGCAATAGAAATGGGTCATGGGCTGGAACGCCTCGGCTTCGTCTGGTTCGAGGAGCCAGCGCCTCAAGACGGCTACGCGGGCTACGAGCGCATCCACGATGCGCTCGACATTGCCCTGGCCGGCGGGGAGGGCATCGCCGATCGGAGGGAAGCCCAGGCCTGTTTCGAACGTGGGATCTTCGACATCGTCCAGCCGGACGTGTCGATCTGCGGCGGCGTTGGAGAGGCCCAGCTCATCGCCGATCTCGCTCAGCTCCGCGGTGTCGGGTGCGTCCCCCACATGTGGGGCGGTGCGATCATGCTCGCAGCGACCCTCCAGGTGCTTGCGCTGCTGCCCGACCCGACGAGGTCCCTCTCGACGTTCGCCCCGCTGCTCGAATACGACACCACCGAGAACCCGTTCAGGACCGACCTGTTGACCCGGCCGCTATCGATGGTCGAAGGCTGGTTCGAGATCCCGAGCGGGCCAGGATTGGGTGTGGAGCCGGACGAACAGCAGATCCGTCAGCGGGCGGTAGATAGCGGGTTGGTTTCGAGCTCGGCACACCCCGTCGCGGTCACGGCCTGATACGGGTCGAGGTGATGCCTCTGGCGGCTGCCCGAGCGGCGTCCGGCGCACGCGGCCACCCGCAAGTCGGGATCGCCTCGGCGGGCCTGGCCGGCATCCTCCGGAATCGAGCTCGGCGGTCATGAAGCGCGTCCTCGCGGCGGGCGGGCGGGCGGTGGTACGCGACGTGCCGGAGCCCGAGCTGCGCGCCGGTGACGTCCTCGTCCAGACCCATTTCTCGGCCATCAGCGCCGGAACGGAACGGTACTTCATCGAAGGCTCCGGCGACCCCACATTCACCGCGAGCGAGTATCCGGGCGACCCTCCGCACTGGCCCAAGATCCGAAACGCTGGCGTTCGACGGGGACCCCTGCCGCGGCCTGTCCTGCCGGGTCACTTCTCGATTGGCTACAGTCTCGCCGGGCGCGTGCTGGCAGTAGGCGCCGACGTGCTCGACCTGTCGCCGGGCGACGCCGTGGCGTGCTCCGGCAGTCAGTGTGCTCATCACGCCGAGCGAGTCGCGGTCCCGCGCAACCTGACAGTCCGGGTTCCAGATCAGGTCCCCCTGCGGGACGCCGCCTTCGTGACGCTTGGGGCGATCGGAATGGCCTCCGTGCGCGAGACCCGCTGCCAGTTCGGCGAGACCGTCGTGATCTATGGCCTTGGCCTCCTCGGGCTGCTTGCCGGGCAGATCGCAGGGGCCGCGGGCCTCCGGGTCATTGGCTTCGATCTCGATGGGCGACGGTTGCAACTTGCGCGGGAGCTCGGAATCCCTGATGTCCACGATCCTCGCCGCAATAACCCGCTGGAAATCGTCCGGGGGGCCACCGACGGGTTCGGAGCCGATTCGGTGATCCTCGCGGTCCAGACTGAATCGGAAGAACCCCTCAACCTTTCGTTCGATCTCTGCCGGCAGAGGGGAAATGTCGTCGCACTGGGTCAGTTCGGCTGGCAGATCGACCGCCAGCGCATGTTCGAGAACGAGGTGACTATCCGGCCGGTCCGTGCCTACGGGCCGGGCCGCTATGACCCGGTGTACGAGGAAGGCAACAGTGACTACCCCATCGGCTGGGTGCGCTGGACCGAGAACCGCAACCAGGCCGCGTTCCTGCGCTTGCTCGATGAAGGCAAGGTGAAGGTGGCGCCACTTTCGCCGGTGACGGTCCCGTTCGATCGGGCCCCCGAGGCCTACGACCTGCTGCAGGCAGAGGATCGACCACCGACCGTCGTTCTGGCGTACGACGCCTCTTGACTGGAACGCGATCGATGCAGGAGCGAGGTCGGGTCGTCGGAGCCGACGACTGGTACCGGATTCGTTGGGTCGGAGACCCCGACCTGTCGCCCGATGGACGACGTATAGCCTTCGAGGTCTCGTACCTCGACCCTGAGGCCGATCGAATGGCCTACGAGGTCCACTGGCGGGAGATCGACGGAAGCCGGGGGGGCTGTCTTACCTCGATGGGCGTCGCCGATCGAGCACCTCGATGGGCGCCTGACGGACGGCGGCTCGCTGTCGTCTCGACCCGTGGCGATCAGACGACGAGCAGAGTCCTCGATGTGGATGCTGGCGCTGCTCGCGCTCCCGCGAGGGTTACGGGCGTCGTTCGCTCTGTCGAGTGGGCGCCCGACGGAGAGCGCCTGGTTGCCGTCGTCCTGCAGCCCGATTCGCCACCCGGCAACGATCGACCGTACGAGATTCAATCGATGGGCTACCGCGTCGACGCTGTCGGAGTTCGGCCAAGACCCGCCGGGACGCGCGTCTGGGTTCAGCCGTTGCGAGGCGGGCCCGCGACGTGCCTGACGCAGGAGCCCTGGGAGGAGTGGGCCGCCACGTGGTCGCCGCGCGGCGACTTCATCGCCTTCCTGTCGAGCCACCGCCAGGACCGGGAATGGAGCACTCGAACTGGCCTGTGGATCGTTCGCCCCGATGGCTCGGGCCGGCGGCGACTCGTTACGGAGGCCGGACCGATCCGAGCACTCGCGTGGTCGCCGGACGGCTCCGAGATCGCCTTCCTTGGCCATCGCCATGCCGACGCGCAGGGCGAGAACGTCGAGCTTTGGGTGGTGAATGCTCGCGGTGGCCCTGCCGAACGCATCAGCGACATCGACAGAAGCCTGGGGCTGGTTGTTCGTGGCGAGGACGAGCGCGGTTTCGGCACGCCCGATCTCGCCTGGTCGGCCGATGGGCGCTCCATCCTTGTCGCCTACGCCGACGGAGGCGTCAGCGGCGTGGACGCATTCGGGCGCGATGGTGGCCGGCGACGCGTAGTTGACGGGCAACGGGCATGCCTCGCATTCGCCGTCGCCCGAGCCGCCGACGTCGTTGCATTCGTCGCCTCCACGCCGCTCGATCCCGGCGAGGTGGCGGTCGTTCGCGGCGACGGGATGGACGAACGCGCGCTGAGCCGCGTCAACCAGAGCTGGATGCGTGACTTGGACCTCAGCCTCCCACGATCGATCCGGCACCAGTCCCCCGACGGATTTGAAGTGTCGGGCTGGCTCACGCTGCCACCCGGGCCCCCCGGGGCCGATGGGCCCGTGCCCCTCATCGTGGAGGTGCATGGCGGGCCTCACTACCCGGTTGGAGAACGCTTCGCCTTGGAGGTGCAGCGCGTCGCGGCCCGGGGCTACGCGGTGTTGACCGGCAATCCCCGCGGCAGCCAGGGCTACGGCGCCGCATTCGCGACCTCCATTCGCGGCGACTGGGGCGGCGGCGACTACCGTGACCTCATGGGCCTCGTCGAGTCGGCAATCGCCACCGCCAGCGTCGATCCGAGCCGACTGGCGATCATGGGCGAGAGCTACGGCGGCTACATGACGAACTGGGCCGTTGCCCACACGAACCGCTTTCGGGTCGCCGTGACCGAGAACAGCCTCAGCGACCTCGTAGCCGCGTACGCTGGCCCGAGCGGGCCGGCCTTCTGGCGCTCGGAGCTCGGCGGGACGCCCTGGAACCGTCCGCAGGCCTACCTCACGCGGTCACCCATCCGGTATGTCGATCGCATCCGAACGCCTCTCCTCATCCTGCACGCCGAGCTTGATCAGAACTGCCCAACCAGCCAGAGCGATGAACTGTTCGGCGCCCTTCGAAGCCTTGGTCGGGACGTTCGCCAAGTGCGTATCCCGGGCGAAGGCCACCTGGTGAATCTCTTCGGCCGCCCCAGCCGGCGCGCCGCCCGCAGGTCGATCATCGACACGTGGCTGGATCGCCACCTGGCCGCCGACCGGAGCGACCAGGCTTCCGGCTTTGGCTAGCCAGCCATGGGGGTGTGGCCAGCAAAGGATTGTCTACACTCCGCTGAAGGGTGCCAGGAGTATCCAGTCGCGCTCGCAGTTGAGCGTTCTGGGGAGGAAATTGTGACCGCTCGGGTCATGTCGTCGTGAGCGACCGGCTGCTGGATAGGATCCCGCTCGACAGCTTCGGCGACGTCGCCCGGCTCGTCCTCGAAACCCCGGTCTACGAATGGATCCGATCGGGAGCCGGAGACGAACAATCGGCGATTGACAACGTTGCTGCCTTCCGCCGGTGGCGCATGAGGCCGCACGTGCTGGAAGACGTTTCTACTGTATCCACTGCGGTCACCCTGCTCGGTACTCCGCTCGAGGTCCCGCTGCTGGTTGCTCCGTTGGCCCTCCAGCGGGTGGTGGACGAAGAAGGTGAGATTGCAACGGCGCGTGCGGTCGCCGAAGTGGGAGCGGCCTTGATCGTCGCCGTGAATGCGACGACCTCGGTCGAGGAGATTCGCAGCGCCGCGCCGGACGCGACACTGTGGTTCCAGCTCTACAACTGGGATAATCGCGACGCCCTGGCCCGGGTCGTGGAGCGGGCGGAAGCGGCAGGATGCCGCGCGATCGTGCCCCTCGTGAACACGCCGATCGGGGTCGCTCACACGCCGCCTCGGGCGGGTTTCCGGCTTCCTGCGGGCCTCAGCTTCGGCCACTTCGAGGAGTCGCCAGGCCTCGATGCGGGCAACACATGGTCCTATCTCGAGTGGCTGGCGGCCAGGACCACGCTACCGATCGTTCCAAAGGGCATCCTCCACCCCGACGATGCCAGAAGAGCGGTCAACAGTGGGGCGCGCGGCATCATCGTTTCAAACCATGGCGGCCGTCAGCTCCACCGGGCGGTCGCGACGATCGATGCCCTGCCGGAGATCGTGGCCGCGGTCGGTGAGTCGGCTGAGATCTATCTCGATGGCGGGATCCGAAGCGGCTCGGACGCCCTGACCGCGCTTGCACTGGGGGCACGCGCGGTCACGGTGGGTCGCCCGGTGATGTGGGGCCTGGCGCTCGGCGGGACGGCAGGCGTCCGGCGGGTCCTCCGCTCGATCGCCGCAGAGCTGGCCGAGGATGCGGCACTCTGTGGGGTGGCGGCCACCAGCGCGACACCACGCGATATCGTGATCCGCCCGCCCGCATGACACGAGCGGCCGGACTCGCTGTCCGCTTGACGATATGAAGGTCACTGACCTCAAGACCATCCTGATCACCGCGCCCTGGACCGGCGATCCGTTCTGGGTGCAGGGAACCGAGTTCGTGCGCACCGCAGCCCTGATCCGGGTCGAGACGGATGAAGGGCTCGACGGACTCGGCGAGACGGTGATGGGCTACTTCTGCCCGGAGGTCGTGCCGCCCCTGGTCGACTACTACCGCAGCTTGCTGGTGGACCTGCGGCTGGACCCCCTCCAGCCCGAACGAGTCTACGATGAGCTGTACCAGCGCTCGCTATGGTGGGGCCGCGTCGGGCTGGCGGTCTCGGTGCTGTCGGGAGTCGAGATGGCACTCTGGGACCTCGCCGGCAAGGCGGCCAGTAAACCGGTCCATGCGCTGCTGGGCGGAGCGGCCCACGCCCGGCTCCCCCTGTACGCGTCGGGTGGTACCGGAACCTGGCCAGTCGAAAAAACCGTGGAGCAGGCGCAGCTCTACATCGGCTTGGGCTTTCGAGCTCTCAAGCTCGGTACCGGTTTCACCGATCGGCCGGGAGGGCTGTGGACCGGGAACGTCCCGCCGCCGTATGGCACGTGGCATGCCGGCACGACGGGTGACCGAATAGAGGACGAACGAGCCAAGTTCGCGGGGCTGCGCGCGACCCTCGGGCAAGGAGTCGAGTTGGCGATCGACGGCCACGCGGTGCAGGTGCGCGAGCCATGGTCTCGCCGCACGGCCCTCGACCTGGCGCGCGCGATCGAGGAATTCGATCTCCTCTTCTACGAGGAGCCGCTGCGCTATGACGACCCGGCTGGATACGCCGAGCTTCGGAGGCTGACTCGTGTCCCGATCGCCGGCGGAGAGTGCCTCACAGGTGAGGCGGAGTTCGCCCAGTGGTTGCAGATGGGCGCCCTCGACTATGTGCAGCCTGATGCCACCCATGTCGGCGGGGTGGGACCCTGCCGTCGTGTGGCCGCGATGGCCGAGGAGCACCATGCAGGCCTGATCGTGCACACCGGGGGGGCAGTCGGGCCCGGGTTCATGGCCAACCTCCACGTCGCATTCGCCAGCCCAAATGCCAGGTACGTCGAGTACGCTCTGGCACCCAACAACATCCGCGAGGAGCTGCTCATCGACCCGCCCCGGCTCGTCGACGGGATGCTCGAGGCGCCAACCGCACCGGGCCTCGGTGTGACACTCCTGCCCGAGACCATCGCCGCATATCCCTTCCGACCCGGGAACATCGAGTACGCATGACGAGGACGCGATGACTGGCGACGACGTCGGATTTGGGATCCTTGGGTCCGGCAACATGGCCAGGGTCTACGGCGATGCGCTGACGACCCAGGTGACTGGCGGGCGGCTTGTCGCGATCGCACTCGGGTCACGAGCCGACGCGCTGGCCGGCGAGTTCGGAGTGCCTGCGGCGCCCTCGGTCGGAGCCCTGCTCGATCGACCCGACGTCGACGTCGCGATCATTGCCACGCCGCACTCGACGCATCTGCCCTTGGCACTCGCGGCAGCCACGGCTGGCAAGCACGTCTATCTGGAAAAGCCGATGGCGCTCAATGTCGCCGAGTGCGACCTGATCATCGACGCCAGCCGGGCTGCTGGCGTCCAGCTCACCATCGCCAAGCAGACCCGCCACATGGAGATGTCGATGCGGGCGAAGGAGTACGTCGACCAGGGCCTCATCGGCGAGATCCGCTACCTGCGGCCGATGAGCGTCATCCCGGGCCTGGGTATCGATCCCGGCAACCACTGGTCATACCTCCCGGGCGAGGGCGACGCCTTTCTGGACTGGGGCTCTCACTGCTGCGATGCCATTCGCTGGTTCACGGGCGCTGAGGCGGTGAGGGTCTACTCCGACTACGAGAACTTCACGGGCCTGCCGCTCGAGGGGCCGACCGCCTGCGTGCAGTTCCGCCTCTCCAATGGCGTCGTCGCCCAGATCCTGCTGTGCTACGAGGTCCCCCCGTCCGGCCTTGGGACCGGGCGGAACAACCAGTACCTGGTCGTCGGCTCCGAGGGCTCGATCTTCTGGGACCTCGACCGCGTGGAGCTGGTGACGGGCAAGCGCGACGTGCGGGTCTGGGAGCTCCCAAGTTGGACAATTCCGGAGTTCAAGCCTCGCGATCCCCGTCGAGTTGCGAACACTGCCCGGCAAGTCCAGGGCTTCGTCGACGACCTTCGCGGCGGCCGTCCGCCGCGCATCACCGGGGTCGACGGCAGGGCAGCCATCGAGATGGCCCAGGCCGCGTCGACATCGGCCGCGGAGCATCGAGTCGTGACCTTCCCGCTCTCGCCCGGCCCGGCGTGACCGCGCGAGCCCAGTCTGAGCCGGCGACCCGCGGTGGGCAGATCGCCCTCGCCTTCCGCTTCGACCGGCACGACATCGACGTGCTTCGGGACACCGTCGATGCCGGCTTTGAGCTCTGGCTCGCCCCCGGCATGGACCAGCAAGCGGTCGACGACGCTGTCGGGCCGGGGGTGGTCGGGCTGATCGCGCAGCACCGCCCGAGCGACCCGCGAAAGGCGCCTGACCTGCGCTGGCAGCAGGTCCTGTCCGCAGGCGTTGAACACCTGCTCGGTTCAGGACAGTGGCCGCGGGCAGTGACCTTGACGAACGCGCGGGGGGTCTATGCGCCCGCCATCGGGCAGTACGTCATGGGCGCGATCCTGCGCGTTACCGAGCAGGTAGACGCCCGGCGTGAATTGCAGCGAGACCGCCGTTGGCCCGAGGATGAGAACCGGTTCACCGGCCGGCCCGTCCGGGGGACCACGCTGGTCATTCTCGGGTATGGCGGCATAGGGCGGGAAATTGCACGCCTTGCCGCGGCTTTCGGGATGCGGGTCCTTGCGGTGACGGCCCGCCCCGAGAAGCGGGTCGACGATTCATTCCGCGCGCCCGGGACGGGCGACCCCGATGGTTCCATTCCCGAGAAGATCGTGGGCCTGGACCGCCTGCATGAGACCGCGGCCGAGGCCGACTTCGTGGCCGTGACCGTTCCCCTTACGCCCGAATCACGCGGGTTGGTCGACCGGCAAGTGCTCGCCGCTCTCCGGGCGGACGCGTGGATCATCAATACCGGTCGCGGACCGGTGATCGAGCAGACCGCGCTGCTCGAGGCGCTCACCCAACATCGCCTGGGGGGGGCGGTGCTGGACGTATTCGACGAGGAGCCCCTTCCCCCGGACAGCCCTCTCTGGAACGCGCCCGGCGCGATCCTCACACCCCACGTGTCGGGCTCCGAGGCGGGGACTGCCCTGCGCGACCTCGTTGCGGAGAATCTGCGACGGTTCACGAACGGCCGGCCATTGATCAACGTCGTCGATCCCGTGCGTGGCTACTGACGTTCGGCTGCGGGCGCCCACGAGCGCTCGATCTGTGGTCAGGCTCGAGACGTTTACGCTTCGCCATCCCATCCGCCCGCGTCGCGGACCGTCGATTGCGTGGGCCTCCGGCCACGAATACGTGCTGGTCAAACTGACCGACCGAGACGGCGTCGTTGGATGGGGGGAGAGTTACCTCGTACCCGGCATTGTCGAGACCCTGCGAGACCTTGCGCCCATCGTGCTCGGCAGGCCAGCCGGCGACATACTGCGAACCCAGGCGGAGGTCCGCTGGGCTGGGGGTGGCCCATACGCGCGATCCGCGCTGGCCATCGCGCTGGACGACCTCCGTGCCCGTCAGCTGGGAGTTTCGGTCGCCACCCTGTACGGCGGGTCGGTCCGCGACCGCGTGAAGCTTTATGCCGCGTCAGGCGGGTATGTGGAGGGAGAGGATCCGGAGCTGACCTGGCCGCGTGAGGCCAACGCCGTGGTCGAGGCGGGCTTCGGCGTCATGAAGCTGCGGATCGGGCGGTATCCGATCGCCAGGGAGAAGGCGCTCCTCGAGAGGTTGCGCCGGGACCTTTCGTCGAGCCTGGATCTGGCGGCGGACGGAAACGCCGGCTACACCTTCGGTGGGGCTGTGCGGATGGGCAAGATCCTGGGAGATCTCGGGTTCCTGTGGTTCGAGGAGCCCTTGAATCAATGGGGTGGCTACGCCGCGTACGAGCGTCTTGCCGAAGCCCTCGAGATCACGCTCTCGGGTGGCGAGGTGCTCATGAGTCGGCCGGCAGCCGCCGAGTTCCTGGCACGCAGGGCGGTCGACCTGGTCCAGCCCGAGCCGGTGATCGTCGGTGGTGTCGGGGAGGCTGTGTTCGTCGGTGCCCTGGCGCGGATCTACGGCATTGCCAGCATGCCGCACACCTCGAATTCGGCGATCGGCATCGCCGCCGCCCTCCAGGTCCTGGCCGTCACGCCCGATCCCACGGCCTCGCCGGCCAGCCTGGTCCCGCTGCTCGAGTTTGGCGTCGACGAGAACCCGTGGCGCGAGCGGCTGCTCGTGGATGCGTTCGCTCCCGCGGACGGCTGGCTGACGATTCCGAGCGGTCCTGGTCTTGGCGTGGATGTCGACGAGGCCTTCGTCCGTGCCCACGCGGACTCGATGTCCAGGCGCGAAGCCGGCGAGTGACCACGATGGGCCGCGAGATGTATGACCGTCTTGGTTTCCAGGAAGTCTGCTCGTTCGAGCGCTCGATGTCCTCGCATCCGTGACGACCTTGGCGGTTGCAAGCGAGATCAGGAAATGGTCACGCGGCACCCCGCGGCGATGGACGCGTGCACGGCGTCCGTGAATGCCATGTACCGAAAGCCGGTTTCGAAGTCGGTGAAGCGGACCTGTTCTTCGCCGCGGATCGCCCCGACGAACTCCGCCTCCACCCGCCAGTCGGCAGCTTCGTGAGCCGGGATGGAAATCGGCTCGGGTGTCCTGCCTGCGGGCACGAGCTCCAGCCTTTGACCGACGAGGTCGACGAGCAGGCTGCCTGCCGTGCCGATCAAGCGCACGGTATTGCCGTCTGGCATAGCAAGGTTGGTGGTCATCGTCCACGTCGCGTCGACTCCACCGGGAAATTCCACGAGGAGGGCCAGGCTGTCCGGCACGTCGGCAGCGACGTGTCCCTCCGGTACCCGGCGAACGGGATCGCGAATTCGACCGACCGCGGCCACCGCGACCGCGTGACCAAGCCAGCGGGCGACCGATTCGTACACGATCCCGAGGGCCATGACATTGTTGCCGCTCCAGCGCCGCTGCAGCCGCCAGGATTCCGCTTCGCCGCTCGTGTCCCAGGCGACCGCGACTCGGCGGAGCTCGCCAAGGGCGCCGTCCGCCAGCAGGCGCGCGACGGTCGCATCGCACCAGAAGCTCAGCGGCGAGGGCACGACCATCGCAGTCAGGTCTGGCCGTTCGAGGCTGGCGCGCAGCATCGACCGCGCCTCGTCGGCGTTCATCGCCATACGCGCCTGGGTCAGGACATGCTTGCCGGCAGCGAGTGCCGCGAGAGTGATCGGTGCGTGGAGGTACGGCCAGGTGGCCACCAGGACTGCATCGATCGCCGGATCGGCGACCAGGGCCCGCCAGTCGGGATAGGCCTGCGCGATGCTGAGCTCCCGCGCGGCGGCCGCGGTGGACTCCGCGCTCCGATTGACGACGCCGGCCAGCTCAACGTCCTGAATTGCCCGAAAGCCGGGGACGTGGCGGGCCCGGGCGATTCCGCCAGCCCCCACGATCCCGATCCGGAGCCCTTCGCTCATCTCACCACGCCCTACAAGAGTCCAGTCGCCATCCTATTGTCGACGAAACGAGATGGCTCGCCTCATTGGCGCGAGTCAGCGCTACATGTCGCATCGCTCGAGGTCATGCCGTGACGGTCGGATTTGGGATCATCGGATCGGGCTACATGGGACGCACCTATGCGGCCGGACTTTCGATCGGCCAGGTGGCCGATGGCCGATTGGTCGCCATCGCCGGAGGTCGCCGAGCACCTTCGGTCGCCGCCGAATTCGCGATGGACGCCGAGTCGTCGGTCGAGAGGCTCCTCGGCCGCCCCGATATCGATGCCGTAATCCTGACCTCGCCCCACGCTGCGCACCTGGCCCAGGCCCTGGCGGCCGCGGCAGCCGGCAAACACGTCTATACCGAGAAACCAATGTCGGTCTCGATCTCGGGCTGCGACGCCATGATCGATGCATGTCGATCCGCGGGCGTCCAACTCGCGGTCAACAAGGTGCTGCGGTTCCGCATCGCGCCCCGTGCCGCCAAGCGCCTGATCGACGATGGGGCGATCGGAGACGTCCGGTTGATCCAATCTCGTGGTTCATGGACGTCGTTCCTGCTGCACGACGTCCTCGACGAGGCGGGCCGGGTTATCGTCCCGGCCAAGCCCTGGGCGCTCGACCCGGCGGAGGGCTCCCAGTTCCTCGACTGGGGGGTCCATGCCAGCGACATCCTGCGCTGGTTCACGGGGAGCGAGGCGGTCCTTGCGTTTGCCCGTTATCACACGTTCGGTGAGGCGCCCCCGGCCGACCTTACGGCAGTGGTGTCGTACGAGTTCGCCAGCGGCGCGCTCGCACAAGTGCTGATGACGTACGAGCTACCGGAACCAGGGCTCGAGCCCGCCGACGGAGTAATGGTGGTGGGTTCGCGCGGAATGATCGATTGCGACCTCTACGGCGAGGTCAGGCTCGCACGCGCGGGCGGTTGGGAGGTCGTGGCGAAACAGCCGCCCTTCGACTTCCTGCGCGACTATCTCGATCCGAACCGGTTGGAGGCCTTCTCGGCCCAGGTCCAGGATTTCGCACAGGCGATCGAAACGGGTCGAGCGCCCGCAGTTACAGGCGCCGACGGTCGCGCAGCGGTCGAGATGGTCATGGCTGCGGACCGATCGGCGGCCACCGGCCAGGCCGTACCTCTGCCATTCCAGTAGCGTGCAGCCTGGCGGTGCGTTGACACCCGCTTGCCGCACTCTCGACAATCGAGATGGAATGATCGATCGATGACCGGGCCGAATAGACGGGCAGCCCGAGGCCACCTCTTCACACTCGACCCTTCGCGGGAATACCCAGTGCTGGACCGGGCCGAAGGCGTTTACGTCTGGGATGCCGAGGGCCGTCGCTACCTCGATGCAATCGCCGGGATCGGGGTTGCCACGATCGGCTACGGACGACGCGAGGTCGTCGACGCAATGGCCGAACAAGCGGCACGACTTCCCTACGCGGTCGGCAACATCTTCTCGAACGCGCCGGCCATCCGGCTTGCCGAGCGAATTGGCACCCTGACCCCGGGCGACCTCGATTGGGTGCATTTCACGTCGGGTGGATCCGAAGCGGTGGAGGTGGCCCTCAAGCTCGCCCGCCAATATCACGTGATCAGGGGCGCTCCGGAGCGGCAGGTCATCATCTCTCGTTGGACCAGCTACCACGGAGCCACCCTGGGAACGCTGTCCGTGGGCGGAAGCAAGCTCAGGCGGCGCGTTTACGAGCCCCTGTTGCTGGACACGCCCCACATCCCGCCGAGCTACTGCTACCGATGTCCGTGGGGACTGACCTATCCGAGCTGCGGCATCACGTGCGCGACCGAGCTCGACGCCGCCATCCGTGCCGCCGGCCCGGAGCGGGTCGCGGCGTTCATCGCCGAGCCCGTCGTGGCCTCGGTTGGTGGCGCCATTTGGCCGGTGGATGAGTACTGGCCGATGATCCGCGAGATCTGCGACCGTCACGGCGTTTTGCTTATTGCCGACGAGGTCGTCACCGGCTTCGGTCGTACCGGCCGGGACTTCGCCGTCGACCACTGGGGGGTGGTCCCCGACCTTCTGGTCATGGGCAAGGGAATGAGCGGGGGCTACGCGCCGCTCGGCGCCGTCGCGATCCGGGCGCCAATCCGGGCCGCGTTCGAGGAGCAGGGCGCCGCGTTCGAGCACATCTTCACCTTCGGCGGCAACCCAGTGTCTGCCGCCGCCGGTCTCGCCGTCGTTGACGTGTGGGAACGCGAGCGACTGACCGAGCATGTGGCCGAGCTCGGCCCGGGCTTCGCGGCCGCGCTCGAACCTTTGAGGAGATTCCCCTTCGTCGGCGACGTCCGGACACTCGGCTTCATGGCGGGGATCGAATTCGTCGAGGATCGAGAGACTCGCCGGCCCTTCCCACCTGAGGCCCGGGTCGCAGCAAAGGCCCGCGAGGCAGGGCTGCAGGCCGGCATCGTGACCTATCCCGGGACGGGAATGGCCGAGGGTCCCGGTGGGCGCCCGGCCGGGGACATCATCAGCCTCTATCCGCCCCTGACGTTCCAGCCGTCCCATATTGTGGAGATGGGCGCACGGCTCGCGGACGCCTTCGCGCGGCTGGACCGCGAGCTCGACCTCTAAGATGCCGGCGGCGATCCATCCAGGAGCCGTCCTTCACGGCTGGGATCACTTCGTCATCACGCTTCGAGACGACACGGGCCGCCGGTCAGCGTTCCTGTCCCTGTACGCCATCACCTACAGCGCGACGCTGGGTGCCGGCCAAGTGGCATTCCTGCGGGTCGATGATCCGGCGGCCTCCCTGAACGTGGTCGTGACCGACGCCCCCGAGGTCGCCGCGCGGATGAAGGAGCGCCTGGCGCGCATGGGCCACACGGAGGTCGACCTCCGAGGGCCGTCCGTGGAGGCGCTCTTCACGCGCCACCATGTCGGTCCAAGCGGGTTTGGATTTGCGATCAGCTGGCAGGCGCACACGGTGGAAGCTCGATGGATCGAGCCCAGCGCGCCGTTCTGGATGATGGCCCCGGCGCCGGACCTCCGGGCCGATGAAGACATCTGGGCGCTCTTCGTGGAAGCCCATCGGGCGTCGATGACCGTTGACGGCCGGCCCGTGGTCGGGGAACCGTTTCCTGACGACGTCTGGGTATCCAAGCTCGGTCGGCCACTGAGTTCGGCCCACGTCGCCCTGTCGGAGGTCCGTGTCAGGCCGGTCTCCGGAGAGAGCGGAGACGGGGCGGCGGAGGAGTAGCCGCCCTGTCTCCAACTCGCCGTGGCACCGCGGCCCACGGCCTGATCAGTGGTCCCGCCAGAGGACCCGTTCTGGATCGACCGCGATGATGACTCGGTCATTATCGGCGTTGATCCGGTCCCAATGCGGGATGACGTCGGGCTCGGCGCGATATTTGCGAATGAGCTCCAGGGTCGGACCTTGAGCCGCCGCGCCGTCGATCACGGAGGCGTGACCGTAGATCGCGACGTAGTCGCCGCTCACCGGATCGTCAATGCACAGGCTCACGTTGGGGTCGCGCAAGACGTTCCTGACTTTCGCCGTCCACGCCGCGGTACTGATAAGGAATGACTCGCCGGTCCAGAGGTACCAGTTCGGAGTGACTTGCGGCCCGCCTCGCAAGCGGTTCGTTGCCAGAACCGCGTTGGGCATGGTCTTCAGGAATTCGGCCTGCCGCTCCGGGCTAGGCTTGGGCACCATCAACTCCTTGCGGCTCGGATGTGTCCCTCGAACGCCAGGCCGGTTCGTCGAACCGCCAGAGCATGCGTTCGGGCACCACAACGATGACCAGCCGGTCCTCGTCGGCGTTCAATTCCGCCCATCTGGACGCGACCTCGGACTCATCGGCGGCGTATTTCCGGAGGATCGGCAGCGTGTCGTCCCTTGCCGATGGGCCGGCAGCGACGGCCGCACTACCAGTCACCGACAGCGACAGTCCGCCGAAGGGATCGGCGATCAGCAGGCTCACGCGCGGATCGATCTGGATGTTCTGGGTTCGCGCCGTCCAGTCCAGGGCACTGATGCGGAAGACTCGGCCATCCCAGTGGAATGGGCTCGCGGTCAGTTGCGGGGCGCGGCCGGATTGGATCGTCGCGAGAACCACCGGATTGCGGCTCTCGAGCAGGGCCACCTGGGCTGGTGTGAGAGGCGGAAACGTTGACTGCGGCGATCGAGTTGCATGGAGGTCCTGTGGCGATGGGTCGTCGGCGGGCTCGGCCGGACTGATGGGCTCGGTCGGACTGATGGGCTCGGTCGGACTGATGGGCTCGCGCGGAGCACTAATGCCCGGAGCACGGTCGACCGGGGCACCCAACCCGACCGAGGCACCAAACCCGTCCAGGGCATCCGCCCCGACCGGGGCGCTGGACTCGAGCAGGGCCGGCCCGCCGGTGGTGGTGATGGGCTCCTGGGGCGTCGTCGGCACCTGCTCGAGCTCGCGGAGCAAGGTTTCGCCGGCGGCTGCTGCGGACTGTCGAATGATTCGTGCTGAGCCGGCCAGGCGCCCACCAGCGCGGACCGCATCCGCTGTCATCTTGCGCAGGAACATTCGCCTGGGGCTGGCGATGTCCTTGGCGGGCGACGGATCAGCCACCGTTGCACCGTCGTCGCCATTCCGGGGCACGAGCGGCGGACCATCAGCGTTCATCGGGCGACCGCCAGTCCGGGTGGCGCCGCAGGCTGCCATTGGCGAGGGCACCCTCGAACCATGGCCGCTCCTTGCCAGCCGACATTGTCGACAATGTACAAGCGCCACTTGGGCGGGTCAACGTGACGACGGAGCACGATCTCGCGACCCGTGCAGTTCGCCTCCGAGATCTGAGGCCGCATGACCTCAACGGTAGCGCTACCGAATACGGCGGAGGTCAGTGATCCGCGCCAATCCGAGACACGCCGCGAGAAGCAGGCTGCCGCTGGCGGCCAGCGCTGCCGGCCCGCCGATGGCAGCGCCGGCAGCGCCCATCCCGAGGTGGCCAAATGGCCCGAATCCGATGGCGAAGAACCAGACGCCCATCGCAGCGCCTCGCTCCCGGTCCTCTACGTTGCGTTGGATGAGTGACTGGCCGAGTGTGTCGAGGGCGGAGCCTGCGGCACCGATAATCAGGAGGAATCCAAGCGACACCAGGAAGATGTCGCTGAGAGCGAACCCGAGGATGCCGAGACCGAACACACCGGTCGCCCCGAGCAGGAGCACACCGCCTCGATCGCGCAATCCGCTCGCGGCCAGGAGCAGGCCGCCGCAGACTCCCCCAAGCGCTCGCGCGGCTGACATCGTCCCAAGGCCTGTAGCGTCCACCCGCAGAATGTCACGCGCGAAGGTCGGGTAGAGAGTCAGACTCGAGAAGCCAAGGACTTCTCCGAAGATGACCGCGAGGGCGATCAAAGCCACCGGGCGGTTCCGAAGGATAAGGGTCATCGACCTTTGCCCTCCAGGCACAAGTCGAGTGCCTCCGCCCCTCTCCAGCCGATCGCGACCCGCACCAGCCAGCACCGAAGCCGCCATGGCAGATCCGGCAGCCGCCACCGAAAAGGCGGCAGGCGAGCCGAGGCGGTCCAGAACGAGGCCGCCGATCGCGCCGCCGGCGGCTCCGACGAGCTGGGCACCGAGGTTCGAGAGGGCGATCGCGTTGGTTGCGCCTTCGTTGCCCGCCAGATCGTAGGCATACGATTGGGCTGTTGTTCCACGAAGCGTGTCGACCATCCCGAGCAGCAGGCTGGCGACGATGATCTCCGTGAGACCGAGGCGCCCGGCCAGAGCAACCGCAGCAAGTCCCAGCAGGCATGCGGTCCCAAGGACGTTGACCGCCACGAGCATCGCCCGCCGGTTGAAACGGTCGCCCAATGCGCCAAACGGGATGCCGAACAGGAGCGCCGGCGCGAGGCGAGCGGCGAACGTGGCACCGACGGCGAACGGCGAGTTCGACACCTGCAGGGCGATCCAGCCAATCGCCACGAGGCTGGCCGACCAGCCCACCGCGCTTGCAGCGCTGCTGGCCCAGAATGCCGGATATCCCGGGACTCGAAACGAGGCGAGGGTCGAGTGCAACCCCGGGGGCCGGGAGATCGAGAACCGGAGACGCACGGAAGTCCCTCCCGGGCCACGTTGACGGGCGACCGGTGGGCTCCCATCGTACCCGGCCACCCCCGCCAGCCGCATCGAGGTCGAGCCGGGGCGCTCGATGCATGGAAACGCGGGGCCCTGCAACGCCGGGCGGGTACCCTGCGATCATGACGCCCGCGCGCGCGTCCCGTCATGCCGGGCCTGAGTACCTCGCGGGAGGGACGATTGCGCCACCGATGAAGTACGGCTTCCAGGTCCTCACGTATGGCTCGCCGTGGGTGGAGGTCCTCGCCACAGCGCGACGCCTGGAGGTACTGGGCTACGACTACCTCTTCGGACACGATCACCTGTATTCGACAGGTGGCGACCCCTACCAGGGCTTCTTCGAGGGCTGGACCACCCTTGCCGCGTGGGCCCAGGCGACCACCCGCATCTCGCTAGGTCTTACGGTCGGCAACAATACGTTCCGGAACCCCGGCGTCGTGGCGAAGATGGCGACGACGGTCGACCACATCAGCAATGGGCGATCAATCTTCGGCCTGGGAGCCGGCAACGTCGAGTTGGAGGCAGTGGCTCACGGCCTGCCCTGGGCGCCGACGGGCGTGCGCCTCGACTGGCTCGAGGAAGCACTCACCATCATTCGGGGAATCCTTGCCGGCGAAACCGTCTCGCAAGACGGCCCGACGTACCGGTTCCAAGGCGTTCATCACGCCCCGCTGCCACAGCGCCGGCCACTGCCGATCCTGATCGGGGCGCAGGGCGAGCAGAAGGGACTCCGAGTGGCGGCTCGGTTCGCCGACATCTGGCAGATCTTCGTCCCGGTCGACGGACTCGACTTCTGGCGGCGAAAGGACGAGGTCTTCAGAGTCCACTGCGCGGCGTTGGATCGGGACCCTTCCGAGGTGGAGCGGATGGTCGGCTGCAAGCTCATCATCCGCTCGAATCCGGGTGAGGCGCGGAAGGCATTCGAGCACCTGCGGGCCGTGCACAAATGGAATGAATCGGTCTGGGACGTCACGTGGGCCGCTTCACCGGAGCAGGTCGCCGAGGCGCTGATCGGCTTCCGCGCACTCGGCGTGCAATCCTTTCTGCCCCAGCTCGCCTGGCCCTTCGATCAGGAGACGATCGACCGCCTGATCGGCGACGTCGCCCCCCTCGTCGATCAGGCGACGGCGTCCGTCTGAGCCAGAACCCCCAGCCAGGAGCATCGGTGGCCCGCTACCCGAGCACGGTCATGGTCAGCATTGTCTGCCCGTGGGACCGCCGGGAGCGGTTGGCGGAGCAGATCTTCCGACGAGCGATTCGTCACGCAGCGGGCATGGGTTTCGACCACCTCTACGTCTTTGGGACGGCCGGCGAGGGCTACGCCGTCGACGGGGCGCGGTTCCGCAGTGTGATCGAGGTCTTCCGGGACGAGACGGTGGGTTCGGCGGCTACGCCGATGGTCGGGGTTATCGGGCTGTCGACTGCCAACGTCCTGGAGCGATTACGAGTCGCATACGACCTTGGCTTCCGGGAGTTCCAGATCTCCCTTCCTGCCTGGTCGCCGGTGACCGACGCCGAGGCATTGCGCTTTTTCGGGGAGGTCTGCGGCGCGTTTCCCGATGCTCGTTTCATGCACTACAACACGGCTCGGTCGGGCAGAGTGCTGACCGGAACCGAGTACCGGCCCATCATCGAGGCCGTGCCCAACCTCGTGGCGGCCAAGACGATGACGAGTGACCTCCTCCTGGTTTCCGGCGTCGTTCGTGAGGCCCCTGAGCTGATGCACTTCCTGACGGAACAGACCATCGCGCACGGCTCCTTGTACGGTGCGTGCGCATTGCTCGGAACCTATGGCCTCCTCGCCCCGAAACGGTCCTGGGCGCTGTTGCAAGCCGCAAGCGCGGGTCGCTACGCGGAGGCCGCCAGCATTGGCGCCTGGTTCGCCGACCTCAACCGTGACCTGTTCGACCCGCTGTTCGTCGATCGCCGGGTTGACGGCGCCTACGACAAGGTCATCGCGAAGCTCGGCGGGTTGGACGACTTTCCCCTCAGGATGTTGTCGCCATATCGAACCGTCAGCGACGCAGAGTACGCACGAACGAAACGCACCTTGCAGGAACGCCACCCCGATTGCGCCTGATCAGGAGGCCCACATGCCCCACAGGAACGTGGCCCTGGAGAGCTGATGGAGTATGTCGGAGTGGCCCAGATGGAATCCGGGGAGCGGGCGACGATCTACCGCTCGGGGTGTCCCCTACCGCCCGATGTCGGGCCGCGACTCACCTGGTTTCTCGAGGGCGTGTTCGGCGCCGAAGAGAAACCCGACCTTTTCGTGACCGCAGCCGCAAAGGGCATGTACGAGGAGGTGGCCCGGCACGCGTTCGGCTGGGCCGAGCGGGACGGCGCGATCGTCAGCGCGGCCTGGACGATGACACCGCATGACGATCCGCGGATCGGTACCCTGGGCGAGGTCTACACGGACCCGGCCTGGCGCGGTCGCGGCATGGCCGGTCGTGTGTGCCAGGCGCTGCTCGACCGTTTCGACGACGCGGGCGGGCGGGTCATCTTCCTGGCCAGCGAAAACCCGGTCGCACGCCGCATCTACGAGCGCCTGGGGTTTCTATCCTTTCCGCGGGGCCTGATGCGGAGGGAGCGCCCGCCCGACGAAATGTTCGACGAACAGTGGTTTCGACCCGGCCAGCTTTCGATCAGGTTGGTCCATCCCGGCGACACGCCCCGGCTTGTCGCGCTCTACTCTGCCCCGAGTCAGTGGTTGTCGGTCGCCTCGCCCCAGGGCCTGTACTCGGCCGGCCGTGTCACCCACGATCGCTGCAACTCGCTTGTGAAACACACCTGGGTGGCGACGCGCGCTGGCGCGTGGTTCGCGATGGCCAACGCCGAAGGTGCGCTCGTCGGATCGGGTCCGATGGAGCCGCGCGGCAATGAACGGGAGCCGCTGGGCGCCGAGATCGACATCTTCGTGCACCCGGCGTTCGTCGATCACGCTGGACTCCTGCTGGCGAGGATGGTCCAGGAGGGCAGCGAGCGCGGCTGGCGCTGGTTGATCGCCCAGCTCGGCGACGACGATACTCAGAAGCGCGAGCTGCTCGAAGCAACCGGCTTCCGCGAGGTGGTCCGTCTCGCGGATGCCCTTTCGTTCGGCGGCACGCGACAAGGTCTTCGCATCTTGCGCATGGAATTGGGCGGCGGGTGAAAGGCCGACTGAGGCAGGAATGATCATCGACTCCCACGTGTACTGCTTCCGGGCACCTGATGCGGTGGCCGGGCACGCTTCGGCCGCAGAGCACCTGGGGTACTGGCAATGGGCCTACGCACTCCATCACCAACCGGCATTTCGGACGCGCGATCGGGCGCCCGCGGACTCCCGCCTGCTTCTCGACCCGACGCCCGAAGATCCATTTCGACCCGCCCGGGACCGGGATTTTCGGGTGGACCGGATCACCAATCGACTGGTCTGGACGGTCGACGGCGAGGAGCACACCAAGGTCTACCTTCCGCCCAACACGCTCGAGTTCGGCCCGGGTGCTTGCATCGCCGAGATGGACTACGCAGGCGTCGACTGGGCACTGATGCACGTCGACCAGGCGCTCGACAAGGACAACGACTTCTTCGCGGCATGCGTGCGGGCTTTTCCCGATCGGCTCCGGTCGATGGCCGAGGTCGACGAGTGGCGCATCCCGACGGAACCCGACGCGGTTATCGCCGAGGTGACCGATGCAATCCTGGTGAAGGGCCTTCATGCCATCAAGATCATTCCCGAGTACGCCTACCGGCTGGCCCGCTGCTCCAGCTTCGACGAACCGACGTGGCGACCCTTCTGGGACGCGGTTGTGCAACTGAAGGTCCCGATATTCTTCACGCTGGGAGCGACGCCCGGCTGGGCCGACGAACGCGCGGGATTCGTCAATGAGCTGCGAACGTTGCAGGCGTGGTCGCAGCGCTACCCCGAAACCCGCGTCAGCGTCACCCACGGGTTTCCGTGGCGAGCGTTCCTCGACGGGGGCCGTCGCCGGTTCGAGCTGACCGACGAGATGTGGGACCCGTTCAAGGACTGCGGAATCCACATGGAGGTGAGCTTCCCGGTGCGGGTGGGTGACATCTTCGATTACCCATATCGCCAGTGCCTGCCCGTCCTCGACGCGATGGTCGAGCACATCGGTGCCGACCGGCTGATGTGGGGTACCGATATGCCCTTCCAGAACCGGTTTTGCACCTATCGCCAGTCGCGCCAGTACATCGAGCGCTACACCGGGTTCCTCTCGACGGAGCAGCTCGGCGCGATCATGGGCGGGACGGCGGCACGGCTGCTGGACCTGCCCGGTTCCTGAACGTCATACCGTTCGTTCGGCGCCTCGCTGATCGTCTACGATCAGGGGAAGAATCAGGAGAAGACGGCAATGCAGCTCGTTCGATATCAGACGCCCCAGGATAGCCCCCGCCTGGGGCTGCTCGAGAACGGCCAGGTCTACGACCTCGAGGCGACATCGGGAGGCCGGGCGGCCGGCGGCGACATGCGGGCGTTCCTGGCGCAAGGACGGCAGGTCGTCGACGAGGTGGCCGCTGCGGGTCGCAAGGGACCCGCACTGCCGGAGACTACCGTGCGGCTTCTCTCCCCCATCGCCAACCCCGGCAAGCTGATCGCGGTTGCCGGTGGCTACTACGCGAGCGAGGGCGCTGAACGACTCGGGCGAGACGCGCTCCCTCTCCTCTTCGCCAAGAGGACGGACGACATCAAGGGACCGGGCGATCCGATCACGATCTGGCGAATCTCGCCCGGTGTGGTCGACGAGATTGAGGTCGCGATCGTCATCGGAGAGGACGGCAAGGACATCCCGCGCGATCAGGCGATGGACCACGTGATTGGCTTCACTATTTGCAACGACGTCTCGGGCCGCGAGCTCGCAGTGCCGCCCCCCGGTCGGCGCGACAAGGAAATGGACGGGTTCATCGACTGGCTCAACGGCAAGTGGCTGGACGGCTTCGCGATCCTTGGGCCGGCGATCGTGACCAAGGACGAGGCGGGCGACCTCTCGGACGTTCGCATCGTCAGCCGAGTCTCAGGCGAGGTTCGCGTGGATGGGTCGACCAGGAACGTCAACATCGCCTGGGACGAGCTGATTTCATTCGCCTCGCGGCTGATGACGTTGCGGGCAGGCGACATCATCACGACGGGCATGCCGCATGGCGTGGGCGACGAGATCATGCTCAAGCCCGGCGACGTGGTGGAGGGCGAGATCGAGCGCCTGGGAGTGCTGCGCAACCCGGCCGTTGGCGAGGCGTGACGGGCCCTGACCCGGGCCAGGACGTCAGGCGGCCGGCCGGGGCCACGATCCACACGTGACACGCCGAACCATCGACGAGCTCGGTGATCTGCTGGAGCGACCATATTGCGCCGTGCTTGCCACGCACTGGCCGGACGGCAGCGTGCTCCTCTCCCCCGTCTGGCACGAGTGGCGCGACGGCGGTTTCAACGTCGGCGTGCCCTCCGGCGACGTCAAGGCCAGGCATCTTGCCCGCGATCCGCGAGCGACGATCGTGGTCTTCGATCACAGCTGGCCCGGGCGCGGGTTCGAAGTGCGCGGCATTGCCCGCATCAGCGAGTTCGATCGCACCGGAGTCAGCCGGCGATTGTCCATCCGCTACCTGGGTTCAAAGAACGGAAACGCCTACGCAGACCGGGTCGGACCCGGACTCGTCGTCCGCCTCGAGCCCGGCACGACGCGGGCATGGGATTTCGTCGACGAGCCGACGCCTGATGCGGACGTCGCTGTCTTCCCGTCCGGGAACCGGCAGGCGCCACGGCACGGCTGATCCAGCGCGGCAGCGTCCCTCCGGTCGGCCTCAGAGATCCGAGGAGTAGACACGCAGCACCTTGCCGGGCACGGAGGCCTCGCGCTCGAACGCGAGCCCGATCTTTGCGGCGACGCGTTGCGAGGCGACGTTCCGCGGATCGATGAGCGCCACGAGGCGATGGAGCCCGGCGACCTCCCGCGCGAACGAACGACAGGCGCGCGCGGCCTCCGTGGCGAAGCCCAGGCCCCAGAACTTCGGGCGGACGTGATAGCCGACCTCGATCTCGGTCGCCCCCTCGACCTGCTGTGGGGTTAGTCCGCATTCGCCGACGAACTCTCCCGTGTCCCGCAGGGTGAGGTACCAGAGACCGAAGCCCAGCTCGCGGTATAGCCCAACGTTCCACTCGATCCAGCCGCGCGCCTCGTCGCGGGTGTAGGGGTGCGGATAGACCCAGAGTACGTCGGGATCACCAAGAAGCAGGGCGAGGTCGTCGATGTCGGCGAGCGTCATCTCGCGAAAGGCCAGCCGTCGTGTCGGCGGAGGCGTAGCCACGGCGGATGTTACGAACCCCCGGCCAAACGGCGATCGTCGAGCCAGGTCAACGCGCGAACCAGCGGAACGCGAAGCGAGCCGGACGATCGCTGAACCGCCTGGTGTAGGGATCGAGAATTCGCATGACCGCTGCGCCATCGGTCCTGACGTGAACCCACGCGACGTCCCAGCCGAATGACCGGTATTCGAGTGGAGCTGCCGGGGCGACCCTGAGGATGGGGTGAGTCAGGGCGTCGTAGAGCCGCATTCCAGCGTGGAAAAATCCGGATCCGAGCGACGAGAAGACCTCGTGCGACGGTCCGCGACCGAGGTCCGAGCACAGGTCGCGAATAGCGATCTTGATCTCGCGGCCGGCAAGTTGGGCGTCCTCGATCGCGTCGATCGAGCCGAGCGTCGGGCGACCGTCGACGTCGGCTGCGAATACCTCCTCCCAGTCGTCACGGACGAAGAATCGGTAGACCTCCATGTCATAGACGAAATTTCTCGAAGGGCCGTTGGTGCCCTGGTCGAACACGACCTCGCGGCTCATCTTCGGCATGTCGGGCGGCGTCGGGATGCTGGATCGCTTTCCCGGCCGCCCGCTCGCTCCACGCTGGTCGAGGAGGAGGTTCGCGCAGGCCTGCCGCCCGTCGGACTGGTAGAGGAAATACGACATCTTGGGCTGCGTTCCGTTGAACCCGAACGGCGGCTCGAGCGGTTGGCGGAGCGTCGTGATCCCAGCCGCAAGCGTGCCGTTGACGACCATCGTCTCGCGAAAGTCGATGACCTCGCGAATCAGGCCATCATGTTCCGGGATTCCGTCGCCGCCAGGAGCGATGTGCTCCTCGAAGAAGAACTCGGTGTAGACGCGCAGATCCGAGGCATGCTCGATCGCAGAAACCAGGGCGTCGCGACTGCCTCCGGCGACGGCCCGATCGCTCCCGAGCTCGAGCGCGCAATGCCATCCCGTCATTTGCTCCTCACTTTTCGCTGGCCTGGGTCAAGTTCATTTCTGGGCCTCATACAATTGAGCACTGCAGAGCCGGTTCCGGCTCGCCCACCTGCCGAGGAGGAACAGCGCCTGGGTTTGCCTTCCGACGAGGGATGGACGATCCCCTTCGGCAGCCCGTTTTACCCGCCGCTCCCGGCGTATTACCGCCAGGTCCGGTCGCAGTACGTCTTCTTCGAGGCCGACCCCGCCGCTGTAGCCAGCCTCCTCCCGGACCCGCTCCAGCCGGGTCCGGGAGGACGTTGCGTCGCGATCGGACTGACGGTTCCATTCAGCACGGCCTATGGCGCGTTCAACGAGGCGGTCGTCGAGGTGCACTGCATGCTCGACGGACGGCCCGGCTGGTACTGCTCGCACGTTTGGCATGATGGCCCGCGAGGCATCGCCGCCGGGCGCGAGATCTATGGCACTCCGAAAATCTTCAGCACTCTCGACGTTCGATATGGCGAGGGGACGATGCTCACCCGTGCCACCATGGCCGGTATCCCCGTGTTGAGCATCAGCGCCACCGCCGAGCAGCCCGTCGCAGCCGATGAGGTGCCAGACCTGAGCCCCTCCTGGCGGCTGAAGATCATCCCGCGTGCCGATCGGCCCGGTCCCGCGATCAAGCAGTTGATCGACGCCGGGCCCGCAACCTCCGACCTGATCGTTCACTGGGCGTATCGCGGGCGCGGCGCGGTGCATTTCGAGCCGTCGCCCCTATCGGATCTCACTGCCCTCGAGCCGAGAGGCGTGGGTGATGCCTTTGTCCTGGAGGAGAGCTTCACCGAGGGCTTCGCGCGAATCGAACTCGACTACCTGTCCGAGGGCATCGAGTCGTAGCCAGGCGGCAATCGCTGATCAAGTCGACCTAGCGCCGACGGCCACGTCCGACCAGCGCGAATGCACGACTCGACCCGATCGCACCACCAGACCGACGTTGCGCAGATTCGCAATTCTCTCGGTGGGATCTCCGTCGACGACCAGGAGGTCCGCCGCCTTGCCGACGTCGACCGTGCCGATCTCGTCGTCGAGGCCGATCACGCGAGCCGCGTTGCGTGTGCCCGCCGCAATCGCTTCCAGCGGACTGAGACCGAAGCGAGTCAGCGCTTCGAGTTCCAGCGCGACCAGCCCGTGATCCACGAAGGTGCTGCCCGCGTCAGTTCCGGCCGCGATGGTGACGCCCGCGTGCACTGCGCGGGGGAAATTGTCGCGGTGCGCCGGGACCGTGACGGCCGCCTTCTCCCGAACGTAGTCCGGGATCTCGGGATGATCGGCCCGCGGTTCGAAGAGCTGGGTCGCGACGAGAGTCGGGACGAACGTCGTGCCGCGACGGGCCATGAGATCAGCCGTCTCGTCGTCGAGGAAAACGCCATGCTCGATGGTGTCCACGCCGGCACGGATGGCGTTCTGCATCCCCCGCGGATTCGATGCATGCGTGGCCACCGTTCGCCCGCGAGCGTGGGCCGCGTGGACGCCTGCGCGCAGTTCTTCCTCCGAGTACTGAACGGTCATGAGGTCTGAGGTCCGAGTGTGGACGCCGCCTGTCGAAATGATCTTGATCGCGTCGGCGCCCGAGTCGATCCGACCGTTCACCGCGACCTGGATACCCGCCAGGTCGTCGGCGATGGCGCCGATCCAGCTTCCGTGACCGTCCGTTGTCGTCACAACCAGCCCGGCCGCGAGAACGCGCGGACCTTCGACGAGCCCGTCGGCGATGGCGTCGCGGACGACGAAGATGCCGGGCTCGGGGCCCCCCAAATCCCTGATCGTGGTCACGCCGGCATGAAGGTGGCGTTGGGCCAGGCCCACCATCCGTGCGATGAGCCGCTCAGGCGCCTCGGTCCGGTACAGCTCATCCGAGCGCGGCGCCCCTGTCAGGCACAGGTGAACGTGCAGATCGATAAGACCGGGCAGGAGAGCCCGCCCAGTCAAGTCCAGCACCTCCGCATCGGTGGCATCGAACGTGCGCCGTTCGCCGACCGCGGCAATGCGTCCATCTCTCAAGAGGATGTCGGTGAGGCGGGGTGCCACGGTCGGGTCACCGTGAACGACCTGAGCGTTGGCGAGGATCAGCGGCATCATCGGTCGCCCGGAAAAAGTCGGCAGCGGGCGCTCATGGACGTTTCGCGCCGGATCGAAATGCTCCTCCGCATGGCCGAGCCCATGCTAGCGGGTAGGTTGACGTGGCAACGTTTCGGGAACGATCGGCTGCCCCGAAATCGGTCCATCGGACCGCCACACTCGGAGTCCGAGGCGTCGCTTCACGGGCGCACAGCGATCGCTACAGCCACGCCCTGCCCACCCTCCAGACCCAGGCGATGGCCCATCTCGACGCGGTCCTCGGAGGCGCGAGGTTGGTACCGCATACCGGATGCTCATCCAATCGGGTCTTGCTGCCCACCGCGTTCATTCTGGGACGGGCCTGATCCCAATCTCAGCGCCTTCGGTTCGGAGGCTCCGATAGCATCGGCGTCCGCGAAATGGCACTCCGGGGTTGCCGTCGGTGAACCTCGTCAGCGCCTCGTAGCCATCACCGGACTCGGAGGCGAACATCGCCGTCACTCGTCTCGTCCGCGTGTGAAGCCACCGACGAACCGCGTCTTGACCGTGAACGGCAGCCCGGAGTCTTCAAGTGGCCGGTCCATCGCCAGCGCCTGTTCGGGTCGCGTGCCATAGACGTCGATGTGGCCGGGTCCGAGCAGGTCCGTAACAACGCCCATGTCTTCAGCCAGGACACCCATCCGTTCGGCGAGGACGCCCACGTGCCGATCGAGCGCATCGGCGTCCGAAAAGACATGGATGCCAGTCACCTCGGTGCCGTCGTCGTTGGCGAACGCCAGAAATGCCGCGACCCGCGGCTCGAGGTCCCAGACGGTATTCGCGAGGCGCTCGTGGAAGCGCGCGTAGGCGTCAAACTTGCCCTCCTTGATCTTCCACGTGCTGATGTAGACCACCGGCTCGGTCATCGCTCTGCCTCCTTCCCCGAAGATCGGGAAATTGATCGGACCCACGAGCGAGGACAATGGCCGGAGCTCGCTGAGCCAATCAACGCGGAACCAAGTGGTAGTGTCGCCATCCACGGTGCAGTCCCGTTGAGTCTCCGCGACAGCCGAGAGGCAGTTGCCGTCTGGAACGTGAGTTCATGAACGGCGCGGGGATGCTCGGAGGGGCGCGAGGCGATGGACACTCCGGCCACAGTGAGGTGGAGCGCATGCCCATCGCTCTGTCGATGGTCCAATCGGTCAGGTCGCGGCCATCGACACGACGCCGGCGGTGCCGTCGACCGTGAGCGAGTCGCCGGTCATGATCCGCTCGGTCGCGCCGGCGACACCCACGACTGCGGGGATCCCGTACTCCCGGGCGACCACGGCGCCATGGGACATCATGCCGCCCATCTCCATCACTAGCCCGCCAGCGGTGAGGAAGAGCGGCATCCAGCCGGGATCGGTCGATGAGGCGACGAGGATCTCCCCGGGCTCGAGGTGAGCGCCCTGCGGCGAGCGGATGACCCTGGCCTTGCCCGTCACCAACCCCGGTGAAGCCGGAGATCCGCGCAAGCCCCCCTCCACCGGCTCGACAAGCGCGACCTCCGCGTCGGTGCCGTCGGACAGGAGCACACGTGGGACGTGACGACGCGCGATCTCGCGGCCGTACTCCGCGCGATGTGCCGCGACGGTCTCGCGCATGTCAGCGCCGGCGATCGCCCCGCGGGCCTCCGCGAGGGTGAGGAAGTAGATGTCCTCGGGTACGGTCACGCGCCCGGTCGCGGCGAGCTCGGCACCCACCGGTCGCAGCATCGCCCGGATGGGCGTGAACACGTTCCGGATCAACATGTACTTCGGCAGCTCGCGCGATCCCATCAGAGCACGCGCCCGGCTTAACAGAAATCTCAGAAGCAGGCGCCGCGGTCCACGGACCCGACTAAGCAACGCCGTGGCGGTCGCCTCGGCTTCGCGCGCACCGCGCCGGAAGTGCGCGTCCGGTGCGAGGGCATCGTCGGCAAGCAGGAGATAATTCGAGATCACACCCAGGAGATGCGTGGGGTCCTCAGACCAGCGGGCCACCCCCAAGTCGATCTCGCCCACGGATCGGAAGCCGTAGCGGTCGAGGAACGCGGATAGGCTGGTCTGCACGACCGGCGGGAGCTGCCCCGCCTGATAGGCCTCGGCGAGCTCCGCGGCCGTCCGGCTCGCGAGGACTTCGCGGGACCCGGCGTCCGAGCGAATGTGTCTCGTCAGTTCCCAGAGCGCCAGGTCCATCTTGGTGGTGGGGTTGTGCGGCAGCCCACGACTGAGGGCCATGAGCTCCTCGGGACCGGCTCGACGACCGAGCAACCGGCCAACCGCCACGTGCGACACCATGCCGGCAACGACGACGGGGAGCAAGCGCGGAAAGACGAACGGCAGCGTGACCCGCATGAACTCCTCGACCGCATCGAGGCGCTCGGAGGCGGTCGCGCCGGCAGGGATGTCGATGCGTGTCCCCTGCTCGATATCGCGGATCAGCCGCGCACGCGATCGATCGGGCGACACCCATAACCGCAGCGCACGGACGGGAATGCGCGATCGCAGGATGACAGGCAGGATGCGCCGCACCGAGCCGGCCCGTCGGCCACGACGAGCTGCAAAACGAGGGTCGGTGCTGAGCTTCCGGAACACGACCGAGCTCCGCGCCTCGCCGATGGCGCTCAGCCGCTCGAGGAAGTCGCGTCCGACCGGGTCCCGCAGCACGGCCGTGACGTCGACGAAGGGACGCTCGCCCGCGACCACCACTGGTGACCGTGCGATCGTGGAACCGGTCCGATCGTCTGCGAACGTCGCGCCTACGCGCCGGCCGATCGCGAGGAACGCCTCCATCCCCATCGGGGTGATCGGCGCGAAATACCCCTGCGCGACGCTGATCGAGAAGTACACCCGCGTGTCCGACGGGACCTCGTCAGGCAGCGGATACAAGTTTGTGATCGGGCGCGCCTGGACGATCCACAGTCGCTCGTCGCCATCCACCGCGAACTCGACGTCCTGCGGACCACCGAGTCGGCGCTCGATGCGGCGTCCGATTTCGGCGAGCTCCACGATAAGTGCATCGCTCATCACGGGTCGCTCATGTCTGACCACACGCTCCGTGATCTGGCCAGCTGACACGTCGACGACGTTGTGGTCGGGATCGACCGCACCGGAGACGACGGCGTCGCCCAGGCCGGGCGCGGCATCGATGACGGCCGTCCCCCGCCTGCCGTTGATCGGGTGGGCAGTGAACATGACGCCCGCCGCGGCGGCGTCAACCATCCGCTGAACGACGACCGCGAGCGCCACGCTTTGATCGTCGAGCCCGCGTTCGCGACGGTAAGCGACTGCCCGTTCGTTCCAGAGTGACGCCCAGCACCGGCGGATGGCATCGATGAGCGACTGGTCGCCCTCCACGTTCAGGAACGTGTCCTGCTGTCCGGCGAAGCTCGCCCCCGGCAGATCCTCGGCCGTCGCGGACGACCTCACCGCGACCTTCCCACCGCCCATCGATCGGTAGGCATCGAGGGCTGCGGTCGCCACCGCCCGTGGCACGTCTCCGGCGCGGAGTCGGTCCGCGGCGGACGTCGGATCGGATGGATCGACCCTCGCCGACCTCGCGGCGACTCCGTACGCGGCCGTGGTCAGGATGAAGCCGAGCGGCACGGAGAATCCCGCTGCGATGAGCTCCCCGAGGTTGGCGCCCTTACCGCCCGCGATCGCCGCGTCGGCTGCTCGGATCTCCTCGAGCGAGAGCACCAGCTGGTCGGCCATCCGTGAAGCCTAGGTCAACCGGACTCAGCGACGACTGGCGAAGTGCCTTGCACATCCGATCCCATCGATGTGATGGTCCATGAGATATGGACCCACCGGCATCGACGCGATGGTCGACGATAAGGGTTCAGGCGGATCGCATCTCGACCCGGCGGAACGTAAACGAAGGAATTTGGTACCGCATACCGGACTCCGGGTAAACCGTCTCATGCGTCTCAGCCACGTTCACCGGGTACATCCAAGAGACGCATGAGACACAAGAAACAGGATCCATAGTGGTCCGGATAAGGGTCCAGTCCCGGTCTCCAGGAGGGGCTCGGACGAGTCCTGCGCCGGTGCGTCGTCGGACGTAACTATCAGCCTTATCGTCGGCGCGATAACAAGCAGGGAACACCTCCGAGAGCCGAGGCGGATTTCGTCGGTCAAACCTCCGGGCCACCGACGAGCCGTCATACGCGGGGACTCTCGACGAGTCGACCCGCGCGGATCGATTGGTATGGCGCGCTCGGATCCTGTCGGGCGCATACTCCCCCGCCGAGCTTGGTGCGCCAGATTCCGTATCGGGCGCTGATTGCAATCAGATGGAGAATCTCGGGCCAGCGAGCGCGTCGTACATCGACGCCTGTCGCCTCCCGCTGTACGCCGAAGCAGCCGCCTCGCGGAGCGAGTGTGTCTCGCGGCGCATTCGCCTTACTTGTGGTCCGCCGCGTCGCTTGAGATCCCTTCGAGCGTAAGGACGGTCGCGCCGGCGGCGCGGCCGGTGACGGCGGCCTGGAGCGCCGTGGCCGCGTCTGCGAGCGCGAATGTCGCTCCCACGTGGAGCGACAACAGCCCATCCGCGAGTGCCGCCACCAGGGCGGCGAGCCGAGCACCGTCGGCGCGGACGTAGATGTTCGCGACCGTGACTCCTCGTTCGGGTGACGGCGGATCGCCAGTGATCGTCGCCAGATGGCCGCCGTCGGCGACAGTCTGCAGCGCGGTCACCGCCCCGCCGCGGGCCGCATTCACTACGGCGTCAACTCCACGTCCACCTGGAGTTGCATTTCGCACGAGGGTCGGCCACTCGGGATCGTGATAGTCGAATACGGCATGTGCCCCGTCGCCGCGAATGCGCGCCGCGCTCGAGGGGCCCGCCGTCGCGACGACAGTCGCGCCCCGCGCGACCGCGAGCTGGACGGCGAGCTCTCCGGTGACGCCGCCGGCGCCGTGGACGAGAAGCCATTCCCCTGGCCGGACAGGGGCGGCCTCGGTAAGCGCCTGGTCGGCGGTGAGTGCCGGCACCGCGAAGGCGGCCGCCGCCGCCCAAGGGACGGGGGCCGGCTTCCGCGCGACGAGCGCGGCCGGAGCGACGAGCCGCTCCGCCCACGCGCCCTGGTGTCGCAGCGGCAGTGGATGGGTGAGCACCTCGTCGCCCGGTGCGAAGCTCGTCACGTCCTCGCCGACCGCGGCAACGACCCCAGCTGCTTCAACCCCAAGGGCCAGCGGCGGCCGACGTCCGACGTCCCAGCCGCCGACCCGGACGATCTCGTCCCAGTTCCCGACCCCGGCTGCGCGTACCGAGATCACGACCTCGTCCGGGGCGGGCGGTGGTGGTGCGGCGAGTTCGAGCAGCTGCACCTCGCCGCCGAATGCGTCGATGCCGGCGGCCTTCATCCGTAGCATGGCTGTCACCTGCGGCCGATCTTGGAGCCGACAACCGGGGTGGACCCGCTCCCGTGGAGATCACGGTACATGGCGCTGCCAGACGACTTGACCACGGCTGGCAGCGACTGCCGACTCACGCTCGCCGACTTCCAAGTGACGTGTCGACCAATCGCAATCGCCTGACGAAGCGGACGCGTCCATTGGTGAGGCCGGTGGACGGCGTCAAGGCGCGAGCCGCATGATCGACTCGGATGGGAAGGGGTGTGTCGATGACAACCATGCGTGCCGTGCGGGCGCATGCTCGCGGCGGAGCCGAACAGCTGCAGCTCGAGGATGTCCCGAAGCCGGAGCCGCAAGCCGGCGAGGCGTTGATCCGGGTCCACGCGGCAGGAATCACACCTACGGAGCTGGAGTGGAGCGAGACATGGGTCGACCGCCAGGGTCACGACCGTACCCCGACGATCCCATCCCACGAGGTCTCGGGCGTCGTCGAAGAGCTGGGACCCGGCGTCACCCACGTCGTCGCCGGCGAGGAGGTCTATGGACTGGTCCCGTTCGATCACGACGGGGCGGCGGCGGACTACGTAGCGGTGCGGGCTCGTGATCTGGCGCCGAAGCCCGTCACACTCGATCACAGTCGGACGGCGGCGTTGCCATTGTCGGCGTTGACGGCCTGGCAGGCGTTCACCGAGCAGGCGCACGTCCATCCCGGGAACCACGTGCTCGTGCATGGAGGAGCCGGCGGGGTCGGCGCCTTCGCCGTCCAGATCGCGAAGGCGCTCGGCGCTCGCGTAACGGCGACTGCCTCCGCCGGGGACATCGAGTACGTGCGCTCCCTCGGTGCTGATGTGGTGATCGACTACAAGGCCACTCCGTTCGAGGAGGTCGTCAGCGACGTCGACGTGGTGCTCGACCCCATCGGAGGGAGGACCGCCGAGGCATCGCTTGGCGTGCTGAACGATGGTGGCAGCTTGATCAGCCTCGCTGGCCCGCCTGCGGTGACGCTGCCGGAAGGGCGCGACCTGAGCGCTGAATTCTTCATCGTCGAGCCCGAGCGCTCGCAGCTCATCGAGCTCGCCCGGCTCGTGGATGACGGCAGGCTACGCGTCGAGGTGGCGGAAGTGTTCCCCCTTGAAGACGCCGCGGCTGCCTACGAATTCGGGCGGACAGCACGCCGCCGCGGCAAAGTCGTCGTGCAGGTCGAGCGATCGTGACGATATGAAGGGCGGATTGCGAGGGTTGTCTACATCGACCGCCGAGGCGACCGAGGAGGCGATCAGCAAGTCGCGTTGCAGCGCTGTCATGAGACCGGTCGGCATGTCGGTCAGAGGCAACTTCCGGGTCAGGTACCGCGGCTTGAGGGTGTGGGCGCACGTATGGGCTCAGACATGCAGGGTGGGCCGATAGATGAGCTCTTGGGTGTGGCCGTCGAGCGTCCGGGTCTCGATCAGCTCGAGGTCGAAGTCGGCCGCACCCTGGAAGATCGGGTCCGCTCCGGTCTGGCCGGTGATCACCGGGAAGAGCGTTACCTGGACGCGGTCGACCAAACC
The DNA here is from genome assembly GCA_005883615.1 of Chloroflexota bacterium. GTDB lineage: Bacteria > Chloroflexota > Limnocylindria > Limnocylindrales > CSP1-4 > CF-16. Next base: position 48,015 of record VBEC01000019.1, on the reverse strand, counting down.
GGCGGCCATCAGCGCCCGGTTCATCGACAGGCTGCCGTGCGAGCGCAACGGCACGACGGACTCCTCCTTGAGCCGGGCGACGACGTCGACGGCGTCACCGCTCACGATGGTCGCGTCCGGCCAGTCGAGCGGTCCTTGCAGCGTGGTCGACACCACCGTTGCCGGCAGGCTCCTCATCCGGGTGACCCATGGGTCGCGCACATCGGACGCCTCGGTGCTCGAGGCGATCATTTGCGCGAATAGCCGATACGTGTTGGCCCCGAAGACCATCCGCTGCTCTTCGCCGTACAAGGCGAGGCGGTGGTCGAGGAGTTCGGGGCCTTGCTTGCCCCAGTATCCGGTCCAGTTGCCGCCGGCGGCGCCGAAGCCGTCGAGGCTGGTGAAGACGTCGAAGGTGTAGGTAGCGGTCATGACGTTCTCCTCTAGTGCTGTTGATCGGATTTGAAGAGACAGACTGGGAACGACGACGAAGCTAATCGCCATTCAACGTGTGGAGCCCGGCCGCCCTCGGATGCGGCCCAGGGCTTGATCACGCCAAGACGCTGGCGAAGATCAGCGTGGTCAGCGACACGGCGGGGAAAGAAGCGCGTGGCACGCCGATACGCAGGTCTTGATTCCTCCCCATCCATCGCCAACTCTCAGTAACTCCGGCACATACGTCAGGTCGCATACTGCGGGCGGCCGGCGGGCCGGTAGACCTGGATCGTCACACCGCTCGGGGTGGCCCGCGAGTCGACCAGTTCGAGCGCCCTGTCCCGGCCGGTGTCAGGGAATAGCCGCGTGCCCTGGCCGACGACCACGGGGAAGGTGAACAGGGTCATCTCATCGGCGAGCTCGTTGTCGAGCAGCCACGGGAACAGGGCGCCGCTGCCGTGCACCTGCAGCTCGCCTCCCGGCCTGGCTTTCAGCTCGGCGACGGCCGCAGCAACGTCACCGGAGAGAACGGTCGTGTTCGCCCAGCGCGGTTCGGTGAGGGTTGTCGACGCTACATACTTGGGCTTCGTATGCAACGCCGTCCAGATCGGGCTGTCGCCCGGATCTGGCCACGCTCCCCACGAGGCGGCGAACATCTCGTAGGTCCGCCGCCCGAACAGGAACGCGTCGGCGCGCTGGTAGATCTCGTCCATGACCGTCCCGGCTTCGGTGTCGAAGTGGGCCCAGCCGTCGCGCTCGAATGCGCCGCGCTCGGCTACCCCGGCCACTGGTGCGCCGGGCCCCTGCATCACTCCGTCAACCGAGACCTGCGTGGTGGTCGTCAGTTTCATGGTCGATGTTCCCTTCTCGCTGCACTGCGCCCTGAGCTGGCGGTCCCGAACGTCGCGCGACCGGCTCGCTATCAGGACCCGATAGCGGTGGCAAGGATGCCGTCGATCTGTCCGACGGCCAGCCTCATCCCCTCTTCCTTGCCCGTGGCGAGCAGCTGCTCCATATCCGCGATGGACGCGAACCGGCAGGTGAGCGTCATCGTGGTCTTCTCGGGCGTCTCGATGAGCCGAACCCCGACGGAATAGGTCGGTAGCTCCTCGTTCGGCGGGCCGCACCCGTCCTCGAACTCGAGCGAGCGGGGTGGGTCGACCGAGATGATCTGCCACCACCCGTGGAGCTTTTCGCCGTCCGGCCCGGTCATGTAGTAGGTGACCCGGCCGCCGGCGGTCAGATCGTGGTCGACCACGGTGGCGGGATAGGTCGGCGGTCCCCACCATCGTTCCAGCTGGCGGGGGTCGGCCCACACCTGCCAGACCCGCTCCGCCCGTGCATCGAACTCAGCCACGATCGTGAGCGTCAACGCGACCGGATCGCGGTCCACAGCGATCACCGTCATGGCCGGTCTCCTCCTGCTGGTTCGGCGAGCACGTCGCCGATGCGGTCGAGTCGACCGCGCCACAGCCGCTCGAACTCCGCGAGCATTGCGTGCGCCTCGGCGATGGTGTCGATCTCGGTCTGGACGAGCTGTTGACGGCCGCGCCGCGTCAGGTGAACGAGTCCGGCCTCCTCGAGGACCGCCACGTGCTTCTGCACGGCAGTCGTGCTCATCGGATACAGGCGGGCCAACCCGGAGACCGACAGCGTCCCGTTCATCGCCCGGCGGACGATGTCTCGACGGGTGGGGTGCCCCAACGCCCGAAAGACGCGATCGGCATGGTCCTCCGGTCCGGCGATGCGAGCTACAACCATATGGTTGTAAGATTAACAGCTAAAGGCAACGATCGTCTCGGCCACCGGGCCGGCTCAACGAAGTGGAGAGGAACAACCATGAGGTTGACAATTACGACCAATGTCTCGGTGGACGGCGTGATGCAGGGGTTGGGCGGACCTGACGAAGATCGCCGCGGCGGTTTCGACCGCGGCGGATGGGCGCCACCACTTGTCGATACGGAAACCGGAGACTATCTCGACCAGGTCTACGGTGGTGCGGCCGCGTTCCTCTTCGGCCGGCGGACGTACGAGATCTTCGCGCGCTCCTGGGGAGCGATGATCGACATGGCCAAGATGCCGATCGGCGTCGCCCTGAACAGCCGGCCCAAGTACGTGGCATCGACCAGCCTCACCGACCCGGAGTGGGCGGGCACGAGTGTCTTGACCGGCGACGTCGCCGCGGCCGTCCGTGATCTGAAGGCGCAGCAAGACGGCGATTTGCTGGTGCCCGGCAGCGGTGTCCTCGTCCGATGGCTCCTCGCCAATGGCCTGGTCGACCAGTTCGACCTGCTCATCTATCCCGTCATCCTCGGCCAAGGCACACGGCTGTTCCCCGATACCGGTCCGGACACCGCGCTCGATCTGGTCAGCTCGCGGACCACTTCCGGGGGCTTAACCATCCAGACGTATCGGCCTCTTGGGCGCCCGGAGTACGTGCATTAGCGGGGATGGCTTAGACCCGGAGGCCCGACGGCGGCCGACGCCGGAGGCTCGTCTTACTCCGTATCAGGCGCGGGCAGGCGAGTGATGGTGACCGCATTTTCGACTCTGTTCGACCGCCAGAACCCCAGGCGCCCGTGGTGAAATACCACGACGTCGCGCGCAGCGGATTGCCCGCCCTGTCCGTGATCCCGGTCGAGACCACGACCCGGTAGCGACGATGGGCGGCGAGTGTCACGCTTGGATTGAGCGTGGCACGCCGTAGCGTCGCGTTGTAAGTCACCACGGCCGTGACGTAGTGGCCCGTGACGGTGTCCCGGAGCCGGATGGTCCTCCCGCTGACCCCCGTGACCGGCTCCGAGAAGCGGAGGACCACGTTGGTGGTCCGACTCACACTGCGCATGACTCTTCTGGGAGTGTTCGCCTGACACTCCCGGATTCAGACGGCGCAAGGCGTCGGGCTGAGTTCGAAGACCGGCTGGCAAACCCGATTCACGTCGTCTGACTCTGGATCAGGCGATCGCCCCCGCGACAATGCCCGCTGCGGCCCCTTCGTTGGGTATCCGGATGCTTATGGCATCCGCGCGCTCAACTCCAGGTCGGCCCAGCGACCTTCGAGCACTTGGCGAGCGGGCCAGCATTCGATGGTTCTATGGGCTCCGGGGGTTGGTACCGCACAGGGGCTCGCTGT
>VBEC01000019.1:30147-44421 GCA_005883615.1 Chloroflexota bacterium | reverse complement strand
GCAGAGGACCACCAGATGTTGTGATTTGGAGCTGGTACCGCATACCGGACTCCCTGTGAACCATCTCATACGCCTCAGCCGCGTTCACCGGGTGCCTCCAAGAGACGCATGAGACACATGAAACAGGATCGATAGGGGTCAGGATAAGGGTCCAGTCCCGGTCCCGAGGAGGGGTTCGGACGAGTCCCGGCCGTGAGTCGGCGGACGAAACTATCAGCCTTATCGTCGGCGCGATAAGAACGAGAGAACACCCCCGAGTGCCGAGGGGGAAGTCGTCGGTCGAGCGTCCGGGCCACCGGCAGCCCGTCAAAAACGGGACGACTCTTGACGGGTCGATCAGGAGGCCGGCACGTCACGCGACGGCGCGCCGACCCGCACCCGCCAGCGCATCCCGTCGATCAGCTGCCGTCTTGTCCAGCGTGACGGCCGACCTGGTCGTTTCGGCGTGGGCAGTAGGGGTTCCAGCAGCGCCCACTTGCGCGTCGGTCAGGTCGAACCGCCTCGTCACCGCTAGGGTGGCCACGAGGTCTCCGGTGGTTCTGGTTCTTCTTGGTCGATGAACCCTCTACTGGAGACCTCACCACATATCGATCACCAACACGCCACCACCATCATCGGCGCAGCTCAGACACCCAACTCACTTCGAGACACGGCCTAGACAAGTCCCATCGTTCCGATGCGTCGACTGCACTACGATGATCGCGTGGCGCTCGACGTTCCAGACGAGGTTCGGAACAAGGCCCTCGCCGATGGGAACGCAGCGTGGCTCGACGACCTGCCGTCGGTTCTCGACGCGCTGGCGCGTGACTGGTCGCTGACGATCGGCGCTGCCATGCGCGGCGGGCACGCCGCGCTGGTGGTCGAGGCGACGCTCGCCGACGGCACACCATCGGTCCTCAAGGTCGGGCTCCCCGGCCATCGACGCCAGCTCGCCTTCGAGGCGACGGTGCTGGAGCTCGCTGCAGGTGGGAGCTGCGCACGCCTACTCCGCCGGGACCTCACCCGGGATGCTCTCCTGCTCGAGCGGCTCGGTCCCGCCATGTTCGACGTCGTCCCGGATCCAAGCACGCAACACGACATGTTGTCCGACATCGCGGCCCGACTTTGGCGTCCACTCGGCGACGACATCGACCTGCCGACGGGAGCCCACGTCGCTCGTCGGATGCAGGACCTGATCCCGCAGCTGTGGGAGGAGCTGCGACGACCATGTTCAGCGAGGGCGATCGCTGACGCCGTCGCGTGCGCCAAGCGCCGCGAACGCGCCCACGACGATGGCCGATCGGTGCTGGTGCACGGCGACATCCACGAGGCGAACGCTCTGCAGGCCGCAGACGGCACGTTCAAGCTGATCGACCCCGACGGCCTTCGGGCAGAACCAGCCTGTGATCTCGGGACCATCGTCCGTTGCACCCCCGACGCAGGCGACGACCTCCGGGCCAGGACACAACGGCTGGCCGCCCGAACTGGCGTCGACGCCGCCGCGATCTGGGATTGGGGCACCGTGCATCGCATCATGGGCGGACTGAACAGCGCGAGGATCGGTTTCCAACCCTTCAGTCGCCTCCTCCTCGCCGAGGCGGATCGACTCACGCAGACGGGCTAGGGAGGCGCCGGCACCGCAGACGGCCGTCTCGAGCGCCCCGCTCACCGCTGCGCATGACTGCTCCGGCCACACAATGTCCGATCTTGGAGGCTCAGCTCGATCACTCGTAGACGGGCTCGGCGTCGTCAGACCAGGTTGCAGGCGCTGGCCGATCACGCCGGCCTTATTGGATGGGACGTGAGCGTGGATTCCACGATCATGCGCGCCCACCAGCACTCACGTCGTCTGACTCTGGATCAGGCGATCGCCCCCGCGACAATGCCCGCTGCGGCCCCTTCGTTGGGTATCCGGATGCTTATGGCATCCGCGCGCTCAACTCCAGGTCGGCCCAGCGACCTTCGAGCACTTGGCGAGCGGGCCAGCATTCGATGGTTCTATGGGCTCCGGGGGTTGGTACCGCACAGGGGCTCGCTGTCGTGCGGTTCGGTGAATACCACAACATGCAGTATGGTGGTCGGCAGAGGACCACAAGATGTTTGTGGGGTGGGGCTGGTACCGCATACCGGATTCGAACCGGTGATCTCCGCCTTGAGAGGGCGGTGTCCTGGGCCTCTAGACGAATGCGGCGAGAAGGGCCGTGGTCCCGAGCTTGCCACTCGGAGCCGGGCCGCGGACCGCCCGGGATGATACCAGCGGCCTTCCAGGAGTGGCAATCGGAGGGCTGGGCTCTAGAGCTTGTTTGCCTCGAGGAATATCCGAATTGCATCCGCCACTTGCGCGTGGCTGTGCTCGCCAAGGACCAGCCCGTAGTGCGAGTGCGCTCCGAAGGGCTCGTATTGCGCGCCGAGCCAGTCTGCCAGTCGCTCGCTGCCCGGTTCGGGCACCTCGCGGTCCAATCCCCCACCGATGACGAGCACGGGGAGATCGGCGAAACGGCCGCGGTCCACCGACACGCCCTGCAGGACCTGGCGGCGTGCCAGGCCGGACTCGTGGGGCTTCTGGCCGAGTAGATGCTGGATTCGGAGGACGTCGGCAAGCGTCAGGTCGGGCCGGTCGCGCTGCAGTTTCTCGGGGAGCGTCGCCCACCCGAGCAGCTCCTTGCCGTATACCTCGGGGATCTCGCGCAGCTCGTGGGGCAGGGCCGGCAGGCGGAGCTCGTCGGGCAGTTCCGGGGAGAGCAGGACCATTCCCCCGATCGGGCGGTCCCCTGCTGCCTTGAGCCCCAGCAGTCCACCCATGGCATGCCCAATGACGACGACGCCCTCGCCAAGTCGGTCGATGGCCGCTGCGACATCGTCGGTATACGATTCGAACGACAGCGTCGTGGGATCCGCCGTCTGGGACCAGTAATGGTTCCGAAGGTTGAGGGCATGGCCTTCCCAGCCGCGACCCGCGAAGTAGGCCAGGAACCGCTCCCACAGCCACGAGCCGGCCAGCTCGCCGTGCACGAAGAGGAGCGGCTTTCGGCGCGAACGCCGTTCGGGCAGCCATGATTCGATGTACAGGCCGCGCTCGTCGAGCTCGATCTCGTCCTTGCGGATCGGCCGAACCGGCGGGGGAATCTGCGCGGTGATGCGCATTGTCCCCGGCGTCACCTCAGGCACGTTCAACGATGCTCCGGGACGAACGCGGCATTGCCATTCACCACTCCAGAGGATTGATGACCAGGCCCGTCAGCGCCTTGGGGAAAAAATAGGTCGACTTCTGGGGCATCACGTCGCCCTCGGCCGCAACCGCCAGAACGTCGCGCACTGGCGTGGGCTCCAGCAGGAAGGCGGCGTCGGCGCCCTCGGCTCGGTTGTCGACGCGAGCCAATGCCTCCGCGACGGACTTTGTGTAGTCGACGCGACCGCCGGCGCTCAGCGCCTCCGAGTCGATGCCGGCCAGGCGATCGAGGGCGACGCCCAGCAGCGTCACGTCCAGATGCCGCATGGCCTCACCGCCGGAAGGCAGCAGCGCCCGGAACGCCTCCCGTCGCGCTTCGAGGAAGGCGCCACCGGCCCGCGTCCAAAGGCCGAATCTCCCGCGACCACCGGATGCCAGCCCTTCTCCGCCGAACCCCGCAAGCAGTTCGCCGCGCGCCGCGGGCCGAACCTCGAACAGGCTCTCGGCCGTCGCGAGCAGGCCTCGGCCGTCATCCTCCGAGCCGCCGGCGCCCAGCACCACACGATGGGTCGGCAGCACCGTGAGCGGTTCGTGCGTCGCGTCGAGAAGGAGCGCCAGGATGTAATCGAACGCTGGGTCTTCCTCGCACGACCGGCTCATCCGACGCTCCTCGCGGTAGCGTAAGGCCGTTTCGTAGCGATGATGGCCGTCGGCGATGGTGATCGGGCCGGACGCGGCAAGCCCGAGAAGCTCGCCGGCCACATCCACATCTCCAGCGGGGGAATCACCCTGGGGCACGACCCACAGCCGATGCTCCACGCTGTCGTCGTCGCGAACCGCGACTGCCGGCGGCCGTGTCGCGATGGACGCCAGCAACGCGGCCGTCCGCCCGGTGGACTCGCGATACAGCCCGACTACCGGGCTCATGTTGGCGCCTGTCGCACGCAGGAGCTTGTAACGATCCTCCTTGGGAGCCGCCATCGTGCGCTCGTGGGGGAGCACTCCCGATCCGTCCGCCAGCGGCTCCAGCCACAGGCGCGCGAAGAAACCGCGCTGTGTCCGCTCGACGGCCGTGCCCGGCAGGCGGTAGGTCTGCTCGTAGACATAGACGGCGGCGCGGGGGTCCTTGTGGAACGTGCCATCCGATCGCCACTCGGCGAAGGTGCGGGCTGCCCGTCGATAGCGCTCGTCGGGCGCGTCGCCCGGCAACTGGGCGGGCAGGTCGAGACGCACGGCGTTCTTCTGGTGTCGGGCGAGCAGACGCGCGTGCTCGGGCGGCGAGATGACGTCATAGGGAGGACTGACCACCAGCCCCACGTCGCCGACCGCTTCAGGCTCGTAGCGAAGGGCGCGGAATGCTCGGATAGTGGGCAACGCTGACCTCGATGCGCGGGAGGGCATCGTACGATAGCCTGGCGGGAGGGGCTCCGCGGACGGCGCGCAGGGGGCAGCTAGCGAGGCGTTCGGGGGTTGACGCTATGCTTCGGGCCGTGCCCGGTTCCCACCCGATCTTCGGCCGCGACGTGCCGGATGCGGCGTGGCGGCCGGGACCCGACCTCCTCCGCGAGAGCCGGCTCGCGGGCTTTCTCGAGGCAACCGGCGAACCCAACCTGGAAGCGCTCCAGCGACACGCAGTCGATGACCCTGGCTGGTTCTGGGGATCGGCCGCCGACGACATCCAGCTGGCTTGGCAGCGTCGGCCGCGGGCAACCGTCGACCTCTCGGACGGCCCCGAGTGGTCACGCTGGTGGATCGGTGGGGCGTTCAACTATGCCGCCGCGGCAATCGATTGGCGTGCCGAACGCGATCCGGGTAGCGGGGCAATCGCGTGGGAGGGCGAGGACGGCGACGTTCGCCGGCTGACCAACATCCAGCTGCGCGACGCGGTCGATCACGCCGCTGCCATGCTCACGGCCGAAGGAGTCGGCGAGGGCGACCGCGTGGGCATCTTCCTGCCCATGCTGGTCGAGACCGTGGTGGCCGTCCTGGCCCTCGGGAAGCTGCGCGCGATCTACAGCCCGATCTTCTCCGGTTATGGAGCGCCTGCTGCGGCCAGCCGCCTTGCGGATTGCGAGGCCGGCGTTCTCATCACGGCGGACGGTTTCCGGCGCCGCGGTTCGGTCATCCGGCTCAAGGACACGGCCGACGCGGCGGTCCGCGACGCGCCTACGGTCCGCCGCGTGCTGGTGGTCCGGCGGCTGGGCGACGCCATCGACGTCGCGTGGACCGCTGGGCGGGACCGTTGGTGGGACGAGGCATTGAACGCCACTCCCCAGCCATCGAAGCCGGCGACACCCGAAACGGATCCCGAGACGCCCTACATGATCATCTACACCTCGGGCACGACCGGGCGACCGAAAGGCGCTGTCCACGTGCACGGCGGATTTCCCGTCAAGGGCGCTCAGGACCTTGCCCACCAGTTCGACCTGGGGCGGGATGACGCGCTCTTCTGGTTCACCGATCTCGGCTGGATGATGGGTCCGTGGGCGATCTCCGGCGCTCTGCTGCTGGGCGCTCGACTGGTGCTCTACGAGGGCACCCCCGACTTTCCCGGCCCCGATCGCCTGTGGTCCATCGTCGAACAGCATCGCGTGACGCACCTCGGGCTGTCGCCCACGGTGATCCGGGCACTGATGGCCCATGGAAGCGATCCGGTCAGGAGCCACGACCTCTCATCGCTGCGGGTCCTGGGTTCGACCGGCGAGCCCTGGAATCCGGAACCATGGTGGTGGTATTTCCGCGAGGTCGGCGAAGGGCGCTGCCCGGTGATCAACTACAGCGGCGGCACCGAGGTCAGCGGTGGGATCGTGGCCTGCAACCCCATCACGCCGATCAAGCCGTGCTCCTTCGGCGGGCCCTCGATTGGGACCGCAGCCGACGTGGTCGACGCATCCGGCAAGAGCCTTCGGGGAGGCGTGGGCGAGCTCGTCATCCGCCGCCCTCTGCCGGGCATGACTCGCGGCTTCTGGCGGGATCGAGAGCGATACCTGGAGTCGTATTGGCGCCGCTTCCCCGGGGTCTGGGTACACGGCGACTGGGCTCTCGTCGACGAGGACGGCTATTGGTACATCCAGGGTCGATCCGACGACACGCTCAAGGTGGCGGGCAAGCGGGTCGGGCCAGCAGAGGTGGAGTCGGCCGCGGTCGCACATCCGTCGGTGCTGGAGGCCGCAGCGGTCGGCATCCCCCACGAGCTCAAGGGCGAAGCCATCGTCGTCTTCTGCGTGCTGCGGCGCGGCGAGTCGGACGACGCTGCGCTGCGCGAGTCGATCGGGCGGACGATCGTCGAGCACCTGGGCAAGGCGCTCAAGCCCGAGTCAATCGAGGTGGTAGCCGAGCTGCCCCGGACGCGCTCGGGCAAGATCATGCGGCGGGTCGTCCGAGCGGCCTACCTCGGACTCGATCCGGGCGATGTCTCCGCTCTCGACAACGCGGGCGTCCTCGACGCCATAAGAGCGATCGGATCTCGCGCCGTCTCGGCTTCGTGAGCTGGCGGGGAGGACGCCCGTCGGCCGGCCTGGCAACGGCAGGCCGTGGAGGTCGGTCGATCCTCGCCGCGGCTGTGATCCTGGCGACCTCGAGCCTCGGAAGCTGCGGGGTGGCGGGGAGCCCTCCCCTCCCGACGCCGGGAGACATCGAGACGGTAGCGGCCAAGCTCGCCCAGCAGGGGATCTACATCTCGGACGTCGTAGCCGGAGACGCAGGCTGTCCGGATCGGGCCTTGGCTGGGCCGGCCATCAGCTTTCGGGCCGGTGGGCTGGATCAGGCCGTGCCCGCGAAGGTCTACCTGTATAGCTTCGGGAGCCGTTCGGTGTTCGAAGCACGGCGAGATGCGGTGGACGCCTGCGCACGTTCGTACGTGAACGATCCGGCGACCTACGAGAACATCGCGACCTCGCCCTACGTGGCCGCAGGCCAGGGTCCCTGGGCCGCCGCCTTCAAGGGCCACCTCCTCCAAGGGCTCACGGCCGCCGCCGGCAACGGCGGGTAACGAGGACCGGGCAGGACCAGGCAGAAAGCAGGTCCCAGCCGGCCTGCGCACCTGACGGCACCGGTCCCTACAAGAGCGGGAGCCACTGCACCGGACATTCGTCACGTCCGTGGTGCGGGACCGCTGCATCTTCCCATGGCTTGACCGGACGACAGGCCCACAGAGCTCTCCGGCGTCGTCGCCGACGCTGCGGGCATGGCTTCCCTTGCACAACAGACCTTGCCTTCGGGCGCCCGTCCACCGTTTTTTCTCATCTCGCCGAGGGGTGTCCCGCGCGTCTCGCGCGTGACCCTTCTCCTGGCGCTCGTGATCGTCGCGGCCGTCTCCGGAACGCCCGTGCTGACCGCCTCCCTGACACACAGCGCCCCGGCCACGATCCTCGCCCCTGTCGCGCCCGCAGCCCAGGAGATCGCCCCGGCCGCCGCCCAGCCGCTGGCATCCGTGGCCGATCCCACTCCGTGGGCTCGCCCGAGCGCGATGGCCGTCGAGCTCGCCGACGCGGCGCGCGTTGCCAAGGCCGTGACCGTGCCGCCGGTCGCCAAGCCGAAACCGGTCGTGCAATCGAAGCCGCGCGTGGCCTCCGTCGCGCGTCCGCGAGCCACGACCCACAGGACGACCGCGACTCACCGGCACGTTGCGGCAGCCGTCTACACGTACCGGGGCACCAACCACGTATGGATTCCGTCCCTGGGCATCAACAGGGCGGTCTACTCCTATCCCTGCAGCCGGACAACCACACCCGGCTACGTCGTCTACCGGTGGGGCTGCGCGGGGACCAACAACGTCTACCTGATGGCTCACGCGGGCGGACCCTTTGCGGCACTGAACAGCGCTTACTACAGCGGCCGTCTCCGCGTCGGGATGAAGGTCATGTACGCGAACAGCTCGGGCGTCGTCCACACGTATTCCGTCATCTGGTGGAAGGTCGTCCTGCCGACGACGGCCGCATCCTGGGCATGGGCCTCGCTGTCACGCCCGAGCATGACCCTGCAGACCTGCGTCGGGGCCAATAGCGCATACCGGCTCATGGTCCGGCTGGTGCAGGTGGCCTAAGCGGCTTGGCCTAAGCAGTCGTCCTCGCCTCGAACCCGCGGAGGGCGCGCTTTACCAGCCGGACGTTGGAACGAGCAATCCCGATCGAGACGAGTACTCGATCACCTCGGTCGGCGATGATCAGGGATCGATTCGAGGTTGACGCCGGCGTCGGCGATCCGGCGCGCCACCTCGGCCAGCGCCCCCGGCCTGTCCTCGAGCTCGACTTCGACGGACTCGACCTCCACAGCAGTGTAGCCCGCCGACCGAAGCAGTTGCTCCAGGCCGTCTTCCTGATCGTCGTTCACCATCAGGGCCAGGCCGCCCGTGCCACCGATCTCGGCTCCCCCGATCGCCCGAATGTTGATGCCCTGAGCGGAGATCGTCTCGGCCAAAGCGGCCAGGGCGCCCGGGCCGGCGGTTCGGAATCCACCGCGCGTGGGCCCGGCCAAAGCAACCAGAAACTGCCTGCGCATCACAGCTCCCCCGCTATACCACCCTGAGGCCGAGGATGCGCCGGGCGATGACCAGCCGCTGGATCTGACTCGTCCCCTCACCGATCTCCGTCAGCTTGGCGTCGCGCAGGTATCGCTCGACCTTGTACTCCTCGACGTAGCCATATCCGCCGTGGACCTGGATGGCGGTATTCGTGACGCGCGAGCTGACCTCCGACGCAAAGAGCTTCGCCTGCGCCGCCGCCAGCGAGTAGTCGCGTCCCTGGTCCTTGAGCCAGGCGGCCCGGTACACGAGGGCTCGCGCAGCTTCGATCTCCGTGGCCATGTCCGCGATCATGAAGGCGACGCCCTGGAAGGTGCCGATCGGCCGGCCGAATTGCTCCCGCGTCTGGGCGTACGGAATCGACGCATCGAGGGCGGCCTGCGCCAGGCCGACGGCAAGCGCGCCAATGCTGACGCGGCCGCCATCAAGGATCTTTAGGAAGGTGCGGAACCCGGTTCCGCGCTCGCCGAGCATGTTGGCGGCCGGCACAGCCGCGCGTTCGAAGAGCAGTTCTCCCGTCGCCGAGGCGTGCAATCCCATCTTCTCCTCGAGCCGGCCGACGGAGAAGCCGGGCGTGTCGGCGGGGACGATGAAGGCGGAGATTTCGGCGTCGCCGCCGTCGCTGGTGCCAGTCTTGGCGGTGACGATGTATGTGCCCGCGTGGCCGGCGTTGGTGATGAAGCGTTTGCCTCCGTCGAGGACCCAGCAGCCGCCGTCGGGGCCGTCCTCGAAGCGCGCGGTGGTGCGGGTTCCCCCGGCGTCGGAGCCGGCGCTCGGCTCGGTGAGACCGTAGGCGCCGAGGACCCGTCCGGAGGCCATCGGGACGAGATGGCTCTTCTTCTGCTCGTCGTTACCGGCGAGGTGGAGGGGCCCGCAGCCAAGGCTCGTGTGGGCGGCGAGGATCAACCCCAGCGAGCCCCAGGCACGGCCGACCTCCTCGACTGCTATGGCGTATGCGAGCGTGTCGAGACCCGAGCCGCCCTCGTCCTCGGGAATCGGAATGCCCAGCCAGCCGAGCTCGCCCATCTTGCGAACGATCTCGGTCGGAAAGCGGCGGGCTCGCTCGTGCTCGTCGACGACAGGCGCGACCTCACGAGCCATGAAGTCCCGGATGGTGTCGCGCAGGAGGACGTGCTCTGGCGACAGATCGAGGTCCATTGGGTCGCCAGCGTACACCTCGGGGTCCGAGAGGCTACCTTCGCCAGTGGCGCGACCGGGCAGTCCAGAGCCACCGGTGCTAGCCTTCGCGGATGCTGGGTCGCGAAGACCGTCCCAAGCCGACACCCGCCCCGGCGATCGACGACAGACACCCGAATGGCCACGCCGGCGCCTCCCAGCTCCGACGCGAGATCGTGGTTGCGCTTCGGCGCGACGGGCCCGCTTCGCCCGAGCAGCTGGGCCGCCGGATTGGTGCAAGCCGCACCGGGATCCTTCAGCAGCTCAAGGCACTCGAGGCGGCCGGGCTGGCGACCCGACAGACCGTGCGGCACGGCGTTGGCCGCCCGCGTCATCTCTACGATGTGACCGACCGGGCGCAGGACCTGTTCCCGACCAACTACGACGGCCTGGCGGTCGGCTTGCTGTCGGCGATTGACGAGGTTGGCGGCTCGGGCCTCGTTCACGACGTCTTCGAAGCGCGACGGCGTCGTCTCGCAAGTGTCGCACGGCGCCGAATGGAAGAGCGGCTGCCGGCTGGGCCTTCGCTCCTCGAACGCGTCCGCGAGCTGGCCGCCATCCAGGACGAGCAGGGTTACCTCTGCCGCGCGTTCTTCGACGTCGAGGACGGCGTGGTCCGTCTCGCCGAGCACAATTGCGCGATCTACGAGGTGGCGGTCAAGGAACCCGCCGCATGCTCCGCGGAGCTCGACCTCTTTCGCGACGTCCTGGGCGCCGACGTCGTGCGTGAGACGCATATCGCGTCGGGCGACCGCAGCTGCACCTATCGCATCAGCGAATCGCCACCCGCCCTTGGCCGCTAATCGCCCCTGCGAGCGACCCGCCCCTGCGAGCGACCCGCCCCTGCGAGCGACCCGCCCGTGGCCTGGAGGCTTAGGCCTCCTCGCGCTCGACGACGGTCCGCCTCGCAGGCTTCTTCAGTGACGTCGGCACATCGCTGACGTTACGCACGAACGACGCAGCCAGCGAGGTTGCCGCGGCTTGCTGCTGGTCGTGCAGCGACAGGATGCCCAGCCGACCGAGGGTCGCCAGCTCGTCGCGAATGTAGGTCTTGAGCATCTCCGGACCGTCCGTATTGATGGTGAAGCGCACCTCGTTCCGCCGGAACGTGTCGAAGATCCAGCGGAACTCATCCCAACCCGAAACGACGGCGGTGTTGAGGTTGGACGACGGACAGATCTCAAGAACGATGCCGCGGTCTCGCAGCATGGCCATGGCGCGCGGGTCATAGGCCGCCTTCACGCCGTGTCCGATGCGGTCCGGCTCCAGCTGGTCGATCACGCGAGCCACCTCGTCGATTGGACCGGCCTCGCCGGTGTGCACGGTGAGGCCGAGGCCGAACTGGCGCGCCCGCCGATAGAGGCGCTTGTAGTCGGCCACCCGGAAGGTCGCCGACTCGGGACCCGCGATGTCCACTCCGACCACCCCCCGATCTCGCCACGCTATCGCCTTCTCGACGATGATCTCGTTCAACTCGTAGGGGAAGGCCCGATCCAGGCAGAAGATGAGACCCGGCTTCACGGGATACTCGAGGGTCGCCTTGTCCATCCCGCGGAGTGCCGCCGCGATGATGTGGTCGAGGTCCTGCTCGCCGCCCCGGTTGCGTTTCATCGGATTGAAGCGCAGTTCCATGGTCGTGATGTTGTTCTTGCGGTAGGCGCCGCCGACCACCTCGTAGACGGCTCGTTCCACGGCCAGAGGCGACGACTGGATGAGCTCGGTCCAGTGGAAGAGCTGGAGGTAACCCTCGAAGCTGCGCGAGCGCCGGGACGACACGGTGATCATGTCCCGGAACTCCCAGTAGTCCTTCGTCGGCAGCCGGATCCCCTGTGCGTGGGCGATGCCCCACATGATCGCCGGGGTGACCGCGCCGCCCAGATGGCAGTGCAATTCCGCGAGAGGGACTTTCCTGGAGAGCAGGCGGGCCATGAATCGAGGATACCGGGGTGAAAGCGTAGTCGCTCTCTACGATCCGAGCGTGGCGGGCAGCTGATTCGCCGTAGGCGACGCCCGCGCGCCCGTGGGAGGCTCAGTCGAGGCGGTCGGGCGGCCAGGTGCCCATGATGTGGCGGAGGAGGCTGAACTCGCCGATGTGATACGAGTTGTGATCGCCCACGATCCGAACCTCCCGGAGGATCGTGTGTCCTGGCGTGTTGGGGATAACCGCGATCAGGTCGGTTCCGGCGGCCTCGACGATCGCCTGTAGCGCCTTGTTGTCATCCCTGAAACCCGCGGTTGACGCAGCGAACTGCTCGGGCGTCGCCGGCTTGTCCTTGGGCGGCCAGTAGTCGTTCGGCCACTGCACCTCGGCGTAGTCCTGGTTGCGGATGTAGTCGAGGATGTCCCACTGGGTCAAGCGCATGTGCTCGAGCAGGTCCCACGGCGAGAACGGGAAGCTCGGATCGCGCCGGTTGATGGCTTCGGACGGGAAGCGGTCGACGGCCTCGTCGAAATCCATTCGCGCGCCACGACCTCGTAGCAGCTCGAGGAGCTGCTTGATGAGTGCCTGGTCGGAAGTCGTCAACTGGCGGCCGGAACCTCTCGACCGGTGACGTCGAGCGTCGCGCGACGCCGAAGGGCCTTGAGCTCCGCTCCCGGCACCTGGTCCCGGGCGTGATAGCTCGACCGGACGAGTGGCCCCGATTCGACGTGCTTGAAGCCGAGCGACAGTGCCTCGCCTTTCATCTCCGCGAACTCTTCGGGATGGTAGTAGCGAATCAACGGCAGGTGCTTCTCGGACGGACGCAGGTACTGCCCGATGGTCAGGATGTCGCAGTCGACTGTGCGAATGTCACGGAAGGTCTGGCTCAGCTCCTGGCGGGTCTCGCCGAGCCCGACCATGAGTGATGACTTTGTGTGCACGGCATAGCCGATATTGCCGGCCATGCGCTTGGCGTTGGCGAGAACACCGAGGCTTCGGGCGTAGCGGGCACGCTTGCGGACCGGCTTCTGCAGCCGTTCGACCGTCTCGATGTTGTGGTTGAGGATGTCCGGCCGAGCCTCCATGACCTGGCGCAGCGGGGCCTCCTCGCCGTTGAAGTCGGGGATCAATACCTCCACGCCCATGCCGGGGCAGGCCTCGCGCAGCCGTCGGATGGTGTCGGCGAAGACATGCGCCCCGCCGTCGGGCAGATCGTCCCGGGCGACCGATGTCACCACCACGTGCTCCAGCCCTAGCTCGGCGATGGCCTCGGCCACCCGGCGCGGCTCGTCCTCGTCGAACCAGGTCGGACGACCAGTCTTGACCGCGCAGAAGCCGCACGCCCGGGTGCACGTGTCGCCGAGGATCATGATCGTCGCGGTTCGCTGGTCCCAGCACTCGCCGATATTCGGGCAGTGCGCTTCCTCGCAGACCGTATTGAGGTTCAGGCCGCGGAGCAGCCGCTTCAGATCGTGGTAGTTGTCGCCCGACGGTACGCGCGCCTTGATCCAGTCAGGATGGCGGCGCAGGGGTAGCGTGCCGTCGGCTGCCTGCTCGGCGAACGTGCCGCCGCCCATCGCGATCGTCAGCGGCTCGTGAGCACCATGGTCGTGGCCGCCGGCCGGCGGCGTGAACATCGGGAGCTCTCGACCCATGACCGGAGTGTAGCCCCGCTCAGAGGGCGACGCCGCTGGCTCCGCCGGGGCACTCGACGGCGGACGGGCTAATAGATCGGCGTGTCGGGGCCGATCGCCTCCAGGAATGCCTTCACGTCGGCCACGAATCGGCCGATCTGGGCGCCATCGGTCGCCCGGTGGTCGAAGGCGACGGGCACGTTCATGATGGAGCGGACGGCGATCACGTCGCCTTCAGGAGTCTCCCGGACCACCGGCCGCTTCACGATCGCCTCCATGTTGACGATGGCGATCTGCGGCGTGTTGACGATGGACTGGCTCGCGACCGATCCGAACCATCCGGTGTTGTTCACGGTGATCGTGCCATCCTGAAGGTCATTCAGCTGAAGCCGGTTGTTGCGCGCCCGTGCCGACAGCTCCTGCACGGCACGGTTGAGGCCGTTGATCGAGAGCTGGTCGGCATCATGGATGACCGGCACGATCAACCCGTTGTCGACGGCGATCGCGACACCAACGTTGATTCGCCGCTTGACGACCAGCCCGTCCTCGCTCCATTGGGCATTCACGTAGGGGTGCCTCCGGAGGCCCTCGACCACCGCCTTCACGACGAAGGGGACGTAGCTCAGGTTCAGCCCCTCGCTCGCCTGGTAGGCAGCCTTGGCCGAGTCGCGAAGTCTGACCATGCCGGTGACGTCCGCCTCGACCGTCGTGTACGCGTGCGGGACGGTCGTCTTGCTGTGCAGCATCGCCTTGGCGACGCCCTTGCGCATCTGCGTCCACGGGACGACCTGCTCGTCCTCGCCCGGAGCAAATGTGGGCGGGGGCGTCGTCGGGGCTGATGCCGCCGGCAGCGCGGCGGCGGCAGCCGATGGAG
>VBEC01000019.1:0-30024 GCA_005883615.1 Chloroflexota bacterium | reverse complement strand
GGGCGGGGAGCTGGCGGGCGCGGAGCTGGCGGGCGCGGAGCCGGCGGCCGCGGAGCCGACGGCCGCGGAGCTGGCGGGCGCGGAGCCGGCGGCCGCGGAGCCGAGGGCCGCGGAGCTGGCGGGCGCGGAGCCGGCGGCCGCGGAGCCGACGGCCGCGGAGCCGGCGGACGCGGAGCCGGCGGCCGGGCCTGCTTGCGCAGCGGGTCGCTCAGTTGCTGCTGGGGCGGACCGTTCTGCCATCGGGCTCGCCGTGGTCGAGGCATCTGTAGCAGGTTCGCGCCGCTCATCAGATCCAGCCGGTCCGGACTCCGGCTCAACGGGAGCCACCGGCGGTTTCTCGGTCGCCGTGGGTGGCGCATTGGCGCCTGCGGACGACTCGGCTGTCTGGACCGCGGAGGACCCGGCTGTCTGGCCCGCGGAGGACCCGGTCGCCTCAGGGGCCCCCTCGCCTGCCGCCTCGCCTGCCTCCTCGATCACCGCGATCTCGGCGTTGTTCGGGACGGTCGCGCCCTCCTCGACCAGGATCTCCTTCAGGATCCCCTCGTAGGGCGACGGCACCTCGGCGTTGACCTTGTCGGTGATGACCTCCAGGAGCGGCTCGTACTTCGCGACCGAGTCGCCGGGCTTCTTCAGCCACTTTCCGATGGTGCCCTCGGCCACGCTTTCGCCGAGTTGCGGCATCGTTACCTTGGGCACGGGTTTTCCTCCGGATCGCGCGTCGGACTGGCCGCTCCGCCAGTTCAGGGTAGTGTCGCGCATCGCCTCGCGTCGTGTCAGGTAGCGACCGGCGATGGGCCGCCTGCAGAGAGACCGAGGCGCAGGGCAACGGCGGCCGCCTCGACACGGTTCGTGACACGGAGCTTGCCCAGGATGTTCGAGACGTGGACCCCGGCCGTGCTCTCGGTTATGAACAGCGCATCGGCGATCCGCCTGTTCGTGTAGCCCTCTGCGACCAGCGCCAGCACTTCTCGCTCACGCGCCGTCAGCCCGAAGGGGTCGCGTGCGGTGACGGACGCCAGTGGTACGCCGTCTTCGGATCCGGGCTGGGGCTCGCCGAGACGAGAGCGCCGCGCCAACTCGAGCCGGGCCAGCCGAGCGAGGACCTCGATCGATTCGCGCAACGGCCGTGCCCCCAACTCTGACGCGATCGACCAGGCGTCCGCGGCGGCGCGCGCCGCCTCTGCGCGAGCGCCCTTCGAAGCGAGGATCGCCTCGGCCTCGCGGAACCGGCACCAGGCCAGCTCGTAGGGGCGTCGCGGCGCGTCGAAGAGAAGGGCCGCGCGGGCCCACGCGGCCCGGTCCGGGCGGTCGAGCAGGCGGGTCGCTTCGGCGTCTGCGAGGGCAGTGTTGCGGCGAGCCTCGCCGAATACAGGACTGACATCGTCGCTGAGCTCGTCCATCCGCACGTGGAGCAGCTCTAGTTTCGCGACACCCCGCGCCTGCGCCCTCTCTTCGCTCGCGCGATCTCGTCGAGCCCGCGCAACTGCCGCCAGCTCCGACTCGATCCGGATGGCGAATTGAAGAGACCGAGACTGGAAACGGACCTCGTCCTTGCCGGCCAGCCAGCCGAGAACCTCGTCTGCTTTCGCCCGGCCTTCTTCGAACCGGCCCTCGGCCAAGGCCAGCTCCAGCAGGGCGGCTCCAAGATTCCCGGCGAAGGCAACGTCGGACAGCATGTTCTGGCCATCACTCTCGACCTCGAGCAGAGCCTGAGCATCGTGAAGGCGGCCGGTCCGGATCGCGAGGATCGCGGCGAACACGCCGTCCCACAGCCAGCCGGTCCCTTCGCCGCCGCGTTCGATCGCCTCTTCGAAGAGCGCCGTCGCTTCGGCCCACCGGCCGACGTTCAGCATGGCCTCTCCGGCGATTGCCTGGAATCCGGGTACCTTGATGCCGCGAGCCCAGTCGGCCCCTTCAAGCCCGACCTGTATGGCCTCGTCCAGTGCATCGCAGTCAAGCAACGTGCTGGTCAGCGACAGGAACGCAGCTCCAACCGGCGAGCCCTGGTTGAGGTCCTTGGCTTTCGCCAAGGCCTGACGAAGAACGGCGAGACCCTGCTCGCAGTCCCCCAAGATTGCAAGGGAGCTGCCGAGCGCGCCCATCGCCTCGATCTCCCGACCGGCCGACCCCACGAGACGGCTCGTGCGGACGGCGCGCTCGGCAACCGGAATGGCCCGACGGTACTCACCGCCGTACACGATGAAGGTGGCCAGCCCCGACAGGACCGCAGACAGCTCCTCGGAGGGCCCGTCGTCAGCCAACGCTTCGGCTGCGTTGTCCAGGATGCGCGTGCCCGCTTCCAGATTGCCCGCGAGGTATACGGCCCAGCCGAGGCGCTCGCCGAAGCGGGCCTTCCGTCGGACATCGGCGGGGTCGACCTGGTGGAATGCTGCACGAGCCAGGTCGCTCGCCCTCCTGGTCTCATTGACCATGAGGAGTGCACCCGACGCCTCGTACTGCAGCTCCGCGAGATCCTCGGCGGCCGGTCGAGCGTCCAATGCAACGGCGTCCCACAGTTCGGTCGAGCGCTCGAACGCTCGTGCGGCCTCCGCGAAAGCCGAGGCTCGATAGCTCGCTCGCGCCGCACCGATCCACGCTGGAAGCGCCCTTCCCAGGTCATGGGCGGCAGTCGCATGGTAGGCCAGCGCTGCGAGCTGGCTGGCTCCGGCGGCTCCCTCAAGAGGAGGCCGATTCGCCAGCGCGGTCGCGTACTTCGAATGAATTCGGCGCCGCTCAGCGGCCAGGAGATCGTCGTAGACCGCTTCGCCGAGGAGGGCGTGCCGAAAGCCGTATGTTGGCACTGCGCTGTCGCGCATCGGAACCAGAAGCTGCAGGGAAACCGCCTCGCCCAGCGCCTCGGCCAGAGCGATAGAGCTGAGGTCCGTGGCGGCGGCCAACAACTCGTGATCGACCGTGCCGCCGGCGGCCGCCGCCACGGAAACGACCCGATGAGCCTCTTCGGAGAGTGTGGCCAGACGCCCGAGGAGGACGTCCCGGAGCTTCTCCGGGACCTCGTTGGAACTCCCGATCGAGCGTGAGGCCAGAAGCTCTTCGGCAAAGAAGGGGTTGCCTTCCGAGCGTCGTTCGATCAGCTCGAGCAGGCCCGCCGACACCGGCTCACCTTCGATCGCTGCGAGCTGGGCGGCCAGCTCATCCCGTCCAAACCGGCTGAGCCCAAGGCGGTCGACCGTCGCCAGGCGCTCCATTTCGGCCAGCCACGGTCGGAGTGGGTGGCGGCGATGGAGCTCGTCCGAGCGGTAGGTGCCGACGATCAAGACTCGCTCCTGTCTCACATGGCGAGCGACGAAGGCAAGGAGGTCGCGCGTGGAGCGGTCGGCCCAGTGCAGGTCCTCCAGGACGAGCAGGACCGGTTGACGCTCGCCCAGCCGTGCCAGGAGCGAGAGGAACCCTTCGAACAGACGGGTCTGCGCCCACTCCGGCGGCGACGCGAGCGAGGCCCCTGCGGAGCGGGCAGTCAGCTCCGGGACAAGACGGGCGAGCTCGCCCATCCCGGGGTCCAGCAAATCCTGTAGTGCCTCGGGCTCGGTCCGCCGAACGAGACCGCGAAGCGCCTCGGCGATCGGTCCGAAAGGCAACCCCTCGTCCGATGCCAGGCTGATGCAACCGCCCTCGAGCACGACTCCGCCACGATCGCGCGCTTGGCCGGCGAGCTCCGCGACGAGGCGACTCTTGCCGATCCCGGCTTCACCCGCGATCAGCACGATTCCGGCGGATCGTCCCTCCGCCTTCTCGAGGGCAGCCTCGAGCGTGGCAAGCTCGAGGGCCCGACCCACGAAGACTGGGCTCGAAATGCGAGCGGTCATGTCAGCCGCGATCATAGGTTCGCCCTCCGCGGAAGGCTGCGGCTACCTGCTGAGGGCAGCGAGGTACCCAACGCAGGACTCGATCGCACTCGTCAAGCTTGGCGGCGTGCACAGGGTGCGCAACTGGGTGCTGAAGCCGGCACGTGCCTTGCCGTCGTGAGCGGCGAATGCCGCAGCGAGATTCGCCAGTGCCTGCCGGTATGTCTCGTCGGCCGACCGGATCGCCTCGGCGCCGACATAACTCGAGAGGCGGCTGCGCAGCAGGTGGTACAGGCGCATGTCGTGGTTGGCCATGGCCGCGGCAAGATCCGCCTCCACACGCTGAACCTGGATATCGAGTGGTTCCGGGCTTTGGGGCGTGCCCTGCGCTCCCTCGACCACTGACGTGCCGTCCGATCCCGTCTGGCAAGCGGACAGGCTGCCCATCGCGAGGGCCGCGACTACTGCGATGCGGAAGATGGGGGCTGAGGTCATCGGACTGTCCTTTCGGTCCTGGATGGTTCTGTTGGACAGGCACCACGCTAGGTTCGAAAGCACCCCGCGCCATCGAGGAAAGACCCGATTGTTCGACTGCGGTCGACTTTATTTTCCAGACCTGCGAGCCGACGGCGCCTTTAGTCCGTACCAGGGCGGACAACTCGGAGTAAAGAGTCGATTGCGACACTGACCTCGTGAACGACCGAACAGTCGGCCGGGTCGTGCGTGCTCTCCGGCACGGAAAGCGATTGACCCAGAGACAGTTGGGCGAGGCATGCGGTGTCAGCCAGGGGACCATCTCGAACCTGGAAGGCGGGCACATCGAGCGCATGAGTGTCCGTGCCGTCCGAGGTGCTCTTTCGCGGCTGGATGCGGACCTTTCACTCCAGGTCTTCTGGCGGCACGGTGTCGTCGACCTGCTCCTCGACGAGCGTCATGCCGGCCTCGTTGGAGTCACCGCGAACATCCTCCGCGGGCACGGGTGGGACGTGGTGCCGGAGATCTCCTATTCGGAGTACGGCGAGCGTGGGTCTATCGATCTCGCCGCGTTGCAAGCGGCGAGGCGTGTGCTTTTGATCGTGGAAGTCAAGACCGAGCTGGTGTCGATCGAGGCGACCCTCCGCAAACTTGATGAAAAGGTTCGACTCGGTCCCACGATCGTGCGCGATCGGTTTGGTTGGCAGCCAGCGCTCGTCGGGCGAGTGCTCGTGTTGCCCGAAGAGAGCACAGCGCGCCGGCGAGTGGCCCGGCACAGCGCCGTGCTGGATCAGGCACTTCCCCAGCGCGGTCGTTCCTTGATCTCGTGGCTTCGTTCGCCGGTCGGTCCTTTGGCCGCGATCTGGTTTGCGTCCCCCACGACTGGCCGTGATCACAAGCGGCGTGTTGTCACGCGCTCCGTCATGCGGAGAGGCGAAACTGGCCAATCGGACGCGTGAGGACGCTCTCGACCTGTCCGCCAACCATCAGGGGTTGTATTTGCCGGTAGCGAGCCCGGGCAAGGGTCGAGACCATGTGACCCGATCACGGGCATTCGTATCTGGGGCAAAGATTCCGGGAATTAGCTATCGGCATCAGCCTGATTGATGAATAACGGGACGCCACGAATCAGGAG
The DNA here is from genome assembly GCA_005883615.1 of Chloroflexota bacterium. Lineage (GTDB taxonomy): Bacteria > Chloroflexota > Limnocylindria > Limnocylindrales > CSP1-4 > CF-16. The sequence continues at coordinate 24,612 of VBEC01000019.1, read as the reverse complement.
CGGCGGATGGCAGGCCGGGACGCCGGCGGCAGGCCGGCGGCGGATGGCAGGCCGGCGGCGGATCGGCAGGCCGGCGGCGGATGGCAGGCCGGCGGCGGATAGGCAGGCCGGCGGCGGATGGCAGGCCGGCGGCGGATGGCAGGCCCGCGGCGGATCGGCAGGCCGGCGGCGGATCGGCTTGCCGGGACGCCGGCGGCAGAAATCAGTAGGCCGCGAGCGTTCGGATCCCGTCCAGGATCTTCTCCGGGCTGACCATGAACCAGTCTTCGAGGACGTGGTTGTACGGCACGCCTGGCACATCGGGCCCGGCGATCCGGGTGACCGGCCCATCGAGGTAATCGAAGGCTTCCTCGGCGATGATCGCGGCGATCTCCGCGCCGTAGCCCCCGAAGCGGTTGTCCTCGTACACGATCAGGCACTTGCCCGTCTTGCGGACCGAGTCGAGGACCGTCTCCTTGTCCAGCGGCCGCAGCGTACGAACGTCGACCACCTCCACGCTGATGTCCTCGTCGGCCGCGCGATCGGCGGCCTCCAGCGCGTAATGGGCCATCAACCCGTAGGCGACGACCGTCACTTGCGTTCCCTGCCGGGTGACCTGGGCGCGACCAATGGGCACCGTGAACTCGCCGTCGGGGACGTCGCCGCGGACGGAGCGGTACATCTTCTTGTGCTCGAAGAAGAGCACCGGGTCGTCGTTGCGGATGGATGACCGCAGCAGGCCCTTCGCGTCGTACGGGGTCGACGGGATCACAACCTTGAGCCCAGGGATGTGCGTGAAGAATGCCTCGACCGACTGCGAGTGGTAGAGCGCGCCGTGGACTCCCCCGCCGTATGGCGCTCGAACGGTCATCGGGACCCCGAACGTATTGTTGGACCGGTACCGCATCCGCGCCGCCTCGGACAGGAGCTGGTTGAACGCCGGGAAGATGAAGTCGGCGAACTGGATCTCGGCGACCGGCCGCAGACCGTTGACCGCGGCGCCGATCGACGTCCCGATGATCTGCGACTCGGTCAGGGGCGTATCGATCACGCGGTCCTCACCGAACTCTTCATAGAGTCCGTCCGTGGCCAGGAACACCCCACCCTTCTTGCCGACGTCCTCGCCCAGGACGATCACCGCCTCGTCGCGCTGCATCTCGTCGCGAAGCCCTTCGCGGACCGCCTCGATAAAGGTCCTGGTCGGCATCAGCGCGCGAACACAGGCATCAGCGCGCGAACGCCGGCATCAGCGCGCGAACACCGGCATCAGCGCGCGAAGACCGGCATCAGCGCGCCGAAGCTCGTCGTCAGAGCGCCGAAAGCTCCGCATCAGAAGGTGCCCTCGACCCCTTCCGCGAAGACGTGCTCGAGGGCGTTGTCCGGCGACGGATCCGGCTCGCTCTCGGCAAAGTTAGTCGCGTCGTCGACGACGGCCTTGTTTTCCGCGTCGATACGGGCGATCAGCTCCTCGTCGAGCACGCCCGCGGCCGTCAGCTGCTCGCGGAATTTAGGCAGCGGATCGAGGCTGCGCTCCGCCTCGAGCTCCTCGGCAGGTCGGTATTTGGTCTGCTGGTCGTCGGAAGAGTGGCCGGTCAGGCGGGTGACCTTGGCCTCGATCAGGCTCGGCCCGTCGCCCCGCCGGGCCCTCTCGACCGCCTCTTTGGACGCGCGATAGCAGGCGAGGACGTCGGCTCCATCCACCACGACACCAGGGATGCCGTAGCCGGACGCGCGAGCCGCGACGTCGGGCAGGGCCAGCTCCTTGCTTGAGGGAACGCTGATGGCGTAGCCGTTGTTCTCGATAACGAGGACGAACGGCAGCTTGTGGATCGCGGCGAAGTTGAGCCCCTCGTGGACGTCGCCCTGGTTGGACGAGCCCTCGCCCATGAAGGTCATCGCGACCTGTCCGGTCTTCCGGATCTTGGCCGCCAATGCGATGCCGACCGCGTGCAGGATCTGCGTGGCCACAGGCGAGCTCACCGACAGCAGGTTGTGTGCTGCGTGCCCGTAGTGCCCCGGCATCTGGCGTCCGCCGGACGACGGATCGTTGGCCGTCGCGTATTGGGCCGTCATCATGTCCCGCGCGGTCATTCCGAAGGTCATCGCGGTGGCGATCGAGCGGTAGAACGGTGCGACCCAATCGTGGCCCTTCTTGAGGGCCCAGGTAATTCCCACCTGGGCACCTTCGTGACCCTGGCCGCTGATAACGAACGGGATCCGACCGGCGCGGTTCAAAACCCACATCCGCTCGTCGATCGCGCGCGCGAGCGCGACCATCCGATACATCTCGATCAACTGCTCGTCGGACAACCCGACCGACGCTCCCACGCGCCGGACGCCCTTGGCGGGCCTCCCAGCCGCCTCACCTCGCTGCGTGACGGCCATCTTCCGATCGCCGCCGCTCAGAAGTTGATCGAGCGGCCGTCGACCGCCAGTGCGGCCTCGCCGAGTACCTCGGCGAGCGTCGGATGGGGATGAGTCGCCCCGCCGATCTCCCAGGGTGTTGCCTCCAGATCGAAGGCGACCGAGGCTTCGGAGATGAGGTCGGTTGCGTGCGGACCGAGGATGTGGACGCCGAGGGTGTCGCCCGTCTCGGCGTGGCCGATGACCTTGGCGAAGCCTTCGTATTCGCCACCGATGACGGCTTTGGCGATCGCCTGGAACGGAACCTTGCCGATCTTCACGGGAAGGCCGCGCTCCTGGCACTGCTGCTCGGTAAGCCCGATCGAGGCGATCTCCGGCCGACAATAGGTCGCGCGCGGCTGCTTCACGTAATCCACCTCGTGGACCTCGCCGTCGCCCGCGATCGTGTGGGCAGCGACGATGCCCTCGTGTGCGGCCGTGTGGGCCAGCCAGAGGCCGCCGATGACGTCTCCGATCGCGTAGACGTGGGGCTCCTTCGTCCGCATCCGGCCGTTGACCTTGATGAGGCCCTTCTCGATCTCGACCTTGGTGCTTTCGAGGCCGATATCCTCGACGTTCGCGGCGCGCCCGGTTGCGACGAGCATCACTTCGGCGCGGATCTCTTCGGTCTTGCCACCCTCTGGCCCGACCTCGACGCAGACCCCGTCCTTCTCCTTGGAGACAGCCTTGGGATCGAAGCGCGCGTTCGTAACGACCTTCACGCCTCGGCGCGTGAAGCTGCGCTCGAGGTCCTTGCTGATGTCCTTGTCCTCTGCGGGGACGATGGCGGGCAGGTACTCGAGGAGCGTGACCTGGCTGCCGATGTCCTGGAAGAAGCTGGCGAACTCGACGCCGACCGCGCCCGCGCCCACGATGACGATGCCCGTCGGCGCCGCGTCGCGCCGCAGGATGTCGTCACTCGTCAGGATCTTCTTGCCGTCCGGGGTCAGGCCGGGAAGCGACTTGACGCGAGAGCCGGTTGCCACGATGACGTCACCGGCCTGCAGAAGGCGGTCACCGCCGCCACCGGGCTTGCCGTCCTCACCCGGTTGGCTGACACGCACCCGTCCCGCACCCTCCAGGCGACCGCGGCCTTCGACGAACGCGACCTTGTTCTTGGTCACCAGGCTCTTCAGGCCCGTCCACATCCGCTTCACGACCTGGTCGCGGCGCGCCGCCATCTGTGCGTAGTCGGCCGCCGGGTCGCCGTCGATCGTGATCCCGTAATCCTTGAGGTGGCGCGCCTTGCTCAGCATGTCGGCGGATTCGAGCAGCGCCTTGGTCGGGATGCACCCCCGATGGAGGCATGTCCCGCCGATCTTGTCCTCGTCGACCAGGGCAACGCGAAGGCCGAGCTGCGCCGCCCGGAAGGCCGCCGTGTAGCCGCCAGTCCCCGCGCCGAGGACGACGAGGTCGAAGTCGTTGGAGGAGCCAACGGCCATGGTCAGGAAGACCTGTCGGCGTGGTGGGTCACGAATGGATGGTATGGCATTTCGCGAGAGGCGCAAGGAATGCGGCGAGGCGACTGAAGGCCTGAGGGAGGGACGCAGACGTCAACGCCGGCACGGGTCGGCTGAATGGCGATCCGAGAAAATCGAACGACCCGGGTTGGCTGACGAACCCGGGTCGCTGTTCTTGCCTGGTCGGCCGGCTGGGCTGCCGCGCCGAGAGAGAGCGCTGAGAGGAGTGGGAAATCAGGCGCCCCGGATGCTCCGGAAGCAGTCGCTGCAGTAGACGGGCTTTCCGCTGGTCGGGCGGAACGGGACCTGGGCATCGCGGCCGCAGTTGCTGCAAGTCGCGGTGAACATCTCGCGGGGACCGCGGTCGTAGCCGGCCGAGCTATAGCCGCCCCCGCCGCCACCATAACCACCACCACCGGCGTAACCACCGCTCGAAGTGCCACGGGCGGCCTTGCGGCTAGCCCGGCAGCTCGGACAGCGGCGCGGCTCGGTGAAGCCCCGCTGCGCGTAGAAGTCTTGCTCACTCGCGGTGAACACGAACTGCTGCCCGCAGTCGGCGCAAGTCAGGGTCTTGTCGTTGTACACGGAATAGAAACTCCTCTCGGTAGCTGCGCGATCCCTCGTGTTCTCGCGTCAGCCGTGAGAGGAGTCCGAGTCGGTCGTGGAGCTACGCGTTTTTCCGTTGCGGGCCTTCCCGCAACATTGTCGGCGGGACTGTACACGCTTCGTGCTCAGCTGTACAGAGTTTTCGCGACTGGCGAACCGGCCGGTGGCATCAGGACAACGCGCGGAGACTTGGAGATGTCCAACGGAGGCGCGTCGATCACTCGGGAGGAGGGGTTCGGCGGGCTGCGCGGACCAGCATGAGGACGGTCCCGATGATCAGAACGACGATCGCCAGGGGAGTCCGGAAGACGACCTCCTGGCCGCCTCGCGGCAGCATGCTGGTGAGCACGGCCGCTCCAAACACGACCGCAACGACCGCGCCGGCCACCAGCAGGACCTCCCGCCAGCCCGCGCTCGGCGCATCAACCACGATCGGCCACCGCCGGGATGCCAATCGGTGCGACGAGGACACGCCCGGCAAGGGCAGCGCCACGCCGTGTGCGCAGACCCACCTTCGGGCGATGGAACGTGACAGTCAGGTCGGCCCGGACGACCGGATCGGACGGTTCGCCGGAGGTCAGGTCGACGGCAGTCGGCGTATCGACCGCGGCCACGGGGACGCCCACGGCCCGGGCGCCGTTGATCGTTCTGACGGCGGAACGGATGGGCTCTCGCAAGGAGCCGCGCACCCCTGTGCCGAGGAGGGCGTCGACCACCACACTCGCCTTTTCGATTCCCTGCCCGACGATGGCCAACTCCCGAGTCGACTCCGCGTGCATCCGGGTCACGCGCGGGACGCCCGCCAGACGATCCCAGTTGCGCGCCGCGTCCGGGGTTCCCGGCCGGGGCTCGGCCGATACCAGCACGGCAACCACAGGCAGGCCGGCCTGCGCGAGCCTGCGAGCGATGACGAACCCATCACCGCCGTTGTTGCCGGGTCCGGCCAGCACGAGCACGGGGCCTTTCGCCCAGCGGCCTCGCTCCACGGCCAGGGCGTGAATGGCCGCCGCGGCCGCTATCCCCGCGTGCTCCATCAAGAGCGAGCCGGGAACCCCGAACAGCTGAGCTCGGCGGTCCGCGCCGGTCATCGCCGCGGCCGTCATCGCAGCCGCGCTATTGGCTCCCACCCAGTGGCGAGCCAGCTGGTCGAGTGACATCTCGAAGATCGCCGGATCGCCCGCTGGAAGGGGCACGCCGTTCCCATCAGGATGCGGCGCCGGGGGCGCCACGGCACGGGCCGTTGAGGTCGGATCGCGGGGAGTCACGCCTCACAGCGTAGCCCCTGCCCAACCGCGGCGTCAGCGCTGACCGGCGAGTTTCGTGTTGGCAGGCGCGCGAGATGCCGGTCACCCGGGCTGCGCTCGAGGAGACCCTCCTGCTCCAGGATCGCGAGCCCCGCCTGCACGGCCGGCGCGTCGTGAACGCCGAGCGGTTGCTCAATCGAGACCCACTGCTCGCCGTCCGCGGCTCGGAGGCGCTCGAGGATTCGGCCACGAAGCCAGCGCGTTGAGGCCTCGAACGGAGGCCCGGCAGGTGCCCGTCTTCGAGGTGCCGAGCGCGCCGGTCCTTCCAGCGCCGAGTAGCGGCACCACGGGCGCACCGGACAGGCGGCGCAGTCGGGAGCGATTGGCCGGCAGAGCGTTGCGCCGATATCCATCAGCGCGTGCGTCCAGTCGGCCGGCCGGTCGTTGGGCACGAGGTCGTCGCAGACGGCCTGAAGTTCTGCCCGGGCTGGTGCAGACGCCGGACCGATTGCAGGACCCAACGCGCTACCCCTCGCACGACCGATGACCCGCCGCACGTTCGTGTCGATCGGCCCCACCGGCCGCCCGAACGCGATGGCCGCAACGGCGCGAGCCGTGTACCGGCCGATGCCCGGGAGGCGCTCGAGCGCACCGATGTCGGCAGGCAAACGGCCACCATGTTCTGCGAGGACGACCCGAGCGAGACGGTGGAGGTTCAGGGCGCGGCGGTTGTAGCCAAGTCCGCTCCAGGCCCGCAGAACGTCACCAATCGAGGCCTCCGCAAGCGTGCCCAGCGTCGGAAAGCGGGCCAGGAAGCGCGGCCATGCCTGCTCCACGCGGGAGACCTGTGTCTGCTGGAGCATGACCTCGGAGACCAGGACGGCATAGGGATCCCTGGTCGATCGAAAGCCCAGACGCCTGCCGCGGCTGTCATACCAGCTCAGGACCGCCCGGTGAAGCTGGGCGAGGTCGGCTTCGAGAATGCCGGCTTCGGGAAGCCCAGCCGGAACGGCATCCATAAGTCGCCGGCGGCTAGCTGCGGATCATCACGTGCTTGACGACGGTGTAGTCCTCGACCGCGTACGCGGACTGGTCCTTGCCGTAGCCCGACTCCTTGAAGCCGCCATGTGGCATCTCGGAAACGAGCGTGAAGTGGTCGTTCACCCAGACCGTTCCGAACTGGATGGCCTTCGACACGCGCAGGGCGCGCCCGATATCGGTCGTCCACACGGAAGCCGCGAGCCCGAAGCGGACGTCGTTCGCCCAGGCGATGGCCTGCGCCTCGTCCTTGAACTGCTGGACCGTGACGACCGGCCCGAACACCTCGTCCTGGACGATCTCGGAGCGCTGCTGGGGACCGGCAATGACTGTTGGCTCGTAGTAGGCGCCCGCGCGATCGGGCGACGCCCCGCCAATCACGACCTCCGCACCCGCCCTCGCGCGATCGACCATGCCCGACACGCGCTCGACCTGGGCGTGCGAGATGAGAGAGCCCATCTCGAGCTCCTCGCCGCCGGTCGGGTCGCCCCACTTCATGTCGCCTACCTGCTCGGTCAGCTTCGATACGAAGTTGTCGTACACACGAGGACCGGCGATCACTCGCGTTGCCGCGGTGCAGTCCTGGCCGCTGTTCCAATAGCTGGCAAAGCGCAAGGTTTCGGCCACCAGATCGAGGTCGGCGTCGTCGAACACGATCACCGGCGCCTTCCCGCCCAGTTCCAGGTGGAGACGCTTCACGCCGTCCGCCGCAAGCCGGGCGATCTTCTTGCCGGTATCGGTGTCCCCCGTCAGTGAGATCATGCCGACCTTCGGATGAGCGACGAGCGCAGGCCCGATGGCGTCCCCCGTACCGCTCAACACGTTCAGCACGCCCGGCGGCAGGACGTCGGCCGCGAGCTCCGCGAAGCGCAAGGCCGTCAGGGGCGTCCGCGCCGAAGGCTTGAGGACGACGGTATTGCCGGCGGCCAGCGCAGGCCCCAGCTTCCAGCCGGCCATGTACAGGGGATAATTCCAGGGAGCAATCGAGGCGACCACGCCGACCGGCTCGCGGCGGATGAACGAGGTTCGATCCGCGACGTACTCGTTGACCGCCTTGCCCTCCATGCCGCGAGCTGCTCCGGCGAAGAAGCGCATGTTGTCGGCGATGGCGGGCATGTCCACGGAAGCGACGTTGAGTGGCTTGCCCGTCTGGCTGGCCTCGAGGCGAGAGAGCTCCTCGGCGTTCGACTCGACGATGTCGGCCAGCTTGAGGAGCGCGGTCATGCGCTCTTGCGGCGTCGTCTTCTGCCACGTCTCGAACGCGGCCGCCGCCGCCTCAACGGCGCGGTCGACGTCCTCCGGCGCGCTCGCCGGGACTCGGGCGACGACCGAATCGTCTGCCGGATTGATGACCTCGAGGGTCTGGCCAGCGGCGCTGTCGACCCACTTGCCGCCGATGAACTGCTGGTAGGTCCGAACCTGCTCGAGGATCTCGGTCACTGGTGGGTCCTCCTTGGTGGGGCCAGCCGCGGCGCCGCGGCGATGAATCAGGTCAGTGGCCGCTGATTGTGCCCCTCAGAAGGCCGGAGCGCGAGCGCCGGTCCGCGCCACGAGCTCGATCAGGTCGGCGGCGGTCGACGTCCCCGGTTTTGCCTGCAGCCGTTTCGAAACCGCCGCAGACCGAGCTCGCAGCTCGCCGTCCGCCAGGAGGCGGTCGATCGCCTCCGTGAGCTCCCGCTCCTCGAAGCGGTAGGTGTCCAGTCGGACCCCAAATCCGGTTTCCGCCACGCGCTGGGCGTTGTCGTACTGGTCCCAGAACAGCGGCAGGACGACCATCGGCAATCCATTGTGGAAGCACTCGGTGACCGTGTTGTTGCCGCCGTGGGTCACGACCAGGTCGACCTGGGGCAGGATCGCCGGCTGCGGAAGGAACTCCGCGCCGGTCATGTTGTCGGCCAGCCGCAGGAGCTCATGCTGAGGGCCGAGCGAAACGATCACGCGATAGTCCGTCCGGCCCAGGGCATGGATGAGGCGCTGCATGAGTTCGACGTCGGCGGAGCCCAGGCTGCCGAGCGAGAGGTAGATCAGGGGGCCCGGCGTGGAGGCGAGCGGCTCGGGGAGCTCGTAGGTTTCGTCCGTCGCTCGGACGCAGGATTCCAGGCGATGCCACGTGGGCCCGGGCGCTGCGGACCGTCGGTAGTCGACCTTGGACGGGTAGACGTACAAGTTGAGATACGGCGATTCGGGCATGAATTCGAGGTCGGGCAGGCCGGCTCCGGTCCTCTCCCGAACGAACCCATCGAAGTCGCGCCACATCGGGTCGTGTGTCCGGCGGCGCTCCATTTCGAACTCAACCCAGTCGGTCGAGTACGAGGCCGGATAGCCGGAGTACGCCGGGGGCACGAGGCGGTCGCGGATCTCAGCCGGGTTGCACGATACGATCCGTACCCACGGGCGGCCGGAGCCGGCGATCGCCGGGAAGAAGACCACGTTGTCCTCGACGATCACGTCCGGCTGGAGCTCCTCGAAGATCTCCGCCAGCCGAGGCTCGACGTACTTCGCCCCATCGATGAGGGCCTGCCAGGTCGGCTGCAGGAACGACCCGAGCTGATCGATCGTCGGCTTGCGAAACTCCGGTGCCGTGTCCCGGATGAAGTCTTTCCAGAACTGGCCGGGGGCCTCCGGCTCGGCCGGAGGCGGCCCGAGCCGCATCAACTGTTCTTCGAATCCTTTCGCCTCGAGAGTCCCCGCGAACGACTCTTCCACGATGAAGACGACGCGCTGGCCGCGCCGGCGCAGGACGTCGCCGATCCCGACGCAGTTGTTGGTGGGACCGTACGCTCCCTCCGGAAAGAAGACGATGGTTCGCCGCTCGTCCACCCGCCGATTATCGAGGTCAGGCGACGGTGCGAGCGGCCTTGTGCCACGGGATGGTCACCGCCTCGAGCGCGACGATCAGGAGGAAGAGCGCAACGCTGATGACCACGACGATGGCGACGGCGCCGAATACCAGGTCGGTCCTGAAGAGGTTGGCCGAGGTGCGCATCCAGATCCCCAGCCCGTCGAAGGCTCCCACGTACTCGCCGTAGACAGCCCCGATCACGGCGTAGGTCACCGATATCCGCAGGCCGGTGAAGAATCTCGGGAGTGCCGAGGGGAGGCGCAGCTTCCAGAAAATCTGTGAGGCTGATGCCCCCATGGTGCGCAGCAGGTCTGTTGCCTCGGCCGCCGTGCCCGCGAACCCGTCGAGGAGCGCAACGGTGATGGGGAAGAAGGTGACCAGGACGATCACGATTACCTTGGGCAACAGCCCAAAGCCGAACCACAGCACCAGCAGCGGCGTGACTGCCAGGATCGGTACGGCCTGCGACCCGACGAGGAGCGGATAGATCGTCCGCCGGACCGTCCCGAAGCGGTCCATCACCACGCCGGCCAGCGATGCCGCCACGACCGAGATCGCGAAGCCGATCAACGCCTCGCCCAGTGTCGTCGACGTGTGCTGCCAGGCTTCCTCCCGCGCGTCCACGAGCGCCGAGGCAACGCGGCTGGGAGCCGGCAGCAGCAGCGGGCTGACACCCGATAGCCGGCAATAGAGCTCCCAGACGACGAGCACGCCGGCGAGCCCGACCGTCAGGGTCAGGGCGCGTCTCACGAGGGCAGGAAGTCGTTCGTGAAGAGCTGGCCGTAATCGGGCGGAGCAATCAACGGCTTGCCCTTCGCGTCGGTGAGGAGACCCTGCCGGTAGAGGAAGCTCGAGTAGCCGGTCCATTGGTCGAGGGTTTGCCGGCCAACCAGGCCCTGCGCGTCCACGTACAGGCCGTGCTGCGTGATGAATCGCTGACTGTCAAGCGGCAGCTTCTGGTTGTCCTTGAAGACGCTCGGATTCTGAGCGATGAGAATGGCCGCGGCCGCATCCGGCGACGACTGTGCGAACTGGAAGCCGCGAACGGTCGCCCCGACGAATCGCCGGGCGACATCGACGTTCTTCGCGAGCCAGCCATCGTTGCAGGCCAGCACGACCTGGTAGAAGTCAGGGAATCCGAACTCGGTGAACTTGAAGTAGCGCAGAGCAATCCCCTTCTCCTGGGCTTCGACGCCCTCCCATGCGGTGAACGGGATCGTGAAGTCCGCATGCCTGGTGTACAGGGCCTGGTAGGCGGTCGAATCGAGCGTGACGGTGCGGAAGTCGCCCTTGCCCCCATCGGCCCGAATGACGGCCTTGATCGTGGGCGCCTCGGTCGGGTAGCCGAAGCCCGCGTAGGTTTTGCCGTCCAGGTCGCGCGGTCGCTGGATCGAGCTGTCGGCAAGGACCGCAATGGCGCTCGCCTCGTGCTGCATGATCGCCATGACCGACTTGATCGGCGCTCCGGCGGCCACCGCGAATGTCAGGGAATCCTGGAAGCTGATCCCGCAGTCGGCCTGTCCCGCGGCAAGCACCGTTTCGGGAGCCGTGCTGCCGTAGGGCAGTACCTTGAGGTCGATGCCGGCATCGCGATACCAGCCCATGGACTGGGCCACGTAGAAGCCCGTGTGGTCAGTATTGGGGGTCCAGTCGAGGGCGAATCGAACGGTCGCCGGAGCCGGCGATGGCGAGGGCAAGGGCGATGGTGACGACTGCGGCGAGACGCTGACGCCAGGAGGCGTGGGTACGCCCGATGCACTGGACGAGGCGCCGCCCGCGCAGCCGCTCAGGAGCGCCGTCGCGATCAGGAGCGCCTCGGCGCGGCGCACTGCCCTGGTGTCGATGTGGACGGAGAACATGCTGACTCGTTTCCCCAAAAAGAACGCCGCCTCCGGACAACGGGGACGGCGATCGAGTCAGGTGCGGGCCTGCTTCCTTCGCTGGTACGAGCCAGATCAGGTTCGGCGGGTCTGCGGCGGTGCCACCGCGTTCGGTGGTCCGGGCCGCACTCTCAGCGCGTTTGCGCTCCCCGGAGGCGTGATTCGGTTGTCAGTGGATTCTAGCACCGCTCTTCTCGTGGTCCTCGGACCGAGGGTCACGTCGGAGCAGTTCCGACGATGCGCACGATCCAGCGCCCGCGTGCGGCGCCGCGGAGCATGGCATCGATCGACGGCTCCAGGCTCTCGAGCGATACGTCGGTGAGGCCCTCCCCGAGCCCGCGTGGCCGAAGATCCGTCGCGAGACGTCGCCATACCTCGCGGCGCTCGTCGATCGACAGGTATGCAGAGTCGATCCCGATCAGGGCAACGCCGCGCAGGATGAAGGGGAACACGGTCGTCGCGAATCCGGCGCCGCCGGCGTTTCCACTGGCCGCAACCGCTCCTCCATACCGCAGGGTCCGAAGGACGTAGGGCAGGCTTGCGCCACCGACGGAGTCAACGGCAGCCGCCCAGCGCTCGCGATCCAGGGCACGCTCGGGAGCGCCCGTGTACTCCCCCCGGGGGACGAAGCCCGCTGCCCCGAGGCTCCTCAGGCGCCCCTCCTCATCGCGCTTGCCGGTGGCACCCCAGACCTCATACCCTCGCGCGGCAAGGATTCCGACGGCCGTGCTGCCGACGCCTCCACTCGCCCCCGTCACGAGAACGGGTCCGTTCCCGGGGCGGAGGCCACGCGCCTCGAGGCGGATGACCGACAGAGCGGCTGTGAAGCCGGCCGTCCCAAGCGCCATGGCAAGGCGGGCATCAAGGCCATCGGGCAACGGCACGATCCAGGCGGCAGGCACCCGCGCGTATTGGGCCCAACCACCATGGCGCGCCACGCCGAGGTCGTAGCCGTGCGCAAGGACCCGGCTGCCGGGCGCGAGAGAGGGTTCATCGCCGGCGACCACCTCGCCGGCGAGGTCGATGCCCGGGATCAGCGGGCTGATGCGGGCGACCTTCCCCGATGCGGTCGTAGCGAGCGCGTCCTTGTAGTTGATACTCGACCATTCGACCCGGATCTCGACCTCGCCGGCGGCAACGCGCTCGCCCGAGGACCCCTCGCCGCCGGGCAAGTCCGCGCGGCGGACGTCCCGCGTCCCACGCGTGACGCCATCGTCGGCCTTCTCAGCCACGAATGCCCGGAACTGTTCGGGGATCACGCTCGACCTGACCGTCGGGGCCACCTCCTCTCGGAACATCTTGCAGCAGCGGACGCCTACCGCGGAACCGGTAATCTGCTCGTCCGGCACCCTGCCGTTCGATCGAATGAGGAGGCGACCCGACGATGCCCGTCGAGAAGGCCGATCTCGCCGTCATCGGTGGTGGGATCGTTGGACTGGCAACGTCGCTCCAGCTCCTGCGCCGACGGCCGCAACTACGGCTGGTGGTCCTCGAGCGTGAGCCGGAAGTCGCGATGCACCAGTCCGGCCACAACAGCGGCGTGGTGCATGCGGGCCTGTACTACAAGCCCGGCTCTCTCAAGGCCCGACTGTGTCGCGCGGGCAAGGCCGAGCTGGAGGCGTACTGCGCCGAGCACGACATACCGCTTCGCCGGATCGGCAAGGTCGTCGTGGCCCTCGACGAGGGCGAGGTGCCTCGGCTCCATGACCTGTTCGAGCGCGGCACCGTCAACGGGGTGCAGGGCCTCGAAGAGATTGGCCCGGAACGGATCAAGGAGATCGAGCCGCATGCTGCGGGCATTCGCGGCCTCTGGTCGCCTGAGACAGCGATCGTCGACTTCAAGGCTGTCGCGCTGGCATACGCGCGGGAGGTTCGGGGCCTCGGCGGAACGATCGAGACCGGGCGCGCTGTCACGGCCATGGAACAGCGCGATAGCGAGGTCGTCCTGAGCACGACCCAGGGTCCGCTGGTTGCGAGCCACGTCGTCGCCTGCGCCGGCCTGCAGGCGGACCGCGTCGCGGCGATGACCGCTGATCCGGCGCCGGAACGGATCATCCCGTTTCGGGGCGACTACTACACGCTCCTGCCCGAGGCGCGAGACCTCGTCCGCGGCCTCATCTATCCCGTCCCCGACCCTCGCTTTCCGTTCCTCGGCGTCCACTTCACGAGGCGGATCGACGGCGAGGTATGGGCCGGCCCGAACGCCGTGCTGGCATTCGCCATGGAGGGCTACCGGCGGCGCGACATCTCCGTACGGGACCTCGCCGGGGTGCTGGCGTATCGCGGCTTCATTCGCCTGGCGCTGCGCTACTGGCGGACCGGCCTGGCCGAGTTCTGGCGCGATCTCTCGAAGCGGGCCTTCGTTGGCGAGCTGAGACGCTACCTGCCCGAACTCCGCGCCGACCAGGTGACGTTCGGTCCATCGGGCGTCCGCGCACAGGGGCTCGATCCGGACGGCACACTGGTCGACGATTTCCGCCTGGGTGGCTCAGACCGGGTCCTGCACGTCCGGAACGCCCCGTCACCGGCCGCCACGGCCTCGCTGGCGATCGGCGGCGAGGTGGCCGACCGGGCGGCCGAGCGTTTCGGGTTCAGCTAGACCGGGAGCGACCAACCGTCACTCAGACAGATCCAGCACCAGCTTGCCGCGGACGTGCCGGCCGGCTTGCTCCTGGAGCGCGGCCGCTGCGTCCTCGAGGCGGTAGGTGTGCGTGGCGGGGACCCGGATCCTCCCATCGTCCACGAGCTTCACGAGCTCGGCCAGTCGTCCTGGGGCGGCGCGGTTGGCATTTGTGCCGCGAATGCCCCGCTCGGCCAGCTCCTCCACGTCGACGACACCGGCACTAGAGACCACGCTGCCGCCGGTCCGGACCTGATCGGCAAGCCGCGCGAGGAGCTCTCGATCGGCGGCGAAGTCGATCAGGATGTCCACTCCGTCCGGCTGCCGCGCTCGAAGGAGATCGCTCGGATCCCCGGCCGTGTAGTCAATCGTGTCGGTCGCACCGAGCTCTCGGGCATAGGCCGCGTAGTCGCCGCGAGTGATTGCCACGACGATCGCGCCGCGCGCTGCCGCAAGCTGAATGGCGAAGCTCCCGACACCGCCCGTGGCGCCGATGATCACGACCGTCTGCCCGGCCTTGGGATCGGCCGCCTCGACCGTGGACAGTGCCGTGAGACCGGCGGTGGGCAGCGCCGCTGCCTCCACGTAACCGACCGTCGAAGGCTTCCGGGCTGACGCAAGCACGGGCAAGGCAACCAATTGTGCGAACGTGCCCGCGCCTACGAACGGCCGTTCGGAGATGCCCACGACCTCGTCCCCGTTCGAGAAACCGGACACGCCCTCTCCGATCGCCTCGACGACGCCCGACGCGTCCAGGCCGGGCACGAGCGGGAAGCGATGCTCCATATAGTCCTTCACGTACCCGGCGACGACCGCCGTGTCGAATGCGTTCACACCGGCCGCTCGAACGCGGACGAGGATCTCGCCCGTTCCCGCATCCGGGGCCGGCTGCTCTCCGACCGATCCCGGAACGCCGAACTGATCGATGCTGTACGCGCGCACGTGCCGCCTCCGCGAGCCTCTCAGGCCACCGTCGCACGATGCGGTCAGTGGCCGGCGATGTGCTCAGTTACTACTTGTGTCTGTCCACATCCTCCGTCACAATTGGGCACACGGCAAGGCCGCACTTTGGAGTTTCTGAGGAACAAGGAGGTAACCCATTGGTCGTCCAGGCGACAGATACCGCGGTCGCTCTTCCCGCCGACCCGTCCAGCTGCCGGGCTCGCGACGTCCTCGACCGCGTCGGCGACAAGTGGTCAGTCTTCGTGATTGGCCATCTGGGCGAAGGCAAGCGCCGTTTCACCGAACTGCTGCGCGGCATCGACGGAATCAGCCAGCGGATGCTCACCGTGACGCTTCGAGGCCTGGAGCGGGATGGGATCGTGACGCGGACGGTCTATGCGGTGGTGCCGCCTCGGGTCGACTACGCGCTCACGGCGATGGGCAAGACGCTTCTCGAAACGATTCGCGAGCTGATCGTATGGGCGGATGACCATGCTCTGGACATTGACGCGGCGCGCGCTCGCTACGACCAGCGCCAGCCGGTGACGTTCGACTGACGCCTGGAGCGCGCGTGGCCAGCACAGCCGGGAGGCGGGTCGCCGTCGTCACCGGTGCCGCCCAGGGAATAGGCCGGCGGACGGCGGAGGTGTTTGCCGACGAGGGCTACGCGCTCGTGCTGAACGACCTGCGCGAGCCGACCCAAACAGTAGGGTCACTGGAATCGCGAGGCGCCGAAGTCCTGGCAGTCGTCGGCGACGTCTCGTCGGAGGATGACGTACTCCGGCTCCGTGATCGCGCCCTGGAGCGATTCGGCGGGGTGCACGTCCTCGTCAACAACGCCGGCATCGCCCTGATCGCCCCAGCCGAGCAGACGTCCGCTGCCCAGTGGCGCCGAGTCGTCGACGTGAACCTCACCGGACCATTTCTGCTGTGCCAGGCGCTCGGGACGGGGATGCTCGCGGCCGGCCAGGGTTCGATCGTCAACGTAGCCTCGATTGCGGGACTGCGAGGGGTCGCCGATCGAGCGGCATACAACGCGAGCAAGCACGGGCTCCTCGGGCTGACCCGCACGCTGGCCGTCGAATGGGGAGGCCGCGGGGTTCGGGTGAATGCCGTGTGCCCCGGCTGGGTCAAGACGGAGATGGATGCGGCGGATCAGGCGCGGGGCGCATACGACGATGTGGATATCACGGACCAGGTGCCCGCTGGCCGTTTCGCGACGCCCGACGACGTAGCTGCCGCGATCTCCTTCCTCGCCGACCCGCTCCGAAGCGGCTTCGTCAACGGCGTCGCGCTTCCTGTTGATGGTGGCTGGAGCACCGACGCGAGCTGGGCGTCACTGCGGCTGGCCGCGCGGGCCCGGTCGACGGGGTCCCGGTCAACCTGACGACGCTGAGGAGGCCATCCTTGGGCTGGGCCGCGACCGTGCCGGAACTCGCGCACGAAGGTTCACGCGGCGAAGCAGCTGGGCATTCGCCGCGACGATGATCGTCGAGGCGCTCATCACGACCGCGCCGACCGCCATCGGCAGGTCCACGCCCCACGGGACGAGAACGCCGGCCGCAACCGGAATCGCGATCAGGTTGTAGGCAGTCGCCCACACCAGGTTCTGGACCATCTTCCGGTACGTGGCGCGCGACAGCTCGATTGCCGCGACCACATCACGAGGATCGCTGCGCACGAGGACAATGCCGGCCGACTCGACGGCGACGTCGGTGCCGGCGCCGATCGCGATGCCCACGTCGGCGGTGGCCAGTGCCGGCGCATCGTTCACCCCGTCGCCGACCATCGCCACCTTCCGGCCGCCTCGCTGGAAGCGCTTGACCGCATCCACCTTCTCGGATGGCAGGACCTGCGCGGCCACTTCGTCGATCCCCAGGCGTCGCGCGACAGACCTCGCGACGGCCTCGCCGTCACCGGTGATCATCGCCACCTGAATGCCCAGATCGTGCAGCGCAGCGACGGCCTCGGCCGACTCCGGCCTGATCTCGTCCTCGAGCGCCATGGCACCGATCACGACGCCATCGGCGACGACGTGAAGGACGGTCTGGCCTTCCCCCGCCCACGCGTCCGCCTCCGTGAGTGCTTTCAGCCCGAGCTCGTCGAGGAGCCGCGGTCCGCCCACGACCACCTCCCTTCCCTCGACCACGGCCTTCGCGCCGCGGCCGGGCAGCGCCTCGAACGCCACCGCCGAGTCAGGCATGATCCCGCGCTCTTGCGCGCCGTCCACGATCGCCCGCGCGAGCGGGTGCTCTGAGTCGCCCTCGACGGCAGCAGCCAGCCGCAGGACATCGGCCTCTTCCGCGAAGGTCGCCACGGCCACCCGGGCGAGGACAGGCCGTCCCCTGGTGAGAGTGCCGGTCTTGTCGAAGATGACGATTCGAACCTCCCGGGCTCGTTCGAGGGCCAGCCGATCCTTCACCAGGAGCCCGTTCCGAGCGCCGAGCGACGTGCTGATCGCGATGACCAGCGGGATCGCCAGTCCCAGGGCGTGTGGGCAGGCGATGACAAGAACGGTCGCGGTTCGAACCAGCGCACCCTCCGGATCACCCTGGAGCCACCAGAAGCCGAGCGTCAGCGCCCCGGCCGCGACCGCGACGTAAAACAGCAAGGCTGCCGCACGATCGGCCAACGCCTGAGTGCGTGATGCCGAGGCTTGCGCCGCAGCGACGAGGCGCACGATCCCCGACAACGCAGTTGCCTCGCCGACCGCTGTGACCCGGATCCGCAGGCTGCCGCCCACGGCGACCGTACCGGCGATGACCTTGTCGCCGGTCTCCCTGGGTATCGCACGCGATTCGCCGGTAATCATGGACTCGTCGACATCGGCGTCGCCCTCGAGGACGATGCCGTCGGCCGGGATGCGAGCCCCCGGACGAACCAGAACGACGTCGTCCGGTCGCAACTCGGAGAGCGGAACGGTCTCCGTCCCCTGCTCCGTCACGCGCTCGGCAGTATCCGGGAGCAGCTCGGCGAGAGCCGCGAGGGCACCGCTCGCCTGGTCGATCGCGCGCATCTCGAGCCAATGGCCGAGGAGCATGACCGTGATCAGCGTCGCCAGCTCCCACCAGATCTCGACCTCGAACAACCCCAGGGTCCCGGCCCAGCTCGTGACGAAGGCCACCGCGATGGCGAGCGAGATGAGCGTCATCATCCCGGGCTGCCGTGCGGCCAGCTCGTGCCGGGCACTCCGGATGAAGACGAGCCCTCCGTACACGAAAACGACGGTTCCCAGGATCGGCGGGATCAGGGCGGACCCGGGGAGGTCGGGAGCACGGTAGCCCAGCCACGCCTGCGGATCCCGGCTCCAGAGGACGACCGGAACGGTCAGCGCGAGGCTCAGCCAGAACCGGTCCCGGAACATCCCGGCCGAGTGGCCGGCGTGGCGATCATGGTCACCGTGTGCCCCGTCGTGAGCGTCGTGACCGTCGTGAGCGTCGCGACCGTCATGAGGACCACCGTGGCCTGGGTGGGCGGCATGGTCGTCGTGATTCGCCTGGTGCGCGTGCGTCGGGGCCTGCGGAGTCGTCGCGGCCTGATGCCCGACGTGATCCGCGTTCCCCTGATGCTGGTGATCGTCCCTCATTCGTGCACATACTCCCGGGGGGTATGGGGCTATCCTAGCCTACCCCGGGAAGTCTCCGGACGCGGGGGATATCGCCGGGCGGCTTGCAGCCCGCGCGTGGGCGAGCTCGGGCGAGTCTGGAATCAGCTCTTCGAACGCTCGGCGAAGTCTAGCGCCGCGGAGTTGATGCAATACCGCAGCCCGGTGGGA
Organism: Chloroflexota bacterium; assembly: GCA_005883615.1. Lineage (GTDB taxonomy): Bacteria > Chloroflexota > Limnocylindria > Limnocylindrales > CSP1-4 > CF-16. The sequence continues at coordinate 5,823 of VBEC01000019.1, read as the reverse complement.
TTCGGGCCATCCGGAAAGAGGTGCCCGAGGTGTGCTCCACAATTGCCGCAGCGAACCTCGGTCCGCACCATTCCGTGGCTCACGTCGTTGCGCGTGGTCACATTGCCACGGTCGACGATGTCCGAGAAGCTGGGCCAACCGGTCCCCGATTCGAACTTCGTTCCTGAATCGAACAGGGACGTCCCGCAGACGACACAGTGATATTCCCCGTCGTCGTGATGGTCCCAGTACATGCCCGTAAACGGCCGTTCGGTAGCCGCTTCCATTGTCACGGCGTACTGAATCGGGCTGAGCCGCCCTCGAAGCTCGTTCTCGTCCACCTTGATCGTCATTTTCGACCCGATCTCCATTGCTTGGTTGCGCATGGCGCAAGTATCGGGATCCAACAAGTCAGTCGCGTGACGAGACGGCCCTGACGCTGCGGTCGCTCCTGTCGGGCTGGGCTACGCCGGATCGCGCCAGGCCTGGATCCCTTCCCGAAGAGCCACCAGCGCAACGACGAGAGCGAGCACCGGGTCGGCCCACCACCAACCGAATACAGCTGAGAGCGCAAGACCGACGAGCACGGCAAGCGCGAGCGAGCCGTCGATCAAGCTGAACCGGCCGTCGGCTCGTACGGTTGGGCTACCGAGCCGTCCGCCAACGCCGAGCTTGGCAACGCCGAGCCCGCCCATCACCAGGACCGTCGCCGCCAGCAGGAGCATACCGATCGGCGAAGCGGCCGAGTGCTTCCCACCGACGATGGCCGAGGTCGCATCCCAGCCGATGTAAGCGGCGACCACGAGGTAGCCGACGCCGATCAGCCGCAGCGCCCGCCACTCCCGGCCACGGTCCAGTCCACGCAGTTCCCAGACGACGACGAGCGACGCAAATACCTCGACGGACGAGTCGAGGCCGAAGGCTACGAGTGCGACGGAGCTCGCGGCGAGACCGGCGGCGATCGCTGCCAGCCCTTCGATGGCATTCCACCCGACGGTTACGTACTCGAGTCGTAGCGCCGTCTGGCGTAGGGGCGCGCTGCTGGAATCACTGGCGGATCCGCTAGACGGCGAGTCGCGCACCTCGACGATGCTAGCTGCGTGCCCGTTCCGTGAGCCCCTAGCCGGGCGTCCCCGCGGACGGGGGTTGCGTCTCGGGCGGGCGGTCGGCGGACGGCCAGTCGGGGGGCCGGGGCAGGCCCGGCCGCCGCCATGCCAGCCACAGGCCGCCGAGACCGAGGAGGATGACCACGACCTTCACCCAGCCGCCGATGAGCGGCAGCGCCGTCAACACCACGACGATCGCCACGCCGATGACCAGCAGCCCAAGGTCGGACCAGCGATCGCGGCGGGCGCCCGAAGTGGCGTCGAGACCAAATGCAGACCGGCCCGACCGACCGACGACCAGCCGTGCCAGCGCAAGCCCGACGATCGCGTCCACCACGAATGCGCACGTGACGACGAATGCCAGCGTGACGCCCGAGATAACGACGAACCCGGCGAAGAGATCGATCCCCAGCAGCGTGCCGAACCCCAGCAGGCCGAGGAGGACCCCGAGCAGGACGACTACGACCGCAAGGACGATCACCAGCACGATGTAGGCGATGAACGCGCCGATCCCCCAGCCGAGCGATGGCAGCGGGCGCCGCCGCAACTCGCCCTCCGCGTCAACGAGGACGCGCGGCACCAGCCACAGGGCGAGAGCGGCCACGAGCAGGACTGCGATGAATTGGCGGATGGCGTCGAGCACCGGGTTCGAGGGAGTCGTCGGGAATGCCGTCTGGTTGCCCGTCACCGTGATCGAGTCGGTCCCCGCAATCGTGCCGCTTTTCGTGTATGTGCCGACGGTGCCCGTCGCACTACCCGCCACGGCGCCCGTCAGCGTCAGCTGGCCGCTCGACACGATCACGTCCTGGCCGACTCGACCGCCGAGCGTCACCTGACCACCTGCCGCGAGAACGTCCTCCGCGATGTCACCAGCGATCGTGACCTGTCCGCCGGCCGTCCGTACATCGCCACCGACCGGACCATTGATCGAGATCCGGCCGCCGGCAGCGAGCACGTCGCCCTTCACCGGACCGTTCACCTCGACGTTGCCGCCGGCTACCACGAGGTCGCCGTTGATCGTGCCGTTGGAAACCAGCGTCCCCCCGAAGACGTAGACGTCGTGGTCGACCGTTTCACCGGCTGGGATCGTGACCTCAGAACCCGTTCGGAGCTTGCCCCCGAGCTGATCCCCCTGTGCGAGGACGACCCCCATCGTGAGCATTGCCAGCAGACCTGCCAGCCCGATCGCGAGCACCACGAGACGCTTGGTCGATCCCATTCCCACTCCCTCACGCATGCGTTCGGTCGGCCTGCCCGGTTGGGCTGCAGCCCGCTCGAATCTCACGTCCGCTCTATCCGTTCGGCGATAGCGTACGCCCGGCTGTCTGCCACCGGCGAGGGCTCACCAAGAATCGCCGAAGCCCGGCCAAGATGCCGGGCTTCGCTGGTTCTGATGAGGTGGGTTCAGTAGCTGCGCCGCTGGGCCGTGAAGCAGTCGCTGCAGTAGACCGGCCTGGCGCCGCTCGGGCGGAACGGGACCTGGGCTTCGCGGCCGCAGCTTGCGCACGTTGCGCTGAACATCTCGCGCGAACCGCGGTCATAGCCACGGCTCGCGGACTCGCCCCCAGCGTAGCTGCCGGTGCTCGAGACCCCACGCGACGCCTTGCGGATCGCGCGACAGGACGTGCAACGACGTGGTTCGCTGAACTGCCGATCGGCGTAGAACTGCTGCTCACTGGCGGTAAACGCGAATTCCTGGCCGCAGTCGGCGCAGGTGAGCGTCTTGTCACCTGTGGTCGTGAACATGAAAAACTCCTTCTCACACGGCCTCAGCGAACCTGTCTCGCCGAGAACCATTGAGATGGAGTGATCGTGTAGCCGCGTCTTCGATTCGGACGCTCTATCGGCGTCGTGGCGACAGTCTAGCAAGTCTTGCCTGCGCCGTCGAACGTCTGTTCTCGGGCATATCCGTGGGCGGCGCGCCAGGCCTCGAGGTCATCGACGCCAGTGTCCAGCTTACGAGCGCCTGGCTGAAGGAGAGTGGAGCCTCGCGCCGACAGAAGCGCCACCAAGGGATGGCGCCGCCCCCTTCGACGCGAGGACACGCCAAGGCTCTCAGTGTCGCCCCGGCCGCGTCATCCGTAGGGTCACGGAACCAGGTACCGATTCGGGCACTCCGGGTACGGAGGCACGCGAGCCACATCGACGCGGGTCCGCGCATTGCAATGTCTGTTGTTAGACTGAGGGCATTACAGCGGCATACCCAGAAGTACCGTCCCGAGTGGAGCCTGAGGGGTTGCGTTGCCGTGACCAGGCGGACGGCTCCTCTCCCAGCAGCGCGCGAGCATCGCGTTGTTGGGGTCCGCGCATTTCACAGACCGACCGCAACCTCGACCCCGCGTACGCCAATTCCCCCACCGGTCCCCGGCGAGTGCGATCCCGGCTTTCCCCCTGAGTCGGTGTTCCTCGCCGGGCCGACCGGGTAGCGCGTGGCGAGTGGAGCGAGCGTTCGGACGGACATTGGCGATGGCGGACCCCGGCGGCTATCGCATCACCGTCTACGAGAAGGGTCAGCCTCTCCTCTGGCCGCCGAAGCATGGCTGAAGCGTTCCCGCCTCCAGCACGACAGCTATCGGCTGGACAGCATCTGTCGGATGGCTGCTGCTACCGGACCGGGTCGGCCGCCTCGATCGGAATTCCACGACGCGGCATGGTCGAGGCCGCTCAGCTCGATCCGCGTTGATCTCGGCACCAGCGTTTCGAGGGTAGCAAGGGCGCGCTTTAGATAGGCGGGACTCCTGCTTCCGCCGAGCAGGTGCACTTCGGCATGGATCGCCTTGAAATGCTCAATCCGTCCGCTGGCTTCGGCCACGAGCTGGAAGTCGTAGTGCAGTGTCGGCGCGAGCTCATGCATCGAGACATAGGCGCCACTGCCCTTGCGGTCCTCCTGCGCCAGCATTAGTCCGGTAAGTCGCTCAGTCAGCCAGGCGGGCATGGCCCTGAAGAATGCGGGCCCCATCTGTGCTTCCTTCATGGCCATTACCAGCGCTCTTGCCAACCGCCCCTCCGCCATCAGGGAGTCGAAGTTGCGCAGGATCCGGATCGGCAATCCGGTGTCCGGAAAGAGCGGCGGCTCGAAGACTGCGATCCGTCGGGCGTTCGGCAGCGTCAGCGCGGCTTCGAGAGCGATGATTCCGCCGGAGCTCACGCCAAACACCTGACTGGCTTCCGTTGCCGCCAACAGTGCGTCGAGATCCTCGACCTCGCTGCGCAGGCCATAGCCCGGACCGAACTGCCCGCTCCGCCCACGCCCGCGGCGGTCCGGGACATAGACCGTGTAGGTGTCGGCGAGCGCCTGTGCGAGCTCGTGGTGGTTGTACGCCGACGACATCGTGCCATGCAGCACGACCAAGCCCGGACCGCGCCCGACCTGCCCGTACCCGATCGTGGTTCCGTCCCTGGAAATCACCGATCCAGAGTTCGGCCACGGGACTGGGCTCTCGGTCGCTCGGCCGTTGTTGACGCCTTCGCGGCTCGGCTTGAGCGTCGGCGCGGTTGATCGGGTGGTCATGGTGGAGGCTCCCGCTGGTATGCTCGTCTCGACGATTGTGTCGTTTGGCTATCCAGTATCTTGAGGAATGAGAGAGCCAAATGTCAAGAGGACACGCTCGCGAGACGGCTCTCGCCAACCTCGGCCACGAGATTCGCGGTTGGCAGGCAGACCAGGAGATCTTCGACGGAGTGGTCGCCGAGCTGGCCGGCCTCAATCGAACCGACTGGCGTTGCCTCGACATCCTCGGGACGCGCGGGCCGATGAACGCGGGCCAGCTTGCAGAGGCCGCGCGGCTCACCACCGGGGCGCTAACCGCGGTGGTGGATCACCTCGAGGCAGCTGGCCTGGTCCGGCGCGTCCGTGACACGGTCGATCGGCGGAAGGTCATCATCGAGACAACCCCAGAGGTGGAGCGCCGAGCGGCACCCGTCTACGGCCCACTGATGGCCGATAGCGCCAAAGCGTTCGCTCGATTCGACGACGAGCAGCTCAAGGTCCTGACCGAATTCATCAAGCTCGAGCGCGAGATGCTGTCTCGCCATACGGCGCGCGTCGCCGACATGCTCGCCACCCGAAAATCGGCGCCACCAGCGCCGCGTTGACAACCTCCGATCAAGCGTCAGAGTGGCGTCCTGATACCGGAGCGACCTAGAATGTGCGCCTGAGTGGTCCCGGGACGAGTGCTGACGCAACCAGGATCTGATAGCGACCGACGCCTCGCTCACGCTCAGCCGCTGGCGAGTGGCCAAACGGTAAGGCACCTGACTCTGGATCAGGGGATTGAAGGTTCGAATCCTTCCTCGCCAGCCAACTCCACAAGATGTGCGGCTCGCGAACCGCTGAACCACCGCATCCTGTGGCCTGACGGGGCCGGACCCCGGTCGGCGAGGAGCCGACACGATGGTTTTCGGCATCTGACTCTACTGATCTTTGGGCACCTGATTCGGGGCACTTTGATCTATGCGCACCTGATTCTCGAGGCTGGTTGACGCTTGGCCGGGCGGTCGAGCTGCTCGAAGTCGCCTCGGTCGGCTACCTCGCCTGGCGCGCGGTCGCCTGATCCGTTCGCTGCATACGCGTCGTACGATGGCGGCCGAGAGGAGGAGGCGATGGCCGATCCGGTGGGCGACATCATCGGGGACTATCTGACGTTCGCCGCGCAGCAGCGCGACCGCCTGCTCGCCCGGGGAATCGACATCCGCCCGTACCCGCTCAGCCACCTCGCCGTCCGCGTGCCGGAGTGGG
>VBEC01000046.1 GCA_005883615.1 Chloroflexota bacterium | reverse complement strand
GGAACTGGCCGAGGATCTCCTCTGTCACAGCCACGGGCGGGTCCTCCAGGTGTCTCCTCCGAAACTGCGGACACCAGGTTGGTGTGTCATCGATGATCGATCATGGTACAGACGATGGGGTGGTGCGGCTGCTACGAACCGGGATGCCTCACTCCCCGGCCGCCTCGCCGTACCACGTTGTCGCGCCGTCCGACAGCAGGACTCCGCCGGGCAACAAAACCGCCTGCGTCGTCTGCTGAGGCGGATCCCCGGTCACCGTGAGACGTCGCCAGGCCTTGCCATCGGCAGAAATCCATACCCCGGCATCCCGGCCGCCCCGTACGGCGATCAAACGCTCGCCGTCCGCGACGAGCGCACCATCGGGCTGGAGCCCGCAACTTTGCCCGGGGCAGGGTATCGGTCCGAGCGGAGGGTAGGCGGGCAGGGATAGCCAGGCTTTCCCGTCCGACGAGTGCCACCAGAGGGTCCTGCCAGGTGCCACGATCTCCCGGCCGACCGCGATCAGCCCACCTTCTCCCGAGACAAACGACGTGACAGCCGACAACGTGTGGCCGGAGCCGTTGGGCACGGTCGCGGGCGTCGATGCCGCGGGGAGCGGCGGTGACTGCGTCCACGTGCGCCCGTCAGCCGACCACAGGGCGGCTGCGTCCCAATGGGTGTGGCCGGTCACCCAGAGTCCACCAGCCATATAGCCCGTCGCCGTACCTCGGAGGTCGTTGATGACGAACTGCTTGGGAAACGTGCCGTTGGGGAGCACATGCCAGTCGACGCCGTCGAGCGAGGTCGCAGCAAGACTTGTGGGGTTGTTGGTTGCCGCAACGAGCCCGGCGGGACCCGTCGCGAGCACCATCTGCACCGCGCCCGTTGTGAGGGCGCGCTCGAGGGCAACCGCGACGTGCGGTGTCCACGACCGCGCGTCCGGCGAGGTCCATGACACTACCGGCGGCGCATACGGGCTGATGCAGGAGGTGCTGGTGCAGTCGGTCCTAACCCGTTCCGTCAGGGCCACGAGGCCCGAGGGCACCTCGGCAATGCCGACGACGGCCACGCCCGGCCAGAACGTGGTGGACGTGTTGAAGGGCAAGGGTTCCCAGTGCGACCCATCCCGCGACGTCCAGATCGGCGTCGATGTCTCGGTTGCACTTGGGTCCCAACCGAGCGCGATGAAACCGCCCCGCCAGCGCAGCGCGGACCTCACCAGGTTGAGCGGGTCGCGAGGCTCGAGACGTCGCCAGCGGACGGCGGACCACACGGCTGAGGCGGCTGGCGGCGACGCGATCGTAAAGGCATCGGCGACTGGCCCGCGCGGAGCCGCGCTCTGGCCCGTCACGGGCGGCAGTGTCGTCCCCGCGATGCCGCCCGACGGTTGCGCGGAGGATGCGGGTGGCAGGACCTGGGTGCCCCAAGGCTTCGCGAGGGCGATCCCCACGAATGTCGCGACGAGCAGTGCGACCACCACGCTCGCTCTGGGGCCGCTCGGGTCGGCCGGAACCAGCCTTCCGGGCTCGGGCGACGGTTCGATCACGGCCGATCAGCGACGGAGGTGGAACACCGTAGCCGGGGCATGCCTCAGGGTAAACCGGGCACGCCCAGGGGGCACCGCTCCGAGCGGTCGCTCCCGCGAGGCTAAGGCGTCAACAGGTAGAAGCGGAGCATGTCGAGCTCGGGCTTCGCGAGGCGCTCGAAGCCCGTGAAGCCCGCCTCTGAGGCGACGCGCCGCATCGTGTCCGCCCGCATCACGGTGCCGAGCGCTTCGGTCGGACGTTCCGTCATGGCTGCGGGAAGACATGTGAATACGCTGAACCCGTAATACAGCCGGTCCAGCTCGTCGGCCGGCGCCGTGAACGCGTCGGCCGTCTTCTCGTCCGCGACCAGGACGACACCATCGGGCCGCAGCATCCGGCGCAACGAGGACAGAACCGCGACCGGCTGCGCCATGTCGTGAACAGCCTCGATGATGACGCCGACGTCATACTGGCCAGGCTCGGCCTCGGCGACGTCGCGCGCCCGGTACGTGACTCGATCGCTCAGGCCCGCCTCGCGCGCGTTCTGCCGCGCCATCTCGATCGACGATTCGTCGAGATCGAACCCGTCCACCTTCACGTTCGGATAGGCGCGCGCGATGGCGATGGAGGCCCAGCCGACACCGCAAGCAACGTCGGCGACGCGCGCCGGCGGATCGGCGCGAAGCCGGCTGTCGATCGAAGGAATGGCCGGCAGGATCTCGGTCCCGAACGAGCCCACCAGCCATGGGCGGTTGAAATCGCCCTGCGCCTCGATCATGTCCGGGCCGTAGTGGGCCCAGGACACGCCGCCGCCGGAGCGGAACGCCTCCATGAGCTCCGGCACCACCTTCGCGCAGGCGACGATCGACCGGGCAAGCGGCGAGATCGAGTACGGGCTCTCCTTGTCGAGGAGCGGGTCTGCATGCGCATCCGGGAGCGTGTACCGGCGATCGCCCGGCGCGGCGCCGACGTCGTCCACCTCGAGGATCCCGGTCGCCGCCTGTTGCTCGAGCCACTCGCGCGCGTAGCGCACGTCAATTCCGGCGCGCCTCGCGAGCTGAGAAGGAGCGGCCGCACCGCCGTCACGCAGGGCCCGATACAACCCCAACTGGTCGCCGAGATAGATGGTCATCAGGTCGAACATCCCCAGGCTGGCCTCGAAGAGCCTCCCTACCAGGGCGTCCGGGGTCTTCTCCCTCGGCGGCGCGGTGTCGGTCTCGGTTGTCATCGGGTCCCTCCTCCTAATCAGCCGATCCCTGCTGGTTGGGAACGCGGCAGCCCGGTCCCGCGTTCCTCCTCCTTGGCGGCGGCTCAACCCTCCACGCGCAGGGCTCGCTCGACCCCATTCGCGCTCAGATCGATCAGATAGCCGCGCAGCACACCGTGGTTCGCCTCGGAGCCGGCGTTTACGCACAGCGTCTCGCCGATTCGTCGCTCGCCGCCCGACTCGTGGATGTGGCCGTGAACTCCGAGGACCGGCTTGAACGTCTCGATCGCCTTCCGGACGCCGGTCGAGCCCACGGGGCCGCGCAGAAGGTCGCCGGCCGAGACCGTCGGCTGCAGCGACGGCGAGAGGAGGGGGGCCGTGTCCAGACCAGAGTCGAACGGCGGGACGTGGGTCATGATCACCGACTTGCGCGCGTCACGGACACCACGCATGAGCGCCGACAGCCGGTCGAGAAACTCCTCCTCGGGCAGCTCGCGCGGGGTCGACCACGGTGTCGGCGACGACCAGCCCATGCTCACGAGCTGGTGCCAGGGCGTCAGCTCGACCACCTGCTCGTTGACGTTGCGGCAATAGGCCGAGTCCGCCAGGATCGGGTCGATCTGGAAGTCGTCATCGTTGCCAGGCATCAGGTAGACCGGAACCCCGGAGCCATCGAGGCGCTCCGCGGCGAGATCCATCCACTCGCGCACCCGGCGCGTGATGTGCTCGTCGAAGGCACGCCGGACCACCGCGGGATCCGCCTCCATCGCTGCTCGATCCTGCTCGGAGACCCGCACCGCGTAATACCCGAGATCGGCGATCGAGCGCTCCAGATCCGCCAGCTCACCCTCCGATCGCGCGACCCGGCGCTGGCCGAGGACATCGGCAGTCCACACGTCGCCGCCGCCCGAAGAAACGACCGCAATGAGCGCTTTGCCAGTCAGATCGCCCGCGATCAGCGCGGCATCCACCTTGTAGACGTTGGCCTTCATGGCGTTGACGAACTTTCGCCAGGCGCGCTCGGAGGCGTGGATGTCGCTGCAGATGTAAAGGCGGAAGGGCTTAGCCACGGGCGATTCCCTCAGGTGAGGCGTGGGTCGGCGGCGCTCGGTCGGCCCACGGCCGGGCCCCCTCCAGTTGGCCACCGAGTCGGAAGAGCGTCGCTTCGTGCCCGTATCGCCCGCTGATCAGCGATCCGATCGGGAGCCCGCCGTGCGTGAAGTGAAGAGGGAGGGACATCGCGGGCTGGCCGGTGATGTTCGCGATCGGATTCCACGCATTGAACTCGCAATCGAACCGCCACCATTCCTCCGCGCCGCCCTGCGAGCGATTCAGGACACCGAGCCGCTCCGGTGGACGAGCCAGCGTCGGGGTGAGCCAGGCGTCGAAGGTTTCGAAGAAGGGGCCGATCGCGCGCGCTGCGGCACCAAGCTCTTCCACAGCGCGGACAAGGTCAAGGGCAGAGAACCGGCGGCCATGCTCGACGAGCTCCCAGGTCGTCTCCTCCAGCTCCTCTGGCTGGAGCGGACGGCCGAGAATGCGCTCCGCCTCTGTCGCGTCCTCGAGATTTCCCACCGCCCAGACGAGGACCATGGGACCGATCATGACCCCGGCGTCGAACATCGGCGCCGCCTCCTCCACCTGGTGGCCGAGCGAGGCCAGGAGCTCCGCGGTGTCGCGCACGGCGGCGACACACTCTGGATCGACGGCAGTGCCGAGCGGCGCCTGGTCCGACCAGGCGATCCGCAGGCGACCCGGGCTTCTGCCAACCTCTTCGAGGTACGGCCGCTCCGGCGGGATGGCGAAATATGGATCCCCCGCCACCGGACCGGCGATGACGTCCAGCAGGGCGGCGCTGTCACGGACCGTGCGAGTGATCGCATGGCGGACATTGAAGCCGCCGATCTCCTCGCCCGCAGGTGCACGCGACACCCGTCCGCGACTCGGCTTGAGGCCGAAGACCCCGCAGCACGACGCCGGGATGCGAATCGAACCCGCGCCGTCACCCCCGCTCGCCGCGGGAACCATGCCGGCTGCCACGGCTGCCGCGGAGCCCCCGGAGGACCCGCCCACGGTCCGCTCGAGGTCCCAGGGATTCAGTGTCGGGCCGAACAGGACGGGCTCGGTCGTGGAGTGGTTGCCGAATTCCGGCGTGTTGGTGCGACCGACGATGAGGAGGCCGGCCGACCGGTAGGCGCTCACGAGCGGGCTGTCGGACGTGGGCCGGAAGTCCCGGAACGCGCGCGATCCGGCCGTCTGGGGCACGCCCGCCTGGCCCGCCCCGAGGTCCTTGAGCAAGAACGGCACTCCAGCCAGCGGCCCTTGCGGCAGTGGCCGGCGGGCCTCCTCGCGGGCCGGCTCGAAGAGCGGCGTGACGACGGCGTTGATCCTCGGGTTCAGCGCCTCGATGCGCTCGATCGCGGCGTCGACCAGCTCGACGGCCGTAGCCTCTCCTCTTCGGACGAGATCCGCCTGGCCGACCGCGTCGAGGCGCGCGAGCTCGGTCATGCAGCCTCCAGCGCGGGGTCTTCGTACGCCGCCTGTCCCTCGATCAGCGTCAGCAGCACGCGCGCGTCGCCGAGGGGACCGGCGTCCGGGGCAAACACGTCTCGATCGAGGACCACGAGATCGGCCAGCTTCCCCACTTCGACCGAACCGGTGACGTCGTCGAGATGGTTGACGTACGCGCTGCCGATGGTGAACGCGGCGAACGCATCGATTGGGTCCAGAGCCTGCTCCGGCAGGAACGGCGGCGCCGACCGGTCCTCGGGGAAGACCCGTTTGACGGCCGTCTCGACTTCCATGAGCACATTCGGGGTGCTCACGGTCCAGTCGCTGCCCCCAGCGATGATGGCTCCCGCCCGGTGCAACGATCCGAACGGGTACTGGAGCGCCGCGCGTTCCGGAGCGAGGAACGGCAGCGTGAGCTCCACCATCTGGCGGTCGTTGCAGGCCCAGTAAGGCTGGATGGTCGCGACTGCGCCGAGCGGCAGGAAGCGGACGACGTCCGCCGGGTCCACTACCTGGAGATGAGCCAGGTGATGCCGCCCGTCCGAAGGTCCGTTCGCAGCTCGCGCGGCCTCGATCGCGTCGAGGGCCTCGCGGACAGCCCGATCGCCGAGCGCGTGGAAATGCACCTGGAAGCCGAGCGCGTCGAGGCGGGTCACCGACCTCTTCAGCGATTCAGGGTCCACGAAACTGATGCCACGGTTGGTCGTAGGCCGCCCATCGGGACCGAGATACGGCTCGAGCATCGCGGCCGTGAAATTCTCGGCCACGCCGTCCTGCATGATCTTGACCGTGTTGGCGCGCAGGCGGCCCATTCCGCCGCGGTCGCGCCGTTCCACGAATTGCTCGATCTGCTCGTCGCCCTCCTCGCGATGCCACCAGTGACAGACCGTAGCCCGGGCGATCAGGCGGCCCTCACCGGCGAGCAGGAGATAGGCCTCGAAGTCTTCCGCGTCGACCCACGCGTCCTGCCACGCACTGATGCCGAGCCGGAGCAGCCGATCCTGCGCGAGTTCGAGGCCCGCCACCCGTTCCTGGAGGGTCGTCTCAGGCAGAAGCCGCCGGACTCGCTCGAAGGCTCCTTCGTGGAGCGTGCCACTCGGCGCGCCGTCCGGTTCGCGTTCGATCCGGCCGTCCGGCGGATCCGGGCTGTCGGCGGTGAGGCCGGCGAGCTCCAGCGCCCGAGTGTTTACCCAGGCGCCATGGCCGTCGCGATTGACGAACAACGCGGGCCGGTGCGGAACGACGCGGTCCAGCGCGTGGCGGGAGGGCGTTCCGCCCGGGAAGGCGTCCATGTACCACCCGTCGCCCAGTATCCAGCCGGCCCCCGGATGGCTTTTCGCGTACCCGTCGATCGCCTCGAGATAGGCGGCGAGCGTATGCGGCAGCTCGTGCAGCGGACAGCGAAGAAGGCTGACCCCGGCCATGCACGGGTGGACGTGGGCATCCTGGAACGAAGGCATCAGGGTTCGCCCGGCGAGGTCAATCCGCCGGGTCTTCGGTCCCGCCAGGGCACGGACTTCGGCGTCCGTCCCGACAGCCATGATGTGCCCATCCCGGATGGCGACCGCGTTGGCCGTCCGACGGACTGCGTCCATCGTGACGACCGATCCGCCGGTGAAGACGAGGTCGGCGTGGCTCCCGGTCGCCGCCTGCACGCTCAGTCGGGTGGCAGCATCTGGTACATCAGCTCGGTCTCGACCCCGGCGCGCCGGTTCAGGAACGCCTTGATTGCGTACCACACGATGCCGATGACCAGGACGATCCCGACGAACGTGACACCACTGCCGTTCAGGTACGTCAGGGGGTCCGCCTCCGGCTTCGTGAGGTTGCTGATGATTGGGCCTACTCCCGCGAACCAGTACAGGGCGACCGCGAAGATCAGCCAGACGAGTCCAATCCAGGGCAGCGCCCGGATCCAGGGCGCATTCTTCACCAGGTCCGGCCGGGTGAATCGTGCCAGGACCGCGTTGATGCCCGGCATGATCCAGCTCAGCGACGAGGCCAGGATCGTGAACCAGGCCGACGCGACGAGATTGAGCTTGCCGTCCAATGCCGGATCGGCGTTCGAGGCCAGGTACCCCAGGCCCACCGCTTTCAGGATCGCGAAGTTCGAGAACAGCAGGAAAATCACCGCCATGGCGAGGGTCGCGACGATCGCGTTCGCCGGCGCCCGCAGCCGTTCGGAGACCGCGCCCAGCCATTCGGGCACCTGCCGGTCGAGGCTCCATGCAAGGGCCATCCGGCTGATGAAGATCACGTATACGGGCATGAGCAGGAACGGGAACAGGGTCGAGGCTGCTCCGACGAGAGTCCAGATTGGCCATAGGCCCGGTTGGGTCACCGCGCCAACGAGCTGGAAGTAGTTCGGCTGGCCCAGCGGCAGGCCCGGCGGATTGCCGACGTAGCCCCAGAAGGCACCCGCCCAGCCGGTCTGCGGATCGAGCCCCAGACGCCGGGGAAGCATCTCTGCATAGATCGAGTTCATCAGCACCGCGAGCACGAGGGCGCCGAGCACCGCCACGAGAATCCCGCGGGTGATGTTGCCGCGAACCTCGCCGGAGATGTATGCGCTGTACTGGAACCCGATGAACTGGAACAGCATGGCGCTGGCCAGCAGGAAGAACGGCCACGTCGTGGCGTCGACCGGTCCAAAGCTGAAGCTCGTGCCTGTCAGATTGGCCGTGGTCGCCGCTTGCGCCAGCTGGTCAACCGTGACGCCGTCCGCGTATTTGGGCAGATTCGCCGCGAACGAGCCCGCATCGAAGGTCAGGAGCCCGAATACGGCCATCAGGATCCAGCCGCCGATCCCAATGACCGTCAACCACGTCACGATCCGATGGAAGGTCCGAGTCGGCTGGAGCACGACGAACGCTACGAGAGCGATCACCAGCAGTCCGGCGATCATGCCTGGCACGCCCGTGATGTCGCCGCTGCTGCCCTCGGTGAACCAGCTGTTGGCGCCGTTGAAGAAGTCGTTGCCCGTGCCGATGCCGATGATCCGGCCTTCCATCTGGATCCCGCGCAGGGTGAGCGCAGTCTCGAATTGCAGGAGCGCGATCGACGCGAACGCGAGCATCCAGCTCTCGAGCCAGCCCAGGAACGGGCCGATGCGAGGCACGATCCGGCTGGTGAAGACGTAGTCGCCGCCCGACCTTGGCATCACCGTCGTCAGCGAGGCGAAGATCAACGCCAGGAGGACGCAGAACGCACCGACGACGAACGCGACGACTGACCAGTTCGTAACGAGCCCGACGACCACCACCGGCACGCCGGCCAGGACCGCAATGCCGTAGGCGCCGCCCAGAGTCCCGCCGATAAAGGCGGCTGTGTTGAAGAAGAGCGCGTTGACGACGCTGACCTCACGCACGAGGCCCGACGACTGACGCGTGAACAGGGTCCGCCCGGCGACGCCCATTCCAGGGCCCTCCTCTGCTGTGCCGACACCAGTGAGCCGTGACGACGCATGCTCAGCGCACCGGTCGCCGTCCCAACCCTCAGGCGGCGCTGTGCGAGGACCGCGAAGAGCGGAAAGTATACTGGCCGCCCCGTGGAAACGACTGCCCGCCAGGTCACATCGAGCGGCGTCGTCGGACCGACGCTCGGCGACCCGCTGGCCGAGGCGCTCCGACTTGTCGCGCTGGCGAACGACCGCGGCCTCCAGGTCCGGCTCATGGGTGGCCTGGCCTTCCACGCCCGGGTCCCCGATTGGACCGCGACCGTCGATCGCAAGCGTCGCGACATCGATCTGGCCACCCGCAGCAAGGACCGAAAGGCGCTCAGCGACCTGATGGTGGCCGAGGGCTACACGGCGGACAGGCAGTACAACGCCCTGTACGGCCACAAGCAGCTCTACTTCGTCGACGAGGCGCGGCAGCGGCCCGTCGACGTCCTCGTCGATCGCCTCGAGATGGCCCACCGCTTCGAGTTCGCGGATCGCCTTACGGTCGCCGCCGTGACGCTGCCGCCCGCCGAGCTGCTCCTCTCCAAGCTGCAGGTCGTCAAGATCAACCGCAAGGACGTGCTGGACGCGCTCGCCCTCCTCGCCGACTACCCGCTTGCGGACGGCGACGAGGCGGGAGACGCGATTTCACTGCGGCGGATCACGGGGCTGACGTCGAACGACTGGGGCTGGTGGCGAACGATCACCAATAACCTGGACAACCTGCAGACGATCGCCGACGCCGACCTGCAACCGGGCGAGCTCGAGTTCGGGCGGCCCCCGCGCTTCCGGCCGTCGGCTCAGATCGCCGCGCTGCGCGAGGCAGTCGACGGCGCGCCGAAATCGACGAAGTGGAAGCTTCGAGCCCGGGTCGGCGATCGGATGGTGTGGTACGAGGAGCCGGAGGAGGTCGAGCACGGCCGAGGATGAGGCCGAGCCGACCAACCATCAGGCCGCCACGAATTGGACGTCCTCCACTGCCCCACCCTGCAGTCGCACGATGACGCCCTTGAGAATGCCCGAGTTGTAGTCACTTCCCGGGTTGAGGCAAAGCGTCGGCCCAAGACGAGCGCTTCCGCGCGATTCGTGGATGTGCCCGTGAAGACCAAGCACGGGCCCGTCGCGCTCGATGACCCGTCGGACGGCGGTACTGCCCACCGGAACCATCCGGGCGCTCGATCCGCCGACCAGGCTGAGGTCGGCCCGAATCTCGGGTGCGTCGTCGATCCGGGTTCCGTATGGGGGAACGTGCAGGTTGTAGATCGCGGGCCGGCCGGGTTCGAGATCCGCGACGAGCGCGGAGATGCGCGCTTCGAGCTCGCTCTCCGGGAGTTCGCGCGGGCTGTGCCACGGCGTGATGTTTGACCAGCCGTAGCTCAGGACCTGGAACGGACCGAGCTCGATGGGCCGCCCCTCGGGATTCTGCAGGACGCGGCCCCCCGAAAGAATCTCGCCGACGAACGACCCGTCGTCATTTCCGGGCATGACCAGGCAGGCGATGCCTGACCCATCGAGCCGCTCGTCAGCCAGGGCGACCCAGGCACGGACGGAGTCGCCGATGACCTTCTCGAAGTGGGCCTCCCTGCGCTGCGGGCGCGCGGCGAAGTCCTCGAGTTCGGTTGTCGTGGTCCGGAATGGGTAGAAGCCGTTGAACCGAATCTGGCTCTCGAGCCTGGCCAGCTCGTCATCGTTCCTGGCAAACTCGGTTCGACCGATGAACCTCGCCTCGTAGGCGCCGTCGTCAAGTCGAACGAGCGGTACGAACGCCTTGCCGGTCACATCGCCGCCGAGGATCAAGGCGTCGACGCCGTAGAACTTGCCGGCGTTGATGAACTTGCGGAAGCACTTTTCCGATCCGTGGATGTCCGCGACGTAAAAGATCGAGTACCGCCCCGGTCGGGCCCCGCCCTTCAGCCGGGGCATATCGGGCCGTGAGCTGATCACTCGGGTGGGATCTCGCGATATGCGAGGTCGACGTTCACGCCTCTGTTCGCCTGCAGCGCCTTGATCACGAAGTAGGCCACGAACCCGATGGCCGGCACGATCAGGGCCAGCGCCACCCGTTCCGGATTGACCGCGAGGGCCGTCCCGGAGTTCTGGTCGTTCAGCAGGATGTAGGAGATCAACGCCATGCCGACGAGGCTGAGCACGCCCACCAGCGACACGACCGGGATGCCGCCAACGCGGGCGTTGTACGGCGAGGCTTCGAACGCTTCACGCTGACGATACGGAAAGGCGATCCCCGCAACCGAGACGAACAGGTACGTCACGGTGAGTCCGAAGAGGCCGACGATGAATGTCAGGCTCTGATTGGTGCCGACGATCACAACGCTGATCAGGCTGATGACCGCGATCACGATCATGGCATTGAGCGGCGAGTGCGTCCGCTCATTCACCTCCGCCATCCGGTCGGGCATCAACCGATCGAACGACCAGGCGAAGAGGCTGCGGCTGAGCAGGATCATCGTCTGGGGCACAAACAGGATGAACAGCAGGAGCATCGCCACGGTGATGAACAGGCCCACGATCAGGTTCCCCGAGGCGATCGCAGCAACCTCCGTGTAGAGAGGGGCAAAGGCGAAGCCCGTCTTGCTCATGTCGGTCCCGAAGAGTTGCGCTCCCGTGCCGGCAAGGAGATCGGACACCGGCTGGAAGACCGCGATGCTCGCCAGGATCATCACCACCGCGATGACCTGCGCGCCGGGGATCGCCAGCAAGGTATTCCTGGCGCCCTGCTTGATCTCGCCACCGAAGTAGGCCGACTGGAAGATGAAGCCGAGCGTGTAGTACGCAAGTGTGACCGTGAGCAGCGTCTCGCCGAGATCGACCGCCGGGCTGGCGAATTTGCCGGCCGCGGCGTACGCGTCGTAGGCCCCCGCCGCCCCGCCGAGCTTGGTGGCGTAGGCGTCAAAGTTGGCCTTCAGCGTGTCGTGACCGACGAGCGCGAGGACCACGATCGGCAGCACGACGGAGCCGAGGACCCACACGACGAATGCCCAGCGCTGAAACCGCATGAATCCTCGAAGGCCACGGCCGAAGGACAGGACCAGGGCCGAGACGACGACGAGGATGGCGCCCGTGATGATCACCCCGGTCGCGCTGAAGAAGAAGTCGGCGGCGCTGAGGACGGCACTGTTGCCCGTATTGACAGCGATGACGCGGAGCACCGGTCCAATTCCGTAGAAGCCGAGATAGACCGCGTAGATGCCGATGAAGAACGTCGCCCAGAAACAGAACCCGAGGTTGCTCGCCAGTCCGAGCGCCGGAT
>VBEC01000002.1 GCA_005883615.1 Chloroflexota bacterium | reverse complement strand
CAACGGTTGGCAGCGGGCTGTCGGAACAGATCGTCCTGTGGCGCGGACAGGTGCGCGGCGCTGGCCGGTACGAGGGCGGCCTTGAAAGCTGGCCGTTCGAGGGCGCACTGGCGGATCAGTTCGTGCCGACCGTCAGACTGCCGCACGGCGCCGCCGACGCGAAGCTCGAGATCACGATTGCTCGGCCCCTGGCGTTGGACAACCACCTGACACGGGACGTCGCGCTGTCCTCGACCACCGAGCTGTGAACCTCGGCCGCGTGGTCCTCTAGCCGACAGCCGCCTTGGCGACGCCACCGCGGGCAAGGTCCTCGAGCGCCGCGAGGAGGCGATCGATCTCGGATTCGGTGTTGTAGTGAACGATGCCGAGGCGGAGCACGCCACCCTCTTCGCTCAGGCCAAGCCGCTCGATGAGGCCTTGCGCGTAGAAATCGCCGTCCCACGTGGCGATCCCGATCCGGCCCAGAGCAGTCGCCGCGGCACGAGGCGACATGCCGGCCAGCGTGAGCGCCGCGGTCGGGGTGCGTTCCGAGAAGCGGTCGGGGTCGTTGATGCCCCAGAGTCGGGCACCGGGCAGCGCCGCGATGCCCTCCGCGAGTCGGCGGTAGAGGCCCATCTCGTATTCGCGAATCGCCGTCATGCCAGCGCGAAGTGCCAAGCGTCGATCCATGAATGCTCCTTGGACCCTCTTCGAGCCCTGGGTGGCCCCGAAGCGCCGGCCGATGTCTGCGAGGTAGTCGATCGCCGCGTGTGTCCCGGCGATGCCCTCGAAGTTGAGCGTCCCCGTTTCGAACCGATCGTGCGCAGGCCGGACCTTGTACGCGGGCAGGCGCTCCAGGACCTGGGCGCGGCCATACAGGATGCCTACGTGTGGACCGAAGAACTTGTATGCGGAGCAGACGAGGAAGTCGGTGTCGATCTCGCGTACGTCGATTTGCCCGTGGGGAGCCCAGTGGACGGCGTCCACGTACGTGAGTGCGCCCGCCTCATGCGCCCGGCGAACCAGCTCCGCGACGGGGTTGATCGTTCCGACCGCATTTGATGCCCAGCCGAAGGCTACCAGGCGGGTCCGCGGGCTGAGCTTCGCGTCGAAGTCGTCCAGGTCGAGCGTGCAGTCGTCCAACCGGGGACTCACGGTTCGAACGGTCAAGCCGCGGTCCTTCGCGACCGCCAGCCACGGCGATACGTTCGCCTCGTGATCGAGTCCGGTGACCAGGATCTCGTCACCCGGCCGCAGCGTCGCCGCGATCGAGCGGCTCACGTGAAAGGTCAGGCTGGTCATGTTGGCCCCGAACTTGACCTCGTCCGGAGTGTCCGCTCCGAGCAGGTCGGCGACCGCGGCGCGCGCCTCCACGACGATGCGGTCGCTCGCATCGCTGGTCGCGAAGGCACCGCCGGAGTTCGCGTTAGAGCTCAGGTAGTAATCGCTCACCTCGTCGATCACGCGGCGCGGCACCTGCGTTCCACCCGGCCCATCGAGGAAGGCCAGGGTCCGGCCGCCTTCAAGGCGCTGCAATGCCGGGAATTCGCCTCGAAGCTGTGCAACGCCGTCCGCGGCGAGGGTCATCGCCGCCGAGGGCCTGGAGAGCTAGGGCGCCGTGGATAGGGCCCCGAACAGGAGCCCAAGGGACCGCGCACTCATGCCGACCCGCATGGTCATTCTCCCTCTGGCCTGGCCCCCTTCAACCAGCCGAAGCGTGCCGATCACGGTATCACGGGCCGGAAGCCGCCCTCGAGGGCGACCCATCGTGGGGACGATCTATGCTCCCAGCGTGACCGGCACGCTGTACGCGGGAACGAGCGGCTTCGCCTACCCGGCGTGGGCGCCCAGCTTCTATCCGCCCGGGCTGCGCCCCGAGCAGCTGCTCGCTCACTACGCCGGTCAACTTTCGGCCTGCGAGCTCAACAACACCTTCTACCAGCACCCGACCGAGGCCAAGATCCGGTCCTGGCTGGCCGCCACCCACTCCGACTTCCGGTTCGCCGTGAAGGCGCAGAAGGGCGGTTCCATGCGAGCGCTGCTGTCTGATCCCGCCGGTTCGGTGCCCTGGCTCACGGCTCCGTATCGCTTCTTCGGGGAGCGCCTCGGAACGGTCCTGTATCGCGTCCCGGCCAACGTCCAGCGCGACGACGGCCGGCTCGAGGCTCTGCTCGCGCTCTGGCCGGCGGACCTGCCGCTGACGATGGAGTTCCAGGATGCGTCCTGGCACGTCGACGAGACCTTCGATCTCCTCAGACGGGCCAGGGCGACGCTGTGCGCGACGGAATTGCCGGACACGGAAGACCGCCCTTCGCTCATCGTCACCGGACGATTCCTGTACGTGCGGCTGCGGCGGCACGAGTACTCGGAGGTGGACGTCGCGAGCTGGGCGGACCGCCTCGTGCCCTTCCTGGACGGCGGCCTCGACGCCTTTGTCTTCTTCCGGCACGACGAGACCGGCGAGAATCCGGGGCTCGCCCGATCCCTCGCCGCCCGCGTCAGGGAGCGACAGGGCGCCTCGGCTCGCACCTAGCTACCAGTCGCGGAGCTCCATCGCGATCCCTCGGCCGGCCCGAACACAACCAGAAGGCTCAGGGCTTCCGAGATGTCCTCGAATCGATGCGGGACGTGCGCCGCCACGAAGACGACCGAGCCAGCGGCGACGTCGCCCACCTCGTCACCGACGCGGACTCGAGATCGCCCCGCGAGCACGTAATAGACCTCGTCCTCCGTATGAGGAGACTGGCGGTCCTCGCCTCCAGCCGGCAGCATGTACAACCCGACGCTCAAATCGGGAACGCG
The DNA here is from genome assembly GCA_005883615.1 of Chloroflexota bacterium. Lineage (GTDB taxonomy): Bacteria > Chloroflexota > Limnocylindria > Limnocylindrales > CSP1-4 > CF-16. Next base: position 24,219 of record VBEC01000002.1, on the reverse strand, counting down.
CAGGAACTCCAGGTAGGGGCGGCCATCTGTCTCCAGCCGGGCAATCTCGCGCATGTCGAAGACCTGCACGCCTACCTCCGATCGCCGATGAATTCGGGCCACGGTAGCATCCAAGCCCAATGACCCCCCGCGTTCGACTGCTCGCAGCGTTGGTCGCGGGTGCGGCGGTGGTGCTCGCCGTTCTCCTGATCAGCCGCATCGAGCCGACTCCCCAACCGGGATCGCCGCGAACGGCTGTGCCCCGTTCGACCGCTTCTGGAACGCCTGCCGCAGCTCCCTCGACGTCGCCGTCGACCGCGTCGGTCAGCCCCGCTCCGTCCCCAGCCGCCTCGCCCGGCAATCTGAGTCAGGCGCGTATTGGCCTTCGCGAGGTGGTCGGGGGCCTCGCCGCGCCGGTTTTCGTGGGTAGCGCCGCCGACGGCAGCCGACGGCTGTTCGTCCTCGAGCAGGCAGGAACGATCCGGATCGTCAAGGACGGGCAGCTGGTCAAGGCCCCATTCCTCGACATTCACGCCCGCGTCGGCTCGGGCGGCGAGCGCGGCCTCCTCGGGCTTGCGTTCCCGCCAGGCTACGCCACTGCCGGCGGCGCCGGGTTCGGGACCTTCTATGTCGACTACACCGACGTCAACGGCGACACGAACATCAGCGAATTCCGGGTGAGCGGGCAGGACGGCGACCTGGCCGATCCCGGGAGCGGGCGCGTGCTGCTCCACATCAAGCAGCCCTTCGCGAACCACAACGGCGGCGGTCTGGCCTTCGGGCGAGACGGGTTCCTCTACATCGGGATGGGCGACGGCGGTTCCGGCGGCGACCCCATGGGCAACGGCCAGCGCCTGGACACGCTCCTCGGCAAGATCCTTCGGATCGACGTGACCGGCGCTCGAGGCTCCGCTCCGTACCTGGTACCCGACGACAATCCCTTCACTGGCGGCGGCTCGGATCGCCCGGAGATCTGGGCGTACGGCATGCGGAACCCGTGGCGCTTCTCGTTCGATCGGGCGAACGGAAACCTGTGGATCGGTGACGTCGGGCAGAACCGCTACGAGGAGGTGGACCGCGCGACCGACCAGGACGGCTTCGGCCGAGGTGCCAATTTCGGCTGGAACATCATGGAGGGAGCGCACTGTTACCCGTCCGGGAACAGCTGCGACACGGCCCGGTACGTCCCCCCGCTGACGGAGTACGACCACTCGGCCGGCGATTGCGCAATCATCGGCGGCTTCGTGTATCGCGGCGCAGCAATCCCCAATCTGGTGGGCGGCTACCTGTTCGGAGACGAGTGCTCGGGCACCCTGCGCGTGGTCGGCGCGGGCGCGAGCACTGGGGTGAAGCCCCGGATCATCCTCGAGTCAGGAAAGACCATTGGCTCGCTCGGCGAGGACGAGGTTGGCGAGCTGTACGTTGCGGACATCGGGGGCGGCACGATCTGGCAGGTCGTCGAGGGCTGATTCGCCGCGAGCGTCAGGGGCGGACGGGCGATGCCGGCTGGGCCGCCGGGGTGGGGAAACCCGGGCGGAGAGGGCGCAGGTAGAGCGCGAGGACCGCGATCAGATAGCCGCCCTGGGCGAGGATGGTCACCACTTCGGGTGCGGCGGAGTAGCCGACGAGGGCTCGCAGGAACGCGCCCAGGCCAACGTCGTCGGGGAGCACCCCTCGAAGATTGAAGGCCGTCTGGCTGCCGGCCGTGATCGCCCCGATCTCCGCGAACTCGTGGAGGCCACGGCCGAGCAGACCCGCCGCGATGACGATGAGCGCGATCCCGGTCCAGCGGAAGAAACGAGCAAGATTGATCCGGCGGCTGCCGTGGTAGAAGCCGACGCCGAGGGCCGCCGCGATCACCAGACCGGCAAGCGCTCCCAGGAGGACTCCGATTCCGGCGGGCGCACGATCGGCCGACGGCTGGACGTGGCCGCCCGTTGCCGTGACCTGGGCAACGAGGAACACCGATGTCTCCAGTCCCTCACGCACGATCGCGGTGAATGCGAGCAGGCTGAGGCCCCAGGCGCTGCTCTCCCCCAGCGCACGTCCGACGGCAGCCTGGAGCTCACCCTTGACGCTGGCGGACGCACGCCGCATCCAGAAGAGCATCCACGTCACCACCGCGGCGGCGACCAGCAGGGTCGCGCCCTCGAACACCTGCTCGTAGGGCTGCGGCAGGTTGCCCACCGTGATGTACAGCAGGACCCCCAGACCGGCGCTGAGCAGCACCGCTGCAACGACCCCGAGCCATATCCGGCTGGCGAAGCGCAGGTTGCCCGTCCGGGCGAGGTAGGCCAGGACGATGCTCACGATCAGGGCGGCCTCGACGCCTTCGCGAAGGCCTGTCAACAGGCCGCTGGAAAGAGCTCCGATCTCCATATCAAAATGGTAGCCGGGCCTTCAGAAAAGCGTCAAGCGCGCTTGATATCGGATCGCAGGTGGCCTTGCCGGCCGTTTATTGCGAGTGCTCAGACGCTGAGCGGATCGATGGCGTCGGGATTGATGCCGAGCTCCCGGATCGCCTTGGCCGCCTTCCGCTCCGAGAGCCCGTCGCAGCGCGAGAGGGCGACCAGTGCAGCGGCGGCGATCGAAGGTGGGTCGATCTCGAAGAACGAGCGCAGAGCCTCGCGCGTATCGCTCCGCCCGAAACCGTCGGTGCCCAGCGAGAGGTAGGAGTCGGGCAACCAGCGGGAAACCATGTCGGGCACCGCACGCATCCAGTCGGTCGCAGCCACGATCGGGCCACCATCCGGCCCGAGCACCTGCGCGACGTACGGCTGGCGAGGCGTCTGGTCGGGATGCAGCCGGTTCCAGCGGTCGACTCCGAGGGCCTCGCGCCGGAGCTGCTGGAACGACGGCGCGCTGTAGACGTCCGCGGCAACGCCGAATTTCTCGGCGAGGAGGCCCTGGGCGGCAAGGACCTGCTGAAGGATGCTGCCACTGCCGACGAGCCGGACCCTGAGCGCCTTCGGGCCGCCGTCGGGAGCCTCCTGGAAACGGTACAGGCCGCGGACGATCGACTCGTCGATGCCCTCCGGCTTTCGGGGCATCGCGTAGTTCTCGTTGTACAGGGTGATGTAGTAGAAAACGTCCTTGCCCTGGACGTACATTCGTTCGATGCCCGCCCGCACGATCGCGGCCAGCTCGTAGGCGAACGCCGGGTCGTAGGCGCACAGGTTCGGCACCGTGGACGCGAGCACGTGGGAATGGCCGTCATCGTGCTGGAGGCCCTCGCCCGTCAGAGTCGTACGGCCAGCCGTCGCGCCCATCAGGAAGCCGCGGCCGCGGGCATCGCCGAACGCCCAGATCTGATCGCCCGTGCGCTGGAACCCGAACATCGAGTAGAAGATGTAAAACGGGATCGCGGTCAGGCCGTGCGTGGCATACGAGGTGCCGGCTGCCTGGAGCGAGGCCATCGAGCCTGCCTCCGTGATGCCCTCTTCGAGTACCTGGCCGTCCTTCGCCTCGCGGTAGCTCAGAATGAGCTCTGAGTCGACGGGCTCATAGCGCTGGCCCAGGGAAGCGTAGATCCCGACCTCCTTGAAGAGCGGGTCCATGCCGAAGGTGCGCGCTTCGTCCGGGATGATCGGCACGATCTGCGATCCAAGGGTCTTGTCGCGCATGAGATTGCGGAGGAGGCGCGTGAAGGCCATCGTCGTGCTGACGGGGATCTCGCTGCCCGCCTCGAATTCCTTGTCGATCTCGGCCGCAGGGGCGGTGAGCGGCTTGGCTCGCACGACACGCCTCGGCAATGGCCCGCCCAGCGCCCGCCGGCGCTCACGCAGGTAGTCGACCTCTTCGGAGTCTGGGCCCGGATGATAGTAGGGAGCGTCCTTGAGCTTGTCGTCGGGGATCGGCAACTCGATGCGGTCCCGGAAGATCCTGAGCTCGGCTTCCGACAGCTTCTTGGCCTGGTGCGTGATGTTGCGGCCTTCGACCCCGGGGCCCAGCGTCCAGCCCTTGATCGTCTTGGCCAGGATCACGGTGGGCGCGCCGGTGTACTCGGTTGCCGCCTTGTAGGCGGCGTACACCTTCCGATAGTCGTGGCCGCCCCTGCGCAGCTTCACCAGGTCGTCGTCCGATAGTTGCTCGACGAGCTTGCGCAAACGGGGGTCGGGTCCGAAGAAGTGTTCCCGGATATACGCGCCCCCGGCCACGGAGTATTTCTGGAACTCACCGTCGAGGGTGTTGTTCATCTTCTCGACCAGGACACCGTCCGTGTCGCGAGCCAGGAGGTCATCCCACTCGCGAGCCCAGATGACCTTGATGACGTTCCAGCCGGCGCCGCGGAACAGGCCCTCTAGCTCCTGGATGATCTTGCCGTTGCCGCGCACCGGGCCATCCAGGCGCTGCAGGTTGCAGTTCACGACGAAGGTGAGGTTGTCGAGGCCTTCGCGGGCCGCCAGTGAGAGGCCAGCCAGCGCCTCCGGCTCGTCCATTTCGCCGTCGCCGAGGAATGCCCAGACACGCTGCCCGGAGGTGTCCTTCATGCCCCGGTTCTGGAGATAGCGGTTGAATCGAGCCTGGTAGATGGCCGCCAGCGGACCGAGTCCCATGGAGACGGTCGGAAACTCCCAGAACTCGGGCATGAGCCGGGGATGCGGGTACGAGGACAGGCCCTTGCCGCTCACCTCTCGGCGGAAGTGGTCCAGCTGCTCCTCGCTCAGGCGGCCCTCGAGGAAAGCGCGAGCGTACATTCCCGGAGCGGCATGACCCTGGTAGTAGACCTGGTCGCCTCCCCCTTCCGCGTCCTTGCCCAGGAAGAAGTGGTTGAAGCCGACCTCGTAAAGAGAGGCCGACGAGGCGTAGGTCGACAGATGGCCGCCGATGCCGGGGAACTGGTTGTTCGAGCGCAGGACCATCGCGACCGCGTTCCAGCGAATGATTCGCCGTATCCGTAGCTCCAGCTGCTCGTCGCCCGGGAAGAACGGCTCCTGCTCCGGGCTGATGGTGTTGATGTAGCGCGTCTGGGTGAGCGGCGGTAGTCCGACGTGCAGCTGGCGAGCGCGCTTGAGGAGCTTGAACATGAGGAAGCGCGCGCGGTTCTCGCCCTCCTCCCCGACGACGTCATCGAGCGACGCGAGCCACTCATCGGTCTCCTGCGGATCGATGTCGGGCAGCTGGTGCTTGAATTCGTCGAAGTACATGGCGCTCTCGCTGGGTCAGGCTGGATCGATTCGGAGCGTGGTGTCGAGGTATCGCGTGGTCATCGACCGGACACCCGGATCACCGGCGTACTTGTCGGCCAGCCTAACCGTCGTCCGCTGAACGGATGCGTCATCCGTGGCGGCCACGGCCCGACCTTCGATCCTCCTGCCGTCGAGATGCAAGGCGACGCTGGGATTCGCAAGAGTCTCACGATACCAGCGCGCATCGGGTCCTCTGTAGGAGCGAATGAACACTTCTCCGTCGTCCACCACGACCCAGATGATCGTCCGGTGGGCGGGGGCGTCGTCGGAACGGCGCGTCTCGATCTCGACCTCCTCGGCCGCGTCGAGCGCGGCGAGGTCGCTCTCGCTGAAGGGCATGTTGCCAGCGTAGCCGATCGGCGGGTCAGTCGCGCTTCTGCCGGCCGGCCGCGGTTCGGCCAGTCGCACTTGCACCGGGTGCAAGTAATCGCACCCGCGAATGCTCGGGCCGCCCTATCCGCGCGTATTCCTTGCGTCACAAGTAAGGAGTGGGGCGCGAAACGTCACTTGCGGCCGTTTTCTTTCACGCAGCGCAAGACTCGGGCCCTCGGGCCGCTGTTACTTGCACTACACGCAAGTCGCGCCCGATTCCTTGCATCCCCCGCAAGAAATACCCGATCCGGTAGTCGTGGCTTTCGTCCGCGGTGATCGCCAGTTGAGAACTCTTGGCGCGGCCATCCCGCGGCCTCGCGCCCTCGACTGCGGTAGCGTAGGCAGGATGAAGCCCTACGACGGCCGGACGGCGCTGATCGTCGTCGATGTCCAGAACGACTTCGCTGATCCGAAGGGCAGCCTCGCCGTGACAACGGGCGACGAGGTCATCCCCGTGATCAACAAGGAGGTGGGCAGGGCCCGCCGGGCCGGGTCATTCGTGGTCTACACGCAGGATTGGCACCCCGAGCACACCCCGCACTTCGCGCGCGATGGCGGTCAGTGGCCGGTGCACTGCGTGCAGCAAACCTGGGGAGCCGAGCTGCATTCGTTGCTCTCGTTGCAGGGCCCGATCGTGCGCAAGGGGGCGAACGGGGAGGACGGGTACTCGGGTTTCACGATGCGCGATCCGATCGGCGGCGCGACTGAGCCAACAGAGCTCGCCGGCCTCCTCCAGGAGCGCGGCATCGGCCGGGTGGTCGTGTGCGGCCTGGCGACCGACTACTGCGTCAAGGCGACGGCCCTTGATGCCGCCTCGCTCGGATTCGAGACGACGGTCCTGGCGGACGCGGTTCGGGCAGTGGACCTTCGGCCCGGCGACGGCGACCGGGCACTCCAGGATTTGACCGCGGCGGGCGTCGAGCTCGCGTGGGCCGTTGAAGCCGGGGTGCCCAAATGATCGTCCGCGTCGTGAGGCTCGTCCTCGGAGGCCTTCTCCTCGCGTGGCTGGCGGACTGGTGGCTCGGGGAGCGCAACCTGCGCAAGGGCAATGGCGGCGAGCGGGGCGATGGCCTGGCGGGCCCCATTCGTTCCTCGGTCTTGATCCATGCTCCCGTCGAGCGGGTGTGGAGAGAAATCAGTGACGTTCCCAGTCAGCCCCGCTGGATGCGGGACCTTCGCTCGGTCAAGGTTGAGACCCCCGGACCGATCCGGGTCGGATCGCGCCTGGACGGCATCGTGTCGTTGTATGGAATCAGTGTGCCGGACCCGATCGAAATCTCGGTCTGGGAGCCGCCGCTGCTGTACGGAGTACGCCACGTCGGCATCTGGAAGGGCGAGGGCCTGATCCGCCTGTCCCTCGACGGCGAGGGGACGCGGGTCGAGTGGACCGAGCGGCTGGTGGCACCCATGCTGCCGCATCTCGCGGATGTCATCCAGCGGTTCGTCTTCGGGCCGATCTTCCAGGCGGACCTCGAACAACTCAAGACGCTCGTGGAAGGGACACCAACTGAAAGCGCTTCCGCGGAAGGCGTATCCGCGGAAGGCGCTCCCGGAGGCGGCATACCGCCCGACGACGCCTCGGCGGAGGGCGCGGTGCCTGAAGGCGCCGGGCCCGAAGGCGCGAGGCCCGAAGACGGCAAGGCCGACGAAGCCGAAATTGCGGGGCAGGCCACCCAGGCGCCCGACGCGGCGGCGGCCGACTGAGGCGTGCGTCTCCACCTGGTTGACGCAACCTACGAGCTCTTCCGCGCCCACTTCGCGCCACGGCCTGCCGTGCTTGCCGAAGACGGCCAGAACCTGACCGCCACCTGGGGCCTGGTCGAGAACCTGCTGGCCATCCTGCGCGACGAGGGCGCGACCCACGTCGGATGTGCCACCGACCGGGTGATCCGTTCCTTCCGAAACGAGCTGTTTCCGGGCTACAAGACCGAGATCGGCATGCCCCCCGAGTTGCTCGACCAATTCCCCATCGCCGAGCGTGCCATCGAAGCCCTCGGGCTGGTGCTCTGGCCCATGGTCGAGTTCGAAGCCGACGACGCGATCGCCGCGGCCGCAGCACGCTGGAGCGGCGCGCCCGACGTGGAGCAGGTCGTCATCTGCTCGCCCGACAAGGACCTGGCGCAATGCGTCCGAGGGCAACGCGTCGTGCTCCGTGATCGGCGCCGCGACCTCACGTACGACGCTGAAGGCGTCCGGGCAAAGTGGGGGGTCGAGCCCGAATCGATCCCCGACATGCTCGCGCTGGTCGGAGATTCGGCGGATGGCTACCCCGGGCTGCCGGGCTGGGGCTCACGCTCGGCAGCGGTCGTCCTCGCTCGATACGGCTCCCTCGAGGCCATTCCCCGACGCGCCAGCGAATGGGACGTGGCAGGCGGAGTCCGGAGCGCGGTGAGCCTCGCCGCGGTCCTCGCCGACCATTGGGAGGAGGTACAGCTGTACCGCACCCTGGCGCGACTACGTCTCGATGCCCCGATCCCGGAAAAGGCGGTGAACGAGTTGCGCTGGCAGGGAACACCTCGCGCCGCATGGCGCGCGTTCTGCGCGGAAATCGGCCTCCCGCGGCTGCTGAACCGGCCGCACCGCTGGCGCGAAGAGCGCGAGCCGGTGCCCGCCTGAAGCAATCCGGGTGAAGGGCGGTAGGGATTGGCCGCTTGCCACGGCTCGCCGTGAGTGAGCTCTTCTGGATACGAGGCCACCGACTGGCCGTGGCCGCTCGGCCGGCCGGCGAGCCCGAGCTGGCGGAAGACCTGCGGCAGCTGCGGTCGGCAGGCGTCGACATTCTGGTGTCGGCGCTGCCGCCCGACGAGGCCGCCGGCCTGGGCCTGGCCGACCAAGCGCGTCTGGCCGGCGATGCCGGCCTCGAGTTCGTGTCGATCCCGATCCCTGACGCGGGCACTCCCGAGCCGGCCGCGGTGGGCGACGCGCTCGATTTGCTGGCCCGCGCCGTGCAAGACGGGAGGTCAGTGGCAATCCACTGTCGAGCCGGCGTCGGCAGGTCGCCCATGCTGGTGGCGGCCATTCTGGCGCTGGGCGGCCGCGAGCCGGACGCGGCCTGGCAGCTGGTCGTTGCGGCGCGGGGCTATCCCGTTCCCGACAACGACGAGCAGCGGCGGTGGGTGACAGCATTCATGGCGACGCGGGCCGAATCGCTCAGGGGGCGGGCGGCTCCGTGATCAGCTTGAGGAGCACGGGGTGGTGGGCCGGCGGAGCAGCAAGGACACCAGCCGCGCGATGGGCTCGCCCGACGTCGAACCACCGCCCGCCATGGACGTCGGTCACGGTCGCACCCGCCCGAGCTGCGATGAGCCCCGCCGCGGCGATGTCCCACGACGACAGTCCACCCCACTGGATGAAGGCGTCGAACCGGCCGTTGGCGACGTAGGCAAGCGCGAGGGCAGCCGAGCCCATCGAGCGCGAGACCCGAATCCGCTTTCGGATCGCCCGCGCGCGCAAGGTTGCCGCGCGACCACCGAGTGCCATTGAGATCACGTAGTCGCCCAGCCGCTCCTTGTCACTGACGGCGATGAGACGAGCGTCGAGCGTTGCCGCCCCGTCGATGGCGGCCGCGAACGTCTCTCCGCGGGTTGGGTCGTGCACCACCCCGACGGCAGGTTGCCCGTCGACCAGCATGGCGATCGAGACGCAGAAAATCGGGATCCCGTTCGCGTAATTGACGGTTCCGTCAAGGGGATCGATGACCCATGTTCGTCCGATCGCCCGACCGGGCAGCGGGTCGGGCAAGGGTGCCTGCGACGCGGTCGAGATCGTGGCCGGCGGCCCGTCATCGCCTCGCACGACGTCGCCCGATTCCTCGGCAAGGATGGTGTCCCCCGGTCGGCGGTCCTGGATGGCCCGGATGATGAGCTCCTCGGACAGGTGGTCGACCTCGGTGACGACGTCTCGGGCGCCCTTGTAGTCGATCTGCTCGACTCGCTCGTAGCGGTCCATGAGCAGGCGCCCCGAATCCCGCGCCATCTCCACGGCAAGCTCCAGGTCCGCCTGAAACGCGGACGCCGTGCCCGAGCCTTCGCCCGTCGAGGCGGATGCGATCGGACTCACCTCACGGAGAGCTGCATACCGCCTGCAGGGGCACGACCTGGGTCCCGAGCTCACTCGTCTGGCGGGAGAACGAAACGGTGGTCCCCGGATCGATCTGCGGGCTGAGCAGGTAGGCGAGCGGCGAGTCGACCTGGTCGGGGTCGAATACGCGGCAGGTCGTCGCCCCGCGCGATGTCCCCTTGTTCGTGACGGTGATGGTGATCGATAGCCCAGTCGCGGCCGGCTCCACCCGGGCGATGGTGGCGTCGAAGGGCCCGACTCCGGCCACGGCCAGCCGCCCGGCGACCGCAAGCAGCGCGACGGAGATCACGATGGCCAGGAAGATCGTCCCGTGCGCCTGACTGGAGGCGGGCGCCTTGAGGCCCAGGGGATTGCAGTCCTCGCACATCGACGTGCCAAGGGGGACGACCGCTCCGCAACGCACGCAGGACTGCGTTGGTTCGGGCCGCGGGAGGACGGCAACGGGGGCCGGCTGGTGAGCCATTGCGTCGATGGTGCCACGAACGGCCGAACCGCACGCCGATCGCGCCACGAGATCGGGCTACCAGCGTTCTGCGGCCTTCACCAGCGCATCGACGTCCGGGGTGGTCCGGGCGGGCACCACGATCCGATCGGCGCCGCGGGCCTGCCACGTCGCCAGGGCCTCGAGCGGCTCGGTCGTCCAGGGGCTTCCCTGCAGGGCGTCTTCGCCCGACCGCCCGCTCCCGAAGCCGAGCACGAGCTGGACGTCTCCCGGGACCCGCCCTTCGTGCTCGAGCGCGTGGTGCCAGGCGACCTCCAGCCGAACGAAGTCGTCAGCCTCTGCTGCCCAGCCGTCGCCGATTCGTGCCGCCAGCCGCATGCCGCGGGGCGAGCTGGCTCCGATCAGGAGCCTTGGGGCGGGCTCGGGGCGAGGAAACGCGACCGCATCCTGCAGCGAATAGAAGCGGCCCTCACGACTCACCGGCCCGCCGGTCCAGAGCGCCCTGATGACCCCGACAGCCTCCTCGAGCCGCCCCACACGCTCCTCGATCGGTGGGAACGGGATGCCATACGCCGCGTGCTCGCCGGGATTACCGCCGGCCCCGATGCCGAGGGTCAGCCGCCCGGACGACAGCTGCTGGAGGGTGGCCGCCATGCGCGCCACGACTGCAGGGTGGCGGTTCATGACGTTGGTCACGAACGTGCCGACGCCGATACGAGTCGTCACTGCTGCGGCTGCGGTGAGCGTCGTCCACTGTTCCACAACAGGGTCCGCTAGGCGGCCGCGGCTGACGAAGTGGTCCCAGCACCAGAGCGCGTCGTAGCCGGCTTCATCGAGGCGCCGGGCCGAGTCCAGCCACCAGCCGATATCGACGCCGATCGACCCGAGGGCTACCCCGATCGGCGGCGGGCCAGGCTGCCCTCCGGATGGCCGGCCGGGTTCGCTTGCCCCCGACCCCGGTCCGCCTACCAGAGCCGCGTCTCGAAGAGACGCACGTCTTCCGAGGAAGCCGCGTGGCCGTCACCGCGCGTCGGTTCGAGCGCCTCGCGGGCACCCAGCGCATCCAGATCGGCCGGAAAACGGCCGATCATGTCGAGCACCACGCGCTGGATCCGCTCCGCGTTACGCTGGAAGACCTCGAGGACCGCATTCGCGTTGACCGCCTCGGTTCCCTCGAGCAGGCCGGCGTCATAGTCCGTGATGAGGCTGATATTGACGACGGCCATGCCCAGCTCCCGGCAGAGGTAGGCCTCCGGGTACTGGGTCATGCTGACGACCTCCCAACCGGCGTCGGAGAACCACTTCGACTCGGCCTTGGTCGAGAAGCGCGGGCCCTGGATGATCACGATTGTGCCCCGCTCGTGGAGTGGGATGTCGTGGCTACGGATCACCTCGGCCGCGATCCGCCGAAGCTCGGGGTCGTACGTCTCCGCCGGCGAGACGTGGGTCACGATGGGCCCGTCGAAGAAGGTGTCGGGCCGGCCTCGGGTGCGGTCGACGAACTGGTCGCACAGCACGAAGTCGCCGGGATGGACGTTGCGCTGGAGGCTGCCTGCCGCGCAGGGACTGATGACCGCCCGGACTCCGAGTGTGCGGAAGGCCCACACGTTGGCCCGGTAGTTGATGCGATGGGGCGGGATCGTATGCCGTCGGCCGTGGCGGGGCATGAATGCCACCCGCCGGCCGGCAACATCCGCCAGGAACACGCTGTCGGACGTGGGGCCGTATGGCGTGTCGACCTTGATCTCGCGGACGTCCTCGAGCAGCGAGTAGAAGCCCGACCCACCGAAGACCCCGATCTCCGCGCGGTCCGCGCGATCCGTCATGTTCGCCACAGAAGCGTCTCCTCGTGGGGGTTCTTCGTGGACAGCACCGCCGGTGGGCGGACAGGAGCGTGATTCTAGTGGTGCCTCGACTAGGATGGGCCGGTGGCGGAGACCGCGACGAAGGGCGATGAGCTGGAGCTGGCCGACTGGCGACGAACCGTCGCCGAGCTCTACGCGGACGTTCGACGCCTGGCGGCCGAAGATCCCGCGGCGGCACTGGCCATGTGGCGGGAGGTCCGCGAGCGTCTGTACCAGCGCCATCCGCAGTCACCCGTGCCCGCCGACGATCGACCGTCCTTCCGGGCCGGCCATTTCGAGCACGACCCGACGCTGCGCTTCGAAGTCGCGCTGGAGCCCGATCACACAATCGACGCAAAGGGCCTGGGGCTCGCCCTGGAGCTGCCCGTGAGCGCCGGCGGTCTCATGCGCTTCGGCAGGATCGGCTGGCTGGCGATCCCCTTCCCGGCCGGCGAGCGACGACTCGCGTTGTACTGGATGGAAGGCTACGCCGGTGGCCTGTTCCTGCCGTTCCGCGATGCGACCAACGGCCGCGAAACCTATCCCGCGGGCCGCTACCTGCTGGACGCGGCCAAGTCGGCCGATCTCGGGGGCGATCTGGAGCGGCAGTCACTGATCCTGGATTTCAACTTCGCCTATCAGCCGTCGTGCGCGTTCGACCCGAAGTGGGCATGCCCCCTCGCGCCGCCCGAAAACCGCCTGGACATCGAGGTTCGGGCCGGAGAGCGAATCGCGTAACGGGGCCGACTCGCCGTGGGTCGCTGCTGGTACCAATGTCGCCAGGCATGCGGACATTGGGCCGCCCGTCGAGGGCAGTCGCGTCGGGCAAGATGGCCGTGCGGGATCGAGCCGGTCCACGGCGCCGAGTGGACGCCAACGGTTGCGACCTGGCAGCAGCGAGGACGACGTGCGGTTCTTCACCCCCGGCCGTCGGTCAAACGAACGGCTGCTCTGGTCTCGCGACATCCGCTTCGTCAACCAGCTCGCGCAGGAACTGCCCGGTGCGCGCCTCCTGGACCTCGAGGGCGGTATCTGCCTGATTGCGCCGGCCCTCCTGCTCACGGATGCGAACGCCGCCGAGGTCGCCCGAGCGAGCCGCAGCCCCGACTACGGCCTCGTTTCGGTGGATTCGTCCATCCCCGAATCGGACCGTTACCTGATCGCCCTTGGCGCCGCCGTGCAGCAGTCCGGCCTGGCCGACCGCATCGGCATGGGCCAGTCGATCCAGGTTGCCCAGACCAAGACACTCGATCACTTCTTCACCTTGCGGGCCATGCACCAGGTGTTCTTCCAGCCGATCGTCGAGCTGGCTACGGGTGAGCTGCACGAGCACGAGTGTCTCTTCCGCCCGGTAATGCCAACGCTCCCGCAGTCGATCAGCGCGATCGTCCAGGCCGCCATCGACACCGGTCGCTCGACGGAACTCGACGTCTTCATCATCCGGATCATCCTGGAGCGGGCGGGGGGCCTCCAGCGCGCCGCCGCGGCAGTCAATGCGCCGTCGCCGCGACTTTCGATCAACTTCACGCCGAGCGGTCTCCTCGACCCTCGCTTCGAGGCTCACGCGCTCGCGGCTATGGTCCACGCCGCAGGCCTCAAGCAGCGACAGGTGACCGTCGAAGTGACAGAGCAGCAGGCAGTTTCCGACGTCGGCCCGCTGAAGCGCCAGGCGCGGGCACTGCGCAAGCTCGGCTTCGGTTTTGCCGTCGACGATGCCGGCGCCGGCTATGCCAGCTTCACCCTCGTGGCTGCATTGCGACCCTCGATCATCAAGATCGATCGCGAGATCGTGCGCGGCGTTCACCGCGACGACGCGAAGCAGGCCCTCGTCGAGGCGTTCGTTTCTTTCGGCCGCCGTATCGACGCGCGACTCGTGGCCGAGGGTATCGAGCGGCGCAGTGACCTCGAGACCCTGATCGAGCTCGGCGTCGAGTACGGCCAGGGCTTCCTGCTGGGTCGACCGGCACCCGAGCCGGAGCTGCCAAGACGCCTGCCACGCCGGGTGGTCGCCAGTCTCACGGCCAGTCGATCGCGGCGTCGGCGCACCGCCGGGGACTCGCCCGGCCGCACCTCGTCGCTGGCAACCTTGCGGCGGTCCGGATCCTCTCTCTCCGACTGACGAAACGCCTCCGCAGCGCTCTCGGACGCCCGTCGCGTACCATCGACGCGTGAGCGTGTCTGCCCAGGCCCGCGAGGCGGCCGACGTTTCATTCCCCGAGCGCATCAGGACCTTCCTCGCCGAGCCGCGATTCGCAGCGATCGCGACGGTCGATCCCGACGGATCGCCACACCAGGCCCTGGTCTGGTACCTCCTGAAGGGCGACGGGCTGGTCATCAACAGTCGGCGCGAGCGGCGCTGGCCACGCAACCTCATGCGCGACGAGCGAATCTCCGTCGCCGTCCAGGACTGGAGCGATCCCGAGCACTGGATCGGTCTCAAGGGCCGCGCTGAGCTGCTTCACCAGGGTGACGATGCGCTCCGCGACATCATGGCGATGGCTCGCCGTTACCGCTCGAACCCGGACCAGTACCGCGGTCAGGATCGGGTCAGCTTCGCGGTCCGGGCGACCCGCCTCTTCGAATACGGCGCGGACTGATCGCGATGGCCAACGCCAGGATCGGCTACGCCGCCATGCTCGAGCAGTTCGGCCCGCAGGAGGTCGTGGACTACTCCGCGCGCGCGGAAGCAGCCGGGTTCAGCGGGGTCATGGCCGCGGATCACTTCCAGCCGTGGGTGCCCCAGCAGGGCAACGCGGCATTCGTTTGGAACGTGCTGACCGCGGTTGGCGAGCGGACGAAGGGCGATCTCGGCCCAGGGGTCACCTGTCCGTCATTTCGCATGCATCCCGCGATCGTTGCCCAGGCGTCAGCAACCCTCGCGGCCATGTATCCAGGCAGGCACTGGCTCGGCCTCGGCTCGGGCGAAGCCCTCAACGAGCACATCCTGGGCGGTTACTGGCCCGAGACGCCGGAGCGGATCGCGCGCATGTTCGAGGGCATCGAGATCATCAGGAAGTTGTTCGGGAGCCGCGACAAGGACGTCAAGCACGAGGGCAAGTACTACAAGCTTGAGTCGACCCGGCTGTGGACGATGCCGGAAGAGCCGCCGCCGATCCTGGTGGCCACCGCCGGGCCGATCACCGCCAAGAGGACGGGTGCACTGGCCAACGGGCTGATCACCGTCGGGGCACCGGAAGAGAAGATCGAGATGATCTTCGCCAAATGCCGCGAGGGTTGCATCGAGGCCGGCAACGACCCCTCCAAGTTCCGCTACATCCTGCAGCTCCACCTGTCGTGGGCGGACACCGACGAGGAGGCCCTCCGGAACGCAATCGTGGAGTGGCCAAACGGCGGCATGAAGTTCCCCAAGCAGGACATCCGCTCACCCCACGACTTCGCCGAGATGGCCAAGCTCGTGCGGGCCGAGGATTTCGCCGGCCGCATGCTCATCTCCGCCGACCCCGAGGCGCATCGCAAGGAGATCCAGAAATTCCTCGACATGGGGTTCAACCAGATCTACCTGCACAACGTCGGTCGCAACCAGGATCGCTGGATCGAGGTGTTCGGCCAGGACGTCCTCCCGAAGCTGCGCAGCTAGGCCAGTGACACGGCCGTGAAGTTCGGAGCCCAGCTGTGGTCCCAGGCCTCGGACTGGCCGACGATTCGCGACGCCGCCCTCGCGGCGGAGGCCGGGGGCTGGGACGGGTTGTGGACGTGGGACCACCTCCTGGCGATCCAGGGGCCATGGGAGCAGCCGATCTTCGAAGGCTGGCTCACGCTGGCCGCGTGGGCCGCCCTGACGCGACAGGTGACGGTCGGACTCATGGTCGGCGCCAACACGTTCCGCAAGCCCGGCCTGACGGCCAAGCTCGCGACCACCCTCGATCACGTCAGCGGCGGTCGCGCCATCCTGGGCATCGGCGGCGCGTGGTTCGAGCGCGAGCACGATGCCTTCGACATCGACTTCGGCACGAGCGTCGGGGAGCGGCTGGACCGCCTCGACGAGTCCGTGGCGCTCCTGCGCCGCCTGCTCGACGGGGAGCGCGTGACGTACGAGGGTCGCTTCTACCGGATGCACGACGCGGTGTGCGAGCCCCGGCCGGTGCAGGACCATCTGCCGATCCTGGTGGGCGGCTCGGGACCCCAGAAGACGCTGCGGACGGTGGCCCGCAGCGCGGATGCCTGGAACACGAGCGGGACGGTGGAGGAGACCCGCACGAGGGTCGCAACGCTGCAGGAGCGCTGCGCCGAGGTTGGGCGCGATCCGGCAACGGTCGAGATGACGGTCAGCTTTCCGATGATCATCCGGGATCGGCGCGAGGATGCCGAGCGCGCGTTCGATGGACTGCTCGTGCACAACGGGCTGACGGAGATGACCGGGGTGCCCATCCTGCTCGGTCCCCCAAGCGCGATCGCGGAGGCAATCCAGCCGTACCGTGAGATGGGCTTCGAGCACGTGCTCGCGCGGATGCCCGCGCCCTACGATCGTGAGACCCTGGATCGCATCGGTGAAGTTCGCGCGCTCGTGGAGGCAGGCTGAGAAGGCGTGCGCGTCGTTGCGCTGGCCGGCGGGGTCGGCGGCGCCAAGCTCGCTTACGGCCTCCAATCGCAGGTCGGTAGCGATCTGTCGGTCGTCGTCAACACGGCGGACGACCTCGAGCGTCATGGCCTGCGCGTGTGCCCTGACGTAGATACCGTCATGTATACCCTGTCAGGGCTGGCCGACCGCGAGCAGGGTTGGGGCCTGGCCAGCGAAACGTGGAACGCCTCCGGGATGCTCGAACGCTACGGCGAGGACGTCTGGTTCCGGTTGGGGGACCGTGACCTGGCAACGCACATCGTCCGGACCGCCCGGCTGCGCGGCGGCGAGCTGCTGACGGACGTCACCATGCGCCTCGCGCGGGCATTGGGGGTGTCCGCGACGATAATGCCGATGACCGATGACCCCGTGCGAACCCAAGTCCGAACGGACGACGGGTGGCTCGAATTCCAGGAGTACTTCGTCCATCGACGCCAGGAGCCCGTCGTTCATGAAGTGCGCTTTGACGGGATCGAACGTGCCGTCGTGCCCGCGCGAGTTGGCGGCGAGATCGGCTTCGCCGAAGCGATCGTGATGGCGCCGTCAAACCCGATCGTCTCGATCGGGCCGATCCTGGCAGTGCCGGGGATGCGCGGGCTGCTCGACGCCGCTCGACGCGGCGGCACCCCGGTCGTCGCGGTCTCCCCGATCGTCGGCGGCCGGGCTTTGAAGGGCCCAGCCGACACGATGCTCGCATCGCTGGGTCATGAGGCCAGCGCGCTCGGCGTCGCGCGGATTTACGAAGGGCTGGTCGACGCATTCGTGCTGGACCGGGCCGACGCGGCTCTCGCGAAGGACGTCGGGGCGCTGGGCCTGCAGGCTGTCGTCACGGACACCGTGATGACCGACGACGCGAGCCGGGCCCGCCTGGCGGCGGAGGTGCTCGAAGCGGCGAAGAGCGCCAGGCGCTGAGCTCCCGCGTCACGTCGCGTAGGATGCCGGGATGGACGCCCGCCCAGCGCCCCCATCCCGAACCTTCGCCGTGATTCCGGTCGGGTCCCTCGAGGGCGCCAAGTCGCGACTCGGCGAGACCCTCGACGCGGAGGAACGGCACGACCTGGCGCTGCGGATGGCGCGCCGAACAATCGAAGCCGCGGCGCACTCGCCGGACATCGACGAGGTCCTCGTCGTGACGCCCGACGCGGAAGTCCGCGAGCTCGCCCTCGCCGCCGGCGCCAGGCCGCTGCGCCAGCGGAGCCAGGGCCTCAACCGAGGATTGGGCGAAGCGCGCGAGGAGGCCGTCGCCGCCGGGGCGGACGCGTTGCTCGTCCTGCCAATCGATCTCCCGCGGGTGTCGGCGGATGCGATCTCGGACGTGCTGGCACCTCTCCGCGACCCGCGCCGGCCGCTGGTCGTGATCGTCCCCGACCGACACGGTCGGGGTACGAACGCCCTCCTGGTCGCCCCGCCGGACGCTATTGAATTCGGCTTCGGAGGCGACAGCCGCGCCGCCCATGCGGAGTGTGCCCAGGAAGTCGGGGCTCGGCTCGTCGAACTGGACGGCCCGCTCACGCTCGACCTCGACACCCCCGACGATCTCCTCCTGGTGCAGGCGGAGTTGCCCAGTGCCGTCGATGCCCTCTGAGCTCAGGGTGATCGCGCTCGAGGGTGTGCCCGAAGTTCGGACTGGTGACGACCTCGCGGCCCTCCTGAACGACGCGATCGCGCGGACCCCTCACGCGGCGCCACTCCGCGAGGACGACGTGCTCGTCGTGACGCAGAAGGTCGTGTCCAAGGCAGAAGGCGCCATCGTGGATTTGTCCACGGTCCGGCCGCGGCCCGAAGCCAGCGAGTTCGCTCGGCGATTCGACCGGGACGCGCGGCAGGTGGAAGTCGTCCTTCGAGAGGCGCGCCGAGTGGTACGCATGGAGCAGGGGGTGCTGATCACCGAAACGGAGCACGGCTTCGTGTGCGCCAATGGGGGCGTCGACGCCTCGAACGTGGGCCCGGATTCGGGGAGCGTGGTGACCTTGCTTCCGCGGGATCCCGATGCCTCGGCAGCGCGTATCCGGGAGGGCGTGCGGGAGCGGACCGGAGTCGACCTCCCGGTCGTCGTCTCGGACTCATTCGGGCGTCCGTGGCGATGGGGCATCGTCGATGTGGCGATCGGCGTTTCCGGGCTGGCCCCGCTCGACGACCTGAGAGGCAGCGTCGACCACGACGGCCGGCCGATGCGCTCGACGGTTCGGGCGATCGCCGACGAGCTGGCGTCCGCCGCAGAGCTGGTGCTGGGCAAGACTGCCGGCAGGCCGGCGGCAGTCGTCCGGGGCGCAGGCATCAGGCGTGGCGAAGGCTCGATCCGGGAGATGGTCATGCCGCCCGAGAACGACCTCTTCCGCTAGCGGCTCCGATTCCGCCGGCGCGTCTGACGCGCCGTGATCGTCCGGGGCGTACGCTAGCCGCTCTGCCTCGCGGGCTGCGGCCCGCCTTCCGTTTGCCCAGGAGATCCCGGTGAAGCTCGGACTTCAGATTCCCTCGTTCGCCTTTCCCGGCGGCACCCCGGCAATCGCACCCACGCTGGCCCGTATCGTGCGCACCGCCGACGACGCCGGGTTTGACTCGATCTGGGTGATGGACCATTTCTTCCAGATCCGCAGCGTGGGCCCAACGACCGATCCGATGCTCGAAGGCTGGACGACCCTGGGCTTCCTGGCCGCGAACTCACAGCGCGCGCGGCTCGGACTGCTGGTCGGTGGCGTCCACTACCGCTACCCCGGCCTGTGGGTGAAGGCCGCGACGACGCTCGACGTGCTGTCCGGCGGACGCGCCTGGCTGGGCATCGGAGCGGCATGGAACGAGCAGGAGTCGCGCGCCCTCGGGTTCCCGTTCCCGCCCCTCGGCCAGCGCTTCGAAATGCTCGAGGAAACCCTGGAGATCGCCCACGCCATGTTCGAAGGCGAGCGAGGCACCGAAGGCGAGTTCCACGGCCGGCAATTCCACGCGACCCGGCTCCTCAACTCACCCCAGTCGCTGTCCCGCCCGCGCGTCCCGATCATGATCGGAGGCGGCGGCGAACGGAAGACGCTCCGGCTGGTCGCCCAGTACGCGGACGCGTGCAACGTCTTCGGGCAGCCCTCGGGGATCGCCCGGAAGTACGCCATCCTCAGGGAGCACTGCCAGGCCGTTGGCCGACCCTACCAGGAGATCGAGCGGTCGACGCTCCAGTTCCTGAACATCTCCTCCGATGGCCGTAACGGGACGGAGACGCCCAGCCGGATCGCGGATCGGCTCGGGGAGCTGGGCGACGCGGGGGCACAGCACATCGTCGTCAGCGTTCGCGATGTGTTCGACACCGACAAGCTGGAGCTGATCGGGCGGGAGCTGATTCCCCAGCTGAAGGCCGCCTGATTCGACGTGGCACGATACCCCCAGGGAGTATGCCGCTCGTGCTAGCATTCGGTGAAGAGACATGACCGAGCGAAACATGAACGAGACCAATACGGCGGCAGACGAGGCGTCCTCGCCACTCGGGGGTCTGACCATCGACTTCTCCGCCGACGGCGGCTCCAAAGCTCCAGCCGGTGGTTCGTTTGGCTTCAGCCCGATCGCCATCGAGTCGGGCGCCGTCGCTGCGCCGGGCGGCCCATCGAGCCAATCGGCTCGCGGGGGCCGAACCCATACGAAGCTGCTCGTCATCGGGTCCGGGCCGGCCGGCCTCACGGCTGCGATCTACGGCGCTCGCGCCAACCTCGAGCCCGTCGTCCTGGCCGGATCGGCACCGGGTGGTCAGCTCATGATCACGAGCGACGTCGAGAACTATCCGGGCTTCCCAGACGGTATCCAGGGGCCGGATCTGATGGCCCTGTTCCGGGCCCAGGCCGAACGGTTCGGGACACACATCGAAGACGTCGACGTGGACCGGGTGGACCTGACCGGCCGGCCGTTCCATGCCTGGGCGCGGGGCGTCGAGTACACCGCCGAGGCCGTGATCGTGGCGACCGGCGCATCCGCGCTGTGGCTGGGGATCGAAAGCGAGACTCGCCTGCGTGGCCGCGGGGTGTCCGCGTGCGCGACTTGTGATGGCTTCTTCTTCCGGGACAAGGAGATCGCGGTCGTCGGCGGGGGCGACACGGCCTTCGAAGAGGCCCTCTTCCTGACGCGCTTCGCGACCAAGGTCCACATGCTCCACCGGCGCGAGTCGTTCCGCGCCAGCAAGATCATGCAGGACAGGGCGGTAGCCCATCCCAAGATCGACATCCACCCGAACATCGTGGTCGAGGAGGTCCTCGGGGAGCACCACGTCGAGGCTCTCCAGCTTCGCAACACCGCGAGCGGCGAAGTTGATCGGATGGACGTCCAGGGATTGTTCATCGCCATCGGCTACAAGCCCAATACGCAGATCTTCGGCGGCTGGCTGGACATCGACCCGATGGGCTATCTGGTCGTGCGCGACGAGACGGGCTCGAAGATCGACGGCGTGTTCATCGCCGGTGATGTCCACGATCACCGGTACCGGCAGGCCGTGACCGCCGCCGGTGACGGCTCAAAGGCCGCCATCGACGCCGAACGCTGGCTGGAATCACAAGGCGTGACGGAAGCGAGCACGGCCACCGCGTGGTGAGGGCTCCCGGCCGAACGGCGGTCCTTGCCCGGCGTGGAGTCGGACCGACCGCAGGGGAACTGGTCCACGAAGCCCTGGACCGGGCGTTCGCGGGGTCTCCGGCTCCTGCCGAGGAGATCGTCGCGTTGGACGCAGGCTGCGGCCGCGCATCGGCCCTGACCGCCTACCGAGCGCGTATCGGACGGTTCGTCGGCGCGGACATCCATGCACCTGCGCCGGACGCCCTGCCCCACCTGGACGAGTTCGCGGCGGTCGACCTGTGCTCGGAGGCCGATGCCTTCCCGCCGGGCTCGTTCGACGTGGTCCTGTCGAGCTTCACGATGGAGCATTTCGCCGATCCACCCGCGGCGCTCCGAAACCTGCGCGCGTGGCTGAAACCGGGTGGCAGGCTGGTCCTGTCGACGGTCAACCGCCGGCATCCCTTCGTGTGGGCCTATCTGGCGATCCCGCCGCGGGTTCGACGCCCACTGCAGCGCCTGGTCAAGGCCTCAGCGGCCGATGCTCATCCGATCGTCGGCGCCTGCAACGACCCGGCGGCCGTTCGCGCCGCGCTCGAAGACGCCGGCTTCTCGGCTATCGAGATCCGGACCACCGGCCACCTCGCCCGCGCATGGGGACGTCACCTTCCGACGTACGTGCTGGGGCTTCTCGGCGACCTCGGTGCGCGATCGATTCCTTCGCGCCGATCCACGATCGTGGCCGAGGCGATTGCCCGCCACGACTGAACCGGCGGCGAGCGATGAGCCGCTCGGCGCCGTCGTCGATGGGTCCGTGATAGCGTCGCGGCCATGACCTTCATGCGCGGTGGCGGGGGCAGGTTCGGGATGGGCGCCCAGGATGCCCCCCCGATTCCCAAGGAGCGCCGGGGCCGGACCGTGCGCCGCATCGTGGCCTTCTTCCGGCCGTACCGGCTGCCGGTCGTCATCGTCCTCGTGGCGATCCTGGCGACGAGCCTCATCGGCCTGGTCAATCCGTACCTGCTCAAGCTCCTGATCGACGACGTCATCGTCGGTCACCACTTCGAGCTGCTCAACCTGTATGTCGGCCTGATGATCGTGCTGCCCATCGTGTCCGGCCTGATCGGCGTCGGCCAGAGCTACCTCAACAACATCATTGGCCAGAACGTCATGCAGGACCTTCGCAACGCGCTCTACGCGCATCTCCAGCGAATGCCGCTACGGTTCTTCACCGAGACACGCACCGGCGAGATCCAGAGCCGCCTCGCCAACGACGTGGGCGGCGTCCAGGCGGTCGTTACGGACACGGCGAGCTCGGTCACGAGCAACCTGGCGGTCACGCTCAGCACGATCGTCGCGATGTTCCTGCTCGACTGGCGGCTGACGCTCCTGTCGCTGGGGCTGCTGCCCTTCTTCGCCTATCTGACGTTCCGCGTCGGCAAGGTCCGCCGGGCCGTGAGCAGCGAGACCCAAAAGTCGCTCGCGGACATCACCGCCGCGACCGAGGAGACCCTCAGCGTCAGCGGCATGCTGTTGATGAAGACGTTCGGGCAACAGGCGTCCCAGCTGGATCGCTTTCGACGGCTCAATCGGATCCTGGCCGCACTCCAGATCCGACAGGCAATGGTCGGTCGCTGGT
This sequence comes from Chloroflexota bacterium, assembly GCA_005883615.1. GTDB lineage: Bacteria > Chloroflexota > Limnocylindria > Limnocylindrales > CSP1-4 > CF-16. The sequence continues at coordinate 1,577 of VBEC01000002.1, read as the reverse complement.
TCTTCATGATCATCGGCACGATCTTCTCGATCACGCCAGCGTTCGTGTACTGGCTTGCCGGGACGCTTGCCGCCAGCGGCGACCCGTCCGCCCCGACGGCCGGCGTGATCGTCGCCTTCACGACGCTCCAGAGCCGGCTCTTCTTCCCGCTCGGCCAGCTGCTCAACGTACAGGTGGAGATCCAGGGCTCGCTGGCGTTGTTCGACCGCATCTTCGAGTACCTCGAAATGGATCCAGAGATCGTCGACGCACCGGACGCGGTGAGCCTGGATGCGCGGACGGTTCGAGGCCGCGTCCGCTTCCATCACGTCGCATTCCGCTACCCGCTCGCCGCGGTCCCCTCGGCCAGAGCCCTCGCGTCCGCCGACGGGCATCGCCATGAGGTCGCCGTCGCGCTTTCGGCCGCAAGTGCCACGACGCCGGAGGTCGCGGAGGTTTTGACCGAGGACGCCGACGGCAGCGCTGCGATCGCGCCGCCGCCCATCCTTCCGTTCGCCCTCGAGGACATCGACTTCGAGGTCGAAGCGGGCCAGCTCGTCGCGCTGGTGGGGCCGTCAGGTTCGGGCAAGACGACGACCACCTACCTCGTGCCGCGGCTGTACGACGTGGACACCGGGGCTGTCGAGATCGATGGGCACGACGTCCGCCGGGTCAGCCTCGCGTCGCTCGGCGAAGTGATCGGCTTCGTGACCCAGGAGACCTACCTCTTCCACGCGTCCGTGAGGGACAACCTGCGCTATGCGCGTCCGGACGCCACCGACGCGGAGCTCGAGGTCGCTACGCGCGCCGCCGCGATCCACGAGCGGATCCTGGAGCTGCCCGAGGGCTACGACACGTTCGTCGGAGAGCGCGGCTACAAGCTGTCGGGCGGTGAGAAGCAACGCGTGGCGATCGCGCGCGTCCTGCTGAAGGATCCGCGAATCCTCATCCTCGATGAGGCGACGTCGGCTTTGGACACCGTGAGCGAGCGGCTCATCCAGGCCGCTCTCGAACGGCTGATGGAGAACCGCACGACCATTGCGATTGCGCACCGCCTCTCGACGATCCTGCGGGCGGACAGGATCCTGGTCTACGAGCGGGGGCGGATCGTGGAACGCGGCACGCACGCGGAGCTGCTCCGGACGGGCGGCCTGTACGCGCGCCTCTATCGCGAGCAATTCCTGGCCGAGAGCGAGGCAGCCGATGCGGCCGGCGAGGCCGATGCGGCCGGCGCCGGGGCCGCCGATGACGTCGCCCCCGAGCCAGTGGCATGACGGACGTCAAACGCGTCCAGGCGCGCTACGAAGGCGGCATGGCGTTCGCATCGAGGACCGGCTCGGGCCACGCAATCCCCGTCGACGACGGGAACGGAGACAGCGGTCCCCGGCCGACCGAGCTGCTGATGGCTGCGCTCGCCACCTGCACCGGCATGGACGTGGTGTCGATCCTGGCCAAGAAGCGGCAGGCGCCGGTCGCCTACACCGTCCATGCCACCGGCGAACAGCGCGACGCGTATCCGCAGGTCTTCACGACGATCGAGCTCCTCCACGACGTCGAGGGGCCCGACCTCGACGTGGCAGCTGTCCGCCGGTCGATCG
>VBEC01000045.1 GCA_005883615.1 Chloroflexota bacterium | reverse complement strand
TCCAATTGGAGGATCGTCAGCCGTTCCGACGGGAGTGGAGGGTGACGCTAGATCCAGGCGCCAGGCAATGGCGTGTCAAATACGACGGTCCGTGCACGAGACGTGGCCGCACGCTCGTGCAAGGGGCGCCCGCCCATGGGGATCCGTCCAGCAGGAAGATGTGGTGCCTCGACTGCACCGAGGAGCCCGTCCGTCCGCTCGGAGGCACACCCGGAGCGTCTGCCCGACGGACATACGAACGTCGAACCCACGAGGCGCGATGTCGAGCTGGCCGAGCGTTGGGGCCCGCGAATGGCGTCGATCATCAAGGCGATCTCGACCGACCCTCAGTCGATTCACGTCTGGAAAGTCGGAGCCGAAGGCGAAGAGCGGGTTGCCGCCGAACTGGCGACTGTCCCCGGCCTTCGGGTCCTACATGACCGTCGATTCCGCGGAACGCAAGGAAACCTCGACCACCTCGTGATCGCACCGGCGGGGATCTTCGTGATCGATGCGAAGAAGCTGGTGGGCCAGATCCGTATCCGAAACAAGGGCTGGTTGCTTCGGCCCAATTACAGGCTGTACGTTGGCGGCCGCGACCGCACGCAGCTTGCGGAGTCGATGGCCTGGCAGGTCGACGCGGTCGAGGCGGCCCTCACGACGGCCCGCCTCGATAGGCTCCCGCCGGTGACTCCAGTCTTGTGTCTCGTCGGCGCGGACTGGCCGTTGTTGTCCCCGCCGCGGGAGTTCATGGGAGTTCGGCTGGAGAGCGAGCGTTCGATCAAGAAGGCCGTATCCGAACCCGTCGAGCTCGATCCCGAACCGGCTCGCATTCGCACTCGCTCGCGCCCTGCCTGCGAAGTAGCGGCGTTTGACACGGAGTGAGATCGGCGTTGCTCTTGCGCATCCGCCAGCCGCCGGCGCGGTTCAGCTGGTGAACATTCTCGGGATCTCCGGCCAGGTCGCGATTGTCGGTTCGGGCACGCCGACCGGCGGAACCGTGCCGCTTGGACCAGGCCGGAGCCAGGCGACCCGGAAGCCGAAGGCGGCACCGCCCGCGGCATCCCAGCCGTTGGCGGTGACGAACCCGATTCGTTCGGCGGGTAGTCCGGTCGCGTCGACGGCGAGCTGGTAGACGCTGGGATGCGGCTTGTACCGCCGCGCCGCGTCGACGGAGAGCCAATGGTCGAATCCCACGGCCAGGCGAGCGGCGACGCGAGCGAGTGTCGCAGTCGAAGCGTTGCTGAGGACGCCGGTCGCCAGGCCGGCCTCCGTGAGGCTCGTCACGGCGTCGGCGGCACCGGCGACGAGCGGCAGGTCCCGGAAGGCATCGGCGAGCGCGGACAGGTCGTCATCGGTCGCAATCCCGAGCTCGTCGAGCACCGCCCGAAGGGTGTCCACCGTCACGGCGTCGAAGTCGGCCCAGCGGTCCATCGCGGTGCGCAGCCACGACGCCTCGAGCTGCCGTGCCCGCCACCGCGCGGCAATCTCCGCGCCGCGCCCGGGTGCCAGGCGATCACACGCGTCGTCCAGCGGCCTGAGGGACAGGAGCGTCCCGAACAGATCGAAGAAGACGGCGTCGACCGGACGGCCGGGCGATGTCACCGCGGCCGGTCCTGGATTCACGTCACGAGGCCGGCTCGGAGCTCCTCGACGGCGCGGTGGGCCTCCTCGACGGAGCCCTCGTCTTCGATCGTGCTGATGTCGCCTGGATCGCTCTCGAGCGCGACCGCCTTGAGGACGCGGCGCATGATCTTGCCGCTCCGCGTCTTGGGCAGCATCGCCACGAATGAGACATGAGCGATCACGGCGAGCGGCCCCAGCTCGTGGCGGACCGTCTTGATCAACTCGCCGCGCAGCTCGTCGGATGGGTCGTGGCCGGCACGGAGAGCGACGAACGCCTCGATGACCTGGCCACGGAGCTCGTCCGGCACGCCGGTGACGCCCGCCTCGGCGACCGCAGGGTGGCGGAGGAACGCGGTCTCGACCTCGATCGTCCCGATCCTGTGGTCGGCGATCTTGATGATCTCGTCAGCTCGACCGGCGAACCAGACATAGCCGTCGGAGTCCACGTGCGCGGCGTCCCCGACGTAGTAGCCACCCGGGATCCGCTCCCAGTAGTCGCTGACGTAGCGCTCGGGCTCGCCCCACAGCGTCGCGATGAGGCCGGGGAACGGCCGTTTGATCCGCATGATCCCCTTCTCCCCTATCGCGACCAGTCGGCCGTCACCGTCGACGACGTCGGCATCGATGCCGGGCAGCGCCAACCCGGCCGAGCCCGGCTTGATCGGCAGCAGCCCAACGCCGTACGGGTTGCCGAAAATCGGCCCACCGGTCTCGGTCTGCCACATGTGGTCGATCACCGGCACCCGGTCGTCGAACACCGTTCGCTGGAGCCATTCCCAGGCCGGCGCGTTGAGAACCTCGCCGGCCGAGAACATTCGCTCGAGCGTCGAAAGGTCGTGCCGGCGCGGAATGTCCTCGCCGTAGCGCATGAGCAGCCGGATCGCTGTCGGCGAGCTGAAGACGCCGGTGACACGCTCGCGCTCGATGATCGACCACGGACTGTCCGCATCTGGAAAGTCCAGGGCACCTTCCCAGGCGATCGTCGTCGCGCCGGCCATGAGCGGCGCATAGACGATGTAGCTGTGGCCGACGACCCAGCCGATGTCGGAAGTCGACCACCACGTCTCCCCCGCACGCAGCCCGAACACCCAGTCGCCCATCGAGGCCACATGCACGCCGTATCCGCCGTGACTGTGCACGGCCAGCTTGGGCTTGGCCGTCGTGCCGGACGTCGCGAGGATGAACGCGGGATCCTCCGCGGCCGTATCCGCGACGCTGCCGTGGTGGCCATCGCCGGCGCGAAGCAGCTCGTCCCAGGTCAGCTCGTTCTCGTGGGCTGGGCGCGAGGCGTCGGTCCGTCGCAGGACCACGATGTGCTCGACATCGCCCCGACCCGCGGCAAGTGCGTCGTCGACGATCGCAAGCAAGTCGACATCCTTGCCCTTGCGGTACGTGACATCCGTCGTCAGGACGAGCTTCGAGCCGCTCGCCCGGATCCGGTCGCCAAGGGCGCCGGCGCCGAAACCAGCGAACACGATGCAGTGGATGGCGCCGATCCGAACCGTCGCAAGCATCGCGACGATCGCCTCGGCCGAGGTGGGCATGTAGATCGTGACGCGGTCACCCTTGCCGATGCCGAGACCGCGGAGGCCGGCCGCCACTCGTTCGACCTCGTCGAGCAGCTCCCGATAGGTCAGTGACCGCCGTCCGCCGCGCTCGTCGAGGGCGATCAGGGCAGTGGCGTCACCTCGGCCTGCCGCGACGTGGCGATCCAATGCATTCGTTGCAAGGTTGGTCCGTCCGCCCGGAAACCAGCCGAACGTCGGCCGCTTTCGGAGCTCGAGGGCCCGATCCGGCGGCTTCGTCCAGTCGAGCCGATGGGCGGCCTCGAGCCAGAACGTCTCGCTGTCGTCGAGCGAGCGGCGGTAGATCTCGTCGTACCGCCGACGGGCCTCGTCGTCCGGGCGGTCGGTCATCGGAAGGGCAGTATCGACCTGTTGCCCGGCCAGGTCCAGCCGTCGCCGAGGCGTCAGTCGTGGGCGAAGAGGGTCAGGGTCGATGACTTGCGTGGCCGGGCGGGAGCGTCGAGCCAGACTGGCCACCGCGCGCCGAGGATGGTCGCGAGCTCGCCCGGGTCGGCGGGGTCCGCGCCCGATTCGAGTAGGAGGCGGACCGCCTGACCACGAATGCGCTTGGCTACCACGTCGCCAATTCGGCGGCCGATCCCCCGCTGCTCGACGCGAAGGCTGACCAAGCGATCGTCCAGCCCGTTCGGCATTCCGATCGCCTGATAGACCGGCGACCGCAGATCGAGGACGAGACCGTCGTTGCCAGCGGCCGCGGCGAACACCTCGGGCAGCACGGTCCGCCAGGTCGGTTCGAGGCGGTCCATCCCGACGAGGCGGGCGCATACGTGAAGCCGATATGACGGGATCCGGTCACCGAGCCGCACAACGCCCCACAGTGAGGAGGCGATGACCATGTCGCGCTCGGCGCGCTCGCGGGCTACCGCAGGGAGCGTCGCGGCCGCCAGCCCTTCATGGAGCGGGCCTGAGTAGACCTCACCAGCCGGCCGAGTGGGCAGCTCGCGGAGGCGGCTGTTGCGCGCGACCTCGGTCGCCTTCGACGGCCGGACGAGCAACCGCTGGAACGCATCGGGTCGAGAGCTGGTCGCGATCAGCGCGTCGAGGATCCGGGATCGCATTCCGGTGAGCTCGGGAAACGACAGCTCCTCGAGGTCGACGGGTCGGCCCACAGCCGGCGGCGGCCGCTTCGTCTCGGACGGCGGCAGGATGATCAGCACAGCGTCACTGTAGTTGGGTCGCCGCTGCCCTGAGATGGATCGCTGACCGGGAACGGTTAGAGTTAGTGGTGTTGTTGGTGCGAGTGCGAAGGAGGGCGCGATGAGCCATCACACGCTGTACGAGCGACTCGGCGGAGGCGCGGCCATCACCGCGGTAGTCGATGACTTCGCCGCGCGATGTGCGTCCGACAGCAGGATCAACGCGAAGTTCGCCCGGACCGACATTGCGCGGCTCAAGGCAATGCTCGTCGAGCAGATCTCGGCGGCCACCGGAGGGAAGGTCCAGTACACCGGACGTTCCATGAGCGACACCCATCGAGGCATGCAGGTGACTGCGGGTGAGTTCGACGCCCTCGTCGAGGACCTCGTGGCGACGCTCAACAAGTTCGGCGTCGCGGACGCGTCCCAGTCGCAGTTGCTCGGGATCCTCGGCCCGCTCCGCGGGGACATCGTCGAGGTCGAATCGCCGGCAACGGGAACTCCGCTGCCTGATTCGTACCAGACGGCGCCGCCCCTGGCCACGGTCTAGACCCTCAACCGCGCTTGGCGAGGACGCCAACCAGACCGGCCCGGACCGCAGTTCGATCGCGATGCGGCTGACGGCGAAGCCGACGCATACGACTAATCTACGATGCGGGCATGGCGACCATGTCCGTCGCGGTGCTCGGCGCGGGGGTCAGCGGCCTCGCTTCGGCGCTCGCGCTCGGCCGCGCCGGACACGAGGTCACCCTGATCGAGCGCGACGAGGTGGTGGTTGGCGCGCCGCTCGACGCCGTCGACTGGCGCCGCGAAGGCATTCCCCACTTCCTGCAGGCGCATTCGTTCACGGCGCGCGGCCGGCGCGAGCTCGGGGCGATGTTCCCCGACGTATACCAGGCCCTGCTTGACGCCGGCGCCCACGACGTCGACCTGCGGCCGAAGCTCCGCGGCCCGTTACGACCCGAGGATGCGGAGCTCCAGATCCTCGGCGTCCGACGCCCGCTTATCGAGTGGGGCCTTCGCGGGGCGGTGCTTCATGAGCCGGGCATCATGGTGCGGTCGGGCGTCCAGGTGGTCGGGCTGGACGGGACGACTGGCGACGTACCGCGCGTGACCGGCGTTCGGACCAGTGATGGCCCGGTTCGCGCCGACGTCGTCGTCGATGCGATGGGTCGTCGCAGCCCAGTCCCCGATTGGATCGAGGCGCTGGGCGGCCGCCGAATGAGCGAGGCGTCGTCCGACTGCGGCGTCATCTACTACACCCGCTATTACCGCGTCCGGGAAGGTGCCTTCCTGCCGGACGGCCCGTGGGTCCCGACGCCGCGCGCCGACCTCGGATACGGGCTCTTCTCGAGCTTTCCGGGCGACAACGGGACGTTCGCCGGCCTGATTGCCATTCCGCCGGGCGACCAGGAGCTGAAGGTCCTTCGCCACGCGGCAGCGTTCGATGCCGCGACGGCCACCATGCCGGCTCTGCATTCCTGGACGAACGCGGACACGTCGACGGCCATTACGGCCGTGCTGCCGATGGGCAGCCTCCAGAACACGCTCCGTAGCTTCATCGACGGCCGGCCGCCGACCATCGGGCTGATCTCGATCGGTGACGCCCTCTGTCACACCGACCCCGTCTTCGCCCTCGGGCTGACCTTCGGACTCGTCGAGGCCCGCGAGCTCACGTCGGCGATCGAGGCGCACGGATCGGACCTCGAAGCGGTCCCGCTCGCGTTCGACGCTGCCCTGCGGGAGTCGATGGTCGAGCGTTTCGCGAACGCGACCGCGGTGGACGCTCTGCGACTTCGAGCCTGGCAGGGAGAGGCGGTGGACGTGGCACACCGCGACGGTGGCGCGTATCCCCTCTTCGCCTTCGCTGCCGGCAACGCGGCTGCCCTGGTCGATGGCGACGTGTTCCGGACCATGATCCGCCGCAACTACTTCCTCGATCCCCTGTCCGTGCTCGACGACGACGTAGCGATGCAGGCGCGCATCGAGCGGATCTTCGCGGACCTCCGTGCGACAGCGCCGCCCCGCCCGGGTCCGTCGCGGCAGGAACTCATCGAGGTGATGCAGGCGGCGCTTGCGGGCTAGTCTGCGTTCTGCCTGCCGTGTGCATACCAGTCGAGCACCCGCAGCGCGCGGAGCGTGTTCCAGCGGCTCGGCTTGCCCTCGCCATCCTCCATCTGGATGATCAGCACAAGGTCACTGTAGGCTGCTCACGATGGAAGCTGTCCAGCGCCTTATTCAACGCCTACTTGATCGCGCCGCGACCATCGGGGCGGATCCGCACGATGACGACGAGCGCCGTTTGCGCAAGGCGCTCCTGGTCCTCCTGAGCGTCCTGATCCTGCCGATATCGCTCGTCTGGGGAACGCTGTTCCTGGCCCTCGGGGCGCCTGCCGGAGCGATCGCCTACCTGTATTTCATCGTGTCGGCCATGGCGCTCGTGATCTACTCGCGCACCCGCGACATTGAGTGGCTGCTGCGGGTCGAGCTTTTCGCCATCCTGCTCGCCCCGACGATCTCGCAGGCATTCGTGGGCGGCTTCCTCGCGTCCGGCGGTGTCGGCTTATGGGGCGTCCTCGGCGCACTCGGGGCGCTCGTGTTCTATGGGCCGCCGGCGGGAATTCGCTGGTTTGGCGCGTTTGTCGGCGTATTCCTCGTCTTCGGGCTCGCCGGCGAGATCTTCGGTGGGCTCTCGACCCTTCCGAGGTGGTTCCAGAGCACGATGGTCGCCCTCAACGTGACCGTCGGCGGGTCGGTCGTCTTCTTCCTCCTGGCCCTGTTCGCGACACAGCGCGCGGAGGCGCTCGCCGCGCTGCGCCTGGAGCAGAACAAGGCCGAGGACCTGCTGCTGAACATCCTGCCTCGCTCCATCGCCGACAAGCTCAAGGCCGACACGGCGACGATCGCCGACCAGATCGAGGCAGCATCGATCCTGTTCGCGGACGTGGTCGACTTCACCCCGCTCTCGGAACGACTGCAGCCAGCCGAGGTGGTGGGCATGCTCGACCGCCTGTTCACCTACTTCGATCTGCTGGCCGAGCGCCACGGGCTCGAGAAGATCAAGACCATCGGCGACTGCTACATGGTCGCCGCCGGCGTACCGACGCCGCGCCTCGATCACGCCCGGGCCATGGCGCTCATGGCCCTCGACATGCGCGAGGCCATGCGCTCGAAGGATGGTGTCGGCCAGCTGGGCCTCGAGCTCCGCATCGGGATCAACTCGGGTCCGGTCGTCGCCGGGGTGATCGGCCGCAAGCGCTTCCTCTACGACCTCTGGGGTGACGCTGTGAACATGGCCAGCCGGATGGAGTCCCAGGGGACGCGAGGACAGATCCAGGTGACGCGCGAAACGTACGAGCTGCTCAAGGATGAGTTCGAGTTGGAGCCGCGCGGCATGGTCGCGATCAAGGGCAAGGGCGACGTCGAGACGTGGTACCTCGTTGGCCACCGCGGTTCCGACTCCACCGAGGAAGCGCAGTCCCCCGCGATAGCCGGACTCCCGGCGGCTACCCAACCGTGAGCACAACGGCGCCCTCACCAGGGGGTCGGTTGATGCGCCTCCTGGCCGCTCGCGGTGGCACCGTTCCCGGCGCGCCGACGATGGTCCTCCAGCACCGCGAGGCGCTGGTCTGGACGCTCGGCAAGGCCGCGGCACTCGAACAGCTCGTGATGTGCCAGTACCTGTACGCGGCCTTCTCCATGAAGGACCGCGACGACGAGGGGCTGACGCCGGAGCAGCTCGAGGCCACGAGGCGCTGGCGGCGCGAGATCATCCACATCGCCGAGCAAGAGATGCTGCACCTCGCGCTCGTCCAGAACTTGCTGACCGCCGTCGGGGCCGGCTCGGCGCTCGAGCGGCCGAACTTCCCGCTGCCGCCACACGCATACCCGGCCGGGATCCGGATGGAGCTGCTGCCGTTCACCGAGCAGTCGCTCCGGCACTTCATCTATCTCGAGCGGCCCGAAGGCTTCGACATTGCCGACCAGGACGCGCTGGCGGCGGTCGAGAAGGCCGCTCCCCTACCCCTGGCGACCGAGGACGAAATCTCGCCGCGGCTTCAGGATTTCGCGACGATCGGCGAGCTGTATCGGGCGATCGAGATCGGGTTCGACCACCTGGCTGAGAAGATCGGTGAGTCACGGCTGTTCCTCGGGCCGCCTGCCTGCCAGGCGACGTCGCGGGACTTCTGGTTCCCCGAGCTCACGCCCGTCACAGATCTCGCCAGTGCCCACGCGGCGATCGACACGATCGTCGAGCAGGGCGAAGGCGCGCGCGGCGAGTGGCGGAGCGCCCATTTCGGCCGGCTCGTAGCCGTTCTCGAAGAGTTCCTCGACCTGCGCGATCAAGGCCCGGGCTTCGAGCCATCACGGCCGGTGCTTCCGGCCTGCGTCCGCGAGCGCGAGGACGGCCTGCCCATGCCGCTCATCAACGAGTCCTTCACGAACCGGTCGGTTGACCTCCTGAACGCCGTCTACGAGGTCATCCTCCAACTGCTCGCACGCTACTTCGCGCACACGGACGAGACCGACGACCAGCTCGGAGTGCTGGCCGAGGTCGCGGTGGGGCTGATGAAGAACGTCGTGAAGCCGTTGGGCGGGCTCGTGACGCGACTCCCGATCGGTCCCGAGTACCCGGGCCGGACCGCAGGTCCGACATTTGAGCTCTTCTA
>VBEC01000001.1 GCA_005883615.1 Chloroflexota bacterium | reverse complement strand
TCGGCAGCGGGCCGGCCTGGATCGCCACGAATGGCAAGACCGTCAAGGGCACCTGGCGCAAGAAGTCCCTGACGGCCCCCACATTGTTCTACGACGCCTCCGGACGCCCCGTGACCCTTACCGCCGGCCAGACGTTCGTGCAGGTGATGAAGACCACCGACCTCGTGCTCATCACGGCCGGCAAGCCGGCTCCGGTCAGCGTTATGCGCGGACCGCGACGCGATTAGTCGGACTGCTGCCACTGCGTCGCCGAGAACCCGCGGCTGCTGCATAGATTTGCCGCGTGTCGTCCGCGACGGCCCGCCATGTGCGTCGCCGGGCATCCGACTGGCGCGCACGGCTGACCAGTCGCGCGTGCATCGCGTCGTCCCCCCAGATCGTCGCGAGACCCGCGGCGAGCCGTGGGGCATCGTGCGGCTCCACGAGGATGCCGCCTCCAGCCACGATCTCGGGCAGGGCGCCGACTGCGCTGGCGAGGACCGGCGTGTCGCACGCGAGTGCCTCGATCGCGCTCAGGCCGGCTGCATCGGAAACGACCGGCAGCACGACCGCCCGCGCGTTGGCCACGACCGAGGCCAGCCGCCCCGGCTCGAGGTGCGGCGCGTATAGCAGGAAGTCGCCTACGCCCTGCCGTGCGGCGGCGCGCGCCAGCGCGGCCCGGTCGTCCGGGCTGGCGCCGACGAGCAGGACGCGAGGCGGCCATGGGACGCTCTCGGGTAACACTGATGGGCGTGCCGTGGCCGCCAGATCGCCGAGCGCGCGCAGCAGCGTAGCCAGATCCTGTCGAGCGTCGTCGCGACCGGGATAGACGACGTACCGTTCAGGGAGGCCGAGGCGGCGCGCCTCCCCCGGCCCACCATCGCGCGCCTCCGGCTTGAATGCCCCCCGTGGGGCGAGGCGCACAACCTTGATCCGCTCGCGCCGGACGTGCACCAGGGCTCGCGTGCTGTGGCCGACGGCTTCGGTGCCGACGATCACAGCCGCTGCGTCGCGCAGGATGCGCGTCCGCAGTCGATGCCCGAAACGGGCCGCCGGCCCGCGCTGATAGATGTTCGGCGCCTCCCATGCTGCCAGGTCGAGCAGCGTCACCACCACCGGCAAGCCCGAGGCCAATGGGGCGATCCCACCCACGGCGTGATAGACGGCACCTGCTGCACCGCTACGCTCGGCGCGCCACCCGGCCCCAACTGACGCGCCGCGCAGCAGGAAGGGGTCGACGGTCATCGCCCCTGCCCGCAGCAGCCGCGTCGGCGGGAGGAGCCGCCGCCCGACGATCTCCAGGCCGTCCAGCGATTGGGTCGGGTCGTCGAGCCCGGCCTGGAGCATGAGCGCGAACGATTCGCCTGGGATCGGCTGTGCGTCAAAAGCCCTCAGCAGTTCACCGAGGTAGATCGCGGTCGTCGGTGCCCGCTCGGGCTGCTGCAACGGCCGCACGTCGAGGACGACCCGCATACCCGCAGACCCGCCGCCGGGACTCGAGGTCACGCCTCCTCGGACGGCCCGCGTGAGGATCGGGATCGGCCGCCGCTCCGGAGCCGCAGGACGAGCTCGTCCCAGCGGAGGCGGACGACGACCACGAGCGCTTCGACCACGATTCGGCGGGACATCTTCGACTGGCCGGTGCGTCGATCGCGAAACGTGATCGGCACCTCACGCACGCGCGCGCCCGCCCGGCTGGCCCGATAGGTCATCTCGATCTGGAAGACGTAACCGCCCGCGTGCACACCCGCGAATGGAACTCCGGCCAGGGTCGTGCTCCGCCACGCCTTGAAGCCGCCGGTCAGGTCGTGCGGCGCCACGTCGAGCACGGTGCGCGCGAACATGCTGCCACCGCGCGAGATCAGGCGCCGACCCAATCCCCAGTCGAGGACGGCTCCCCCTGGCGTGTAGCGCGAGCCGATCACCAGGTCGGCCGTTTCATCGTGGATGGGCTGAAGGAGGCCCGGAAGGGCGGTCGGGTCGTGCGACCAGTCGGCGTCCATCTGCACAACCGCCCCCGCTCCTCCGGCCAGCGCCTCGCGGAACCCGTCCAGGTACGCGCGGCCGAGCCCCTGCTTGGCGGGGCGATGGAGAACCCTGACGCGGCTGTCCGCGGCCGAGAGCTGGTCGGCGATCCGCCCGGTGCCGTCGGGTGAGTTGTCGTCCACGACCAGCAGCGTGGCACCCGGGAGCGCCTCGAGGATCGCGGCCGAGATGCCCTCGACGTTGTCCGCTTCGTTGTAGGTGGGCAGGACGACCCACGTGTCGCTGCCGCGGCTCGCCGCTCGCGACGGCGAGGTCAATTCGGCGGACATGCCCGAGAGTGTATGGCTCGTCACCGGTCGCCGTCGGCGCGTGCCGCCCGAGGCGCCGCCTCTAACTGAGTCGATATCGATGCCCGGCCGCCATCAGGACACCGCCACAGATGCAGAGCCCGTATTCGTATGCCCCAGTGTGTCCCGCGCCCGGATCGCGATCGTTGCGCGGCCCGGCCCGCCGGAAACGATGGTGAAGGACACCCGGTAGAGCCGCGCCGAAACGAGCGAAGCCGTCCTGGTCACGCCGGACTTGCCGGCCTGCGTGAACGTCACCACCGGCAGCGACGTGAGGGGTTCCACCGATCGGATCGTCAGCGTCAGCGTGTGGCCCGCCTGGAGCGAGCTGGCCGACGGGGCCACCATGAACGCACCGACGTAGACGGCCTGTTGAAGAGTCGTCGTGCCAAGGGTCGTCGTCGCCCGCAGCACCGCTGTGTAGCGTCCGGCCGAGACATAGGAACCCGAACCGTTCTTGCCGTTCCATGTCCAGCGATACGACCCGGCTCCCTGCAGGGCATTGGTCCACGCTGAGCGAACCAATGCTCCGGAGGCGTCGTAGATGTGGAGCGTCGTCCTGGCAGTCCTCGTCAATCGGAAGGAGACATTCGAGGCGCTGGCAAGCGCGTCGCCGTCCTGCGGATAGAACGCGCCGGTCCAGCGCAGGAATCCGATCGTGCGGTCGACGACCACGCTGCTGCTCGTCGTCGTCCGGTTCCCGAAGGCATCGGTGCCGGTCACGCTGAAGCGGTACCAGCCGTCGGGGACGACATGGCCGAAGCGGTCGCGTCCATTCCACACGATCCGCCCGCTCGTTCGAGTCAGGAACGTCCAGCCGACCACCAGGGTCGTCCCATGTCGGACGCTGGCCGAGCCGTACACGGGGAAATCGGATGACCAGCGCAATATCGTTGCGTCGGAGGCGCCGTCGGCGTTGGGCGAGAAGGAAAAGGGCGTCGCCGAGCTGGCCATCATCGGATTGCGCGACCGCACGGTGACCGCGAACGAGCGGCCCGCCCTGTTGCCCGCCGGATCGGCAACCGAGAGCCTCAGCTCGTAGGTCCCGTCGCTAACCGGCGTGCTCGCATCGGTCTTGCCGTCCCAGCGCACGCTGGGGCTGGCGCCGGTCCCCGATATGGTGCGCATAGCCGCCCCGCCGGCAATCGGCCTGACCACGAGATCCCAGGTCGTGGCGCCCCCGGTCGAGGTCATCCCGACGACGAGGCTATCCAACCTGCCGTCGCCATCCGGTGACAGGAGGCGACCGGAGATGCCGGCCGAGGCGATCGACGGGGGAACCGTGTCGATGGTCACCGCGTAGGACGCGATCTGTCCGGCACTCACCGGGCGCGCCGACGGCAGCGTGTAGGTGAGTCCGTTCGCGACGCCGACGAGCTGGACGAGGTACTGCCCGTCCGGCAGCCTGGTCCCGCCAAGAGCCCCATCCCAGTCGAAGACCTGGCTGCCGATGCCCGCGTTCGGCAGGGCGATCGAGCCTGCCAGCGCGCCGCTGGTGCGCCAGACCTGGAATGTCATCGAGTCGAATGCGACCGTGTTGGTCCACGCCACGGTCAATCGATCTCGAGATCCGTCGCCGTTCGGCGAGAAGGCCCGATAGCGCGCCGCGCCGGCTCCCGATCCAACGCTGGCGGTCCCCCCGCCGGAGAATCCCAGCCCGCGCATCCCCGCGTCGACCAGCGTGGCATTTGGCGGGAGCGCCGCGACGACGTACGCGGTTGTGGTGTTGCTGGCGGCGACCCAGACACCGTTCTGACGGTAGTCCACGGGCTGCCAGTCGCTGAGAGGGCCGGTGAACTGGTACCACGCGTAGCCGTCGGCCGCGACCGGGCCACCCGTAATGGCAATGATGTCGCCGGTGTTGAGCGTTCCGACCTTCGGGGCCGCGACGCCCGCACCGGCACGGACGGAAAGCGCGTCGAATCTGACCCGCCCGAACCCGCCAGGCGCGAGACTGGGCGTCGAGTCGTAGACCGCCGACACGTTCCAGGGGCTCCCGTTGCCGTGGCTGTCGATGGCGCGCGCACGGAATGCGTATCCGTGGCCGTCGCTGCCGAGGTACACGTCACTGGTCGCCGTGGTGCCCGTCAGCCAGCCCCTCCAGGCCCCGCCGTCGGCCGATACCTGGATGTCGTAGCGTGCGATGTTGCTGTCGTCTGTCGCTCGCCAGCTCACCACGAACCCGCCGTCGCGCTGCCTCGCGCTGAGCAGGGAGACGCCAGCCAGCGGCGGCGTGGTGTCGTGCAGGAACTTCGTGCCCAGCTCCTGGTAGAGCTCGGGGTTGGAGCCGTCGTAGCCCAGAGCCCACATGCCGACACCCCGCAGCCCCGCCCGGTTGACCAGGTCGTAGCGCAGCCCCAGGGATGTCGGATCGTCGTAGTAGACCTGTCGCCAAGTGGTGACGCAGCCATAGGTCGTGCTGCAGTTCTGCTTCTGGTACGCGAGATAGGGCGAGGCCTCGAGGGAATCCCATCGGCGGCCGTACTGGGCGACGAGAGGCTTGACGTTCTCGTAGTTGACTGAAACGGACGTGCCGTACTGGATACCGCTGTGGGTGGCCGATCGCACGCCGCTCGAGACCGTCGACCAGGCGCGACCGTAGTAGGGCACGCCAAGGATCAGCTTCGACGGTGGCACGCGGGCCACGTACGCGGCCACGGTGTCGCCCAGGTCGTAGCTCGGGCCAAAGAGCGGGTCGATCGAGCCGGCCGAGCCCGAGCCTGCGGTCCGGTAGTCGTAGCCCATGATGAAGATGGCGTCGGCGGCGCCCGCCGCGGTCAGCGTCTCGATCGGATAGTTGCCGATCCTGCCGGTGGTGTCGAAGGTCAGCTGGTAGCCGCTCGAGTACGAGTTCAGCTGGCTTCGGAGGGTCCGCACGAACGCCGTGAACTCGTCGCCATATCCCGCCACGATCGGCTCGAAGTCCAGGTTCACCCCATCCGCCCCGCGGTCGTGAACCGCCTGAGCGACCTGGCGGGCCAGGTTGAGACGGGCGCCGGAGCTGGCGAGCAGCCCCGCCTGGGTAGCCGCCTGCGAGGACGTCCAGGCGAAGACGGACACGGTGAGCACGACGCGCGTGCGGTTCGAGTGGGCCGTGTTGAGGATGCTCGTCATCCGCGAGCTGGTCCAGCCACCCCAGCCGGTGGTGAGGGAGCCATCCGAGTTGCGCTTCAAGAGGTTGCCGCGGCTGTCCGCACCCACCGAGAAATAGGCGATCGTGGATAGGAGGTTGTAGTTAAGGACCATGCCGCCGTCGTTGAGGTTCCAGTACGGGAGGAACCCGAAGATCTGGCGACGCAGGCCGGAGCTCGCGGTCAGGTCAATCGCGGATCCCGCATTCGGCATCGTCGTAGACGCGGGCTCGGCCGAAATCACGTCAGTCGTGTCGTTCGCCGGGTGGTCTACCGGGCCGGCGCCGGCCTGTGACGAGGAGTCCCCGGTCGTTTGTCCGCGGGCGATTTCAAGGCCGCTCAGGCGCCCCGCCGGGAGCGCGCGAGGCGCCTGGCCGTCGACCGGCCAGCCGTCGTCGGCGCGCGGCTTGAACGGCACGTCGGCCGTTCCGCCGGCCTGGAAGGCGATGCGATCATGCTCGTGGGCGAGCGCGTCTTCGTACTGAATTCCGGGCTCTATGGGTCCGGTCGGTGCAAGGGCGATGTCGGTGGCGCCGACCGTCCCCTCCCGCGAGAGGGCGAGCTCGGCCTGCTGGTCGCCATCGATCGAGCGCGAGGCAGGCCCATCGATCGAGAGGTGCCCGGCTGCGCCGGCGGGCGCGCCATCGGGTGAGCCTGTAGGGGGCGGCCCGTCGTGCGACATTGTGGTCGCCGCGGGACTCGCCATGGCCCCGGCGCCGAGGAGCACGCTGGTCGCGACGGCGAGCAAGAAGCCAAAAGGTCCGACGACGGTTCGCCGGGGAGCTGAACGCCACGGGAACGCTGGTCTGACGATCGAAGTCAAAAGGTTCCCTCTGGGACGGGGGTGGGAGGCTCTCTCCTCGCACGGGGAAGGCGGGCGTCCAAGCTAGGTCGGCGGGTCAAGTCGGACAATCCCGACGATGGTCCGATTCCGGGGTGGTACCGTCCGGTCCGGTTTGGTCCGGTACGGATCCGCGGACCGCCTTGCCTGCTGTGCCTGGGCGCCGCCGCCGCCCCGCCCCAGGGGGCTGTGGTCGCGGCTGGCCTGCTGCCCGGCTATGTGGCGGCCCGCCGGCCCGGCCGCCCGCCGCCACGGCGGTCAATGCAGTGGCAGTGTCACCGAGCTCCACTGGAAGCGGCCGGCCAGGTCAATCCCGGCCACCTTGAACCTGACGGTTCCGGCGGATCCCGCCGCCAGGCGGACCGTGATGCGGTAGGTCGTCGTGCCGACCCTGGTCATCGTGTACGTACGCACCGTCTGCCCGGTCTGATAGACGGACAACCTCGCGTTCGACTTGAGTGTTTCCGCGGTCACGCCCGAGATCGTGATGGACTGGCCGCGTCCGGGCGTCGAGTCGCTGACCGAAATCCCGAAGGCGTCGGCGCGAATCGAGGCTCCCGTCCTCGATGACTGCTGGCCGTTGGTGCCGGAGACGGTCGAGTAGTAGACGCCTCGCCCGACGAAGGCGCCGGCCTGGTTCCTGCCGTTCCAGTCGAACGCATAGGTGCCGGGCGACAAGGTCGCGTCCTGGTAGCGCGTTAAGACGACTGCACCGCTCGCGTTGCGGATCGTCCAGGTGATCCGGGCTGCCGACCGGAGGATGAAGCTGAGGTGCGTCCTCGGCGCGTAACGGTCGCCATCCTGCGGAAAGAAGAGGCCGGGTGCCGCTCGCACGAACGACACGGCCGAATAGACCTCGACCGTTTGAACGCGGCCGGAGCCGATGTTGCCGGCCAGGTCGCGTGGCGCGAGCGTGAGCGAGTAGCGTCCGTCCGCGACCGTGGCCCCGCTCGTGGCGTCGCCAAGCCATGTCACGCTGCCGCTGCCGGCGATCGTAGCCGTCGCATAGGAGCGGACCACGACGTTAGAGGCGTCTCGCACGCTCGTGTCGATGAAGCCCGCTTCGCTGGTGCTGAAGCCGATCTTGATCGAATCGCCGGCGCCGTCTCCGTTGGGCGAGAAGGTCGACACCATGGAGGTGACGGCCGGCGCGGAGAGGCTCGGTGCGACCGTGTCGACACTGAAGGTCAGGGAGCGCGAGCCCGTCGGGTTGCCCCATGCGTCGTCGGCACGAACGACGAAGCGATAGTCGCCGTCGGGCGCGGGGCTGCCGGCGACCTTGCCGTCCCACGTGGCGTCATAGGAATTGCCGGTCCCGGCGACGGTTCGCAGCACGCTGCCGTCGAGGCGTTGGAAGGCTGCCGACCAGGTGACCGTCTCGCTGAACCGCCCACTCACGCCAAGGGTGTCCTGGCGGCCATCGCCGTTCGGTGAGAACGCGCCGCTGCCGTCGTCAGCCGTCCAGACGTTCGGGCCGGTGCTGTCGCGCGGCGTGAGATCGGCGCCGGACATGAACCCCGACCCGCCGCCGTCGAGCCGGTGGACCGCAAAGATCGGTTGCCCGGCGATCGTCGTTCCGGCTCGCGCATCGAGGCGCAGCGCGGTCCCTGAGGCCACGCTGGCCGGGGGCAGGCCCGAGCTGGGATCGTTGGTGAGCGTCGCATCCGCGTACAGGCCGGCTCCGTCGTGCGATGCCGAGGCTGCGCCGGGCACGACGAAGGCTGTCGGGTCCACGCCCGTGTCGGCGTATCGCGCACCGGTGATGTCGGCGGTTTGCAGCCTGGGATCGCCCACGAGCGACCGCCGGAATGGGCCGGTCGGGGTCTCCGGGTCGGACATCGCGGATGCCCAGGTCGTGCGCACGCTCGGGAACGTCACGACGTTGCCGTTCGCATCCGACATGCCGCGCCAGAGCTGATCGATGGTCTGGCGTGTCGTGAACAGCGCCCGAACTTCTTCGACGGCTCCGTGGTAGGCCTCGGAGATGACGGCCCGCGCGCCGGTACGCAGCCAGCCGGCGGCAAAGTTGTCCAGGCGCTGGTGGGCGACACCGACGGTCGGCTCGGGCAGGCCGGGCTCGCTGTTGCCGGCGGAATAGCACAGATGATTGAGCAACACGATCGCATTCGGAGCCAGGCGGATGTCCTGCGCGAGGTAGAACTCACCGTGGTATTGCGTCGTCGTGTTGTCGGAGGTGGTGTCGACTGGGTTGAGCCCCAGGCCGTCCTTGGTGTATGGCTGCCAGGGAGCGTACGGGCTCGGCCATCCATTCCCGTGGCCCATGTTGATGACGATCGAGGCGCCCTGCAGCGCTGTCTTGACGCGTGCCCAGGTCGCGTGCGGCGTGAGAATGGTCACCACGTTGGTGGTGTACTTCGCCGCCTCCGCCGCGGCAGCCCTGGCATCGGCCACGAAATAGCTGGTCTTGTCGCCCACCGGCCCGGCGATGATCACGACCTTGGGGTTGGCCGAAAGTGTCGTGGTGGCGGCGCCGACGGCCGGCGCCCCGAAGGCCACGAACGCGGCGATGCTGGTAATGACGGCCAGGGCGAAGACCCGCATGAACCCTCCCCGGACCGCTCGAACCAAAGCGGCCGGATGAACTGAGATGAGTGCCACGCGAGCGTCGTCGCCCCGCGCCCCGATCTCAATCCCGGGATGGTCATGGCGGCCATGGCTCCATCGGAGCGGGCGGGGTAGGGAGGGCTGGGGAGCGGTACGGTCGGGTGGGCAGAAGGGCTCGCGCGGCGATCCGCCGAGCGGTGCCAATCCGCACCGGCCCGGCGACCGGCGCTTCAGCCAGTCAGCCGGCCAGGCGCTGCAGGAGCTCCGCGAGGGGCGGGTTTGTCTGGTCGCGCTCGGACAGGATGGGTCCTCCAGCGGGCGTGCCCGAGCCGGCGGGCCAGGGAACGCCGACGGCCGGATCGTCCCAGGCGAACCCGAGCTCGTCGGACCCGTCGTACTCGTTGGTCACGAAGTACAGGAGGTCGGTGGCGGCCATTGACAGGAAACCGTGCGCCACGCCGGCCGGGATGACGACCCATTCGTCGGCACGAAGCTCCCGTGTCTCTACGGTCGCCCTTGTCGCCGTTCCTTCCAGCAGCGGGCGCACGTCGACCAGGGCGACGAACACCCGCCCCGCGGCGACGACCCAGAAGTCGAGCTGGCGGCGGTGGTAGTGCAGTCCACGCAGGACGCCAGCGGCGGAGCGGGACAAATTGGCCTGCACGAAGGATGCCCCCGCACGACCCGTCGACGCAGCCGGAAGCTCGCCGAACCAATCGGCCCGCCAGACCTCTCCGAACGACCCGCGCGAGTCCTCGTGGCGTTGCAGCCGACCGAACTCCACGCCCGGCAGTCGCGTGCCGCCCTGGCCGGCGACACCGGGCGTCGCCCGCAGCGTCACGCGAGCGTCACGCGGGCGTCACGGGGGGGGCCCACTGCCGACCGAAGCCTGCATGATGCGGGGCAAATAGGCAGCCATTGCCTCGGGCCAGGGGCGAACAGGCACGTCGCTCGCCAGGACGGCCCAGGCCGGTGGCGTCGATGCGCGCGGCCATGCGGTTGAGGCGATGTCCTCGACGATGACGTCGACGCCTGCCTGCCGGAGGATCTCGCGAGCCCAGTCGGCGCGGGAGGCCTGTCCTCCGTTGACGATGTGGCGGAGTCCCCCGTACCCACCAGTACCAACGAGGGCGACGATCGCGGCCGCCAGGTCTGGGGCGTAGGTCGGGCTGCCGATCTCGTCGCTCACCACGTGGAGCGGCTCCCCGACGACTCGCGCTCGTTCTGCAGCGGCCAGGATCTTCGTCGGGAAGTCGTTGCCCGGCGGCCCGAACAGCCAGGCGGTCCGGATGATCCCCAACCGGGAACCGCTTCCGCCGGCCGCGTTCGAGCTGCTGACCCCAAATGCGCCCCGCGCCGCGCGCTCGCCGGCGAGCTTGCTCTCACCGTATGCGTTGATCGGCCCGACCCGATCGTTCGGCCGGTAACCGCGGCGATCGGGACGACGGCCGTCGAAGACCTCGTTGGTCGAGATCACGAGGAGATCGGAGCCCGTCCCCAGGCAGGCTCGGGCGAGCGCGTCCGTTGCTTCGCCGTTCCGCCTGTTGGCCAGTTGCGGATGGCGGGCGCAACCGTCGACGTCCGTCCAGGCGGCGGCGTGAACGACCAAGTCGGGGCGGTCGCGCGCGAGCAGCCGCTCCGCAGCGCCCAGGTCGTCGAGGTCGTAGTCGGGGCGGCTCCACGGGAACACGGCCGCGGGACCCGCGAAGGCGGCATCGGTGAGCGCCTCGCAAAGGGCCCGACCGAGGCGCCCTCGAGCTCCCGTGACCGCAATGCGCATCAGCGAAAGGCCATCAGCGCGCCAGGGGCTCGTCGCCCGTGGCGACCTCGGCCACCACACGGCCGGCGGCCAACCGAGCCCCGTACTGGCGGTCGTAGTACGCGGTCCAGTCGCCCGACTTGATCGCGCGCCACCAGCCTTCGTTGGAGCGGAACCAGTCGACGGTCTGTGCCAGTCCGTCGGGGAATGTTGTCCTGTTCCGCCACCCGAGCGCGTGCAACCTGGTTCCGTCCATGGCGTAGCGTCGATCGTGGCCGGGTCGGTCCTCGACCCGTCGGACGAGTGACCAGGGCTTGCCGAGGGCCGCGAGGAGCAACCTCACGACCTCCCGATTTGTGAGCTCGGCCTCGCCCGGCACGTTGTAGGTCTCGCCGGCCTCGCCGTGGCGCAGCACGTGCTCGATCGCCCCCGCGTGATCCGCCACGTACAACCAGTCACGGCGTTGAAGCCCGTCGCCATACAGCGGCAGGGGCTCGTCGTCCAGGGCGTTGGTCAGGAAGAGAGGGATGAGCTTCTCCGGATGCTGGAAGGGTCCATAGGTGTTGGAGCCACGAGTAACCACGACGTCGAGGCCGTACGTCACGAAATAGCTGGACGCGAGCAGCTCCCCGGCCGCCTTCGCGGCTGAATAGGGAGAGCGGGGCGCGAGGGGATCGGTCTCGCGGGCACGACCGACTGGGATCGAGCCGTAGACCTCGTCGGTGGAGACCTGGAGGAAGCGCGGCCCGGGACGGGCGTCCCCATTTGCCGTCCGCCGCTCACCGGCCGCGGCCCGGGCCGCCTCCGCGCGGCAGGCCTCGAGCAGGACGTGGACTCCGATGACGCCGGTCCTCAGGAATGCCTCGGGGTCCAGGATGGATCGGTCGACGTGGGACTCGGCCGCGAAGTTGACCACGGCGTCCGCTTCTGCGACCAGGCGCGTCACCACCTCAGGCGATGCGATGTCGCCATGCACGAACCGGAGCCTGCCCGCCAGTTCTGGATCGGCTTCGACGTCGCGCAGATTTGCACGGTTGCCGGCGTAGGTCAGCTTGTCGAGCACGGTGATCCGCGTGCCGTCCCGGCGTCCAAGCGCGTCCCGTACGAACCAGCTACCGATGAAGCCGGCCCCGCCCGTTACAAGAAGGTCTGCCCCCGGCGCGGCCCACGGCGGGCGGTCCGCATCGGCGTCGAGCCGCTGCCTGGCTGTGCTCACTTGGCGTGAACGCGGGCCGGCCGGTCGACGGCGGGACCCGTCTCCGCTGCCATCTCCACCCCCGGTTCGAGGGGACGCTCGGGTGGCGGGGCAAGGTCATTCTCGGCGTGTGCCCGCGCCGCGAGCTCGGTCGCCCGCACGAGGGACGTCACCGTCCCCGCGTCAGTCCAATGCCCATCGTAGACGCGGGTGTAGAGCCCCCCATTGGGAATGTAGTGGTTCAGGACGTCCGTGATCTCGAACTCGCCGCGCCCGGATGGAGCCAGGCGCTCGATCACGTCAAAGACATCCGGTCGCAGGAAGTACACGCCAATCGGAATGAGGTCGCTCTTGGGATGCTCCGGTTTTTCCTCGAACCCGACAACCTCCCCCGCCGCATTCAGCTCGGCGACCCCGAACCGGTGCGGATCCGCTACCCGATGAAGGAGCGTGCCCGCCCCCCAAGCTCCCGTTTCGAACTCGCGCGCAACCCCGTCGAGCTTTGGCCCCCGCAGGACGTTGTCGCCCAGGACACAGCAGAACGTGTCGTCGCGCACGAAATTCCGGGCGAGGCCGATGGCGTGGGCGATACCCAGAGCGCCGCGCTGATAGCGATACGTCAGATCGAGGCCGAAGTGCGCGCCGTCGGCCAGCAGCTCGACGACGTCGCCGACGCTCTTCCCGCCGACGATGACGAGGACCTCCTCGATGCCCATCCCCGCGAGCGTCTCGATCGGGTAATAGATCATCGGCCGGTCGTAGATCGGCAGCAGGTGCTTATTGGTGACGATCGTCAGCGGATACAGGCGCGTGGCCGTCCCGCCCGCCAGCACGATCCCCTTCATCTGGCGCGCCCGTTCATGGCGCCACAGGGTAGCAGCCTGCTATCGCGGGATGGACCCGGCCGCTGCCGGTCACGGGCGCGTGGTGGCGCGGCTGGGAGCGGGTGTCGAACGGCTCGGCGCGGGCGTCGGCAGCGCACACGGCTGCTCCCCCGCCGGCAGTGTCCCGCCCGTCGGCGTGCACGGGGGCGACGAGCCTGGGCCCGTGAGCCCGCCGCGGTAGTTGGTGATCACGAGCACGTACTCGAGCTTTCCGAGATCCACAGCCGGCATCAGGAAGGCCGTCTGCACGACGGCGTTGGGATTGTGTTGGAAGTCCACGACCTGGCCGATGAGCAGTCCCTTGGGAAAGGGCGAGCGCACCCCGTTCTTCAGTTCGATCCCCGCGGTCAGGACCTGCTCGCCCGCCGAGATCTTCTCCGTTGCGTCGATGTTCTGCATGGCCAGCGCGCCGCCCAGCTGTCCGGCCACCTCGCCCGTGGCGCTGCTGCCTCCGAGCTGGCCGATGACGACCGAATTGACGGAGTTGATCAGCAGCACGTGAGCCGAGGCCGGATTGGCGTCGGTGACCCTGCCCACCAGTGCGCCCCCTGCGGCCACGACGATGTCGCCGGTCTGGACCCCGGCGTCGGTGCCGTGGTCGATCGTGGTCGTCATCTCGACATTGGGATCCTCGCGGGCGATGACCGCTGCAGGCACAGTCGTGAAGTCGATCTCGCTTCGGAGCTGGAGCAGGTCACTGAGCTGCTTGTTCTGCCGCTCGATCTCGACCGCGCGCGTGTTCTCGTTGGCCAGCCGCTGGTTCTCCCGTTCGAGCGCCTCGTTTCGTTGACGGAGCCGATCGATCTCGGAGAACGCGCCAACGACGGAGCCGACCCCGCTGGCGACGTTGGCGATCGCGGACTGAGCAGGCTTCAGTGCGAAGCCGAACGCCTTCTGGAGCTCTTTGACGGGGGCTGTCGCCGAGGCGGCCATCGCGAGCATGGAGACGCTGAGCAGGACCACGTAGGCGATGCCGCGTCTTCGAGCCGTCCGATTCGCGAGCAGGCCGCTGGTCATGGCGCCGACAGCCTATCGCGAGATGGCCGAACTACCCTCAACCGGCTCCCATCCGCTCGCCCGGGGGTCTCCGGGGGCTCCGGGGGCGCAGGCCTCCGGGGCCATTTCGACAGGGGGTCTAACGCGGCGCTCGAGCGTAGGTATCGGCGACCAGGACCCGATCGAAGCGCGGGTTTCCAAGCTCCTCCAGGACGATTCCGGTGCCGCGGGCGACACAGGTGAGCGGATCGTCAGCGACGTGGACGGGCATCTGGGTCGCCTCCGCCACGCGCCGATCCAGGCCGACCAGCAGGGCGCCTCCGCCGGCGAGGACGATGCCCTGGTCCATGATGTCGGCGACCAGCTCAGGCGGCGTCTCCTCGATCGTGTCCTTGATCGTGTCGACGATCTGCTGGACGGTCGGCTCGATGGCTTCGCGAATCTGCTCCGCGCCTACTTCAACGCTGCGCGGCAGGCCCGTCAGCAGATCGCGACCGCGCAGCGTGACGCGCTGCGAGTCCCACTCGCCAGGCGCGGCAGAGCCGATTGCGATCTTGATGTCCTCCGAGGTCCGCTCGCCCAGGAACAGGTTGTACTCCCGCCGCGCGAACGCAACGATGTCCTGGTCCATCTCGTCGCCACCCATCCGGATACTGCGGCTAACCACGATCCCGCCGAGGCTGATCACCGCGACCTCGGTCGTTCCGCCGCCGATGTCGGCAACCAGGCTGCCCGAAGCCTCGCTCACCGGCAGGCCCGCGCCGATCGCCGCGGCCATCGGCTCCTCGATGAGGCGCGCCCACCGCGCACCGGCGTTGATGGCGGCGTCGCGTACCGCGCGCTTTTCGACTTCGGTCACGCCCGACGGGATGCCGAGCAGCATTCGGGGCCGTGCGATCAGGCCGACGCGATCGTGGACCTTGTCCACGAAGTACTTGATCATCTGCTCCGTCACGTCGAAGTCGCTGATGACGCCATCGCGGAGCGGCCGCACCGCCTGGATGCTGGCCGGCGTTCGCCCGACCATTCGCTTCGCCTCCGCGCCGATCGCGAGGACGCGCTTGGTCTTGGTATCGATCGCAACGACCGACGGCTCGCTCATCACGATGCCCCGATCCTTCACGTGGACCAGTGTGTTGGCGGTCCCAAGATCGATCCCGATGTCGCGGGAGAACAGGCCGAGCAGACGGTCGAACATGGTCGAGGGCGGGTCCTTCGCGGTGGTGGCCGGAGCGCGTCCGTCGTGGGCAGCGCGGCTCCAGGCGGCTGAGACGAGCCGGATTGGTCGCTCGCGGGAAAGCCCGTGCAGTATACCCGGCTGCCGGATCGCGGCCGAGCGCCAGGAGCACCCAGCGGCACGCGTCGGCACCCGTCAGGTTCGGCGATCGAAGGCTACCCCGCGGTCTCGGAGGGACACGAACGCATCGTGACCGATGACCAGGTGATCGAGGAGATCGATGTCGAGGAGGCGCCCCGCTGCCAATGCCTCTGCGGTGAGGTGCAGGTCGTCGGGCGATGGCGTCGGATCTCCCGACGGGTGGTTGTGGACGAGGATCGCTCCGGCTGCGTTGAGGCGGACCGCATCTCGATAGAGCTCGCCGACACGGACCAGCGACGATGACACGTTTCCCTGGTAGACGGTGACCACGCGTAGCACGACGTTTTTCGTGTTGAGCAGGACGACGCGCAGCTCTTCGTGCTCGAGGCGGCCCATCTGCAGCACCAGCCTGTCGGCGACGTCCTTTGGGGCACGGATCGTCCACCGACCGGATGGCCAGTCGGCCATCAGCCGGCGGCCGAGCTCGAAGGCTGCGGCCAGCTGTGCCGCCTTGACCTCCCCCACGCCGGAGATGGCCTCCAGCTCCATGCCGGTGGCACGTGCCAGGCCGGTCAGCCCCTCGTACCGCCCGAGCGCCTCTTCTGCGAGCTCCACGGCGCTCATGCCCCGAGAGCCCGAACCCCACAGCAGCGCGATGAGCTCCGCCGAGGTGAGTCCTGCCGCTCCCCGCAGCGCGAGGCGTTCCCGCGGCCGCTCGCTGACGGGCAGCTCGCGGATCGCACGGCTGCCGGTCCGTTGCTGGAGCACGATCGCGAGGGGCCGCCTGGGGGTTGCAACTGGGAGCACCATCGATCGGCTCTCTCCGGTGCCGGCGGCCGGGGCAAGGCGTCCCCAGAACCCGGACGACGGGAGCCCGCCGATTCCCCCCGCCATCCGGATCCAAGGGACGAAGCGACTGTAGCCAGGGTCGCTCATCGTGGGCTCACCGGGTCCTCACCGGCAGCTTCATCGCCCTCGTGCGAGCGTTCGTCGCAGGCGCTTGGCGGTCGCCGGGTCAGGGTTGGTTCAGAGATCAGGGTTGACTGAGCAGGACCGCGATCGCGTTGAAGGTCGCGTGGAGACCCATCGGGGCGTAGATCGAACGTCGCCGAAGGAACAGCCAACCCAGCGCCAGCGCGACCGGCACCCGCACCACGAAGGCGATCAGCGCCTGCCGCGTTCCTTCCGAGAAGTCCGCCGCGCCGATGGTGAGGACGTGCACGAAGGCAAAGAAGAGGGCGCCCTGGACGATGGCCCGAGTCGGCCCGTAGACCCGCGCCCACGCAGCGGTCGCGAAGCCGCGGAAGAATGTCTCCTCGCCGATTGGGGCGATCGCTGCGGCCGTGACGAGGTTCAGGACAAGGTCGGTGCCGCTGGTCGAGGGCGGCAGGATCGGCTGGGGACGGGTGCCGAGGAGGCCGACGAAGGCCACGGCCAGAACGAGCGTCACCGCCAAGACAGGAAACGCGAGGACGACGCCCGACGCCGCATCACGCGGGATGAGGTCCGGTGGTCGAGCGAAGCCCATGTCCGACCAGCTGAGCGCACCCGTGCCAACGACCAGCAGGCGCAGCAGGCCGACGTAGACGACGACCTGGATGAGCACGCCCAACAAGGTGGCGAGCGGCGCGTCCGTCGACAGGCCCAGGGCGACGAGGGGGCGGAAGACCAGGATCGCAATGAGGCTGGTGAGTGGTATGACCGCCGCAAAGACGAGGAAGGGCGAGGGCCCCGCGTACGCCACTCCGGCGGCGCGGCGCTGGAGTGCCTGCGATCCGGCGGCGGCCACGAGGCTCGGACCGAGGGCCGCGAGCCCGACGATCACCAGGATCGTCTTGGTGCTTCCCGGGGCCGCGAGGGCGGCCACAACGATGAGCCCGATCCCGATGAGCGTTCCGATCCAGCCGACCAGGAACAGACCGGGAGCTGCGCGCCCTTCGATCGTGAAGGTCCGGGCACCCGGCCTGCTCGGCGGTGTCCCCACAGGACTCGGTATGAGGTCGGTCGCGGGCTCGCGTGTTCCCGACGTTCCTTCGTCCGGTGACGGCCCTGGAGTGGCGGGCTGAGTGGGCTCGGTCAACGCTCCGGCAAGGGATCGGTCGAGGGCCTGGCGGTGCTTCGAGTGCTCCGCGAGGACGCGGCTCTGAGCGAGGCCCGCACCGGAGGCGTGTCGTGGGCGGCCGTGACCGCCTCACGGGGACTGGGGATCTGCCCCAGCCCGGCGCCCGCCGCCTCGCGCGCGGCCGGGATCTGCGTCAACCCGGCGGCGGGAGCCTCGCGGCGCTCGAAGTCCTTTCCGCACCACGCGCACAGCGACCAATCCAGCCCGACCAATCGGCTGCAGTTGGGACACACGCGGTTCAGGCGGGTCCGGCACGTCGGGCAGATGATCCAGTCGTCATGCACCCGCCGCGCGCATGTCGGGCAGGACTTGACCGCCTCGACCTCGGCCAGCAGCGCTTCCTCCGCGAGGTTGCGTTCATACACCTCGCCGATCTTCTCCTGCGGCCGCACGATCCGATACACGAAGACCGCCGCTGGGAAGAGGAGTGGGGTGGACAGGATGACGAAGCTGGCCGCCAGGTACGGCACCAGCGGGTTCTCGGCTCGGAGCTGCATGTCGCGAAACGCCCAATAGGCCGCGGCCAGCCACAGCACCACGAAATAGATGGCGATGCCCTGGCCCGCCAGCTGGACGTACTGGTTGTTGATGACGTCCCCGAACGCCTTACCGATCTGCTGGAGAACCTGGTCCATACGCCTGGTGCAAAGCCTCCTGGAGTTCGGGGCCGAGCATTGGGCTCGCCCCGTCTGATTGGACGACGGGGCCGGCGCGTAGGCGTCCGGCGCAGTGTAGCAGGGCGAATTCGGGCCGCTAGACGCCTGGTTCGGATGGTCCGTGACGGCGCGGTCGGAGCTCGACCGCCCCGCCGAGGGCCATGACGGCCGCGCCGACGAGGAGCAGCACCAGGCCGATCCCTCCGCCGAACGCCGCCGATGCGCTCGAGTAGACCCAGTCGATCCCGAGCAGCAGGCCGCCAACGAGGACCGGCAGGACGCCGCCGCGAATCCAGCGAGGAACTCGATTGGGCCACAAGGCGAGGACCAGGAGCGCGCCGGTGATGAGCACGAGCACGAAGGACCAGGGTGCCGCCAGGCCCCAGCTGTCGAAGTAGCTCGCGGACAGATCCAGGGTCGTGGCGCCGATCAGGGTGTGTTGGGGGGCGGCCCAGGGCAACAGGACGCTCAAGCCCGCGACCACGGCGCCGACCGCGACCAGCCAGCCCGCGAGATCGTTTGGTGCATCGAGTGGCAGATCGGCCAGCAACGACACAGAGCCCGGCCTGGGGTGAGGCTGGCTGCCGGGTTCCGAGGCGGCGCTCCCGGCGAGGGCGACTTCGCCAGAGCCGGCCTCGGCACCGGCGGCGGCAAACAACGAGCCCGGCGGGAATGTGGCCGACGCCGGCAGCGGTACGCCGGCGGCCGGCCAGGGTCCGGCCGTGTCGCGCAGAACCGGTGGAGAGTCAGGGGTGACGGCCGGGGGCATTTCCAACACGGCGTCGGCTTTGGCGGCATCCGTTGGTCGTCGACCGACCCCCGAACGTGCCGCCGCTGGACGCCGGCCCGCGACCGTCGACGCGATCGGAAGGTCATCGTCATCGAGAGGAAGCGCGGACCGGCCCTGCTCGGAGGTTGCGACCTGTGGCACCGGGACCTGCCGCACGGGCACCTGCCGCACCGGCACCTGCGCCATGGGCACCTGCGTCACGGGCACCTGCGGCACGGGCACCTGCGGCACGGCCATTAGCGGCACAGGGGCCGCGGGGGTCGAGGACTGGGGTGCAGCGACTGTCTGCATCGCGCGCCGACCGACGCCGGCGACCGCCGCGAGCAAGGCGCCGCACTCGAGGCACGAAAGCCGCCCGGCCGTCACGGTCGCTCCGCACTCCGGGCAGAGCAGCGCTCTCGTGGCCATGACTCCCTCCTCGAATGTCCCGTGTCTCGCCGGGTCCCATTGAGCGTGGGAGCCGCGCGTCAATCTACAGCTTGCCAGCCTCGTGAGCGGTAGACCTATCCCCCGAACGGGCGATGCCGAACCGGACCATCTCTCCGGTCCAGATGGCCGATCGCCAGGCTGCCAGGAGCCCAGCCAGCACGAGCCCGGCCATCCAGACCGCCAGGAACAGCGTCAGGGCGAGCACGACGAGGCTTGCGTCGAGTCCGTCGACCAGGGCCGTACGCAGGGCATTCCAGGCGGCACTCATGCCGAGGACCGCCGGCAGCAGGAACGCCGCGCTCGCGGCGAGTCCGAGGAGCGCGGTCGCCGCGGTCGAGAGTGGATGGCGGACGAGGTGCCCGGCAGCTGCGGCGAGGGCCCTCGGCACCGAGGCGCCCGTCATCAGGGATTGCCGGACGGCGATCGCGCCGAGCGTCTCGCAGGCAAGCCAGACGGCCGCCAGGACCAGCAGACCGTCGGCGCCTCGCCCGATGACACGGACGAGCAGAGGAGTGTCGAGGTTCGTCGGAAGGATCAGCTCCTGGTAGCCCACCTCGACGAGGCGCTGTCCCGCCCAACCGACGGCAACCCCGACCGGCACGAGCAGGAGCAGTCGGATCGACACGAGCTCGCCGAGGGTCGCGGCTGCACCTCTGCGGTTCGGTGGCGAGAGCTGGCCGCCCAGCAGCTCAACGTGCCGCAGGACGAGCATTCTGTCGATCACGGAGCCGATCACCGCCGCGGCCCCGAGCCAGGCGATCGCGGTCGCTAGCACGGCGATGAACAGGGCGAGGAGGCCGCCCGACGGGCCCGCCGCGGTCACGGAAGTTGGCCCCACGAAGTTCCCGAGCCCCACGGCCGACGGCAGCACGACGACTGGCAGCGCAAACAAGAGCAGTCCGCCTCGCACCAGGAACCCGGCGAGCGCCGGCAACCAGAGCTCGGGCTGCTCGAGGACGATGAAGCTCATGCCCTCGACCACCGCCCGCCACGCGCGGCCCGGCGAATCCGCCGCCATTTCTGTGCCCGGCGGCGAGGCCGCCACCGACGTCATGGGCTGGGGCTGGCTCCCGCGGGAGAGCCGGATGGCCTGGGACTGTTGACGAGCCCGTTGAGCTCGCGGAGGGCGTCCTGCACGAGCTTCATCTCCTGGCCGTACGTCGCGAAGTCGTTGTTCCGAAGCGCCTCCTGGGCGCGGTCGAAGTGGAGGTTCGCATAGGCGATCAGCGATGCCACGTCGCTCGGGAGCGTCGGCCCGGGGGTCGCCGAAGCGCCGGGCGTGCCGCCCGGCGAAGGGCTCGGGCTCGCACCCGGCGATCCGGCAGGACTCGGGGAAGGCAGTGGCGCCCCGCTGAGGAGCAGCCTGAGTGCCTCCGCGAGTGTGTCGCCCCACACGACCCTCGTCGGAGACGCGACGACGATCTTCTTGAACTCGGGGAACTTGGCTCCGGTGGACTGCAGATAGACCGGCTCGAGGTACAGCAGCGAATCCTGGACGGGCACCACGATGAGGTTGCCGAATATCACCTGGGAGCCCGACTGGTCCCAAAGCGTGCGCTGCGCGCTGATCGTCGAGTCCTGGTTGATGCGCGACTGGATCTGACCTGGCCCGAAGATCGTGGTGTCGCGCGGGAACTGATAGACGCGGACCTGGCCGCGGTTCGGGTCGTCGTTGCGCGCCGCGACCCAGGAGATCATGTTCTGCCGTCCCGACGGGACCATCGGCTGGAGGAGGAGGAATTCAGGCGCCGGCTCGCCTGGCATCCGCATCACCACGTAGTACGCCTCTTCGGGCAGCTGGCCCGACTGGCCGGTCTGCAGGGTCGGGACGGTCCAGCGATCCGTGCCCTGGAAGAAGATCGCCTGGTTGTCGACGTGGTACGAGCCGTACATCTGGGTCTGCACGTTGAACAGCTCTTCGGGCACGCGCAGATGCGCGCGAAGGTCGGCGGGCATCTGGTCGAGGGGCTTGAATACACCGGGAAACACGCCCTCGTAGGCGCGCAGGATCGGGTCCGACGGGTCCGCCGCGTAGAAGGTCGTGGTCCCGTCATAGGCGTCGACGACGACCTTGACGCTGTTGCGGATGTAATTGAAGTCGTCGCCGGCGAGACCTGAGCCGTCGGCGAGCTGGCTCGTGTCGAAGGCATTGGCGTTCGGGAAGCGGTTGCTGATCGTGTACGCATCCTGGACGTACATCAGCCGTCCATCGTCGGTCACGACCACGTAGGGGTCCTTGTCATAGCGCAGGAAGGGTGCGATCCGGGGTAGCCGATCCGCCAGTGAGCGATGGAAGAGGAGCTGGCTCGAGCTGGTGACCTGGTCGCTGATGAACAGGTCGAGGTCCCGGAATCGCAGCGCGAACAGCAGGCGGGCGAGGGTCGTGTCGAGATGGATGCCCGTCGTGCCGGTCCAGGTCGTGGTGCTGGACGCAGGGCCCGCAGCGTCCGTGCCGCCCACGGGATAGTCGAACTCGGGCTGGCGCGCGCCCGTCACGATGTAGGTGCTCGGCCGTTCGCCGAAGTAGATCCGAGGTTGACTGACCGCCGGTACGCCGGGCACCGAAACGGGTGGCAGATTCGAGATGAAGAGGTTGGGCTGACCCTCGGTCGTCGCTTCGTTGACTGGCACCATCGCGATGCCGATCCCATGGGTGAACGTGATGCGCTGGTTGACCCATTGACCGGGTGACGACGCCTTCTCCTGGACGAGCTCGCGAGCCGAGAGCATGACCTGCCGCAGCTGGTCGTTGATCTTGTAGCGATCGGTGTCCACGTCGGTGAAGTCGTAGTACTGGCGGATCGTCTGGACCTGGTCGAGGGTCGAGCCAAGCGGCCGGTAGTCCCACAGGCGGGCGTTCTGGAAGGTCCCCTGCTCCTTGTCGATCTGGTCCTGGGTCACGGTCCCCTCACCCCGATAGTCGATCCCTTTCCACGTGTCCAACCCATAGGCGAGCCGGGTCATCGCGATGTTGTTGGCGATGTACGGGCTTTCCTGGGCCAGCTGGTTCGGCACGACCGTGAAGCGCTGGATGGCCTCCGGGTAGAGATTGCCAAGGACGATCGAAGCGCTGAACCAGCCGATCAGCACCAGCCCAAGCGGCCACGTCCAGCGGGTGAAGGCGCCTCCGACCAGCAGCGCCGCCGCGAGTCCGGCAATGATCGTCAGCACGTCCAGCGCCAGGAATTGGGCGTGCTGGTCGGTGTACGCAACGCCCGTGAAGACGGACCCGCGGCTCCCGTAGACGAGTTCGAGCTTGTCGAGCTGGTACCCGCCGGCGGAGCTCACGAGGAACAGGCCTACGAGGACGGCCACGTGAACGCGTACGCCGGTCGGCACGGGCGTGCTGCCCGCAGCGATGCCCAGGACGTACCGCGCCCCGGCGACCAGCAGTGCGGCGAAGATCAGGCCATTGGCGACCGACTGGGAGAGGCGCAGGAATGGCAGCTGGAACAGGAAGAAGCCGATGTCCCGCCCGAAGATGGGGTCTGTGACCGCCCCTTCCCCCGCCGGGCTGAAGGGGACCTGGTGGAGCCACAGCTGGATGGTCTCCCAGCGACTCGCAACAGAACCGGCTGCGCCCAGGGCGAGGAGCGCAGCAACGACGATGATCGCGAGTCCGGCGAACGGCGTCAGATCGGGGATGTCGCCGGTGTCGATGACGACAGGCCGGCGCGGCAGATCTCCCCTCAGCGGCCGGCCGAAGGGATCCGTCCGAGAGCTGCCGGAGAACGGGCCGTCCTGGTAGCGATCGCCGCCAGTCGTGCCCTCACCAAGGCGCTCGAAGAAGGCGGCCAGGGGGTTGGGTCGGTTCGGGTCTGCCGGTGGCAGCAGGCGGCCAGCCAGCCAGACGTTGCCCAGCAGGAAGAGGAGGGCGACGACGAGTGTCAGGACGAAGAGGCCGCCCTGCGTCCCGATCCGCGTCCAGAAGACCGAGTCATAGCCCACGCTGTGGTACCAGATCGCATCGGTCCAGAAGTCGAGCAGGAAGCCGCCCAGGACGAACAGGAAGAGGACGAACAGCACGATCGCTGCGAGCCCGAACCGCCGGAAGCCGAAAGCACCCCGGCGCCGCGGAATGCGCCGGCCAGGTGGTCGCCCGCCGGAGCGTGGCGGAGAAGGCTCCGGAGCACCATCCGCATCTCCGTCGTCGCCGGTCGGGCCATCGTCGCCGCTCGGGCCGTCGTCGCCCACTTCCGGCCCACCCCGAGCCTGGTACTGGCGGCGGCGCAGTTCCTCGCGGATCTCGTCGAACAGGTCCGGCATGACGGTCGCCTGAGTCTACCCGGGCCGCGCATCCCACGCCGCCGGCGGGTTATGGCCGCGTGAGACCTTCGACGGATCTGCGGAAGCCGCTCAGGACCTGTTCTGCGAGGTCGTTGGCACTCATGGCAGCGATTCGCACAGGATCCCAGCGGAATGCCGAGCGGATGGCCAGCGCGCAGCGCCACGGGCGTGCCGGGTCGTCGGGCGGCGCGACCACATTGAGCCGCATGGCCAGGCGACCGTTCTCCTCGGCGATCATGCCCGACAGCGATCCAGCCAGGGCGGGGCCGAAGCGAAGCAGCGGTGGGCCGGGAGGCGGGCCGGCCGCGGGCGCGACGTCGGCGAAGCTGATGACCCCCTGGTCGTCGATAACCCACAGCACGGCCAGCCACCAGTTGTCGTCGGTGGTCGTCGGGCGGGCCATCCCGGCGCGGAGGTGTCGGTCCCCGACTCGGACGTCCTGTTCCCGGACAAAGGAAGGACCGGGCGACGGCAATCGGTCGGGCATCCACGCGAGCATAGGGCTCGCGGGACGGGATCAGGCGGGAGTGTCCTCGCGCGTTTCGGACTCGCCCGCGCCGGCCGGCAGGTCGGCGGCCGTTTGAGACTCCCCGGACCCTTCTGCGGAATCCGCCGCCTCGCCGGCTTGGACAGGTTCCTCGACCGTATCCGCGTTCGGCGAGCCGTCGACCAACCGGCCCTCGAGCGCGAGGGCTGCGGCTTCCTGTTCCAGTTTCTGTCGCTCGGCCTCGATCTCGAGCCGAAGCATTTCTCGCCGGACGTCGGGGGAGGGCGCCTCGAATGACTTCAGGTCGGCCGCGCTGGGCATCTCGTCGCCGGCTTCACCGCTGATCCAGCCGAGGATCCCGCCACGCTGCTTGGTTGGCTCACGGCGACCGCGCAGCATCGCCTCGACGTCGATCGCGGTCACGCCCGGGACGGCGGCCTCGGCAGTGGAAACCAGCGTCGCCTTGCAGGACGGGCACTCGGTCGCGTCGGCCGAGGGTAGCTCGGCCGAGCACCACGGGCAGTGGAGGGCGGCAGAGTCGGCCGTGGTCGGGGAGCTCTGGGGGATCACGTCGTCGGCCATCGCGCGCACTCTACCCCGTTGCGGGGAGTCCACGCACCCACCGAATGGTCATGGCCCACATGTCACCGGAACTTGCTATTCCCACTCGATGGTGGCGGGCGGTTTCGATGAGATGTCGTAGACGACGCGGTTGACGCCGGGCACCTCGTTGACGATCCGCGAGGAGATCTTGCCCAGGACCTCATATGGCAGCTTCGCCCAGTCCGCGGTCATGCCGTCCTCCGACGTGACCGCCCGGATAGCCACCACGTTGGCATACGTCCTGCCGTCACCCATCACCCCGACGGAGCGGACCGGCGTGAGGATCGCGAAGGACTGCCAGAGGCTGCGGTACAGACCAGCGGCCTTGATCTCGTCGATGACGATCCAGTCCGCTTCGCGAAGCGTCGCCAGGCGATCGGCCGTCACCTCGCCGATGATCCGGATGGCCAGGCCGGGTCCCGGGAACGGCTGGCGCTGGACCATCGCCTCCGGGAGCCCCAGCTCCGTGCCGACGGCTCGGACTTCGTCCTTGAACAGGTAGCGCAGCGGCTCGATCAGCGAGAAGCGCAGGTCGGCCGGCAATCCCCCGACGTTGTGGTGGGTCTTGATCTTCTGCGCAGCCTTCGTCTCCGACGTGGCGCTCTCGATGACGTCGGGGTAGAGCGTGCCCTGGGTAAGGAAGTCGATCCGACCGAGCTTGCTGGCCTCCTCCTCGAAGACGCGAATGAATTCGTCGCCGATGATGCGGCGCTTCTGTTCAGGGTCCTCGATTCCTGCCAGCCGGCGCAGAAACCGCTCCCGGGCGTCGACCATGACGAGGCGCATGCCCAGGTTCTTCTCGAAGGTCTGGCGCAGCAACTCCGACTCTTTCTTGCGCATCAACCCGTGGTCGACGTAGATGCACGTGAGCCGATCATCCACGGCCCGATGGACGAGCGTGGCGGCCACCGCGGAGTCGACCCCGCCGGACAGGGCGCAGATGACCTTGCCCTCCGAGTCCGTGGCACCGGCATGGGCGTCGACGCGGGCGCGGATCTCCGATACCGACGCCTCGATGAAGTTGGCCGCGGTCCAGGTCGGCCGGGCCCCCGCGATCTCGATCACGAAGTTGCGGAGGATCTCCTTCCCGCGCGGGGTATGGACCACCTCCGGATGGAACTGAATGCCGTACATCCGGCGCCCCGGGTCGGCAAGGCCCGCGAACGGTGTGGAATCTGTCTGGGCCGTGGGGTGGAAGCCCTCCGGCGGCCGGACGATGGAATCGCCGTGGCTCATCCAGACCGGCTGCTCGCGATCGATGCCACGGAACAGGCCGTCGTCAGTCGTGATCGTGACGTTGGCCGGCCCATACTCCCGCTTCACTGCCGGGATGACGTCGCCGCCCAGCTCGTGGGCCATGAGCTGCAGGCCGTAGCAGATCCCGAGCACCGGGATGGTCCCGCGCCACAGAGCTGCATCTGGTCGCGGTGCGCCCTCGTCGTAGACCGAGGCGGGGCCCCCGGAAAGGATGATGGCCTTGGGCCGGCGACGTTCGATCTCCGCCCACGGTGTGTCGTGCGGTATCAGCTCTGAGTAAACGTTGAGCTCACGGACTCGACGCGCGATCAGCTGCGCGTATTGGCTTCCGAAATCGAGTACGACGACGGTGTCCGGCTGGGCCACGGCCGTGGAATCCGACAACGATCGATCGGGGGCCGGCGCCTTGAGGGCGGTCTCGAGATAGGCCTCGACCTCGGCGTCGTCGGGGGCGAGCACACGATGGCCGGCATTCGCGGCGTCGCCGTGAACGGTCTTGCCCCGCTCCGGCCGTCGCTGCTCCTCGTCCGTCTCGCTCAATCGTCCTCCCGATCCGGACCGCGTTCCGGGCAGTCTAGCCCAGCGTGGAGGCGCTCGAGCTCGATCGAACTCGAGCTCGGACAAAAGGAGAGCGGCGCTCTGGAAGGAGAAGCGCCGCTGGAAGGTCACCCGGAGGGAGGAGGAGTTGAGGAGCTCCAGGCGCCGGTGGTATTCGGTTGTTCTTCAGTTGTCGGCGCCCATGATCGAGCGGCGAAGTTTTCG
>VBEC01000081.1 GCA_005883615.1 Chloroflexota bacterium | reverse complement strand
GTGGGTCGCCTTCTGGAGGGTGGGCACCGCTCGCCAATCTTTGCGAGGAGAGTTGACAAAGTGGCAAGCTAACGACCGAGCAGTGGTTTGTCAAGAGTCTGAACAAAGTCCAGGAGTGGAGCGGGCGCGACCCTTCGGGCTCCGCGGGGACCTGGCTATCGACAGTACGCGGCGGGAGACGCTACCGCGGAACGCCGACCGGCGCCGCTTGGGTGCGCCCGGTTCGGGCTTGACTCGACGTCACGCGCCCGGGCTCCCGTTGTTCGACGATCTTGTCGTCCGCCGGCTCGTCAGGCTGGAATCCGAGGTAGTGCTGGACTTCGAACCTGTCGACCAGCTCCTCCAAGCCCCGCAGGAACCGGGGCGTTGAGACCAGGTCGGCCTCGCCCGCCCAGGCATAGATGGATTCGACATCCCGCCAGGTGGTCACGTAAACGAACGACTCGGTGCCGTCGCCATGGACCTGGCGCCCGAACGTCGCGCTCAGCTGCCCCTCGGGGACGTCGGCATGGGCGAGCCTTTCCGACAGCTGTCCCCACAGCATGGTTGCGTGGTTCGGCTCGACGTGGCCCCGCAGGACGCGGACGATCACAGGCTGTCCTCTCTTGGGCCTACAGGAAAAGCCTCCTCGGCGGGAATTCGCCCGTGCGGAACTGGCGCGGCGCTATCAGTTCAGTTGCAGATTGAGCAGGCCCCGGCTCGCACTTCCGGCACTTGGAAGGTCGCGAGCGCAGGTCCGCTCAGTCGTCCGCTAGCTCGACCGGCGTCAGTCCGAGGTCCACCGTAGCGCCGTTGCGGGCCAGGCGCAGCCCGATGTGCCTGCCCACCAGGGTGTCGTCGAGGAGCCGCTGGAGGTCCCCGACGCCCTCGACTGGGTGGCCGTCAAGATCGAGGATGAGGTCGCCCGGGCGGACGCCGGCTCGCGCGGCGGGCGAGCCGTCGAGGAGTTGAACGACCTCGAGCGCACGTGCCCGCCCGAGTTCGTTGGCAAGACGCGGCGGCAGGGGACGGGTGCCACCAACCACACCGAGGAAGGCACGCCGGACGCGCCCGTCGTGCGTCAGCGAGGCCAGGATCCGCTGCGTGACGCGGTCGATCGGGACTGCCAACCCGAGGCCTATGCCGGCCACTGCGGTGTTGATTCCGACGACCCGACCGGCAGAGTCCGCCAGCGCACCGCCCGAGTTGCCCGGGTTGAGCGACGCGTCGGTCTGAATGACGTTCTCGACGAGCCGGCTTGTGCGTCCGTCGCGCGCGGCGAGCGAGCGGCCCAGCGCGGACACCACGCCGGCCGTCACCGTGCCGGCGAAGCCGAGGGGATTGCCGATCGCCACGACCAGCTGGCCGACACGCAGCCGGGCGGCATCGCCAAGAGTTGCGGCCTCCACACTCCCGTCGACTCGCACGACGGCAAGGTCCGACAATGGGTCGCGGCCAACCACGCGGAACTCGCGTTCTGCCGCATCGACGAAGACGGCCGTTCCACGGTCGGTGCCCGCAACGACATGGGCCGATGTGACCAGGAACCCATCGGGGGTGAACGCCACCGCCGACCCCGCGCCGACGGCCGATCCCCAGCCGCCAACCGTTCGCGTCACGCGTAGGCTGGCTACGGACGGGATGAGCCGCTCTGCGACGGAGCTCACGATCTGGGAGTAGGCGTCCAGGGCTTCGGCTTCCGCCTTGACCTCAGCGTCAGCCTCGGTCACGGCCTTCAGGCCTACGGAGTCGCCGTCCAGTGTGGAATCGGTCTCGTTCCAGGCTCGCTCGAGCGCAACCATTCGTGGTTCCCCTACGCTTCGCCGGACGCCGCGGCGTCACCACCGACGGTTACCGTGCGCTCTTCCGTGCCGCGGACGATCCGGACCTCGTACGGGGTCTGTGCGGCAGTAATTGCCTCGACCATTGCATCGGCATCGGCCACGGCCTTGCCGGCCACCTCAACGATGAGATCGCCTTCAACGATGCCGGCACGAGCGGCCGGACTCTGGTCCTCGACTCCGCGCACGAGGAGACCATCGCGTTCCGGCAGGCCCACGGAGCGGCGCAGCCTGCGTGCGACACGGGACGGAGCCACCGCCACGCCCAGGCGTGGTCGCTGCACGCTTTCACCGCGGGCGAGAGCATCGATGCGATCTCGCAGCGCCGTATCGGCCGGCAGGGCAAGGTAGAACCCCTCGCCGAGACGGTTCGTGTTCAATCCCAGGAAACGGCCCTGCCCATCGAGGATGGGGCCGCCGGAAGAGCCCGGCGCGAGTGGAGCGGTGTGCTCGATGCTCCCGGCAATTCGGCGACCTCCGGGCCCGCGAAACGCCCTGGCCACCGCGGACACGGTCCCAAATGTGACGCGAGTTCCGCCGGTCGGCGAGGCGGCCGCACCGAACACCGCGCTTCCGACAATGAGCGCATCACCCTCGCCCCACTCGAGGCCCTTGGCCCCGCCCGTGTCGACCTCGATCACGGCGAGGTCGCCGTCGACATCGATGCCGGCAAGGCGGCCACGGGTCGAACGCCCGTCGGAGAAGGTGACCGTGACCTCGTCGCCCCGAATGTTGTGCGCGTTGGTGAGGACGCGGCCGTCTCCGATGATCGCGCCGGATCCACGCTGGTGTGACCCGATGCCCACGACCGCCGGATCTGCCGTGGTCGCGACTGCCTCGATCGCCGCCTGGAGTTCCTCGATGACGCTCATGATTCTCTGCTCACTCCCACTTTGTCCAAAGGACTAGACTTGTGACTTGCAACGTACTACTAACCAGCGTGGGATGCAAATGGACTCCGTGACCCCGACCCAGGCAGCGTCACCTACCATGGTCGTCGTGCCCGAGGAATCAGAGCAGGCAGGGGTGTCGCCACTGGCTGCCGCCCTGGAGCGTGTAGGGGACCGCTGGAGCTTCCTGCTCGTGGAGACGCTCCTGGACGGCTCCCGTCGCTTCAATGAGCTCATCGAGCAGATGCCTGGCCTCGCGCCCAACATCCTCACCGACCGCTTGCGGAGGCTCGAGCGAGACGGCATTCTCCGGGCGACTCCCTACTCGAAGCGACCCCCTCGAATGGAGTACGCGCTCACGGCGGACGGCCGCGACCTCGCAGGGGCGCTGCGTCTGCTGGCCGACTGGGGCGCCCGGCGGTCACCGGCCGGGACGGAGCTCCACGATCCAATTCGTCATGCCAGCTGCGGCACGCCACTCGAGGCTCGCTGGTATTGCCCGACGTGCGCGATCGCGGTCTCCGATCACGACGCCGCGGAAAACCGGGCAGTCTGACCGCAGGGTCTCCCGTCTCCCCACGTTCTCGCTGCGAGCTCCGCTTGGGTCGATTCCCCTGCTGCCAGAGGCGTGTTGCAAGGTCGGGGAGCTGCATTGCAGGTATATTGCGGCGGCCCAATGTCAAACGAAGCCGAGCGCCAGCTGCGTGACACGTCGGATGCGGT
This sequence comes from Chloroflexota bacterium, assembly GCA_005883615.1. Classification (GTDB taxonomy): domain Bacteria; phylum Chloroflexota; class Limnocylindria; order Limnocylindrales; family CSP1-4; genus CF-16. The sequence goes on along the minus strand of VBEC01000081.1, from coordinate 5,093 downwards.
GATGCGCGACCTCGAAGCGCTCTCAGCGCTCGAGGAGGAGAAGCGCGCGTTGCATCCGGGAGACCCCCGGTTGCTCGATTTCGCAACGCGCATCAGATCGCTCGCCGACCGACTCCTCAAGGTCAGCGCAGACGAACAGGCCCGCGTCCTTTCCGTCGAGCGGGGGGAGGAGGCACCGCCAACTCAGTCCATCGAGCAGACGCCGCCGCGCTCCATCCAACTGATCCTGGCCGAGTGGCGCGACGCCGAGAGAAGTGCCGGCGAAGCGGAGCCCGGCTCACCCGAGGCCGTGGAACTCGAGCGGGTGATCGTCTTGCTTCGCGACGAGTATCGGCGGGCTCATGAGGCAGCGTCGGAGGACAATCCAGCCGGCTGAGCCGCGAAATTCGCCTCAGGACGAACGAGCCGCGGTGAACTCCAGGACGACGACCGCCTCCGCGGCGATCGCGCGCCCGGCCCCTTCGGCACCGAGCAGGTTTCCAGTGGACGCCTTGGCACTCACCGCGCTCGGATCGAGTCCCAGAAGCTCAGCGACCGCCGCTCGCATGGTGTCGAGCCGGTCGCTCAGGCGCGGTCGCGCACCTTCGATCGTCAGGTCGACCGACCGGGCACGGTAGCCCGCCTCGCCGATTCGCCGGACGACCTCGCGGAGGAGGGTCGTGCTGGGTACGCCCGCCGGCGTCCGATCGTCGGACGGGAAGAGGCGCCCCAGATCGCTCAGGCCCGCACCGCCGAGCATCGCGTCGGCAATGGCATGAAGCACGACGTCGCCATCGGAATGGCCGTGCAGGCGGGGGGCGCCCGGGATCTCTACACCTCCCAGCAGCAGCGGCGAACCCGGCCCGAAGGGATGTACGTCACGGCCGAAACCGACCCGGATGAGCTCCCCGCCCGGGCCCTGGCCGATATCGCCAAGCATCCCCCGATGCTACATGTCGGGCAGCGGCAGCTTCAGGTTCGCGGCCAGAGTGCTCCGAGGAGGACGTCGTCTTCGTGCGCGCCCAGTTGCTCCGCGATCAGCTCGGCCCGCAGCAAGTCGTCGGGCGTGGTGATCTTGATGTTGTCGGGGCGATCGGCGACGACCGAAACCCTCTCACCGAGTCGCTCGACCACGGAGGAGGTGTCGGTTCCCTGGAATCCGTCCCGATCGGCTCGTCGGTGCGCATCCAGGACGAGGGTCGCCCGGAAGGCCTGGGGCGTCTGCGCGACCCAGAGCCCCGCGCCGATATCCTCGACCGCCTGGCCCGGACCGAGCGCGACGATCCGTTCCGTCGCCGGGATCGCCAGAATCGCGGCTCCCGTCCGTCCAGCCTCCTGTGTCACCGCCTCAACCCGATCCGGCCGTGCGAACGGGCGTGCTGCATCGTGCACGAGCACCAGGTCGATGGACGCTGCGGCGATCGCATCGACGATCGCCAGCAGGCCCAGATATTCGGATTCGTGGCGGGATCCGCCGCCCGGCACGATGTGCTTCACCTTTTGCAGGCCAGCCTCGCGCACGACCGACTCATACGCCGACCGGTTGCGATCCGGCACGACCAGGACGACCGTCTGGACGTCCCGGAGTCGCTCGAAGAGTTCCAGCGACCAGGTCAGCATGGGCCTGCCGCCAATCGGCAGGAGCACCTTGTTGGTTGGGCCGGCGATCCTCTCTCCGCCGCCTGCGGCGAGCACGACCGCCGCGACACGTGGCTCGTCCACCTATGTCGCGAGAAGACCGCGAGCCACGGCCAACTCGGCGAAACGTGCGTCGGCCGGCGACCGGACCGGCACGTTGAGGGGATCCCCCGTAACCAGGCGGATGGCGACTCCGCCACGGCCAAGGAGGGCTATCTCGTCCTCCTCTGCGCGCTCGGTGGGCGGCACGGCATCGAGCGCCTGCTGGAGGACAGCACGACGGAACAACCATGGGCCGTGGATGACATGCAGTCCGTCCCTCGGGACCGTCGCGACGATGCGGCCCTCGGCGACCCGCTTGATGCTGCTCCGGACCGGCGTGCCGGTCGCGACAACCGGGGCATTGCGCGCAATCGCCAGCAGACGCGCCAGCACGGCCCGAGAAACGAGCGGGCGATCGGCGTCGTGGACGAGCACGTGCTCCGTGGGCGGAGCGAGCGCCAGCGCGTCGGAGATCGCCCGCCATCGATCGGCGGACGGCTCGGCCGCCTGGACCCTGAGCGCGCCGGGGTCAAAGATCGCCGCAACGGCTTCGGCCTGGCTGATTTCCTCCAGAGCCAGGACAATCGGTCCGATCCACGAGGCCGCGCGCAGAGCGGCAATCGTTTGGTCGAGGACGGATCGACCACGAATCAAGAGGTTGACGGCCGGGTCCGCGGGGCGGAGCGTGATGACGGCGAGGACCGCGCCATCTACCGCGACGTCGGCTTCATCCTCGGGCACGCTGCACGTCCTCCGGTCCGAGTGGGCTTGGCCCGCGGCGAGACCCTGGATCTCGATGCTAGCAGGCGGGTGCACCATGGCAGCAAAGGGCAACGAAAGGCAGGGCGTGGATGAAGGCGCTGATCTTCGACCTCGACGGGACCCTCATCGACACGGTCTACGCGCACGTCTTCGCGTGGCAGCAGGCGCTCGCCGAAGCCGGTCTTCCGATCGAGGGATGGCGCATCCATCGTCGCATCGGGATGAGCGGCGGACTGTTCACCCGAGCCGTCGCGCGCGAGGCGGGCAGGCCGCTGACCGACGACGAGGCGGAGGGCATCCAGCGCCGCCACGGTGCACTTTTCCGCGAGCTGCTCCCGGAGAGGCGACCCCTGCCGGGTGCCGTCGAACTCCTCGGCTGGCTGCGCGAGAACGGTGTGCCCCACGGGATCGCAACGTCGGGCCGCAGGCCGGAGATCGATGCCTCCCTCGAGGCGCTCGGCGTCCCGCCCGAGATGGTCGTCGTCGATCGCGGAGACGTGCTGCGCGCCAAGCCGGAACCGGACCTGTTCCTCGCGTGCCAGCAGCGCATGGGCGTTGGCGTCGCCGACTGCTACGTCGTGGGCGATGCCGTGTGGGACCTTCTTGCCGCCCGACGGGCTTCGATGCTGAGCGTCGGCCTCCAGTCGGGGGGCTACGGGGAGGACGAGCTTCTCGCTGCCGGCGCGTACCGCGTCTACCGCGACGCCGGCGAACTGCATCGGTCGATCGACGAGCTGGGCATCTAGAGGGGATCGGCGGGAAGTCCCGAGGGCCCGTCGGAAAAGGTGGCTGGCGAGGAAGGATTCGAACCTTCAAACCCCTGATCCAGAGTCAGGCGCCTTACCGCTTGGCCACTCGCCACTGCCTGAACGGGGCCCGGCCCTCGTTCGGCCTACGTTCCGGGATGAGTCAGGTGCCCATCCCATTTTGAGTCAGATGCCCGTCCGGAAAACCGGAAGAGTCTGATGCCCTAACCGGCGATCCCGAGTCTACGCACCACGGCGCCGACCCTGTTTGCCCGCCAGGCCTGCAGTCAACCAGCGGCCTCGTCGCAGACCCATGGACCGGCCGTGTCCCGGGGCCTTGTGCGTCAAGGACGGTTGGTATGTCGAGGCTGGGGGTGAGCCCGGAGGAAGGCGGCTGCCACAGGTCCGCTGCTCGGCCGCAGTGGCTAGCCCAGGGGATCCCGCGAGCCTCGATGAGCCCTGCGCCGACCGGCAGTCGTATTGTCGAACCCGCAACCGAGGAGGCTTCTGATGCGCAGCGTGACCTATTCGATGGGCGTCTCGCTCGACGGCTACATCGTCGGGCCGGACGGTAAGTTCGACTGGACGGCGCCCGACGCGGAGGTCTTTCGCTTCTGGATCGACGAGATACGAGGGGTCGGCGTCCACCTGTTGGGACGCCGGCTGTACGAGACGATGCTGTACTGGGAGACCGCCGACCAGGATCCATCGCTCGACGACGCAGAGCTCGAGTGGGCCGCGCTCTGGAATCCGCTCCCAAAGGTGGTGTTCTCCACCACGCTGTCGGCGGCGCAGGGCAATGCCCGCCTTGCCTCCGGCGGCCTGGCGGAGGAGATCGAGCGGTTGCAAGCCGAGCCGGGGGAGGGCGACATCGCGATCGGCGGCGCGACGCTCGCCGCCGAGGCGGCCGCCTTGGGCCTGATCGACGAATACCGGGCCATGGTCTACCCGGTGCTGGTTGGCGGTGGCATCCCGTTCTTTCCGCAGCGCGAGCGCCGGGTGGATCTCGAACTCGTCGAGACCCGCACCTTCAGCTCGAGAGTCGTCTACCTCCGCTACCGCGTGGCGCGCTAGTCGGCTCGTCCGCTCGGTGCGGGCGGCCGCTTCGTCCTTTCGCTGTGCTCGCCATCCCGTCGATGAATGGAAGCGTGCCGGACGATCACGCCAGCTTGAATGGCAGGCCGGAAGGATTTAGGGCCTGTGGCCGAATTCCGATCATGAGGTGAGGCACGCGTGGACTGGGCCGGTCGGCCCGCGCCCGTCCGCGGCGGTCTCGTCGGCGCGGCTTCGCCAACCAGCGGCTGCGTGGGCGGCCAGGGATCCCGGACATGCCCGGCACCGGGGAGTGTGGAGCGCGAGCAGGCCGGCGACGGGCGGAGTGGCGTCGCTCACCGCGGCACAGGGTTCGGGCCGGTCGCCGTCACGAGGCGCTGCGGGACCCAGTCATCGACGTGGACGAAGCCGTCGAACGTGGCCCCCTGGAGGACGCAGACGTCATACAGCGAGCGACGGTAGAACTTCACGTGGGTGAAGTCCTCGAAGAGGACGTAGTAGGGCTCGTTGTCCGCGCTCTGGAACTGCTGCCCGGTCAACGTGGCGCGGTGCTTCCGCGAGAAGGCATCTACCTCGTCGCCGATGACGACCCCGAGGTGCTCGAGGCCCATCTTGTAGACGCGCTGGTGGACCGGCGGGATGAGCTCGATGAGCGAGACCGACATCCCCTCGAGGACCTCGAGCGGCGTGGCGAGGAGGATCTTCGAGATCGGCCGGCCGTTCCAGACGTTCTCGAGGTTGGCGGTCGCGTGACGTTCGAGCAGGGTCCGCAGGTGGGTGTACTGGTCCCACTCCGGCACGCGGACGGCGAGGTGGCTGAGCGGGTACGGGCGGATGTCGATTCCCCGGGCGAGCAGGCGGTCGCGCTGCTGC
>VBEC01000071.1 GCA_005883615.1 Chloroflexota bacterium | reverse complement strand
AGGTGCCCGCTGCGCCGCCGACCGTGCGATGTACGTGAATAAGCGTCGCCGTTCGAGCCGGCGTTCTCAAGCGAGCCTCGCCGCGGGTTCCGATCGACGTTCGGCGGTCTCGAGCCCCGGCGGTCCCGCGAGATCCTCGCGAAGCGCCTGACGCCGCGAGATCGGCCAAGGCCTGAGGCGGCGGCGTGGCCCCGGCCGCGCGGGTCGCCTAGATCGCCCCTCGACCGGTTCGGGTGCGGCCGCGCAGCGCCGACCATGCCACCACCACGATGATCGCGCCCACCACGGCGACGACAATGGTTGGTAGGTTGATTCCGGTGGTGTAGTCCTTGCCCCCGGTCAGCAGACCGGCAATGAACCCGCCGACGAGGCCGCCGACGATACCCAGGCCGATGTGCCCGATGAACCCGAGGCTCTCATCGCCCTTGACCAGCATGCCCGCGAGCCAACCGGCGATTGCGCCGACGACGATCCAAGACAGGATGCCCATGATGTGGGTGCCTCCTTAGGACGCTTGCCCGACCGCACGGCACACAGCCGCCTTCGGTGGGACGGCGAGCGTAATTAGAACCTCGTCCCGGTCAACTAGGTCGGATGCCTTACCGGAGGCTTCCACTGTTAGCCGTAAGAGCCAATTCCCCGCACCAGCCGCCCGCCTTGCCCAGTTTCCGCACCGTGATGGCATCGCGCGATCCGACCCGCAGAATGGCGCTTCGCGAGCGCGGTGCTCTAGCCTTCCTGGAGTGAAGGCCCTGCCGGAGGAGATTGAGACCAGCGCGCTGATCGATTGCCTGGCTGACGCTTGGGGCTTCGACGTCGCGACCATCGACTACGCGCCTGTCGGGTTTGGGAGCTACCACTGGGTCGCAACCGACTCTGGCGGAACGCGCCGCTTCGTCACCGTCGACGACCTCGAGTGGAAGCCCTGGCTCGGAGACACTCGGGAGTCCGTCTTCGACGGCCTGGTACGCGCATTCGGCAGTGCCGTTGCCCTCCGCGATGCAGGCCTCGGCTTCGTGGTCGCACCAATCCGCACGACCGACGGCGAAACGGTGCGTCGAATTCGGGCGCGCCACTCCATCGCCCTCTTCCCGTTCGTGGAAGGTCAACCTGGCCGGCAATTCGAGTACGCCACCGCCGGGGAGCGTGCGGCTGTTGTCACGATGCTCGCCGAGCTCCATCAAGCAACATCCGCGGTCGATTCGGTTGCACGCAGGATCGACCTCGACCTGCCCGGTCGCGGCTATCTCGAAGCAGGACTCCAAGATGTCAACCAGGCGTGGTCTGGTGGGCCCTTCTCCGAACCTTCCAGGCAAGCTCTGGCCAGACACGCCGCAGATCTTGCCGAACTGCTCGTCTTGTTCGACCGTCTCTCGCGTGACGTAGCCAGGCCCAGCATCCAGTGGGTCGTCACCCATGGGGAGCCCCATGCTGTGAACGTCATCCGGACCGATGTCCGCCACGTTCTCGTCGACTGGGACACGGTGGCACTGGCTCCTCCGGAGCGAGATCTATGGATGCTCGTGGGCGACACCGGAGACGAAGCGACCGCCTATGCCGATGCGACAGGCTACCAGCCCGATGAAGTTGCCTTGGACTTCTTCCGTCTCAGGTGGGACCTCGCCGACCTCGCTGCATTCACCAGAGTGCTTCGATCACCCCATCGCGAAAGCGAGGACACGGTGAAGGCCTACAACGGCCTGACGAAATGCGTGGCGATTCGAGATCGATGGGCGGCGCTGCTCGCATAGCCCAGATCGTCTGTCACGAGGCGCCTGATTCCAGAACCGACCAGGAGAAGCCGAACCCTCGACCTCGTCACCTGGTCCCGGTAATGAGCCGTTCGCGGTCGAACATCAGTGACACAACCCGCCAGCCGAGTCCGTCGAGGGCCGGTAGCAGCACTGCGCAGCCGAGAGCCAGCCCGAGCGTGGGGGTCCGGGGACAATACGCCGTTGATGGTTAACGGGTCGTCGGATCGATCGCTAGATGACCTGATGGTGTCCAACTGCTACCTTGAGAGGCGACGGGCCACGGCATGCAAGTACAACGTCGTGAGACCAGCGAGAAGTAGGTCCGAGCCGCGAGGTACGGACGGCGGGAGCGGTCATCGGGCCTCCCCCTCATCCGGTCAGCCCGGCCCTGCCGACTGGAGCCTTGGCCTCATTCCCCGATCCGTTAATGGAGGCCCGGAGCCATGATCTTGCCGGCAGTCACAATCCTCGGCTTCACTTTCTCGGGCCGGGAGCTCCTCATCGTTGTCGTGGCGGTAGCGATCGTCGTCGCCGCGGCGTGGTATTTGCTGGTGCGTCGAAGGCGCACCTGAACCTGGCGCGGTCGCCGCAGCTAACAGGCGTCCGGTGGGCCCCAGGGCACCGGTTCTGGTCCGGGTGGGGCGATGCCTCCCCAAGCCTGGTCCACACCCGGGCGGACCGGGCTATCGCCCCCGACGCTGCTCCTGGTCCAGGCCTCGCGTTCCGGCCTGAACATCGGTCCATAGCGGCCTTTCCCTCGGCGCTCCACGGATTAGCTGTACAGCGCGATCGGGCGCCACGCACGCGGTGAACCCACCTTCGGAACCGGTGCGGCAACTCGCACGTCAGTAGCCCCACTGCGGCCGCGATCTCGCGGCCTCGAGAGGGAGTTCCGAACATGGCTACGACGATTACGATCCCGTCTCTCGACGGACGCGCCCGCTGGCTCGCCGTTGCCACTGCCGCGACCGCGCTCCTCCTCGCCGCTACCGCGCCGTCATTTGGACCACGCCCCTCGCTCGCGGCCGACGCCGCGAAGCCAGATCACACGATCAGCGTGAGCGGGACCGGCCGGGTGATCCTGGCCCCCGACGTTGCCGACCTGCGGATCGGGGTCTCCGTTCAGCGGGCAACAGTCCGCGCGGCTCGGGCCGATGCCGCCAAGGTGATGACTGCGGTCATCGCGGCCCTCAAGAAGGTCGGGCTTGCGGACGCCGACGTCCAGACGTCGGGCATCACCCTGCAGCCGCAGTACGACTACTCGAACGGGGCTGCGCCCCGGCTCATCGGGTACCAGTTCTCCAACAGCCTGACGGTCACCGTCCGCAAGCTCGACGTTCTGGGCGACGCGATCGATGATGCCCTGGCAGCTGGCGCTACGAGCCTCGACAGCGTGACGTTCCGAGTGGATGACGAAACGAAGGCGGAGGCCCAGGCGCGGACGGCGGCGATGGCCGACGCGAAGACCAAGGCGCAGGCACTGGCCAGCGCGGCAGGCGTATCGATCCAGGGCGTGAGTTCGATCACCGAGTCGATTGCCCCGATCCCGTATCCGGTCGTATATGACCGCGGCGCCGCGGGGGCCGCAGTCGACAAGCAGGTCTCCACGCCGGTTCAGCCGGGCACGAACGAGGTGTCCGTCACGGTTGCGGTCGCGTATCTCATCCCCTAGCCTGCGGCCGCGTCCCGCTCCGCTGCTCGTCACGATCACGAGATAGTTGCGAGGCGGGCCGTCGAGCGGCTCCGTCACGGACTCATGCCGGAGCGCGAGTACCTCGACGGTCACGGCGCCCTGTTCGCCGACGTGGAGCAGGACTGGGCACAGACCCGCGAGCAAGCGGAGCGGATCGCGCGCTTCGCCCTGCTCTTGTGGGCATTGACTGGATCAGCAGCGTCAGAGGCAAGGCCCGGCCGTTTGATTCGCGACGCGAAGCTTGTTCACGGTGTTGTCGTCGGCATAGGCGATGTGAGCGCAGCCGTGGTTGTCGATTGCCTCCATGATGAAATCGAGGAGGTTGCGGTTGGACGATGGTGCGACGCAGAAGATCCCCAGGTTGCAGATATCCCCGATGTGCATCGGCGTCGTCGTGATCGGAGTGACCGCCCAGGTCGCGCCCGCGACCCCCTTCGTCAGGTTCAGCGACTGGGCCGCATAGAGGTTCCAGGTGCAGGCCGGCGGGTACGTCGTCGGATTGCCATTTGCCGGGCCCGGCCCGGCGCAGCCACCCGGATCCGCCTTGCCGAGCGGATCGGTCGGGAGGATCCCGCTCGAGCGCAGGTAGGCGACATCGACCTGTCCCGGATTCCCGGCCGCGATGGCAGGAAAGAAATGGGTGCCCGTCTCCGCCGGCGGGTTCACTCGGTAGGCCGATGCGGCGCTTCCCGGGATCAAGCCGCCGCCGCCGTCCCACGTGGCCCCGCCATCCCGTGACCAGACAACGTACATGTCGTATTCGCAGGAGCTGTCGGACTGGACCGTGCCGGCCGTCGATTCGGCCGAGCAGGTTGCCGGATTCGCGTTGAGATTGACGTCCAGACCGAAGTACGGATTTCCCTGCCGATCGAGCGTAAAGGCGACGAAGGGTGTCGACGTGTCATGCCCCACGCCTGCGTCGAAGGCCTGCTGGGGAGTCCAGGTCTGCCCGCCGTCGTCGGAGTACGACACCCAAACCGTGTGGAACGCCTGGGCCATCGTCACGTTGCAGCCGGTCGCGTTCTGGGGCAGGTCCGCCGCGATCCAGCCGACGATGATTCGTCCGGCATGGGGTTTCCCCTGGGGCACGATGCCCACCCCTGCAGGCACCGTGTTGCACAACGTATAGCCCTGCGCCACCAGCGTGCCGGAGATGGCGCCGGGGGTCACGGCCGGCCCGGCGAGCACTTCCTGGGGCGCCCCGAATGTCGCGCCGCCGTCGCGTGAGATGTTGACCCAGATCTGGCTCGGTCCATAGAAGTCGTGATACATCAGCACGACTTCGGCATTCGAGGTGTTCTTCCCGGACAGGATCGATGCCGCCACCCAGTCGCGATCAACCCCGAACGGCGAGCAGCTCGTGGCGCACTGGGGAATCGCACCCTCTCCATGCGTCCAGCTCGCTCCTCCGTTGACCGACTTCCAGACGTCCGCCTGTAGCGGCGCGACTCCCTCGCTGCCCGCGAGGTTGCACAGATACACGGCATTCGCCTGGTCGGTGGCGAGGCAATCGTCGCCACTATTGGGGTCGGCGGTCGTCACCTGCTGCCAGTCCCGGCCCCGGTCGGTCGAGAGGTAGGTGATGGTGCCGCCGCTGGGGGTCGTGTCGTAGAGGTGCCCGTTGGTATCCGAAACGATTGAGGGCTCCCCACCATAGGCGCCAACGTTGACGACCTGGAAAGCAGGGGTGCTCGTCGAGCGGGCGGTGACACCCCCGACGAACGCTGCTACGAGAAGGATTGCGGTAGCCACCGCGGTCGGGACGCGTCGCATCTTCGACTCTCCGTCATGGCGACACGTTGAAGCCTCCGTCGGGCATCACGGTCAGCGTGTACTTGGCACCGCCTGTCCGCGCAAATTTGCCACTCGGCCGCGTCGCGACCTATCAATCTGTGGGCAATTTGACCGTTGGAGTTCCGTTCCTGGTGTGATTCGCAGTCTCGCCTTACTCCATCGCCAGCGCCTAAGGTGAATCGGGCGTCGGACCGCTCGCATCGCCGATTCGCGCGGGGAGCAGGCTCCTGGTCAGACTCCGCGTCTCACCTTCACGACGTACCTTCGGCGCTCTTCCACGAGCTCGGGCGTCAGGGCCAGGTCGGCCTGGGTCGCGAGCCATCGAAGCATCGCGACCTCGAGGTCCTCGTTGATCGGTTCACCGGCTCGCTCGATCAGGGTGTGGATCGCTAGCTGGTGCGCTTTCAGGACGTTCTTCGGTGGGGGCTCGACGAGCACTGCCCTGCCGCCCGCGGACGCCAGGACCGCACCGTAGCGGTAGGCGTGGCGTCGCAGGGTGTCATCCGCGACCCGGTCCTCGCGCACGAGTGCCACCAGCAGACTCGCGCCCAACATGCCGCCCCGATAGGCTTCTGACGGGCCGGAGCCTGTCCCCCCGAGCGGTTGTGGTGCTCCGAGCAGCCCGGACCCGGAGGCAGTCTCCAGTCCGATAAGCGCGCCGCGCAAGCGATCGGCGTCCGTCGACGTGGGGTCGAGGTCGACGAGTTGTCGTTGGACGGCGCTGGCGAGCTCGGCGAGCCTGCGTTCGACCCGCTGAGCGGTCGCGGCCGCGGGATGCGCGGTCCGATCCAGCTCACGCTCGGCCGCGAGATCCAGGCGTCGTTGACGCACCTCCGTGAACCGTGCTTCAAGCTCCGGAGTGACCGGAACCGAGAGCTGGTCGGCCAGCCAGCGAAATGCCGCGAACTCGAGGTCCGCTGGCAGCTCCGTTCGTTCTGCGACCCGCAGACATGCGTAGCCGTGCGTCTTGAAGAGATCGTGCGGCGGCGCTTCCACGAGGTAGCGTTCCGCCTGCGGGCTGACGAGTGACGCAGCGTAGGCGGCGGCCGGGACCAGGAAGGTTCCCGGAAGGCTCCCGAGCGTCGGGATCAGGTGGGCGAAGAGATGGCCGGCCAGGAATCCGGCCTGGAACTTCCGTGAGCCACCCTCCGGATCCCAGGTCAGCGTCGCTCGGTCGTGCGACTCGGCGCCGGCGATCTGGCCGCGGAGCGTCTCGCCGCTCGAACCGTCCGGCTCGGCGGCCAGTCGATTCCGCAGGGCAGCCACGAGCTCGGTGACATCGCGGACCTCCTGTTGCGGCCAGCGACGCCCGAACGATGGGCGCAGCCTGAACGGCACGATGGCAACCCTAAGGGGTGGCCGGCCCCGACGATTCGGTGATCTCGCCTTCATCCTGTGCAAAGTCTGCCTTCTGGAATGCAATCGCCCTATCAGCAGAGAAGCGGAGCCTGCCTTTGAGCTGGAACCAGACTCAGTCGAATCGGAAGGTTGCCGGTCGCCGCCGCGACCGTCACCGCCGAGGCGAGTATGGCCGCGGCGACCGCGCCGTCGACCGTCCAGCGCATACGGGTCCTGAGCGACCGGTGCCGGCCGATCGCGCCGCGCATGACACGGTCAAGGATGTCCGCGCCCGCCGGCACGCCTTCTTGGCTTCGATCCCGTGTCCGAAGGCCGTTCGGCGGGTCCTATCATCGGTCCATGACCGAAACCGTCCCGGCCGGGTACTCAAGACCGGAGGCCGCCAAGCGTGCCGGTGTTGAGGTCGACTATGTCGGCCGGCTGGTGGAGCTCGGAATCCTGGGCCCGCATGAGCAGGATCGGTTCTCGCCCGGCGATGTGCGCCGCGTCCAGATGGTGCGATCGCTCGAGGGCGCGGGGATCCCGCTCGACCGCCTTGCCGCCGCGATCCATCGTGGCGACCTCTCGCTCGACTTCATGGACACCGCGACCTACGAGCGCTTCTCAGCGCTGGCCAGCGAGACATTTCGGGAGCTGAGCGCCAGGACCGGGGTTCCCCTTCACCTGCTGATGCTCATCCGCGAGGCGATAGGCTCGGCGCAGCCAACCCCCGATGACCGGGTCCGCGAGGACGAGTTGGCCGTGGTTCCGTTCATCGAGCTCCAGGTAAAGAACGGGTTCCGGCCGGCCGCCATCGAGCGCCTGCTCCGCGCACATGGCGATAGCCTGCGAAGGATTACCGACTCGGAGGCCGATTGGTGGCGCTCCGAAGTGATCACCCCGAGGCTGCAAGGTGGCAGAGGTTCAGCGGAAATCGCCGGATTGGAATTCTCCGATCAGATGACCGCCCTTTCGGAGCGGGCGCTGCTCGCCATGTACCACGCGCACCAAATGCATGCATGGACCGCGAACATCATCGCCGGCTTCGAGACCTTGCTGGCCAAGGCAGGGCTATATAGCCGGCTGGACCGACCGCCGGCGATGTGCTTCCTGGACATCAGCGGTTATACGCGCCTTACCCAGGAAAAGGGCGATGCCGCTGCGGCTGAGCTTGCCGAGCAGCTCGCCAGACTCGTGCAGCGGACATCGGTCCAGCACGGCGGTCGACCCGTCAAATGGCTGGGAGACGGGGTCATGTTCTTCTTCAAGGACCCGGGACCGGGCGTCGTTGCCGCCCTCGACATGGTGGATGGCATCAGCGAGGCGGGCCTGCCGCCCGCGCACGTGGGCCTCCACGCGGGACCCGTCCTCTTCCAGGATGGTGACTACTTTGGTCAGACGGTGAATGTTGCCTCGAGGATCGCCGAGTACGCTCGACCCGGCGAGGTGCTCGTGAGCCAGGAGGTGCTGGCAGCCTCGGAGGGAGCTGTCGCCTCCTTCACGGAGATCGGACCCGTGGAGCTCAAGGGTGGCTCGGGGACCGTGCGGCTCCACGCCGCCCACCGCCGGAACTGACCCGCCCGGTCCAACGGGCGCCCATGGCGCCGGGAGTCACCCCTCACCTGAATCCTCGCTGAGCAACTAAGGAATCACGATCATCAAAGAGCAGCGAGCCGGGCGTCGAGTGGCTCCGTCACCTCGGCCCGGGCGGGCAGGCGCTTGGCGCCCGAACGACGGGCGCTCGCGGAGGCATTCACCGAGTCTTTGGAAGCGGACGGCTTCCGGTCGCCGCGCCTACGACTAACGCCCGACGAACTCTGCTCAGGTGCCGGCCAGGGGCGGGCAAAGCGGAATGAAGTGACCGACCGTCTGGCCGGTCACGAAGTCGAACCGGCCGAAACCGAGCCAGATGCCAGATCCCAGAGCCGGCACTGGCCCCGCGCCAGGGCCGTCGCCAAAGGCTGTCCCCCTGACGAAGTCGATCTGGGCCGGGCCCGAGATGTTCTCCGTCAGGGACACCCCGTTCGCGGGGTTGGTGAAGGTGGCAACGAGCCGGCCCGTAATAACGAGCCGCGTCAGGTTGCCATTCTGGTCGAAGAACGCGATGGCGTACTCGTTCTGGACGGGGTAGGAGACGTCGACCTCGAACCCGCAGCTCGTATCGACGAAAGGCGAGCTGATCAGGGCCTGACGATCGGGCGGCACGGCGACCACAGGCGAGGCGATCGCCAACCACGCACAAAGCAACCCCACTGGTAGAGCTAGACGGCTCATGGGTGCCTCCTTCCGCGGCGGGCTGTCTCGCCGGCGGCTCGGTGGCGCGTCGCGGGCCGAAGGGGGACCGGGCAGCAGGGCTTCCCGCCGCACTGTGATTATCCTCCTCGCGACCAACAGCTCTGGGCGTGGAAGCTGTGGGGGCGGGACCCGACACGATGGGTAGATCGTGATCCTCGT
>VBEC01000070.1 GCA_005883615.1 Chloroflexota bacterium | reverse complement strand
GACGCCCTCCTCGGCGAACAGTCTTAGCCACTCGTTGTGCGGCGAGCTGAGCACGGGATCGCCATAGGTGTCCCCGAGCTGCTTATATGCCAGGAACCCCTGCCCGAGAAGGGGCTGATCGCGCAACATTCCGATCGCCGTTTGCCAAGCCGTGATCCGGTCCCGGTCCGAGGCGACGAGGAAGCTCCCCGGCTCGATGGCCCCCAGAGACCCGGCCTGACCCCGCAGCTGGAGGTAAGTGGGAAGCAGGAGGACGCCCGCGGCGATCCCTACAACGAAGACGAGCTGGCCAACCCGGCGATTCAGGCGCCAAGCGATCACGACCACGAGTCCGAACAGGGACAGAAGGGCTGCCCGGCTGTAGGTCACGTACATGGCAACGAACAGCACGGCGGCGGCGGCCGCGCACGCCACACGCAGCACCAGTCCGCGCCCCAACAGCGGTCCGCGGCCCAGCACCGCGACGGAGGTCAAGACGCAGACGGGCATCACGGCAAGGGCCGCCATCGCGTTGGGGGACGCGATCGCGCCGCCGAGTCGAGGCCCGAAGTCCTTCCAGAAGCCGATCCATTCGAGCCGAGTCGTCGAGATCGAGCCCCGAGATAGCTGCTCGACGAGGGAGAGCGTCACCGCCACGGTCGCTGCGACGACCGCCGCGACGACGAACCGCCGGGCGCCCGTGCGCGCCACCCAGACCCCAACGAGAAGCAGGATCATCGCGCCGCCGATGCTGGCAAGCCACGTCTGGGTAGCGTGAATCGCCCAGTCCGCTGGAAACACTCGCCAGGTGTTCGCCACTCCAAGCAGCGTGACGATCCCGAGCGCGAGCGCCAGCCGTACCGGCGCGGTCCAGACCATCGACCGCCAGCCGCCGAATAGCAGACGCAGCGCCACGCTCATGCCCAGCGCGCCGACCAGCACGTGGCGGAGGCCAAGCGCTCGCGACAGCGTCACCGGCTCGTAGAAGGGGGCCGTGCCGGCGAGGATCACCAATCCCGACGTGGGCGACACTAGCGCGACTGCCGACGCCGTCAGGGTCCACAGGAGATACGACCTGCTCTCCACCCCGCTGAACGTCCGGAGCGCGAGCCAGAGCGCAACCATTCCCACTTCGACGGCAATAGCCAGCCGATAGTGGGCAACGAACTGGACGCCCGAATGCCACGCGGCGCGATATAGATCGAGGACGCCGGGGCGGGCCTCGGCTCCCTGCTCTATCGAAGCCACGTCTTCAGGATCACCCGGAGGAAGCCCAACCCGTACCGCAGATTCGTGCCTTTCTTGGACAGTCCGGACGCCCGGCGCCGGATCGTGACCGGGACGTCGGTCACGCGCAAACCAGCTCGTGCGGCGCCAAGCAACAACTCAGGGTTGTGGAACTGATCCTCCGTGAACACGATCTCGGACAAACGGCTCGCCCGTATCGCTCGATAGCCGTTGGCGATATCGGTCACCTGCGTCCCGCCGAGCAGGTTGATGAGGCGCGTGTAGAGGGTGATCCCGGCATCGCGGGTCCGGGATTCGGACTGCCCGGCGCCCATCCGCCGGGAACCCACCACGAAATCGGCCGCGCCCTCGGCGATCGGCTTGACGAGACGATCCATCTCGGCCGGGTCGTGCTGCCCGTCTGCGTCGAGCGTCACGACGACGTCGACCCCAAGCCGTTCCGCGATGAGATAACCGGTCTGCAGGGCGGCCCCCTGGCCGCTGTTGACGGGATGGCTCACTACCCGCACGCCGAGGCCTCGGGCGACCTGCGCGGTCGAGTCGCGCGAGCCATCGTCGATCACCAGCACGTGGGTCGCCATGCCGGCCACCGCGGGCGGGACCTCGCGGATGACGACGGGCAGGTTCTCGGCCTCGTCAAAGGCGGGGATGCACACCAGCGTGCCACCCAGCCGGACGTCCGCCCGGGCGGTCTCTAGCTGTGCGGCCGAGAGCGCCCGGACCAGCCGGCTGACACGCTGATTGGCGCGGTCCGCCCGGGCCAGCGCGTAGAACAGCAGCAGGTAGCCGATCGCAACCGAGACGACCAGCACGGTCACCAGCCGGCCGAGTGGCTCGCCCTCGAGCCCGAGCACGTTCTGAATGGGCCTGACGAAATCGGGCACGAGCGCGACGGCCAGGAGGCCGAGGCCGACCAGGAGAAGGATCGTGGGCGGCAGGCGGCTGCCGCTCCCGCCGCGCCGGAGGCGACCGATTGCGAGCGTCGCCAGCACAGCGCCAAGAACGAGGCCAGCAATCCTGAGCAAGCTGATCGGCATGAGCGTCAGGCGGCCTCCTCCGGTGATCCGACCGGCGCTCAGCCCGACGCGCGGACCGCGTAGAGGAGCAGACGGTCGCCGCCGAACGACTGCGCCAGAGTGTACCGAGGGCTCCGGGCCAGCGCTGCGAGGTCGGTCTGGAAGAGGACGTAACCGCCCAGGTCGGTGCCGTTCGGGCCGTTGGTCGAAACCAGCAGATAGTCGACGTGCTCGCGATACAGGTATGTCCCCGCTCCAACCCCGTCCGGCTGCCCGAAAACCACGCGGGCCCCCAGCAGCAACGCGGTCGTTTCGGCCAGGAATGCCCGATCCTCCAGGTAGACGGCGCGGCCATCCAGCAGGCCAGGACGCCGCGCGACACCCTCGACGGCGCCATCTGTGTAGGCGTTCGTCAGGATCCGGGCGCCCGCCGGCAGGTTGTCATCGATCCAGCGATACGCGTCGTAGCCGAGAGGGCTCAAGGCCGACTCGCGTTCATCGTCCGATGTGGCCCCCGCTCGTGGCGGGGCAGCCGAGACGGCCCCTACGGCGAGCACGCTCAACAGCAGGCCGGCGGCGAGCATGGCTCCCCGCCTCGGAAGGATCGCTCGCCAGCCGCGGCGCAGTGCACGATCGGTCGCCCACAACAGGAACGTCGCGGCAAAGGCCGGCACGATGAGTTCATAGGGCATCAGCCGGCGCGGTCCTGTCCGAGCGGGCACGTACGTGTGAGAAAGCAGGAACAGCAGGTACGCGCCGGCGAACAGAGCAAGCCCAAAGACCGCCCAGCCGACGATCGCCCGACGCCGGCGGGGGTCGACGAGCGGCCAGGCCACGAACGGGGCGGCGATCAAGGCCGCAAGGACCGCGAGGCCGCTGCGCGTGCGGCCATCGAGGCCCGGCCAGACGTTCAGGATGGAACGCGGCAGGAACCGCGAGTCGAAGAAGCCATGGGGCGGGGGCGTGCCGACCAGCGCGGGAGCCACGGAAGCGACGTAGAAGTCCCAGGTCGGATCGCCCGATGACGTCCAGCCCGGCGGGACCTCGTCCGGCCGCTGGGGTGGCGGGGCACCCGTGCGCTGAGCCGTTGCGTAGCTCAGGGCGGGCACACGCCCGCCAATCACCGCGGACGTCAGGGCGGCGAGGCCGATCCCTCCGGCAACGATCACGACTCCGAGGCCGGCGACGGCGACCTGCCGCCGGCCGACGCTTCGCCGGAGCCCGAGCCAGGTGCGATCCAACGGGTTGACGGCGATGCGCCCGATCGCGATCCCCAGCGCGGCGGCCGTGTACACGAGAAAGACCTCCGCATGGGCGAGGAAGACGATCGCCGAGCTGACCGTCGCGGCTGCGACCAGCCGCCGGGTGCGCTCAACGAGGGCGCGATCGACCAGCCACAGGCTGAACAGCGCCGCGCTGAATGCCCACGTTTCCGGCCTGTAATCGAGGTACTTCGCTTCGAGACGAACGGTGGCCATGAGCACGCAGGCGCCGAGCAGGGCGACCCAGCTCGAGACCCAGCGACGCAATAGCAGCGTCGCGAAGAGCACTCCCACCAGCAGGATCGCGAGCCTGTAGGCCTCGAGACCCATCAGGAGGGAGCCGGGCATGAGCTCCAGGGCGCCTGCCGTGTGGGCGGTCACCGGCACGTAGTCCAGCTGGAATGGCCGCGGGGCCCCCCATTCCACGGACGTTGCCGGGAAGCCGCCCGTCTCGGCCACCGCCCGGGCGAGGTTCGCGTAGTACCACACGGTGGAACTGAAGGGCAGGCGGCGCCCGCTCAGGTCGATGCCGCTAGAGAGGACAACAAGCCCAATCGCAAGCAGGAGCCCGATGCCGGCGCCGGCCCACCAGCGCGCGGCACGAGGTCGAATTCGGACCCGAAAACGGCGCCGGCGGACCAGGGACGGCACGATCGTCAGGGCCAGTAGTACCCCGATCAGGATGGGCGGCTTGAGCCATCCGAGCCAGGCCAGCAGGGTGCAGGCGGCAGCACTGCTCAGTAGACTGACGCCGGCCGCGCGTCCGAGGCGGGCGAGAGGAGTCGCTGCGCCAGGCACGACGATGGGACCGAGTCCCCAGCCCGGCAGGACGAAGAGGAGGGCGAGCGCCAGTGTTACCTGGAGCGCCGCGAACAGCGCCGCAATGGGGTCCATGAACGGTCGGGAAGACCTCGTCCGGGGCGCGTGACGGCCCTGACATCCCTGGGCCGACGCGGCTGGGAGACGGCCCGGAGTGTACGCCAGCACGCTCTCCGGGTTCCGCTGGTCGATCGGCTCCTCGTCGGGCTCCTGGCGCTCCTGGCGATCGTCGACGGAGCCCGTGCCTTCTTCCCGTTCTACATCCGGGGCGATCTCCTCTACCACTGGGGATTGGCACGGACGATCCTCCACGGCCAGTTCCCGCCGGGCGGGCCGTATGAGGGGCTACCGGCCTACTATCCGCCCGGCTTCCACCTGCTGCTCGCGGCCGGGTCGCGCCTCAGCGGGTTGGACGTGACCGCCGTAACGATGATCCTGGGCCTGGCCTGGCTGCCCGTCCTGCCGTTGACGACCTATCTGCTCGCCCGCCGGCTGACCGGTCGGCCGAACGTCGCGATCCTGGCCGCGGTCCTGACGGCGTTCGGTGGCGGGTTCGATCTCAGCCCGGATCGGCTTTGGGTGAACAGCCTCTTCCCGAGCGGGCAGGAGGCGTACCCGCTCTATCCCCGGGATCTCGTCTTCGGGCTGCTTCCGCTCGCGATCTGGGCCTTCATTCGCGCGCTCGACGAACCCGGCCGCTGGCTTCGATGGTCGCTGTTCAGTGGGGCAATCCTGGGTATTTGCGGGGTCATCCAGGTCCAGCTCCTTCTGCCAATCCCACTCGTCCTCGGCGTGCCAGCGGTCGCCCTGGCATGGCGGCAGCCCGCGCATCGGCGGACGGTGCTGGCGTCTCTGGCTGTGGCCGGGTTGGTGGCCCTCGGTTTCGTGGCGCCGTGGATCGTCGAGGTCGCGGGTCAGATCGGCCGCAACGGAGGAGTGGCGCTCGATTCCGCCGACAGCCTCCAGCCGGCACGATTTGGGTTCTGGAGCTACCCGGTCCAGTTCGGGCTGTTGCTGCCCACGGCTGTCATGGGGTCCGGAGTCGTGCTGCTCTTTTTGCGACGCGCCGACGGTCCCCGGCCCGGTGGCGTCCGCAGCGGGCCGTGGAGCCCACGACCTGTGGAGGGGGCGCTGGCCCTGCTGCCGTGGTTTGCCGTGCCGTTCGCGCTCGCGGTTCTGTACAGCCCCGGATGGCCGCTCGAGGACGCCCTTCGGCCGCAGCGCATGTGGCTCCTGGCGGGCCAGCCCGCCGCGATTCTGGCGGCCATCGGGTTGGTCGCCGTCGCGGAGGACGTCATCGTGGGGGCCTGGGGACGGGCGCGCCTGGTCGTGCCCGTCATTGCCGCCGTCGTTGTGATCATGACTGTGCCGGCGACCCTCGCGACCGCCCGGCTGCTGTCGATCCAATGGACCGACAACGAGTACGCGAACCTTCACCTGGACGCCGACCATGTGCCCGATTTCCAGGCGCTCCTGGGGACGGCCGGCCCGCGGCAAACGGTCCTCACCTACGAAGACTGGTCGTCCCTCGCCTGGTACCAGGCCGGTGCCGCCGTCGTTGCGGTCAAACCGCCCGGCTACGCCAAGCTGGCGTTCGACCCAAAGGTGCTCACGGGCCATGGACAGGCCGAGCGCCGGCGGGACCTCGCGGCTGCCATGACCGGCGACCCGACCACGCTCGGCCGTATCGCCGAGGTCTATGGAGCACAGGAGATCCTCCTTGCCCGGCGCGGCGATCGCTGGGGGATCGTCGACGTGGTAGCGAGCCTGGCCATGTCGTCGGCCGACAGCGGTGCGACTGCCCGCGAGGGCAACGGCTGGGACCTGGTCGACCTCGCGGCTGGCGGGCGCCTCGTGCTCCCGACGGCCGTCACGGGCCCGCTGGATCTCGAGCTGCGGTTCGAGGGCAAACGCGACAACGCGTCGGTGCCCGCCCGTCGGTTCCGCCTCCTCGCAGGCGGCATCGCCGGAGGAGAACGACCCCTCGCCGATCTGGTCGTTCCTCCGAGCGGCCCGAACGATTGGGAGGTGCTGCATACCTCGATCGATCTGGGGACGGGCGAGAGCCTGCTGCTCGAGGCGCTCGATCCCTTGAGCCTCCAGTCCGTGCGAGGCTTCGCGCCCGCCGCGCCGCCAACCGGTTGGCAGGTCGTGAGGCAGACCGCCGACGCAGTGCTGCTTGGGCGTGTCCCGTGATCGATCGAGGCTCGCCGTGAACCGGCTCCTTCGGAAGCCGGTCGTGTGGCTCCCCGTATCGACTGTGCTGCTCGTCTTCCTGGTGTGGCGCTCCCACGCGGTGGAGGCTGCCTCCAGTCTGACCCTGGTGGACCCGGGTCCATTGATCGTGGCGATAGCGCTGAACCTCGTGATCATGCTGCTCTGGGCGGCGCGCTCGGCCGACCTGCTCGGGGCGGCCGGCTACCCCGTTGGCGTGATCCCACTGATCCCGATGACCAGCTTCGCCAACACGCTCAACAATCTGACGCCCGGATCGATGGGCGAGCTCGTGCGCCTCTACCTGCTGCGAGCCCACCACGCAGTCGACTACGCGACTGGCGGGGCGGTCGTACTCATTGAGCGAGTGGTCGCCATCGGATACCTGGCTGGGAGCGCTCTCGTCCTGTGGCTTGGCCACGTGCTCGGAATCCCCCCTTTGCTCCAGCTCATCGTGCTCGTCGCGCTCGTCGCCCTACCGGCGCTCGCGTACGAGCTGGGGATTCGACCGTCGGCCCTCCTCGCGGCGCTGCCCGCCGGGCGGTTTGTGGGTGCCGGCCGCTGGCAGGGAGCCTCTGCGGCGCTGCGCCGCCTCGATTCGACCGTCGCACGACTGTTGACGGACCCAGTGCGCGCAGGCCTCTTTGCGCTACTCACCGGAACGGTTTTTGCCACGTACACGATCCAGCTCATGCTCGTCGCGGTTGCCCTCGGACATCCGCTCGACCCGGTCGTCGCCTGGTCGGCGCTCGGTCTCGGGATCACCGCGGGGGTCGTGTCGCTCCTGCCGTTTGGGCTCGGGTCGACGGACCTCGTCGTCGTTGGGGTGCTGACTGCCTCAGGTGTGGGCTCAATCGAAGCGACCGCCATCGCACTGACGTACCGGCTGGTCTCGACGCTGCCGCTGGGCCTCGCCGGCGTCGCGTCATACGGCTTCCTGTCCGCTTCGCTGCCGGCATCCGGCACCGGCGGTGCCATGACGGCGGCGACCCAGGGCCTGGCAGACATCGGAGGCTCGCCGTGAACATGTTCGGCGCGCTCGCCGTCCTCGCGGCCTTTGCGTTGTCGACGCTGCTGGTGGTGCCAGCGGCACGCCGGACCGGCCTGGACATATGGCACCCGGCGACCGCCTGGCTCCTTCTCGAAGCCGTCTTCTTCGGCATCGGCGGCGTGAGCCTCGCTCTCGGGGGCAGCGCCGGACCCGCCCTGTTCATCGCGGGGGCGGTTGCAGCCTTCGGACTGGGAACGTGGATGAGCGACGTGCTGGCGCGCCGACGGTCCATCGGCATAGATCGTGTCGGCAACGAAAGCACCCGCCTGACGGCGCCGTTGCGGCCGGCCGTCGTAGCCGCACTCGTATGCCTTGCGGTCCTCGCAGTCGGGGCGACGGTCCTGCGGGTCGGCGTCCCGCTGTTCGCCGGTGACATCACGGGCGCCCGGAGCGAGCTCACCGGCATTCCCGTTCAGATCCTTCGCGTTGCGCTTCCCGGAGCCGCCCTTGCCCTGACCGTTGCTGCGCTCAGGACGCCCGGCGACCAACGAGCGCGCCTGGGCGCCGTGGCTCTCGTCAGCGCGACGTTGCTGTTCGAAATCGTCCTCGCGAGCCGCTACCTGGCAGCGGAGCTCGTGGCGGGCCTCGTGCTCGCACTCGGGATCGCGGGCGTGCCCGTGCCTCGTCGCGCAGTCGCGGTCACCGTCGCGGCCGGCGTCCTGGCATTCGCCGGAATCCAGGTCGTGCGTGCCTACGACCAGGCTGCCGGGCGGGAGGTTGCGTTCGCGGTCGAGCGGACAGCCAATCGCCTGTTCCTCATCCAGCCACGCACGCTCGAGGCGCTACAGGCGGCGATCCCCAGCGAGCAACCCTACTTCGGCGGTCTGACATGGCTGCGACGGGCTGGTCCGTTCTTCGGCCGAAACGACATCCCGAACCTGGGCTACTGGATCTACCCGCGGTTGTTCCCCGATCAGACGCCGCCCGGCTACGCCGCCCCTGGGCTTCTCGGCGAAGCGTGGGCCAACTTCGGGGGGGCCGGGCTTCTCCTGTTCGGCCTACTGGGTGTCGTGGTCGAGCGTTTCGGGGCGCTGGTCGCCCGGCATCGCGCGGCGGTGGCGGACGTGGTGGCGGCGGCCCTGGGCACACTGTTCATCGCTCGGAGCCACGCCCTCGGACTCAATGGCCTGGTCGTGCTTGGAGCGCTGGTGGGC
>VBEC01000069.1 GCA_005883615.1 Chloroflexota bacterium | reverse complement strand
CCAGCGCGGACTCGGATATTTCCGCCTGGCGCGCCGACGATGGGGCCTGTCGGTGGCTCTGCTGGGGCCGGACGGCGCAGGCAAGACCACGCTCGCGGCGGCGATCGCGGCCGACTTCGGTCTGCCGGTCCGGATCGTCTACATGGGCTTATGGGCCATGCGGGACCAGAGGGCCATCGGACGAATCCCGGGATTTCTGGTCGTGGCTCGACCCTTCACGATCTGGCGCAAATCGATCGTCGCCGAGTACCACCGGGCGCACGGCCGGCTGGTCATCTTCGATCGGTACACCTACGACGCGCTCGTCCCTCCGCGCGGCCGGCTTCTCTTCCTGAAGCGTCCCTATTTTTGGTTTCTCGCTCACGCCGCTCCCGCGCCGACGCTCGATTTTCTCCTGGACGCGCCCGGCGAGCTGCTCTTCGCCCGCTCGGGTGAGGCTAATGCGGCGAAGCTGGAGCGCGCCGGGGCTGCCTTCCGCTCGCTTGCCAGCCGCATCCCGGGCCTCCAGGTCATCGACGCGAGGCAGTCCCCGGAGGCCATCCGGGCCCAGGTCGTGGAGCGTATTTGGGGCGAATACCTCGCCCAGGGTGCCGTCGACTAGGCTCCGCCGCGTAGTTGGGCGGCACCGTCCTCGAGTCGGGGCTTGCGCTCTAGCCGCCTGAAGCGAAGTCCAACGGGCCGCGTGCCGATCTAACGGCGGTCGCCGGGCGGCGGACGGAGCGACCGGCGGCCAGTATCCGGGCGCCGCTCAACAGAACGGCCTCCTCCCTGGCCCAGCTGGCCAGGCGCCGGGCGAGGTCCCGGGCCGGGATCGGGCGTCCGAAATAGAAGCCTTGGGCCAGCTCGCAGCCGAGTTCGGCCAGCCGGATGGCCTGTTCTCGTGTTTCGACCCCCTCGGCCACCGTGTCCAGCTCGAGGGTGCGGCACAGCTCGACAATGGCATGCACGAGCGCCGCCTGGCGCGTGCCTTCGGTCACGTCCTCGATGAACGATCGGTCGATCTTGACCGCATCGAGCGGGAAGCGGCGCAGGTAGCCGAGCGACGAATAGCCAGTACCGAAGTCGTCGATTGCGACGCGCACTCCCAGCCCGCGAAGCGAGCCGAGCCGATCGATGGTGGCCGCCGTGTCGGCCATCAGGACGCTTTCGGTGATCTCCAGGGTGAGGCGTGCGGCGTGAAGCCCACTTGCCCTCAGGGCTGCCGCGACCGTTGCCTCGAGACCCGGCTCGAGCAGCTGGCGCGCGGAGAGGTTGACGCTCAGATTCAGCGCCGCCCCTCGATCGCGATCGAGACTCACCACGGTCCGGCACGCTTCGCCGAGCACCCATGCTCCGAGCTCCACGATCAGGCCGGTCTCCTCGGCGAGGGGGATGAATTCGGCTGGGGAGACGAGTCCCCGGGAGCCGCGGTCCCAACGCACCAGCGCCTCCACGCCGACGATACGGCCGCTCGGCAGCGCGACGATCGGCTGGTAGAGCACGCGGAGCTCACCTGTCTCCATCGCAGCACGCAGCTCGCCCTCGAGCTCCAGCCGACGAACCGCGCGCTGGTCGAGATCATGGTGGAAGAGCGCGACCGCGCCACCGCCGCGCGCCTTGGCTTCGTACATCGCCAGGTCGGCGCCGCGCATCGCATCAGCGGAGCGGTCCACGCCGGCCCGAGCCAGGCGGACCCCCACGCTGGCCGTCAGCGACAGCTGGCGGCCGCCGGCAACGATCGGCTGGCGCACAGCCTCGAGCAGCCGCTCGGCGACCGCCAGGGCCTCGCTTTCGCCGCTGACGGCATCGAGCAGCACCGTGAACTCGTCGCCCGCGAGCCGGGCGACGGTGTCCTCGGTGCGCACGGACGTGGTCAACCGTCGGGCGGTCTCCACCAGCACCTCATCGCCGACCAGGTGCCCAAGGCTGTCGTTGATGCGTTTGAGGGCGTCGATATCGAGGAACAGCACCGCCGTGGGCGGTCGCACGCGGCGCCCGCCAACCAGACGCTGGTCGAGCCGATCGCTGAACAGCGCGCGGTTGGGGAGTCCGGTCAGCGCATCGTGCAGTGCCGAGTGAAGCATCTGGCGCGTTCGGGCGGCGTCCGTGACGGCCAGGCTGGCGTGATCGGCAAAGGCGACGAGTGCCTCCCGCTCCGTCTCACGGTAGCGCCTTCCGACGACCGTGGAGGCCACCACGAGGCTGCCGACGGGCTTGCCATCCTGGCGGATAGGAGCGCCGGCGGCGGACCGCACGCCGAGCCTGGTCAACGCCGGCAAGGCGGACGAATGGTCGAGATAGTCCTCGATCACGACCACCCGGTCCTCCTCCAGAGCGAGCCCACCGGCTCCGGCACCCACGGCCCCGCGCGCGACCTCCTGGAACGTGTCCAACGGGATGCCGTGCGAAGCCACCATTCGAAGGACGCCCGACATGTCTGGGTCGAGGAGGCGCAGGCCGACGAGCTCGCCACCGACCAGCTTGGCAATGCTGGCCACGATCACGTCGAGAATTTCGGGCAGCGGCGCCCGGTCTGCGATCATGCGCTCGACGGTCGAGAGTGCCTCCAGAAGCCGCTGGCGCTCGCCGATCTCGGCCGCTTGCCGCTGGCTGGCGCGCCGCGCCGCCCGCTCGCGCTTGAGCAGACGCAGGTTGCCAAGCGACAGGTTCACGACTCGAGCCATACCGCGCAGCAAGGCCCGTTCCTCGCCGCTGAGTGGGACGTCGCCGGCACGAGCGATGACAACCCTCATCTCGTCGTCGTCACCCAGCCGGCCGGCGGCGGTGCGGCAGCGGCCCAATCCCGGGATCTCGATCGGGTCCTCGCCGGCCGCGATCCGCTGCAGCAACCCGCGCGGCACGGCACCCGGCGGAAAGCCGACCTGTGCTGCAAGCCGGCTACCGATCACGATCGCGGCGACTTCGGCCTCGACCGCATCCGCTACCCGCTCCACTGCCAGGCGCACCACTGCCGCACGGCTCGACGCCGTACCGATGGCGGCGAGGAACTCGGTGAGCTGCTGGGTCGACCAGCCGTTCAGCGCGGGCACCTTCAGCTGATGGCGAGCACGACGAGGGTCTGGTTGTGGAAGCCCGACACACCCCTCGTCCGGGCGATCTCGCCGTACGTGTAAAAACCAGCCACAGGCGCAGTTCCGGCGTGCGCGGCTACTCGAGCCACCTCGTCGGTGACCCCGATTCCCAGCACCCCCTTGCGCGCGATGCAGTCGAAGGCCAGCATCCCGATGGGCGGCCTGCCGCCGAGCGCGTCCAGAGCCTCCGTGCAGGCGGCATCGGTGGCGTCGAGCACCGATGTCGAGTCGCCCTCCATGATCCAGGCGAGGCCGCCCTGGGGTACGGCGGCGATGCAGACCAGCGCGCGCTTCTCGAAATCTGCTTCGGCCACGAACCGGACGTGCTCCTCATCGCTGCGGCGGGAGAGGCCGAGAGGATGCGTCTGGGCGAAGCGAGTGAACACTCCGGCCTGGTTCCATGCCTCCGGGGGCGCATCGAGCCGCTCGAGGTACGCGTCGAGGGCTGGACGCTCGTCGAGCAGCTCGACCCGGTTGCCGCCGCTGGAGCTGACCATCAGAGGCTCGCCGACCCGGCGCCAACCATGGCGCACGCCGATCCCGAATGGTGCGTCGGAGCCGATCGCGGCCCCCACCACCGCGTCGGTCAGGACATCCGCGCCGAAGAATTGACGAGTGGCGACCATGCGCAGGTCGTCGCCAGCGCAGCCGCCCACGAGCGGCACCGCCGCGCCCGCGACACCGTAGGCGCCACGCACGATTTCCTGCTGATCGCCGGCCAGGCCATCGGCGAGCAGGAGCAGCACCCGATGCGGCCTGTTTTCGATGCCACTGAGCGCTTCAGCGGCGCCGGCCCCTGCGCTGCGAAGGTCTGCCGATGCCCCGGTCGCGATCCGAGTCGCCACGCTGAACCCGGCGCCGCCGAGTGCGGTCACCACAACCCCGGCGTCGCCCGGGCCGCTGCTGGCGATCTCGCCGGCGGTGGAGCAGCCGATGAGCGGCGTAGCGCCGGACGATGCTCGAATGCCGGCGAGCAAGGCGGCGGGCTCGTAGCGATCGGCGGCGAAGACGATCAACAGGCGGGCGTCAGAGCCACCCGCCAGCGCCGCAACCACGGCCTCCGAACCGGCCCGATATGCATCGAGATCCTCGGAGCGCCCCACCGCCATCCAGCGGTCATTTGGGTCAATGGCGGGCATGTGTTGCCTCAGGTACGGAGGGCGTGATTCCACGCACTAAGCGGGTATACGCCCCGCCGCCGCCGCTGGCTGTCACGCTATGGGTTGTTTGCCGCCGGTACCTATGCCGCCGAACAGCCTGTGGGCCCCGTGCCCCGCGATCGGATGACGGCCAGCCCGCGGGAGGGGGAACGCGTTACAGACCCGGGCCTCGCTATAGTTGCCGCAGTGCTCGCCAACGTTTGAGCACGAAACGGCGCGGGAGTAGCTCAGTTGGCAGAGCGTCAGCCTTCCAAGCTGAATGTCGCGGGTTCGAGACCCGTCTCCCGCTCCAAGCCCTGTCGCCGAAAGTCCGGCGCGGCGGGTCGCTAGGGCGTCGGCCGAGCGATGCGTTCGCGGACGCGCTCGAGCTGATCGACGTCGCCGAGCGCGTCGAGCGCTACCAGGCCACGTTCGGATAGATTGCGGTCGCCCGTGAGTTCGCCAAGCTCGATCTCGACGCGCCCTGCGTACGGGCGAGCGCCGATCTCCTGGAACAACGAGAGGGAAGAGGCGAGATCGACCTGGCCTGACGATCCCTGGAGGCCGCGGACGCGGAGGGCCTGGGCTTGGAGCGGGCGCTGGCCGAGCTGTTCCGCCCGCTCGATGATCTCGTCCAGAGGCTCCGTCGGTACGCGTTTTCCTCGGTCGGCACACGCGGCGAGGGCGCGTTCGACGTGCTGCACGCGCTGGACGTAGGACCGCCAGCCTGTGATGACATTCGTGAGCGCGTCGACGTCCGGGGCGACGAACCCCTGTAGCCGTCGCGTTGGGTGCCCCTCCTCGAACTGGCCGAGGATCTCGTCGAGCACGGCGCTCCAGCGCTCGACTCCATCGCTCTGTCGGGCTCGAGCGACATCCAGCGCGGAGACGAACGCGCTGACCGCGTAGCCGGCGGCGGGTCGCTGACCTTCGAGCCAGAGCTGGCGGCAGCGCTCCGCGGCGGCGGGAAGGTCGTCCCACCTGCCGAGGATCGCCATGGCGTATGGTCGCCAGCTCGCCACTGCGAGAGCGAAGAAGGGGTCCTGGCCGGGTTGAAGGGCCGCCAGACCTCGCTCTGATGTCGAGATGGCGTCCTCCAGATCGCCCAGCTCGCACATCCTCCATGCGAGGACGTTGTGAGCGTCGAGTCGCTCCTCCACGTTCAAGCGGTGCTCGAAGGACAGGCGCCGCCGAGCCAGGGTCAGCGCCTCGCGTGGGTACTCTCGCGACGTGACGTCGCCGATGCCGTCGAGCGCCGCGCTCATCAGCACCGCATCATCTAGCCCCTCGGCCAGTTCGAGGCCGCGCCTGCCCCAGTCCTCTGCCTGAGCCAGGGTTTCCCGACTTGGCTGTCGTCCCAGGTTGCTGAGCCAGAACGGAACGAACGATTCGGCGATGAGGAAGGTCGCTCGCGCTCGTTCGTCGGTCGCTCGTTCGAACAGCTCCCGGGCTTGGGCGCGCAGGTGCTCGAACTCCTCGAGCGACGGCTGCCGTGCGACCGATGAGAACCAGCGGGTCATCGCCGTTTGCCGGAGGGCGAGGGCAAGAAGCAGAAAGTCGGCCGAGCGGTTGAGGTCGCGCCCCAGCTCGTAGGCCGTTCGAAACGCGGCCACTCCGCCATCGCCACCGAGCCAGACGCGGCCGAGCCGGAGATACAACTCGGGCTGTTCCTCCCGATCCGCCAGTTCGATCGCGGCCTGGAGATGGCGAGCCGCTTCAATCGATGCCGCCCCGGCCCAGGCAACATCGGCCGCGTGGCTGAGCCAGGCCGCCGCCCGCCGACGCGCGGCATCATCGACTGGCTGTCCCGCCAGTTGCGAGAGTGAGATCGACTCTCGGAAGTGATACGCGATCAGCTCGGCCAGGGCGTCCACATCTGCGCCCGCCGTCGCCTCCAGCCACGACCCTGCCGCGGCGTGCAGCTTGATTCGCGCCGCGCGCGTGAGCGTGCCGTAGGCGACCTCCCGGATGAGGATGTGCCGGAACGTGAAGGACTCGCGCCCGGAAGCGCGAACCAGATCCCGTGTCAGCAGTTCGTCCGAGGCTTCCGCGCTGGAGACCGCCAGGTCTGGATCGAGCTCGACGACCCCGGGCAGCCTGTAGGAACGACCGAACACCGAGCCGACCTGCAGGAGCCTTCGGGCGGGCGCCGGCAGGGCGTCCAAGCGCGCGAGGATCGTGGCCTGGACCGTATCGGGCAGGCTCGCGAGCGTCGCATCCACGGCCGCCTGATCGCGCAGGTCCGGCACCCGCTCCACGATCGACCGAACGATTTCGCCCGCATAGAACGGGTTGCCGTCAGCCCGGGCAACGACACTCCGGACGATGTCCGGAGCCGGGCCGTCGAGCAGCTGGGCCACGAGCAGGCCAACCTCGCCGTCGCCGAGCGGCTCGAGCGCGAGTGACACGTAGCTGCGGCGCCCACCGCCCCAGTTCGGGCGGCGGTCGAGGAGCTCAGGTCGCGCAAGGGCGACCACCACGAGAGCGGATTCCCGACGTGGCTGCAGAACGAACTCGACGAGGTCCAGAAGGCTGTCGCTCGACCAGTGCAGGTCTTCGACGACGAGGATGACCGGTTGCTGGAGGGCCGCGAGCTCGATCGTCGAGCGCCATGCCGCGAAGAGCTCCGCGCGATCGACGAGCTCGACCTCGGCGGCACCAATCGTGGTGGCCAGCAGGTCCGCGGTTCGCTCGGGTGTTTCGTCGCCTGCCGCAGACAGCCAGGCCCGAGCGGCGGAGCGTACGATCTCCGGCGGCGCCTGCTCCGGCAGGTCGAGTAACTGGAACAGGAGCGCACGCAGCGGCCAGTAGGTGAGTCGCTGGCCGTACGGAAGACACTGCGCGGTCACGATGCGCGCATCCGGACTCCGGGCCGGCAGGCGATCGAGGAACTCCTCGAGGAGTCGGCTCTTCCCGACACCGGGCGCGGCGATCACGCTCACGAGGAACGGCCGCCGCTCGTTGAAGGCGCGCGACGCGACGAGCTCCAGCTGGGCGAGGTCTGCGTCGCGTCCGATCAACGGCGTTCGTCGCGCAGTCGCGGGCTCGGAGCGCCCGATCACTTCGCTCGCGGGAACGGGAAGCGATTTGCCGCGAACTCCGATCGGCTCGATCGGCCGTAGCAGGAAGCTACGGCCGGCGGCCCGAGCGGCTCGCTCGCCGACCAGGATCGACCATGGCTCGGCTGCCTGCTGGAGTCGGGCTGCGACGTTCACCGCGTCGCCCGTTACCAGGAAATCGCCGGCGGCGGGCTCGCGGCTTGCGACGACCTCGCCGCTGCTGATGCCCAATCGGATCGGCAGGCGCTCGCCGAGTGCGCTGTCTTCCCTGACCCGATCCCGGAGCTCGAGTGCTGCAGCCACGGCCCGCGCGGCATCGTCACCATGCGCCACGGGCAACCCGAAGACGGCCATGACCGCGTCGCCGATGAACTTCTCGAGCGTTCCTCCGTGGGCCTCGACGACCTCCGTGGCGATGGAGAAATAGCGGGCCATTAGGGCGCGTACGTCCTCGGGGTCGAGGCTTTCCCCGAGGCCGGTCGAGCCGACGGCGTCGGCGAAGAGGACCGTAACCAGCCGGCGTTCTTCGGTCACCGACCCCGATCTCCCTCCGCGACCGCCCTGATCACGCCCGCATGGTACGCGCGCCAGGGCGGCCGGCCGAGGGTTCCTTATCGGTGGACGACGACGACCTCGAACGTGGTCGCCGTGGGCGGGAACCCGGTGTCGAACTTGGCATTTACCACGGCCAGGCGGTTCCCGTCTCGGGCGACCGTTGTCGGGATCTCGAACAGCGGGTTGGTGATGACTCGTTTCACCGTCGCCGACGAGAGATCCGGGCTCAACTGCAGCTCCGTCACCTGGTTGCTGAAGTTCTGCACCGCCCACAGTCGGCCGGCCTCAAGGAGGATCCCGTCGACGTTGGGAAGGGCGACGTTGGCAGCGCCCCCACCCGCAATCGCGGCGCTCATCCCCGTGCGGGGATCGACGGTGTAGACCGTTCCGTCCCCGGAGTGCGCGACGATCAGGGTCTTACCGTTCGCGGTCGCGTCGATGCCGTTCAGGTTGAACTGGCCGGACAGATGCGCGGCCGGGCCACTGACGACCAAGGTCGATGGGCTGCCAATCGAGCCGTCGGCACCAATCGGCACGCGATACAGGTGCGGCTGCGCCGAGTCGGTGAACCAGGCGGCCCCACCGGCCACGATCACGTCATTGATGATGGTTGACCCGAGTCCCGGGTTTGCGAGCTGGAGCACGGCAACGTCGGCGCCCGTGCGCGCGTTGTACACGTAGCCCTGCCCCGTGAAGCCCCCGGCCACGAACAGCAGGTTGTGGGGAACGTCCACCTTTAGGCCCAGGGCCATCCGGCCGTCGGGTGCGTCGCGGAACAACGACGCCGAGCCGGACCGGAGGTCACCCCGGTAGATGTCGCCCTTGAACAGGTCGCCGGCAAAGAAGCTCGACCCGATGCCAGTGGCGATGCCTTCAGCCGAGGTCGCTCCCGGCAGCGTGATCGAACCTGGGAATGACCTGGCCGTAGCCGGGCCGGCGAAAGCCGCGCCAACCAGGAGGGCGGCAACCGAGAACGTACCGATAAGACGTCGCATGAGGGACCTCCTCCAGACTCTCCCGACAGGCCCCATCCGCACACCCCGGCGATCCGTGTCGGGGCAAGGGTAGATCAGGTCGCCTGAACGGGCTCGACGCGCGTCTGCGGCTCCTTTTCCGCGGCTCTGTCGTCCGGGTACGTCCGCATCCCTGCGGCGACCAGCCAT
>VBEC01000080.1 GCA_005883615.1 Chloroflexota bacterium | reverse complement strand
AGGCACTTGCCGTCGAGCGATGGCACGACGCAGAAGCGGAGGCCGCGGCCGCGACGCGGGCGGCAGCAGCCGGCTCCGGAATACGTCCAGGCGCAGGCGGATCCGGCAGGTCCGCCGGCGTGCCCAGTCCCGAGCGCCGGGACCGGGGTCAGGGCCGATGACCGGCTCCGGTCGGGGCGACGATCAGCGGGAGGCGCCACAGCCTTGGCCGAAGGATCGGCCGGGCGGACACGAGCTGGCGCGAAAACTGGCGGCGGAGCGCGTAGACGGACCGCTCGATCCCGACGCCGCTGCCTGGCTCGACGACCATCTCGCAGGCTGTCACAGCTGCGCCCGGATTGCCGCCGCATACCAGGCCGACCATGCCGAGTTGCGCGGGTGGCGCGACCTCCCGTCGCCGGAGCCGCCGCGCGACCTCTGGGCGCGGACATCTGCCGCCATCGACAGCCAGGGGCGTTCTCCGGGTCATCGGGGGACCCGCCCGGGAGTGCCCTGGTTGCGCCGTGTCCCTTCGTCCCGCCCGCTGGCGACGCTGGTCGGAATCATGGCGGTGATCGTCCTTGCCGTCGCGTCCCTCCAGAACTTCCCGGCTAGTCCGCGAACCGCCCTTGCCAGCTCGCCCGCTTCGTCGGCTTCGATCGCCGCAAATCCCGGATCCACGCCGCTTGCCGTTCACCGGAGCCAGGTCGCATGGGTGAGCCAACGCGACCCTGAGACATACACGTACAACGTGACGACGGTCGACCACGTGTGCGCCTCCGACAAGCAGCCCGACTGCGCGCCGCTCGAAGCCAGCCCGGGCACGGGCGTGCGCATTCCGGTCCAGCCCGGCGCGATCGTGGTCTCGCCAACGAGCAAGAGCCAGGCGGTGGTCGTCGGGAAGAGCGGCGGCCCCGGTGCCGGATCGGTGTACGCCATCGACGTCCCTGCCCCCACGGCCTCCACCGCGCCCACGCCGGCGGCTCCCCCCTCGTCGGGTCCCGCGTCCTCAGCACCTGCCTCGAGTCCGGCACAGGCGAGTTCGTCGCCGGCGGGCCCCACGGCGACGCCCTCGGCGAGCCAGCCGGCGCAGACGGCACCGGGCGCTTCCACTCCGCCGCCGTCGTCATCCGGCGAGAGTGCCGCGGTATCGCTGCCACCTTCGCCGGGCACGACCCCGACGTCCACGCCCGGCGTGGCGGCCCGGCCGATCATCAGCGGCGTCGTCCTGGTCGGCCAATCGGCTTCCTACTCGTCCGACGGCCAGTGGTTTGCGTTCACTGCGCGACCCTCCGACGCCAGCCACGGACCGGACGTCTACGTGTGGCACGTCGGCGACGCGCTCGCGGTCCCCGTGACGGCCGACCACGCTTCGGTCTTCTCGTCGTGGCTCGGCAACGAGCTTCTCGGCAGCCGGCCCGCTGCGGTGGCGGACGTAACCCGCGGGCGCGGTAACCCCGCCTCTGGCAGTCCAGCCTCAGGCAGCCCAGCCTCAGGCAGCCCCGCCTCCGACAGCCCGTTGGGCGCTTCGCCGACAACTAATGGCGCGGGTGCCGGCCGTCGAGCCGAGGCCGTGTCGTTCCTGATGGATCCATCGAGCGGGATCGAGACGCCGCTCTCCGGCCGAACCTGGCGGCCGGTCGTAGACGCGAGTGGTCGCTATGTCGTGTACTGGACCGGAACGCTGCGCCTGGACGAGGTTACCGGCGTCTGGATGCCGGATCAGGGCCGCCTGGTTCTGTCGTCATGGCCGGCCCTGCGGGGGACCGCCAACGGGTCGCCCGACGCACAGGATCTGCCGGCATCCGCGGGCGGCCTCGGCGAAGGCCCCTCTGTCTCGGATTGGGACGTCCGCTGGGATCCATCGGGCAGTCATCTCGCCGCCTGGGTGGCCGATTCGGTCGATGCCACGGTCGGCCGGCTGAGTCTGCTGAGCCTCGACGCAGCGTCCGGCCGCCTGGAATCGGAGCCGCTCCTTGCACCGACACCGGCCCTGCCCGGGTTCGCGCTGGCCGACGGGCAGCTTGCATGGGCGACGCCGCCAGGCCAGAACGGACAGGGGAGCAGCCTTGACGTGCTCGCGTGGAGTGGTGCTGATCGTGGCCGCATCGAGACGACGCCGCTCGACGGCTCGCAGCCGGTGGTCGTCATCCGCTGACGCTCGCCCGATGGGGCGACGGCTCATGCGGCCGCCAGCCCCCCATAGGCCTGACAACTCCGTGGGCCCGGCACCTCCCGAAAGACCCAGGGAATGGTGCACGCAGGCACCGGGAACGATCGCAATACGATCAGGGCGGGAACGTCCGCATAGGAAGTTTGTCACGGTTTTGCATCGGCTAAGCGGGCTTCCCGGCTGCACGACCGGGCTGGATCCTGTACGGTGGCGTAGCTGTGCGACCAAAGCCCTTGGTCGCGGGCGCGGTGCTCACCGTCGTGCTCGCGCTGGTCGCCCTGCCAGGCCTCGCGGGCTCGCGAACTCCCAGCCCCGACCGGCCGATCGAAGCAGCGGCGTTCCAGGCCTTTTCTATCCCGGCGTCCGAAGGTGGATCGTCCGCCATGATCGACCCGCTCGACCCTGCCCTGCGCTCGGCCAGCTATCTCGATCCAAACGCGGAGATCGCCCAACCGGGTCAGGCGGCCGCCGCGTCTCCAGGGCGCCCCAGGACCGCGCAGCCCGCCGTCGGGGCGCAGGTCAGCATCAAGCCGCCCAGGTACAAGCTCTCCGGCTACGCATCGTTCTACGACAACGGCACCACGGCCATGCGCCTGCCACGGGGCACGATCATCCGCGTGTGCGGCGGAGGCGGCTGTCTCGACCGGGTCGTGAACGACTACGGTCCGGCGGCCTATTTCCGCCCGGTCCGCGTCATCGACATGTACCGGCCGGACTTCTTCGCGATCTGCGGCTGCCCCTCGTCGTCGGGCACCACGTACGTGACCGTGTCCATCTACTGACAGCGCGCCCGCGGTATCCTTCCCGAGACCTTTAACGACCGGCCCTGTGAGGCCGGGAAGGAGGATCCCAGCGTGCGACCACGCGCAGCGGCAGCAGCCGCCAGAGGCAGAACGAGCGGCGGGCTCCGCCGTCCATGAACGGCCGCCGGATCATGACCCCCGACGAGATCCGCCGCGCGGTTGTGCGCATTTCCCACGAGATCGTCGAGAAGCAGGCCGGCACCGACGGACTCGTCCTCGTCGGCATCCAGCGCCGTGGCGTGCCTCTCGCCCGCCGGTTGGCCGACGCCATCGGCGAGCATGAGGGTGTGCGCCTGCCGGTCGGCGCCCTCGACATCACCTTCTACCGCGACGACCTGTCATTGGTCGCGCAGCAGCCGTTGGTGAAGGGCACCGACATCCCGTTCGATCTCAATGCCGCGACCGTCGTGCTCGTCGACGACGTCCTGTATACGGGCCGCACAATTCGCTCCGCAATGGACGCCCTGGTCGATTTCGGGCGTCCGGAGGCCATACGCCTGGCGGTCCTTGTCGATCGCGGCCACCGCGAGCTTCCCATCCGGGCCGACCATGTTGGCAAAAACGTGCCGACTTCCCGCGAGGAGATCGTCAAGGTGCGCCTCGAGGAGATCGACGGCGAGGAAGGAGTCGACATCGAGCGTCTGGCGCC
Organism: Chloroflexota bacterium; assembly: GCA_005883615.1. Lineage (GTDB taxonomy): Bacteria > Chloroflexota > Limnocylindria > Limnocylindrales > CSP1-4 > CF-16. The sequence goes on along the minus strand of VBEC01000080.1, from coordinate 25,197 downwards.
CGTCGCCGGGGTCGCGGGGGTCGCCGGGTGAGCGTGGGGCTCGAGCGGGAGCCCTCGCAGGCGGTCGAGCCCGCGAGCGGGCAATCGGATTCAGGTGGGGCGGGTCGCGCCGCCGAACGGCCGACCTGGCCGCATCGCCACCTCCTCGACACGGACGTGCTGACCGGGGGCGACGTCGAGCTCGTCATGGCGACGGCCGACGCGATGAAGCAGGTCCTGGCCCGGCCGATCCCGACAGTGCCAGCGCTACGGGGGCGGAACGTGACGCTCCTGTTCTACGAAGCGTCGACACGGACGCGGGTCAGCTTCGAGGTCGCGGGCAAGAATCTCTCCGCGAATGTCGTGAACATCGCCACCGCCGCCTCGTCGGTGACGAAAGGCGAGAGCCTGGTCGATACCGTTCGGACGCTGGAGGCGCTCGGCGCCCAGCTGCTCGTCATTCGGCATGGCGTGTCCGGGGCGCCGTACCTTGCGGCTCGGCATTTCGGCGGTCATATCGTCAATGCAGGCGATGGCTGGCATGCGCATCCGACCCAGGCGCTGCTCGACCTGTACACGATTCGCGAGCGGCTCGGGCAGTCATTGGCCGGGCGCAAGGTCGTCGTCCTGGGCGACGTCCTGCACTCGAGGGTTGCCCGCTCGAACGTCTGGACACTCACGGCCGCAGGCGCCGACCTCTGGCTTTGCGGCCCGGCGACGTTGCTGCGCGGATTTGAGGCCTGGGCTCGGGTCGGGGCGGCGGGCCGCCGCTTCACCGTGACGTCCGACGTCAATGCGGCCCTCCGCGACGCCGACGTGGTCATGGCCCTGCGGGTGCAACGGGAGCGCATGGCGAGCGCGCTCGTGCCATCGCTCCGGGAATACGCGGCGCGCTTCGGGCTCACGGCGGAGCGCCTCGAGCTGGCACGCCCAGAGGCGTTCGTGATGCACCCCGGTCCGATGAACGAGGGTGTCGAGATCGCGCCCGCCGTTGCCGAGGGCCCGCGCTCGGTGATCACCACGCAGGTTGCCAACGGAGTGGCGGTTCGGATGGCCGTTCTCCAGCTCCTCGCCGGCCGAGTCGCATGAGCGCCGTCGCGGCGACCTCCGTCGGCCAGCCGGTCGCCGACCTCGAGCTGAGCCGCGCGTGGCTGGTCGATCCGGCCGGCGGCCGAGAGGGCCCGGGCGAGATCATCGTGACGAACGGGGTGCTCGAGGCCGTCAACTGGCTGGAGGGCGACGAGGCCGCCGGAGTCGACGAACGAGGGGTCGTCGTCGCGCCGGCCTTCACCGATCTGCACGCCCACTTCCGGGAACCCGGCAACGAAGCGGCCGAAACGATCGCCACAGGGACGGCCGCTGCTGCACACGGGGGCTTTGGGACGGTCTGCCTGATGCCCAACACGGATCCCCCGGTCGACGGTCGAGAGGGCATGGCTCGACTCGATTCCGTCGTTGCCGGCTTGTCGTCGCCCGTCCGCGTGCTTGCCTACGGCGCTGTGACAGCCAGGAGTGCGGGTGAGGAGCTCGCGCCCCTGGGCGAGCTTGCCGATGCGGGCGTCGTCGGGTACTCGGACGATGGCTCGCCCGTACGATCAGCCGCAGTCCTCCGGAGTGCGCTCCTGTACGGAGGGATGCTCGGGCTGCCCGTCGTGGACCATCCGGAAGACCTCGGCCTCACGTCAGGCGCCGAAGCGCACGAGGGCCTCGTAGCGACGGTGCTTGGGCTGCGCGGATGGCCGGCAGCGGCCGAGGCGGCCGCGGTCGGGAGGGATCTGGCTGTCCTCGCGGACGTCCTGGCGGATGAGCCGCGCGCGCGCCTGCACCTGACACACGTCTCCACCGCGCCGGCCCTGGACTTGATCCGATCGGCGAAGGCCGCCAGGCTGCCGGTCACGTGTGACATCGCGCCGCATCACCTGGCTCTGAGCGACGAGTGGCTGGCCGGCTCGAGACGATGGGCCTGGGAGGCAGTCGACTCTGTTGGCCGCGCCCGGGACCCGTGGACGGACGGCTCCCTCGTGGCCGCACCGTTTGACTCCTCGCTTCGCGTGAACCCGCCACTTCGGTCGCCCGAGGACGCCGCGGCATGCCTGGCTGCATTGCTCGACGGGACGGCCGACGCTGTCGCAACAGACCATGCCCCGCACACCTCCGTAGACAAGGACGTGGAATTCGGGCTGGCGGCGAACGGGATCAGCGGCATCGAGACAGCCCTGGGGTTGCTTATCGCGGGGGTCGACGCCGGCCGACTCCCGCTTCTGCGCGCCATCGAAGCCATGACGCTCGGAGCTTCTCGGGTTCTCGGCGACCGGATCGGGCCGGGATCGGGGCTCGTCGAAGGTGAACAGGCGACCCTCGTCGTCTTTGATCGCGCCGATAGCTGGGAGGTGAGCCCCACCAACCTGCTTTCACTCGGCAAGAATTCGCCGCTCCTCGGACTGGAGCTTCCCGGACGCGTCCTTCTGACGATTGTCGACGGACAGTTCGCCTATCGAGATCGCTCGCTCGACGCATAGCCCCGAGCGCAAGCGCCACCCGGCGCTGCCCACCTCCGGCGAGCGCTACCCTCTCGTGATGGCAGAGCGCAGCGACGAATCGCCCCTTGAAGGGGTCAAGCGGCGAGTGCTTTGGCAGGAGCAGGCGCCTCCGCTTCCGGACCGGAGCGGGCGGCCGCTCCCTGACGCGGTGGATGTGGTCGTGGTCGGCGGTGGCTACACGGGCATCGCTGCTGCCCGCCAGCTGGCCCGCCAGGGAGCGACGGTGACATTGGTCGAGGCAGAGCGCATGGGCTTCGGTGCCTCCACCCGCAACGGCGGCATCGTCCACCCAGGCTACAAGCTCGGTGCCGCCGAACTGATCCGGCGCTTTGGCGAGGAGACCGCCGCGGCGCTGTATCTCGAGACCCTGCAAGCCTGCGACCTGGTCAAGTCGCTGATCGCGGACGAAGGCATGAATGCTGAGCTCGTGAGCGGCGGCCACCTGGAGCTTGCCTACGCGCCGTCTCATGCGGAGGCATTCGAGGCCGAGGGGGCCGCCATCGAACGACTGGGAGGGCGCGCCAACGTCATCCCTCCCGATCGACTCGGCGAGGAGGTCGGCTCCGACGTGTATTTCGGTGGCCTGGCCATCGAGGGTGGCGGCGGCATCCATCCGGCGCGCTACTTCGGTGGCCTCGTCGACGCTGCCGAGCGAGCGGGAGCCGACTTGCATGAGGGCGTCCGAGCTCACGCCCTGAGGCGACAGGCTGACGGCCGATCGGTTGTCGAGACGAACCGTGGGGCGATTTTCTCGCGCGACGTGTTCGTCGCCACGAACGGCTACACGAACGGGTTCGTGCCGGCCCTGCGACGGCGGCTCATCCCGATCGGCAGCTACATCATCGCGACCGAGCCACTCCCCGATGAGCTGGCACGCTCGCTGTCACCCAAAGGCCGCGTCTTCTTCGATACCAAGAACTTTCTTTACTATTGGCGGGTAACGGCCGACAACCGGCTCGCCTTCGGCGGCCGCGCGAGCTTCATCCCCACCTCGGTTGATCGAACTGCACGCATCCTGCTGCGCGGCATGCTCGACGTGTATCCACAGCTGTCCGGCGTGCGAATCGAATACGCCTGGGGTGGCAACGTCGGGTTCACCTTCGATCGAATGCCGCACGTCGGCCGGCTGGGCGGGGTCACCTATGCGATCGGCTACTGCGGCAGCGGCATCGCCCTGGCCACGTATCTCGGCACGAAGGCAGCGGAGTGGCTGGGCGGTGGGCAACCGCCGGCGCTGGCACAGCTCCCGTTCCCTCTCGTCCCGGCGCCGTACGAAGGCCGCCCGTGGTTCCTGCCGTTTGCGGGCGAGTGGTACCGGCTCCAGGACCGCATCGCGGCCAGGTCCCGCCGTCAGCCTGCCCTGAAACATTGACCGCGTCAGCCATGCACCCCAGCGGCTGAACGTTTGACCGCGCCGGCGATGCACGCCATCACCATGCACCCGATGCCTGAAACGTCGTTCGACCGCCCCTTCCCACGATGACTCGGGCGCCGAGCGCCTCAGAGGTCGCCTGATCGCGCCCTCATCAGGCGCTCCTTCGACCATCGAGGCATTCAATGCAAGCCCGCCGCCGCCCCGATCTCTCTCCTAGCGCTGGGGTCTGCCTTCGCTCGGTCGGTTGTCGCGCGGAAGGTCGAGTGAGAGCGTGCGAAGCTTCTCAAGCAGGCGGTCGAGGTCGGCCTCCGTCGTGAGGTAGTTGACGATCCCCGCCCGAAGGTAGGTCCGCCCGCGGAGCTGCGTCGTAGACAGCCAGCCGTCACCCGAGGCCTCGAGAGCCGCCTGAAGCTCGTCCTGGTGCCGGTCGAGCTCGTCGGACGCGGCCGAGGCAGGGGCTGCTCGGCCACCGGGCAGGTGGCGGAAGCAGACGACCGAGAGGGCTGGCACGGCCGGCAAAGCCTCGAAGTCGTCGCTCTCGGCGCACCGACGCGCCAGGTACGCCGCCAGGTCGTTGGTCTGCTCGATCAAGCGACCGAGCCCGCGCGTCCCGAGGTGCTTCCAGCTGAGCCACAGCTTGAGCGCGCGCCAGCGGCGCGTCCCCTCGAAGCCGTGCTGGTAGAAATTCAGAGGCTCCGGGCCGGGGGCCGCATCGGCTGCTGGACTCGGCGGTTCGCCCTCGGCCCCGTGGCTGCCGCGGTAGTACTCCGGTGAACGGTGGAATGTCTGCAGCAGATCCTCGCGCCGGCGTACGACCAGGCCGCCGATGTCATATGCCTGAAAGAACCACTTGTGCGGATCGACCGTCACCGAATCCGCCCGATCGAGATCGGGCATGCGACGCGCATCCCTGTCCGACAGGCGAGCTGCCGCCCCGTAGGCCGCATCGACGTGAAGCCAGAGCCCCTCGCGTTCGGCAAGGTCCGCCAGCTCCGAGATGCGGTCGACCGACCCGGTATTCGTCGACCCGGCAACTGCGGCGATGGCCAGCGGCCGGAGGCCCGCGGCTCGGTCGCCTCGGATAGCGTCGGCGACCGGAGACCCGTCGAGCCGGAAGTCGTCGCCGGCAGGAACGATGTGCAGCGTGTCGGCCGGGAAGCCGAGTTCGTCGAGCGCTCGGGCGATCGAGAAATGCGCCTGGTCCGATGCGTACACCCGGACGCCCTCGAGGGCGCGCCCGCGCGGCGGGCCGGGAGCCTCGAGCAGCCGGGTGAGGTGCACGTCGCGAGCGAGCGCGAGTGCCATGAAGTTGGCCATCACCCCGCCGCTGGTCAGAACGCCGAAGCCCCCCGGTCCGTAGCCGACGAGGTCACACAGCCAGCGCACGACCTCCTCCTCGACGAAGGCGCTCGATGGCCCGGCGTGCCAGACGTCGACGCCCTGCTGCGTCACCTGGGCAAGGAGCTCGCCGACGATGGACATCCATAGAGGCGGGGGAGTGAAGTAGCTGAGGGAACGGGGGTGCCACGCGTTGAGCTGATGGGGCGCAAGCCGGCCGGTGAACTCGGCCAGGAGCTCGGCGGAGGGCGTTGGCTCGGACGGTGCCGGCGCCGGCCCGCCGGGTTCCCCGAAGAACGTGTGCCGAAGCGCCTCGTATGAGGCCGGCTCGCCCATCGCGCGCCGAAGGGCCTCGTCATACAGGTAGTCGAGGGCTGTGCCCCAGGCGCCTGCGCCCAGGCGTTCCAGCGCGGGCCGCGAGACGGGTTCGTCGGTGATCGCGATCAGCTCGGGCTCCGGGTGCCAGTCGAAGCGCGGGTCGATGGGCATAGAGCCGATGGTAGTGGCCGGCCGCCCGGCGCATCGAACGGGAAATCTCCTCTATCGTTGGGCGGTGACCGACGATCCCCAGCGTTCATCGACCTCGGTTCGAGCTGTCCGCTACAAGGGCGAGCCGCTCGACGCCGAGCGTGGACCGGGCCTCGGCTGCTTCTGGTTCCAGGTCGCCGTCCTGGCGGTGCTCGTCGTGCTCACGCCACTCAGCGCGTGGTGGGGCTGGCCCGATTGGCTGAGCGCGGCGTTGCTGTTCATCACGATCGGGCTTCTGTTGCTCGTCGGGCAGACGATCATCTTCCTGCTGCGGCTGGTGGCAGCCGACCGCCGCACCCGCCGGCGTCCGCTCGCGAGCGGCACGCAAACGGTGGGGGAGATCGAGCAGGCGGCTGGGCACGCGGAAGGCAGAGGACCCCGCCCCGGGAATCAGATCCCTCCTGCCCGGGAACAGGAGACCACCGGGCCGCCGGGTCCTACCCCGCCCGATTCGAGCCTCTAGCCGCCCAGCCCCCGGTTTCCCGACGGATAGTCGCCCACGGACTCCTATTGGGGAGGCGGTCGCGTTGGCGACCCTTCAGCAGGGCGGGCCACGTTGGGCCCAGCCGCATGTCGATCCTCGCCATGGGCGGTTGCCAAGTAGCAGTCCACGGGAGACTGAGCGCCGGGAATTGGCCCGAAAGAAGTCGATACCAGTCTCCGTGTGAGTGCCATGGAAAGCGGTGCCGTCATGCGACAATGGCACGCCCACGCTTGCCGTGATCGACGAACCATCCCCGCTGGAGGACCTCGGCGCCAGTGCCCGTGCTCGCGACCTACTTCACCGTTCGCCGCGGCCGCGACCCGTTCTTCAAGTTTTTCATGCGCACACTGTTCCCGCGACAGGTCCGCGAGTACGAGCAGAAGTTCGGCATCAAGTTCCTCGGCTGGTACAACGTCGCGCACGGCTGGGACTTCGACAACGTGATCCTGCTGGACCTGCCCGATTACGCAACACTGGACAAGCTGGAAGCCGACGAGGCGACCCGCGCCCTCGGCCACCGAGCCGGGGAGTGGCTGTTCGAGCGCCATCACTCGATGTTCCTGCGGGAGCGGATGGGCTCGGACCTGGAGTACCACGGCTACTAGCCGTTAGAAGGGAGGCGATCGGAAATGGCTGCCAACCGGAACGACCTGCTCGGCGAGATTGCGTCCGACGCCGCCCTCGAACGAACTGACTTCCTGGTCCAGGCCACCGACCAGCTGCGCGCGTTCCTCGAGCGTCACGATGAGCGCGTCCGGGAGATCGGTGGGCTGACGCTCATCGACGACGACCCCGATTACCTGGCCATCGCCCCGGACGGCACGTTCCGCAGCCGGAGCCGGTACCTCGACGACGACACCGGGGAGTGGGTCAGCGAGACCGAAGTGATCGAGTCCGCCGCGGAGCTGGTCGAGCTCTACAACCCGGCCGACATCTACGCGGCCTTCGCCGAGGCCTCTCGCGAGGCTGCCGGACTGCCGGAAGAGCCAACCGCCACCGACGACCTGATGGATACCGCCGGAGTAGCGCCGGAGGAGTCCGTCGCGCTGGACGGCGAAGACCCGTATGCCGCGGCTGCGGACGACTGGGCGGCAACGCAGTCCGGCCAGGACGAGCCGACCGACGAGGAGACGGCAGCCCGGCGCCTGTACGACCTTGCCCTGGCATACCAGGAACGCAGCCAGCGTACCGAGGCGCGTCTGCTCGAGCAGTTCTCCGACTCCTCGGAGACCCTGACCGCCAAGGTCGGCGACCTGATCGTGGTCGACGACGAGGACGAACGGCTGACTCTTCAGTCGTTCGGAGGATTCCGGGCAGAAGTGGTCCCGGAGGACAGCAACGGCGAATGGCGGACCCTCGCCACACCCGACGAGCTGGTCGAGTTCTACGACCCCACCGACGTGTTCGGCGACCTGGCCGATGCCCTCGCCGAGGCCTATCCGGCGGTGGCGCCCGAGTCGGGCGAGGCTGCCGCGGCGGGCGACCTGGACGGGCCCACGGGCGAGGAAGCGCCAGAGCCCGCGGAAGGCGCGGCGGACACGACCGAAGCCGGCCGGGCCGGAGGCGCCAACACCGAAGGCGGCGAGGCCGAACGCGGCGAGGCCGAAGGCGACGGGGCTGAGGGCGGGGAAGACGACGGCGCGCATCGAAATGGGACGGGGGATCGCGGCCGCGGGTGAGCATGCGCCTGGCGGCCGCGGAGCTGGTCGATAGCCGGGAGATCCTGCCCGACCAGTGGCTTCAGTCGTATTACGCGCCATCACTGGTGGCGGGGGCGCGTGCCGGACAGTTCGTCCATGTACGGACGGGCGATTACTCGGGCCTGGTGTTGCGCCGGCCGTTTTCGTTCAACACCGTGGATTCCGCGACCGGCGTCTTTACCATTCACTTCCGAACCATCGGACGCGGCACCGAGTGGCTGAAAAGAGTCCGGCAGGGTGAGCCGGTCGACATGCTGGGGCCGCTTGGCCGTCCGTTCGAGGTTGACAGCCGGAGCCGCCACCTTCTCCTGGTAGCCGGTGGCCTGGGCATGGCCGGAGTTCGCATGCTGGCCGACGAGGCGATCCGGGCGGGCCGCCAGGTCGTCCTGCTCTTTGGGGCAGCCACCGCGGGCGAGGTGTACCCGTCCTTCCTGTTGCCGGATGAGGTCGAGTACGTCGTTGCGACCGATGACGGCTCGCTCGGCCATCATGGCTACGTGACCGATCTCGCGCCCCAGTACGAGGCCTGGGCCGATCAGGCATTTGCTTGCGGCCCCTCCCCGATGCTCCGCGCGCTGGCGGGCCTGGCCGCCGGCCGCGGACAGCGTCTGGGGGTCGCCAAGCTCGGGCGGAAACGCGGCGCCGGCCGATCAGCTCCCCTTGGCTCGCCGGAGGCTCGGCGCAAGGCGTTCCTGCAGGTTTCCATGGAGCAGAACATGGGCTGCGCGGTCGGTGCCTGCCTTGGCTGCGTGGTCATGAGCGTGGCCGGGACCCCGCAGCGGGTGTGTCGCGAGGGACCGGTCTTCGCGGCCGAGGAGATTGCCTGGGAGTCGGGCTGGTGACGGAGCGCCCCAGATGAGGCCCCGCAAGCGGGTCGTGACATCGCCCGCCGGTGGAACCATCCTCCCCGCGCGGAAGCGGAAGCCCGGGCGGCCTCGATCCCGCCGGCCGAGCCGGCTGCCTCCCCTCCCGCAGGGCCGTTCGCTGGTCCTGGAGGGTTCCGGAGCGACGAGTCCCCGCAGGGCCGAGCCGAGCGCCACCGAGCTGGCCGCCGTCGACCTGTCCGTCGATCTGGCGCCTGGCCGCGGAGGCTTCCGCCTGGCCAACCCGATCCTGGTCGCCTCGGGCACCTTCGGCTATGGCGTCGAGTACGGCGAGGTGGTCGACGTCCAGCGCCTGGGAGCCGTTTGCTGCAAGGGCACGACGCTGAAGCCGCGTGTCGGCAACGTCACCCCCCGAGTCACCGAAACGCCCGCCGGAATGCTGAACTCGATCGGCCTCCAGAACCCGGGCGTCGATGCGGTGGTCGAGCGTTACGCGCCGACCTGGACGGCCTGGCAGACCAGCGTGATCGTCAACGTCGCCGGCGAATCGATCGCCGATTACGTGGAGGTCTGCCGCCGCCTCGACGGGGTTCCCGGGGTGGCCGCCATCGAGCTCAACATCAGCTGCCCCAACGTCGGCAAGGGCGGTCTGCAGTTCGCGATCGACGCGGAGGCGGCTGGAGCCGTCACGGCGGCCGTGCGCAGGACGACCGACCTGCCGCTCCTCGTGAAGCTGTCGCCCAACGTCGCGGACGTGCGGCCGATCGCTAGGGCCATCGCCGCCGCCGGCGCCGACGCCCTGACTGCCGTCAATACCTTGTCCGGGATCGCCGTCGCTTCAGACAGGCGGCGGCCGCTGCTGGGAAACGTATTCGGCGGGCTGAGCGGGCCGGCCATCAAGCCGGTCGCTCTGCGGGTCGTCTACGAAGTTGCGCAGGTGGTGGACATCCCGGTCGTCGCGATCGGCGGCGTCACCGAGCTCGCCGACGTTCTCGACTTCCTGGCGGTGGGCGCCGTCGCGGTCCAGGTCGGCACAGCGATCTTCGCCGATCCGACGCTGCCGGTGCGCCTCATCGACGAGCTCGCCGGCGAGTGCCTGGCACGCGGCCTGTCGAGCTATCAGCCACTGGTCGGCACGGCTCTGCCGCCTCGGCCCGACGCTCCGTCGGCGAAAGGGGTCGAGTACCGGCCCTGAGAACGCCGTGCGAGTCGGACGAGGGCTGCGAGAGCGGCCCCCCACGCTAGACTTCGGCCACGATGACCACGATCAAGCCCGCCGTCGATATCGCCGCCCGAGGCGCCATCGCAGCCCGGACGGAAGATATCTTCCGCCGGTCCGGAGCTCTGGCCGAGGGCCATTTCGAGCTCAAGAGCGGACGGCACTCCGATCGCTACCTGGAGAAGTTCCTGGTCCTCCAGGATCCCGCCGCGACCGGCGAACTGGTGAGCTTTTGGGCCGCTCGCTACAAGCCGAACGACCGGTTCGGGGGCGTCGACGTGGTGGCCGGCCCCACGACTGGCGGTGTCATCCTGGCGTTCGAGGCCGCTCGCCAGGTCGGCGTGCGTGGCATCTTTGCTGAAGAAGTTCGCGCCGCGGACGGACACATCCATCGTGAGTTCCGGCGGGGCTTCCGCATCGAGCCCGGGGAGCGCGTCCTGCTCGTGGATGACATCCTCACGACCGGCGGTTCGCTGGTGGCCATGCTGCCGGCCGTCGAAGCTGCGGGCGGCGAGATCATCGGTTGTGAGGTGCTCGTCGATCGCTCGGGCGGGCTTAGTACAGTCACATCGCCGCTGACCGACCGCCGCTATCCACTCTCGGCCCTGTGGACGCTCGAGGTCCCGACGTACGAACCCGGCCCCGCAACCTGTCCCGGATGCAGGCGAGGCCTGGCGCTGGTCGTCCCCGGCAGCAGCGGCGCGGCGGGCTCCGGATGAAGCGACGCCGTCATCGCGATAGCGGCACGTTGTGGCTGGCTGGCCTCGTGACGATCCTCGGAATAGCGGCCTGCAGCGGAGCGCCGATCGTCGCGCCCACATCCGGCAGCGCGGCCACACCATCCCCAGCCAATCCTCCTGGCACGGTCAGCAGCACGCAGGGCCCGGCCTCGCCGGTCGCGGGAGTCATCACCGCCGTCGACTCGGCCGGCTTGAACGCGGTTCATGGATTCACGCTGCGCACGAACGGCGAGAAGGTGCTCCATTTCAAGCTGGGTGTTCTCGACGACCCGACCGCCTTCCCGCCTGGCCATCTTGCCGAGCACCAGTTGACCGGAAACCCCGTCCTGGTCTTCTTCAAGCCAGAAGGCACCGAGCTCGTCGTCTATCACCTCGAGGACGCGCCCTAGTCGGGATCAGATTGCGGCCGCGATCGCCGCCTTGAGCTCCTCGGTGCTCGCGATGAGGTCAAACGAGCCCGTAATGACGCCGGTCTTGCTGACCACGAAGATCCAGGGTTCGGCAGTGAGGCCCCACGTATTCGTCTGCTGCGTGGCCTGGAGCTGTCCGTTGGCATCGAGCACTGGCTGCAGGCGGCCGTCGCTGAACTTCAGCTGATAAGGCTCAACATGGATGAACGTGACGCCTGGCTGCGTCCTGGCAAAGGCCTTCATTGCGTCGAGCGTCGGGCCGCATTGCCTGGATTGGCAGAAGGCGGGCGTCGCGAAGACGAGCACGAAGGGCTTGTGCTGGGCGAGTGCCTGATCCACGGACAGCTGGTAGAACGCCGGATCCGGGCTGGTGTCGGTCGAGATCTCCTTGAGCCTCCCTCCGACATCGGCCGCCGTGGGTGTCTTGACGGAGGGCGCCTGGTTCCCCACGCCGACGGTCGGATCCTTGGCCTGTACCTCGAAGACGAAGCGCGTGGTCTCGCTGGCAGCGCCGCTCTGGGTGGTCGTGAATTCGGCCCCCCAGTCCCCAGATTCGGGGAAATCGACGTCGGCGGTATAGATGCCGCGCTGGCCTTCGATTGCCCAAATGAAGGTCCCCGTGACGGCAATGGTCGGTTTGGCGGGGTCCCGGCCGAGATCGTAGAAGGCGATCTGAGCTTTCAGATCGGGTGACCCGATCGGACGGTTGTCTGCGCTCAGGAAGGAGAACAGGAAGCGCGTCTTGCCGCAGTAGCTGGGCGCCGTGATCACGCTGGGGAAACGAGTCGGCTTCTGGCTAACGGTATCCCAGCCGGTCGGCGTTCCACTCGCCGCCGGCGCCGCCGGACAGGTTCCGCCCGGTCCGCCGCTCGGCCCGGCGGTCGGTGATGGCGAGCCGGCCCCCGCGCACGCCCCGACCACGAGCGCCGCGAGCAGGGCGATCCAACGAAGCGAGCGCGGGATGGCCATGCCCACAGGGTAGTTTGCCGGGCTCGACTACGCCTTTGCTGGCCTCACGTGGCCGGGCGCCGTTGCCGGGAGGCCCTGACGGCTCCCGGCGCTAGAATGGTCCCGCTCCCCGGCCGCGCCTTCCGCTCAACCTGGGCGCACGGGCAGGAGGACGAGTGACCCGATTCCAGAAGGTGGCCGCGGCGAGCGTGGCGACGACGTTCGCGCTTGTCGTCATCGGCGTCATCGTCCGCTCCACCAACTCGGGTGTCGCCTGTCCCACGTGGCCGGGATGTTTTCCAGGCCAATTCCTGCCGGGAGCGGACGCGGGCGCGAACGTGTGGTTCGAGTGGGTCCACCGAACCGTCGCCGTGCTGGTCGGCCTGCTCGTGCTGGGAATGGCCCTCCTGGCCGTCCTCGACAATCGTGATCGCCCGTCGATCCTGTGGCCGAGTCTCGCGGCCGTGGCGCTCGTGGGCTTCCAGGCCTGGCTGGGGCGCGAGACCGTCCGCCTCGGGAACACCGGGGAGTCGGTGACCGCTCACCTGGCGACGGCGATGGCCTTGCTCGCGCTCCTGCTGTTCGTGCTCGCGCGATCGACATTCCCGGCCCGCCTGGGCGGTCGAGGCGGCAGCCAGCGCTTCACATTGCTAGCCGCCTTCGGGGCCGCCACGACATTCGCGCTGCTGCTGTTCGGCTCGCACGTGACCGCGCTCAATGCAGCCCTGGTCTTTCCCGATTGGCCGCTGATGAACGGCTCGCTTGCCCCGGCGCTCGCCAACGACGAAACATTCGCCCATGTGCTGCACCGCTGGGTGGCCGTGATCGTCGGCGTCATCGTCGTCGGCATTGCCGTCGTCGCCTGGCGGACGCAGCGCGATCGAACGGCGGTCGTGCGGCTGGCGCTCCTGGCCGGCGTCCTCTTCCCGATCCAGGCCGCCGTCGGCGGCGCACAGGTGCTGACCAGCCTCGCGGCGTGGACACAGACGCTTCACCTGGCGCTCGGCGCGTTCATCTGGGGCGCCCTCGTAGGCCTTGTCGTCGTCAGCTACTACACGGCTCGAACCGCGGTCCAGGCGCAGTCCTACGGGCCGGGCATCGGCACCGGCGGGCGCGCCGGACGCGAGGTGCGCACAGCCAGCCCAGGCGACACGATCCGTGCCTACGTGGCCCTGACCAAGCCACGCATCATCGAGCTACTCCTGGTCACGACCGTTCCGGCCATGGTCCTTGCCCAGCGCGGCATTCCGCGCCTGGACCTGGTCTGGTGGACGCTGCTCGGCGGCTCGCTGGCTGCGGGCAGCGCCAACGCGATCAACTGCTACCTCGACCGCGACATCGACGAGCTGATGGCCCGGACCCGCCGGCGGCCTCTTCCCGCGCATGAGGTCGAGCCCGACAACGCCGTGCTCTTCGGACTGGGCTTGGGCGCCCTGTCGTTCGGCGTCCTGGTCGTGTTCGTCAACCTCCTGGCCGCGTTTCTCGCCCTTCTGGCAATCGCGTTCTACGTCGTGGTGTACACGGTCCTGCTCAAACGCAGCACTCCGCAGAACATCGTCATCGGAGGCGCCGCCGGAGCACTCCCCCCGGTCATCGGCTGGGCGGCCGTAACGGGCAACGTCGGCCTGCCCGCCCTGATCCTGTTCGCCCTGGTCTTCTACTGGACACCTCCGCACTTCTGGGCCCTGTCCTTGCGCATCAGGCGCGATTACGCGGCCGCGGGCGTGCCGATGCTGCCGGTCGTGCGCGGTGTGCCCGAGACGACGCGCCAGATCGGGCTGTACAGCCTGCTCCTGGTGGCGATCTCGCTGGTGCTCTTCGCGGTTGCCCGCATGGGCGCGATCTATCTCGCGGCAGCGGTCGTTCTGGGCAGTGCCTTCCTCTGGCAAGCGTATGTACTGTGGCGCCAGGGCACCTCGCCGGAAGCCTCTACCGCGCAGGCAATCCGCCTGTACAAGTACTCGATCAGCTACCTGAGCCTGCTCTTCCTCGCGGTCGCGGTGGACGCCCTGATCGTCATCCGCGTGGGCTGAGCGCACCTGCAGGGTGGATCTCCAGTTCCTCGGCGCGGCCACGACCGTCACCGGCTCGCAGTTCCTGCTGACGACGCAGAGCGCCCGGATCCTGATCGATTGCGGGATGTTTCAGGGCAGCCCCAACGAGGCGATCCGCAACCGGATTCCGCTCGCGTACGACCCCTCGAAAATCGACGCCATCCTGTTGACCCACGCTCACCTCGACCATTGCGGGCTGATCCCTCACGTGGTCAAGGAGGGCTTCGGCGGACCGATCTGGGCGACGAAAGGAACCGTCGAGCTGGCCACCTTGGTCGTGCTCGACTCGGGCAAGCTCCAGGAGGAATTCGCCAAGCGCGAGGCTCGCCTGGAACGGCGCCATCCCGACCGGGCGGCGACCGAAGCGCAGCAGGAACAGCTGGCGCTCGAGGCAGCGATCGAACTGGCGGGGTCCGGAGACGTGGCCGACGATCTCGGCCACGGCCAGCCCGTCACGGCAGGAGTCGATCCCTATCTTGCCGTCCCCCAGGGGGTCGGCGGGCTGGGCAGCCACTCGGAGGTCCGAGCCGCTTCTGACCCGGAAGAAGCTCTCCTGGCGCAGCCGCCTCACCTCGACGTGGAGCTCTCCGAGCCGCTCTACACGGCCGCTGACGCCCAGGCGGCGCTCCAGCAATTCCGGCCGGTTGACTACGACCAGGAGTACGAGATCACGCCCGGCATCCACGCCACCTTCGTGGACGCCGGCCACATCCTGGGCTCGGCGATCATCCGCCTTCGCGTTTCGGAGAGCCCCGGCGCTCCCGAGCGCCGAATCGTGTTTTCCGGGGACCTGGGCCGGCACGACACGCCGATCATTCGCGATCCGACACTCGTTTCGGATGCCGACTACGTCCTGGTCGAGTCGACCTACGGCGGGCGCGAGCATGAGCCGCAGCAAGAGGCCATTCGGATCCTGGCGGAGACGGTGCGGCTCGTCGCGGACCACGCCGGCGTGTTGCTGGTCCCGTCGTTTGCAATCGGGCGGACCCAGGAGGTCGTCTGGGAGCTCGACCGGTTGCTCGAGCAGGGCGCCATCCCGGAGCTGCCGCTCTACCTCGATTCGCCGATGGCCTCCAAGGCCAGCGATGTGTACCGCCATCACGCGGAGTACTTCGACGAGGAGACGCGTCAGCTGCTCTCCTCGGGCGACACGCCGCTCGACTACCCACGCCAGGTCATCACCAACAATGTCAAGGAGTCCGAGGCGATCCAGCAGGCACCTCGGCCGTACATGATCGTGGCGTCCAACGGAATGCTCACCGGGGGACGCGTCGTCGGCCACCTGCGCGGGCTCATCGACGACCCGGCCGCGGTCCTCCTGTTCGTCGGATACCAGGGCAAGGGCACGTTGGGGGCGCATCTGCAGGAGGGCGCCACGCAGGTACGGCTCGATGGTCAGATCCGGGACGTTCACTGCCAGATCCGCTCCATCAGCGGCTTTTCCGCGCACGCCGACGAATCCGAGCTGCTCGACTGGCTGCGCGGCTTTACCGCGGGCAAGCGTGCGGGCGATCCTGGCTGGCCGCGACGCGTCTTCATCGTCCATGGTGATCCGGACGCCCAGGCGGCCCTGGAGCCAAAGGTCCGCGAGCTCGGCCTGGACACGCTGATTCCGCATTGGCACGAGCGGGTGACCCTCGACTGACGCCGCCGACGGTTCGCCCGCTGCAGCCCTCGGATGCCACCCGCCTCGCCGGCCTGGTCAGGGAACGCTGGGGCTCGAGCCGGATGGTTTCCCGCGGCCGACTGTGGGACGTAGCCGACATGCCCGGCTTCGTCGTGGATGGGGCCGAAGGTTGGGTCAGCTACGGCACCTACCGAATCAAGGACGGCGAATGCGAGCTCGCCATCCTGGACAGCCCGTTCGCGCGAAGAGGCGGCGGTTCGGCGGTGATCGAGGCGATCGTCGCGGCGGCGCGGGCGGCGGGCTGCCGGCGCGTCTGGCTCGTCACGACCAACGACAACGTCGATGCACTGGCCTTCTACCAGCGGCGTGGGTTCAGGCTCGCGGCGCTCCATCGCGCCGCGGTCACCGAGGCTCGGGAGACCTTGAAGCCCGAGATCCCGGAGGTCGCGCGAAACGGCATTCCCATTCGGGACGAGCTGGAGCTGGAGCTCGAGCTCTAGCGACGGCCGCCCGGCGGACGGGCGATCGCGTACAGGACGTAGCGCACGGGCCGGCCGTCCTCCACGCCTTCGGTCTCCTCGATCAGGTCCATGCCCGCCTTCTCCATCACCCGCCGGCTGGCGACGTGATCGGCGTAGGTGTCGGCGCGCACGGATTCGGCTCCTGCTGCGAACAACCAGTCGATCAACGCAACGACGGCCTCGGTCGTGTAGCCCTGGCCTTCCACCGCCGGGCTCACGCCATATCCCACCGTCACCCAGCGAGTCTCCGGCACGGGCGTGAAGCCGATGCTGCCGATGAGGCGGCCGTCGTGGCGGCGGATCAGATGGAACGGGCTGAAGCCGGGCAGCTCGGAGCGACGGGCGCCCGCAAACAGCTGCATCGCCTCCAACACGCCCTGCGAGGGGGAGCCAGCGACGAATGGCAAGTCCGGTAGCGACCGACCAGCCAGGATCGCCAGGCCTTCCGCACGACTGGCCGGGCGCAGGAGGAGGCGCTCTGTCTCGATGGCGCCTGGCTTCGGCGGCCATTGCTCAACGGGGTCAACCGACAGGTCAGGCGTCTCCCCGAACGGCCTGGATCGTCGCTTCGGCGGCGGCCAACATGAACCCGTAGTCGGTTCCGACGGTCGCAAACGCAAATCCCTGGTCACGCCGCGTCCGTGCGGACTGCGGCGAAGCCGTCCACACGCCCGCGGGGACGCCCGCCGCGCGGGCACATTCGAGAACCCGCCCGATTGCTGCCTCGACCTTTGGATCGCCTGGCTGCCCGAGACGGCCGATCGACGCCGCCAGGTCATTCGGGCCAATCAGCAGGGCGTCGATGCCGGGCACCGCGAGGAGTTTCTCCACGTCGGTCAGCGCCTCGGCCGTCTCGATCTGGATGCAGCAGGTGACCGTTGCGTTGGCCGTCGCCAGGTAGTCGGAGGTATGGCGCCCGTACTCGGACGCGCGGCGAGGCGCCACGCCGCGCATCCCGACCGGCGGGTAGCGGCACCAGTCCACGGCTCGCCGGACGTCGTCGGCAGTTCGGATCTGTGGCACCACGACGCCGGCCGCGCCCAGGTCCAGCGCCTGCATGATGCGGATCGGCTCGTTGGCCCCGACCCGGGCGAGGACCGGCACCCCGGCCGCTCGAGTGGCGATCAGGATGGCCAGGAGATCGCTGCTGCCGATGGCGCCGTGCTCCCCGTCGGCGATCAGAAAATCGAAGCCCGAGCCGGCCATGACCTCGGCCGAGGAGGGATCCAGGAAGGTCACCCAAGATCCGAGCGCGAAGCGGCCGCGAGCGATCCGCTCATGGAAGTCCGGGACGATCGGTGGGGACACTCCGCGGAGTGTAGCGGCAGGTGGGAGCCCCGGCGCCAGCGGCCGCCGCCGCCACTCGGCCCGGCCGCCGCCGCCGCCAGGCGGGCGCGGGCGCTACAGTCATCGGGCATGGCAAT
The DNA here is from genome assembly GCA_005883615.1 of Chloroflexota bacterium. Classification (GTDB taxonomy): domain Bacteria; phylum Chloroflexota; class Limnocylindria; order Limnocylindrales; family CSP1-4; genus CF-16. Next base: position 7,486 of record VBEC01000080.1, on the reverse strand, counting down.
GGACCCGCAGCCCCGGCCTCGATCACCGCTGACCGCGGAGGAGCTCGCCGCGGTCCGGCGGCCCTTTCGCGGCGCGACGCTCCTGCCCGCCCGGACGTACCACGACCCGGCCATCTTCGCGTTCGAGCGAGAGGAATGGTTCTTCCGCGAGTGGATCTGTGTCGGCCGCGAGGAGGATGCTCCGGATCCGGGCACCTATTTCACGCTCGATCTGGTCGGCGAGCCGCTCGTCGCGGTCCGCGGGCCGGATGATCGGCTCAGGGCCTTCTACAACGTGTGCCGCCACCGCGGTACCGCCGTCGTCGAGGGCGATGCCGGCAGGCTGGTCCGCTTCCAATGCCCCTACCACGCGTGGGTCTATGACCTCGAGGGAACCCTCGTCCGAGCCAGGCACATGGAGGACATCGAGGACTTCGCGCCGCCCGAATTCGGCCTTACGCCCGTTCGCCTCGAGACCTGGGGTGGCTTCGTGTTCGTCAACCTTGATGCGAATGCGCGCCCCCTCCCGGAGTCGATGGGCGACTGGCACGACCATCACGCGCGGCAGTTCCGGCGCGACTTCTCGACCCTGCGTCGAGCAGCGCGCCTCGAATACGACGTCGCCGCGAATTGGAAGATCGTCGCCGAGAACTACTCGGAGTGCTACCACTGCCCCGGCATCCACCCCCTGCTCAACCGCCTGACTCCCTACGACCTGGGCGTGGATTTCGAGCCGACGGGTCCATGGAAGGGCGGCTGGATGCCGCTCGCGGCCGGCTGCGAGACCATGTCCATGGACGGCCTGCGCCACGGTCGTCCGGCGATCAGCGGAGCCGACGAGGTCGACCAGGGCCGCATCTACTACTACATCCTGTGGCCGAACCTCATCGTCAGCGTTCACCCCGACTACGTCCTGACGCACCAGGCGTGGCCGATCGCGCCCGACAGGACGCGGGTCGTGTGCGACCTGCACGTCGAGGCGGACGCTCTGGCGCGGCCGGGCTTCGACGTCAGCGGCGCGGTCGAGTTCTGGGACCTGACCAACCGGCAGGACTATCACGTGGTCGAGCTCCAGCAGCGAGGCACGGCTTCCCGTTCGTTCCTAGCCGGGCGCTATTCCAACCAGGAGGCCTCGGTCCACGCCTTCGATATCATGGCCGCCGACCGCTACGCGATGGACGGTCGCCGGACCGCTCGAGAGCAGCGCACCGTCGTCGAGAACACCCGGACGACGAACCGGAAGGCCGCCGCTCCTTCCTGAGCCAGGTCAGCCGACGCGGGTCCCTCCACGCGCGGCGATGCGCGCCGCGGCTGCATCCCAGCCGGCATCGATGGGGACGCCCGGCTCGTCGAGGTCGATCAGCAGGGGCGCGTGATCGGAAGGGATCGGCGTTCCCTTGCGTGCCTCCCGATCGATCTCGGCCCAGATCACTCGCTTCGCGACCTGCGGCGTTGCCAGAAGATGGTCGATGCGCATCCCCAGATTCTTGTGGAAGTTGCCGGCGCGATAGTCCCACCACGTGAAGCGCCCCGGCTCGGATCGGTTTGACCGATACGTGTCCGCCAGGCCCCATTCGAGCAGCCGCCGGAAGGCCGCGCGCTCGGGCTCGGAGACGTGCGTGCCGCCGTGGACTGCCCGCGCGTTCCAGACGTCGATGTCCTCGGGCGCCACGTTCAGATCTCCCCCGATCACGAGTGGCTCGGACGTTGAGGCGGCTTCGGCAAGCCAGCGCGCCAGGCGCTCGTACCAGGCGAGCTTGCCGTCGTAGAAGGGCGAACCCACGACGCGGCCATTTGGCGCATAGAGCGACACGAAGCGGATCGCCCCGGCGACCGCGCTCAGCATGCGAGCTTCGTCGAACGGGTTGAAATCCTCCTCCGCGAACACGGTCGTTGACCCAGGCCCCGAATCCCGGACCGGTCCGTCTCCGAAATTCGTCACCACGTCGCCCCCGATCCCAACCCGCGACGCGATTGCCACACCGTTCCAGCGGCCCTCGCCGTGGTGAAGCAGCTCGTATCCCCACATCTGGAAAGGCATCACCGGCGCGTCCTGATCGGTCAGCTTGGTCTCCTGGATCAGGAGGACATCCGGCTCCGCACGACCCAGCCACCACTCGACCTTGTCCATGCGGGCCTTGAGCGAGTTGACGTTCCAGGTGGCGATGCGCATGGCCGCTCAGTAACGCCGGCCGCGCTGGCGAGCGAGGTCGAAGCTTGCGGTATCGGCGATGGCCATGACCGCCATGGTGCCGGCCTGTACTGGATCCGACACGACGAGGTCGACGTGCTCGGGCAGCGAGCCCGCCATGTTGAGGGCGATGATCGGGATGCCGACCTCCCGAAGCTCGTCCGCGGCTCGGCTGATGTCGCCGCCCATGAGCGAGCCGGCCAGGACCAGGCAGTGGGCGCGCGGCAGGTCGGCCACGGCGCGGACGGCGGCCGCGATGTTCTCCTCACCGATGAGCGCGATGGTGTCGACGCTGATCCGTTCGCCGCGCAGGTTGTGACGATCGGCCTCGCTCACCGCTCCCAGCGCGACCTGTGCCACCTGCGCGCCGCCGCCGATGACGATGATCCGTTTCCCGAAGACGCGGTCCAGCGAGCGCGTCAAGCGGTGAGCCCGAACGTCCGGCTCGCCGGCCAGGGCCGCCACCAGGCTCGCCTCGTCGAGGCCTTCGACCTCGAGCTCGATCTCCGCGAGCTTCGTCTCGCCATCCATCCGGCGGACCGTGGACAGTGTTCGAACCGTCCCGCCCGCAGCCGCGACGCGAGCCGCGATAGCCGGAATGGCTTCGGGCCGGTCGAGGTGATCCAGGCGGATTGCGACCGTGTCGGGGCGCTGGCTAGCGGTGCGCGGCACCGGCGTCAGCGGGTCACGGACATGCCCCGGTCGGCCAGGCCACGCTGGACCTCCGGAAGGCGGTCGGGCGCGAGGCCGCCCGACGGGTCGTGCTCCTCGTACGGCAGGCCGAGGGCTTCGAATACCGACCTGGTCTGGGCCGGATCGCTGGTTGTGAGCATAAGGGCGCCGTCGGTGTCCTCGGCCACCCCGACGATGCCCGTGATATTCACCTTGCGTTCGGCCAGGGCATTCGCGACCTGGGCAAGTGCGCCGGGCCGATCCTCGAGCTGGACCGTGAACCAGACGGTCACACCGACACCTCCCACGCTGCCATCCTCCCGGAGTTGTTCGGTCCGCTTGCCGTTCGGGCGATGGTACCGCGGGGAGCTGCTCGGGGCCGCCGGCTGGTGGCTGGCGCCGTCCTGGCTCGCTGCCAGCCAACGGCTCGCTACCATCCCTGCGTGGCAGCGTCGGGCGGCACGATCCAGGTATTCGGCCTTGAAGCAGATCGGGGGACGAGGGCGGCGCTGCGCTTCTTCAAGGAGCGCCGTGCGGAGATCTCGTTTGTGGACCTGCGCCGCCGCCCGATCGCGCCCGGAGAGCTGCGGCGCTTCGTGGAGAAGCTGGGCGCAGCGGCGCTGGCGGACACGGATGGCCGGGCATGGCGCGAGTCCGGGCTCGGTTATCTCCGGATGACCGACGATGAGCTCGCGGGCAAGCTCCTGGCAAACGCCCGGCTACTGAAGCTGCCCCTGGTGCGCAATGGCGCGGACTTCAGCGCGGGTCCATCCGAGGCGACCTGGAAACGCTGGCTCTTGGCTACGACCGAGCGCGGAGGGTGACCCAGGCGATCCCTGTGGCCGCCATGTCCATCACGAGGCCGATCAGGGCCCAGCGTTGGTCGTCCACCATGAAGCTCGAGCCGCGGATGATGCCCATTCCCTGGCCGATGAAGATCGTCCCGGCGATCGCCAGCAGGATCGCGACCGACAATCCCAATCTGCCCGACGGCGGAGTTTCCTGCATCGCGCTTCTCAGGGATGGCATCCTAGCCGAACGATGAACGATTCCACTGAGGACCACAGCCGACCGGCTCAACCGGAGGAGAACCGCCGTCGAAGCGGCCGGGTGGTCATGCGGCCCGACAAGGCCCGTCTGCTCAAACCCACCGGCGATGCGACCGAAGACGAACGCCTCCTTCAACGCCACGAGCGGCCCGCCTTTCTCGACTCCGACCCCTGGCGCGCCCTGCGGATCCTTTCCGAGTTCGTCGAAGGCTTTGACGCCCTGGCAGGTATCGGGCCGGCAGTGACCGTCTTCGGGTCGGCCCGCGTCCGTCCGGGCGACCGCACCTACGACACGGCGCGGACCGTCGGGCACCTGCTGGCCGAAGCGGGCTTCGCCGTCATCACCGGCGGTGGGCCGGGCGCGATGGAGGCCGCAAATCGTGGCTGCCAGGAGGCAGGCGGCCTGTCGATCGGGTGCAACATCGAGCTGCCTCACGAGCAGTCGATCAATGCCTACGTCGACCTTGGGATCGAGTTCCGCTACTTCTTCGCGCGAAAGACCATGTTCGTGAAGTACGCCGACGCGTTCGTCATCCTGCCGGGCGGTTTCGGGACGCTCGACGAGCTGTTCGAATCGCTCACGCTCATCCAGACGGGCAAGATCCGCCATTTTCCGGTGGTCATGGTCGGGACGACGTACTGGCAGGGCCTGATCGACTGGATGCGCGAAGTTCAGCTGAAAGCCGGCGCCATCGCTGATGCCGACCTGAGCCTGCTGCGCCTGACCGACGACCCCGATGAGGTGGTTTCCATCATCCGGACGTTTGCCCGCGAGGTGCCATCCGAAGGTGCGCCCACGGAGGAGGCCGAAATCCGCGGCTAGTCTCCCGGACTGGCCTGGGCACGATTACAAAGGGGGACGAGCGCCCGGTCAAACCGGAGCGAGCTGGCTCCACGCCTCCGGGAGGGTTCGCCAACGGCTCAGCGCGAACGAGCTGCCGGTCGAGTGGAACAGGTCGACCACGCTGCCACCAAGGCTGCCACCATCGCGGAACGCCAGCAGGTCCGCGCGGCCGTCTCGGTCGACGTCTGCGGTCGCCACCTTGCTGCTTGACCAGCTGTAGGCGCTGGCCGTCCTGAACCACCAGGCCGCGCGGAAGCTGGTTCCTGTTGATATGCCCACCTCGAGTGCCAGCTGGTCGGCGCCTTGCCGGACCGCCAGCGCCAGGTCGTCGCGGCCGTTGCGATCGACGTCTGCGACGACCGCCTTGAGGTTGGCGAGTGGCGTAGCCAGGGTCAGGAAGTCGCGCAGGTGACTGAGGCCGCGGGTGTTGGTCGAAGGAGCTACCTGGATCGCCGTGCCGTTTGCAGACGTCGGGCGCAGGAGGACGAGATCGGCGCGGCCGTCGCCGGTCACGTCACCAGCCAGCGCCTTCGCAGCACTCAGATCGATCGATTGCTGCCACTGGACCGCGGGGCCGCGCAGCCCGCTGCCGGTCGACCGCAGCAGGAACAGCGTGCTCAAAGCCGATTGGGCAGACAGAAGCGAATTTGGCGGTGGCGCCGGGATGACGCGCAGCAGACCGACGTCGCCGAGGCCATCCGCGTCGAAGTCGCCCGTGACCACACGGACGGTGGCTCCGCGGAGATTCGAGCCCTGGACGATCCCTGACCACCAGGCGACTCCCGGACGGAAGCCCGTGCTCGAGCCCAGCATCACCTTCAACTGCGCGCCGCCATTCGCCGTCGCGATCAGCTGAACGAGGTCGCGCCGACCATCGCGGTTGAGGTCGGTCGTGGCCTGATCGAGCAGGCTGCCGGCTGACACCGTCGCCAGAACGACGGGCTGGCTGACGGATGCGAGCTGAACGGCGGTCCGCGGATCCGACGTCGCGAGTGCGGCGGTCTCCTGTCCCGTGACAGCGTCGGTCACGACCGCGGCTCCATCGCCGTAGCCGTCGCCGGTCACGTCGTTGAGCCCCGGGTCGACCACGGAAACACTCGAGCCGTAATACCGGCGCAGGACCTGCTCCATGGACTCGCCGCGTTCCATGACGCAGGCCGAGGCGTTCCGCTGCATCAGGTGCCAGCCGTCCTGCTGGTCGCCGCAGATACCGTCGCCCGCCCGGTAGCCGGTCATGAAGAACGACGTGCCTTTGCGCAGAGTCAGATTCCAGGTGGCGCGCACCGCGTCGTCCTGGGTCGGGTAGATCGTCTTCGACGGCGCGTACACCTGGTCGTGGGTGGTGTCCACGACGTCGAAGCAACGGCCCGCCCAATCGCGTCCGCCGCGCCAGTGCATGGCGAAGTACCACCCGTACTGCTTGATGGCGATGGCGCCGGCGCGAAGCGATGCGCGGGGATGTGTCGGACCCCATTCGTTGGCCACGACGACCCGGACGTACTGCCTGAAATCGACCGCGACCGTGCGATGCAGTCCCGATCGGTACACCCGGATGGTGCTGGGCGGGCGAGTCGTGCTCGACCAGCCTGTGCAGTGAGCTGTGGCTGCGTGAACGCCATCGATGTCGGGGACGAACGTGGCCAGCAGAGCGAGCGTCAGAGCGCCCACGCCTGCCAGCAGGCGTCTCGGCATCAGGCGCCGGAGTCTACGCGGCGGGTTTGACGCCCGTCAAACCGTTGCGCGCAGTCAACCCTTGCAGAAGCGTTGCGACGAGGGCGCTGCGCCTTTCAGCCGCTCGAAAATGAGGTCCGACGTCCCTTTGCGACGCGCGCTCTGCGATCCCTAGCGACCCTTTCCGCCGTCTCTCGCATTGACGACCGTTTAGCCCCCGGCAGCACCGGTACGGCGATCTCGATCCGACCGTCCCGGATGCGCAGCGGGTAATAGCGCAGCCGTCTGACCCGGGTGAAGCGGCGGGCCTCGGCCTTCCTGCCCGGCACATCGCTCTTGGGCTCGTGGCCCGATGCCGTCCAGACCGGATGGTAGCGGCCGTCCGGGTCCAGGCCGCCTGTGGTGGGCATTTGCACTATCTCGCCCGCCGCGAGGTCGAACCTGCCTTCATGGAGTGGGCAGGCGACGACGCACTCGTCAAGGTCGCCGACCGACAGCGGCGCGGACATGTGAGGACAGCGATCGTCTGTCGCCACGATGCCGGCCGGGGTGTTGGCGAGCAGGATGTCCAGGTCGCCGCGGGTGACACGGCGCATCGCTCCAGGCGGCAGTTCGGCTACTCGTAACACCGCCTCATACGGGGCGTGCTTCGTGCCGGGCGCCTGAAGCTCCCGCCGGTAATCGAGCGCTCGAAGGGTCGGGGCTGTCTGGGACATCTCCGGCATCGTACGCCGCGAGGCCCGGACCGGTCCCCGGGCCGCGGCTGTCTGCTGGCGGGCCGAGCCTCTGTTGGCGCCAGTTTTCGTGCCAAATGACCACCCGCAGAGCGTTAGCCCGCGTCGGGAGCGATGGTTGCTTCAACTGGAGGTGCCGCCGAGGCGAACTTGTGCAGCGCGGAGCTTCGGGCGGGATGAAGAACTGCGATGCGACGAAGCTCGAGACCGTCCCGCCGTCCCAGGACCCGGCCGAACGTCCCCCGGGTGAGCATTTGGCACGAACGGAACGGGTCGCGGCCGTCCGGGGCACTGACCGGAGATAGGTGCGGCCGGAAATGGGGCCTGGCCGAGGACTCATGTGGAC
>VBEC01000022.1 GCA_005883615.1 Chloroflexota bacterium | reverse complement strand
CAGGGCATGGTAGGTCGTCGGCCCCCTGGCGGGGCAGGCCCGCGGTCCGTATACGGCGAAGACACGGTGTCAACTCATGGTCATATCGACTACCCTGCCCGGAACGCGCTGACCGTCACCTGTGCCGGCGTGAGGAGGAGTGGGAGCGCGGTTATGTCCTCGTCGATTCGCGCACGCATTGCGGCGCTCGGAGCAGGCATCGGCCTGCTCTGTCCCATGGTTATCGCGGCTGCGATTTCGGCCGCTCCACCAGCTGGCGGAGCCTCATCGCGCCATATGGTCACCGGAGAGCCCTTCGCAGACAAGCCTTCTCGCTTCGCCACGATGTCGTCACGCGGTCAGGTTCGTGTGGCCGATCTGCCAGCACCGAAGACCTGGCATCGGTCGTCGAGGAGCCGCCCGGCGCTCCCGCTGCGCCACGCGCAGTCAGGAAGCTGGCCTTTCGCTGCGGCGGTCACACCCCCTCTGCCGGTTCCGGCCACGCCGACGGCGAATCCGTCCGCCGTACTCCCGGGCTTCCAGGGTGTGAATCTTGCGACCCCCGGCGAGCCCCTCGTTGAGCCGCCTGACCCGTGGGTGGCTGTCGGCCCCGACAGCGTCGTTCAGGCAGTCAACCTGATGCTTCGCATCACCGACCGCAACGGGGCGAATGCTCTCGACGTCACGCTCCCCGACTTCTTTCTGCTGCCCGCCGATGCCTTCGACTCGGATCCTCGCGTGATCTACGACTCTCTGCATGGTCGCTGGGTTGCCATCGAGCTTAGTTGGGACTGCACGACCGGAGGGGGAGCCGCGTTCGGCCACGGCTATCTCGACATCGCAATCTCGAGGACGAACAACCCGCGCGGCCTTTGGGACAGCTACTACCGGATCTATAACGACACCTTGCCCGACTACCCGGGCATCGGGACATCGACGGACAAGGTGGTTCTCAGCGCGAACGTCTTCCAGATGGGGCCCGGCGCGGACTGCGTGAGCACCACGCCGCTGGGCACCGACTTCACCGGTTTCGACTGGGCGGACCTCGTGAACGGGGGCGGTCTCGGCTATGCAGCAACCGGGGTCCTCGACAGCAGAAGCATCGTCCGGCCGGCTGTCCAGAGCCCTGCGACCAGTGCGGCCGTCTACTGGGTCTCATACGGCGACGACTCGGGCAGTTTGGTCGTGAATGAAGGGACTGTCACCGGATCGGTCACGGCCAGAACATTTGATGTGAACGGCACAACGCTCGCCGACCTGGTCTCCAGGCCCCTGGAGCCGCCGACGCCGCAGCAACCAAGTGGCAACGTCGTCGACCCATCTGCAATCGACTCCCGGATCACGGACGCGATCTGGCAGAGCAACAAGCTGACCTGGATCGCGACGTATCCGTGCACTCCCGCGGGCGACACTCAAGCGCGGGACTGCGTGCGTTTAACCCAAATCAACACGGGAACCTCCAGTCCGACCTTGCTTCAAGACTTCCTTATTGCAGAGACCGGAAAAGACAACTACATGGGCGGCATCGGGCTTACCGCCAACGGGACGTTGCATGTCGTCTGGACGCGGTCGTCAAGCACCGCCGGCGAGTACCCATCGTCGTACACCAGCTACCAGCTGTCGTCGGATGCGGTCAACTCGATTAGCCCGAAACAACCGCTTCAAGGCGGCGCGACCAACTACACCGGACAGCGCTGGGGTGATTACGTCGGGGTCGCCCAAGATCCCCAGGACCCGGACGCCGTCTGGCAAGGCAACGAGTTCGTCTCGTTCGACAGCAAATGGAGCACCTATGTCTCCCAGCTGAAGACCGGGTCGGGGTTTACTTATTGGCCGATCGCGCCGGTTCGGGTCATGGACAGCCGAATCAATCGGGGCATCAGCGGCCCGCTGCCGAACAACGTCGCCAGGACCTTCCCGGTCGCAGGCACAATGGGGATCCCCGCCAATGCCAGCGCGATCACCGGGAACCTGACGGCCGTCGGCCAGACCGCCCCCGGCTACGTCGCATTGACCGTGTCTCCGACGACGACTCCTTCCACGTCCACGCTCAACTTCCCTCTCGGCGATGTCCGGGCCAACAACGTGACGATGCCGCTTAGCGCGTCGGGGAAGCTGTCGGCTGTGTACAAGGCAAGCGCCGGCAAGACAACGCACCTGCTCCTGGACGTCACCGGCTATTTCCTTCCCACGGGCGGGGCGACATACAGCACTCTCACCCCGGCTCGGATTCTCGATACCCGTCCGACCGTCCACATCGGGCCGTACGGCACTCCTTTCATCGCAAATACCCCGCGCGAATTCGCGGTCTGGAACAAGGGGGGCGTGCCGGACACCGCCAGGGCGATAACGGGCAACCTGACCGTCACCGGCCAGACCGGCCCCGGCTACCTGTCCCTGAGTGACACGAACACCGCGAGCCCATCGACGTCGACGCTCAACTTCCCCGTCGGCGACACTCGGGCCAACGGCGTGAGCGTCAAGCTGACCACCACGGGCAGCCTGTGGGCCGTGTACAAGACGTCCGGTTTCAGGACCGCCCACGTCATCTTCGACGTAACCGGCTACTACGTGCCCGGAACGGGCGGGCTCAGCTTCTTCCCTTTGAACCCAGGCCGCCGCCTCGATGGCCGGCCAAGCGTAAATCTCGGCCTGCCCGGTCCATTCGCTGCCAGCGTCGCGCGAACGCTCGACGTCGACGGTCACGTCGGTGTCCCGGTGGGCGCAAAAGCGATCACGGGCAATCTGACGGTGACGGGGCAGACCAGAGCAGGATACGCCTCGATCACCCCCGACCCCGACAACGCCCCAGCGACCTCCACCATCAACTTCCCACTTGGTGACACGCGCGCGAACGGGGTCACGGTCCCGCTCAATGGTTCTGGAGACATGTCTCTCGTGTACAAGGCGGGGAGCGGCACGACGTACCTGATCCTCGACGTCGCCGGGTACTTCAAGTGACCGACTGAGGGCCACCGTCAACGCCCCAGCGCGAGCAGGATGGCGCCGGCCAGCACTATCGAGGCCGCGGCGATGCGGGAGGCAGCTGATCGCCAGCCCGCCGTCTCGCCCAGGCGCAGGGCGCCCCAGCCCGACGCCAGGACGATCGCGGACTCGCGCAGCGGAGCCACCACGGCGAGCGGCGCCAGCGAGAGCGCGATGAGGATCAGGAAATACGCGGCCAGGGTGATGGCTCCGCCGAACGCCGCGCGCGGGACATCGACGTTCGTCGAGGCGCGTTCATCAGAGAACAAGCCTCGTGAGCCGAACACGATGACGTTCACCGAGATCGCCATGGCCAGCCACAGCAGGGCCGCGTACAGCCACGGCTCTACGAGCCGGACGGCGACGCGGTCGACCGCGGAATAGAGCGCGATCATGACTCCGGCACCAAAGGCAAACCCGCTCCCGTTGGCTAGCCCCGCTCCTGCCCTCGTTCGGACGAGCCGGAACGAGCGCCAGGGGCGCTGCAGCGCGAGCAAGCCCACCAGGACGGCGCCAATGCCGAAAATGGCGACCGGCCCGAGACGCTCGCCAAGGAAGGCGACCCCGATGAAGACCGCCAGCAGCGGCGCCGTCCCGCGGGCCACCGGGTACACGACCGACAGGTCCCCACGGCGGTATGCCATCGAGAGCAGCACGAAGTAGACGCCTTCGATTGCCCCCGAGATCGCGGCCAGGAGGACGACCTGGCCGGAGATGGCCGGGCGACCGGCGACGAGCCAGCCGATGAACCCGAGGGGCACCATGATCAGTGCCCCGGTCATCATCCCGACCCAGGCGGCACGAAGCGGATCGCCAGCCGTCTTCAGCAGGACGTTCCACGAGACGTGCAGCCCGGCGGCCACCAGGATCAGCCCGAAGACAGCTGGATCCACGTCCGTCAGGCACCCTCGAGCTCTCGGAACCTGAAGCAACCGACGGTGTGATCGTTGACCAGGCCGACCGCCTGCATGAAGGCGTAGCACACCGTCGGACCGACGAACCGAAAACCGCGCCGCTTGAGGTCTCGGCTGAGCGCCCGCGATACCTCGGTCTCGGCCGGGATCTCACCCATGCGCTGCCAGCCTGCAACCTTCGGCGCGCCTTGGACGAACGACCAGACGTAGGCGTCCAGGCTGCCCCATTCGGAGGCCACCTCCAGGACAGCCCTCGCGTTCGCGATTGCCGACTGGATCTTCAGTCGGTTGCGGACGATTCCCGAGTCGGCCAGCAGCCGGGCGACCGCCTCGTCGCCGAATCGGGCGACTACGGCGGCGTCGAAGCCGGCGAACGCGCGCTGGTATCCCTCGCGTTTGTGGAGGATCGTGGACCACGACAAGCCCGCCTGGGCCCCTTCGAGCACGAGCATCTCGAACAGATGGCGATCGTCGTGCGAGGGCGTCCCCCACTCTTCGTCGTGATACGCGAGGTACAGCGGGTCGCTCGTCGCCACCCAGCCGCAGCGGGGCAAATCCGCCATCGCGGGCGTGCCTGCGGCCGTGCCGTCAGCGACCGACGTCGCGGCGCTGGATACCCCATGCGCCGAGCATCACGCCGCCAACCGCGAGCACGAAACACGCCACGACCCCAGCCGGGTCATAGGTCCCGATCATCGGGTGGCCGAGGTGCCTGGTGAGCGGCAGGTCGAGAATGGCCGTTGGAAGCTGGAGCGCGGCACCGAGCGTATCGACCAGATAGAAGGCGATCGCCAGGCCGCCCGACGCAGCGGTGGCAACGCCAGGCCCCACGATGCCGCCGAAGGCAACCCCGATCCCCGCCAGCGCCGCAGCGTACAAGCCGATCACGAGCGTTCCGAGCAGATGACGGCGGTCATGACGTGTCCTCTCTGCGGGCTCCGTTGAGTATGCCGTCAGCGCCTGCTGGCGGAGCGATAAGCGGCGGCGAATGGCCGAGCGAGATCATCCGCGAATGGACGACCTCCGGCTGGGAGCCATCCTGCGTGCGGTTCGGATCAGACGCCGGTTGCGACAGGCCGATGTCGCGGCCGCGGCGGGAGTCACTTCAATGACGATCTCACGCCTTGAACGCGGGCACGTGGACATGACCTCGGTCCGGGTTCTACGCGAGGTGGCCTCTCAGCTCGAGGTACGCATCTTCTTCAAGGCCTCGTGGCGGGGCGGCGATCTCGACCGACTGGTCAATGCCGGCCATAGCGCGATGCACGAGGCCGTCGCCGAGCTCTTCGATCGATATACGGGGTGGCAGCTCGCTCCCGAAGTCTCTTTCTCGATCTATGGCGAGCGGGGAATCGTTGATCTCCTCGGATTCCACGCCGAATCGGGAACCGGCCTCGTGATCGAGCTCAAGACGGAGATCGTCGACGTCCAGGAGCTGGTCGGAACGCTGGACCGGAAGCGACGCCTCGGGCGGACCATCTGCGCAGAACGCGGCTGGGTGGTCGCCGACGTAGGAATGTGGGCCCTGATCGCCGACTCCCGGTCGAATCGCGCTCGATTTGCCGCCCATCGTCGATTCATTCGACAGGCGTTTCCCGGTGACGGACACGGCATCGGGCGATGGCTGCGCCAGCCGGCTGGGCCGGTCGCGGCCTTGTCCTTCCTGAACAACGAACATGAGCGGATCGTTGGGCGTGGATTCGGGCTTCCGAAGCGGGTCTATCGGCCAAGATCGCGATAGGTCCAGGCCCGAGCCACGCTCGTGGCGGGACGATTCGGGCCACGGGGTTGGCCCCTTCGCCCGGCGGCTGGGCCCGCTTAGCTGTAGGACGGCTTTCCCTCCGTACAACGATCCTGGGATGTTCGTTGTGCATGAAACGGGCAAAGGACGCCCGGGAGGGAGACGTCGCGGGGACGAGGCTCTGGCGAGGCGCCTACATGCCGACCGGGTGCCAGACCGTCTTCATCTCCAGGAAGGCAGCGATCCATTCCGGACGCTGGGCCGCTTGATCGTCGGTCCAGTCGAAGCGAGCGTCGGCCACACCCCGCGGACGGCGGGCGAGGCGCTTGATGTCGTCGGCAGCAGCCGTCTCGAGGGCCGCCTGCATGTCAGGGGGCGCACCCCACAGGTCGAGTGCATCGACGTCGACGTGGGCCGCCAGAACGGGCAGCAGCTCGTGCTTGAGCCCCGTCAAGAGATTGACCACCCCGCCCGGCAGGTCGGACGTTGCCAGCACCTCGGCCAAGGTGACTGCTGGCAGCGGCCGCGTTTCGGAGGCAATGATGACGGTCGTATTGCCGCTGACCACCACCGGCGCGAGGCGGCTGACCAGGCCCAGCAGCGAGCTCGTTTCCGACGCGACGAGCCCCACGACCCCGGTCGGCTCGGGGATCGTGAAGTTGAAATAGGGAGCCGCCACCGGATTCGAGGATCCCAGGATCTGGCCAATCTTGTCAGCCCAGCCGGCGTACCAGACCCAGCGATCGATCGATAGATCCACCAGTGCGCGGGCTCGGGCATCGCGCAGTCCCTCGGCTCGAGCGACCTCCGTGACGAACTGGTCGCGGCGTCCTTCCATCAGCTCGGCGACGCGATAGAGCACCTGGCCGCGGTTCATCGCAGTTCGGGCGGCCCACGGCTCGAAGGCCTTGCGCGCAGCGCGAACGGCGTCGCGGAGGTCCTTGCGCGAGCCCCGCACGGCGTTGGCCAACGGCGCGCCATCCGACCCCGCCACCTCGTACGAACGGCCCGACTCCGAGCGCGGGAACTCGCCGCCGATGTACAGCTTGTAGGTCTTGCGGACGTCGATTCGAGGGGCCGCCATCAGACTGCCCTCAGCGATCCTCGAGCCGGACGTAGGAGATCAGCCCATGGCGCCCGCCCTCGCGGCCGTAGCCCGACTCCTTGTAGCCGCCGAACGGTGAGGTCGGGTCGAACCTGTTGAAAGTGTTCGCCCACACGACGCCAGCCTTCATCCGCTTGACCATCGCGAGGATCCGCGACCCCTTCTCCGTCCACACGCCTGCCGACAGTCCGTACGGCGTGTTGTTGGCTTTCTCAACGGCCTCCTCCGGGGTGCGGAAGGTCAGCACGGACAGGACCGGCCCGAATATCTCCTCCCGGGCGATGCGGTGGGACTGGGCCACGTTGGTGAACAGCGTGGGGCGGAAGAAGTAGCCGCGCTCGGGCAGGTTGCAGGCGGGCTGGTACATCTCGGCGCCTTCAGCCTGGCCGGAAGCAACCAGCTCGGTGATCTTCTCCAGCTGGGCGCGGCTGTTGATCGCGCCGACATCGGTGTTCTTGTCGAGCGGATCGCCCACCCGGATCGTCGCCAGCCGGTCCTTGAGCCTGTCGATGAGCGGATCGGCGATCGATTCCTGGACCAGCAGGCGCGAGCCGGCACAGCACACCTCGCCCTGGTTGAAGTAGATCCCGTTGACGATCCCTTCGATCGCCTGGTCGAGCGGCGCGTCCTCGAACACGATGTTGGCCGCCTTGCCGCCGAGTTCCAGGGTCAGTGCCTTGTCCGTTCCGGCCACGCCCGCCGCGATCTTGCGGCCGATCTCGGTCGAGCCGGTGAACGCCACCTTGTCGACGTCAGGGTGACGAACCAAGGACATCCCGACTTCGCCGGGCCCCGGGACGATGTTGACGACTCCCGCAGGCAGGTTCGCCTGGCGGCAGACATCGGCGAAGAGGAGGGCCGACAACGGCGTCGTGGAAGCCGGCTTCAGAACGACCGTGTTCCCAGCCGCGAGCGCCGGCGCGATCTTCCAGGCCAGCATGAGGAGCGGGAAGTTCCAGGGGATGACCTGGCCGGCCACACCCAGGGGCCGGGCGACGCGACCCGGAAACGCGTACTCGAGCTTGTCCGCCCAGCCCGCGTAGTACCAGAAGTGGGCGGCGGCGAGCGGCACGTCGACGTCGCGGCTCTCCTTGATCGGCTTGCCGGAATCCATCGATTCGAGGACGGCGAACTCGCGGCTGCGCTCCTGGAGGATCCGCGCGATTCGGTAGAGGTACTTGGCGCGCTCCTTGCCCGGCAGTCGACCCCAGCGTCGTCGGAAGGCACCGCGCGCGGCCCGCACGGCTCGGTCCATGTCCGCTGCGGTGCCGCGCGCGACCTCGGCCAGCGGCAGCTCGGTCGCGGGGTCCACGGAGGTGAAATACGCGCCATCGGAGGCGGCCACCTCACGGCCCCCGATGAACAACCCGTAGCGGTCCTTGAGCTTGACCAGATCGCGCGACTCGGGGGCCGGCGCGTACTCCCACGGGATCGCCTGGCCGTCGCCCAGGCCCCAGCTGGCGATCGGGCGCGCAGGGCTGGCAGGCGCAATCGCCCGATCGGGTCGGGTCTGCGTGGTCACGCGGGCATTATGTCACCGGGCTCTGCCGCGTCGGCCCCGGCGGGCTGGCGGGCGCAGGTATCTGGCCCTCCGATGAGGACGACTAGCCCTTCGTGGCGCCCAGCGTCAAACCCCTGATGAAATGACGCTGTAGCGCGACGTAGACCAGGATCGTGGGGATCGCTGCGAGCAGCGCACCCGCCGCGAGCAGGTTGAAGTCGGTGAAAAACTGGCCCTGCAGGTTGTTCAGCGCTGAGGTGATCGGCCGCTTGTCGCCGCTCTTCATCAGCATCAGTGCCCAGAAGAAGTCGTTGTAGATGAACGTGAACTCGAGCGTCGCGAGCGCGGCCAATGCGGGCCGGCAGAGCGGCATGATGATGCTCCACCAGACACGCGAGACGGGCGCGCCGTCAACCAGCGCGGCTTCTGTGAGCTCCTTGGACAGGGTCTTCATATAGTTGCTGAGGACGAACACGCAGAAGCCCGTCTGGAACGCGACGTGGATCAGGATGATCCCGATGAACTGGTCGTACAGGATGCCGTTGTCGCTCAGCGGTTGGGGCACCGGCAGGAACAGGTAGAGCCGGTAGAGCGGAACGATGATCACCTGTGGCGGCAGCAGGTTGCCGGCCGTGAACAACATCAGAACCACGAGGTTGAATCGCCAGCTGAACCGGGACACGGCGAACGCGACCATCGACGCCAGAAGCAGCGTCACGATCACCGCCGGCACCGTAACGATCAGGGAGTTCAGGTAGAACTGCGGGAAATTTCCCTGGTCCCAAGCGTTGAAGAAATTGTCGACGCTGAGCGATGACGGCAGCGAGATATAGCCGTTCTTGAGCACATCCGAGTACGGCCTCAGCGCTGCGTAGATTGCCCAAATCAACGGGAACAGCCACGTCACCGCCATGAAGGTCAGGAAGGCATACAGCACCACGCGGCGGGGTCGAATGCGCCGTCTGGGGCGGACGAGCCTCATCGCTGGCTGGGCCGCGGCCAGTGTGCTCATCGTCGCTCCGCGCGCATCGTCCGGGTGAGGAACGTGACGATCGGTCCCAGGGAGATCACGAGGAGAATGACCGCGATCGCCGAGCCGAAGCCGACCCGGCTGCCCTCGCCAAGGGCGGTGTTCGTGATCACCGTCGAGAGGAGCTCGAGACCGTTTCGACCGCCGTTGATGATGTAGGCGATGTCGAAGGCCCGCAGGGCCTCGATCGTGGTGACCACCACGATCACGATGTTGATCGGGGCCATGACCGGGAAGACCACGTGCAGGAACGTCTGGCGCTCGTTCGCGCCGTCGACGGTGGCTGCCTCACGGAGCGCTGGATCGACGCTCTTCAATCCGGCCAGGTACAGAACCATGATGTAGCCGACGTGCCGCCAGCTCGTGGCGACAAGGGCTGCCCACAGATTCAGTTTCGGATCGCCAAGCCAGTCGATCGGGTCTTTACCGGCTCTTCCAAGCGCGTTGTTGATGAAGCCCTGGTCGGGCGCGTATTGCAGCGTCCAGATGATCCCGATCACGGCGAGGGACAGGACGACCGGCAGGTAGAACACGGTCTGATAGATGCGTGATCCGCGGATTTCGCGATCGAGCAGGACGGCCATCAGCATGCCCAGCGGCGATGCGATGAACATGAGGAATGCCAGCCAGATCAGGTTGTGCTGGAGCGCCGGCCAGAAGAACGGGTTGTTGGACAAGGCGCTCTCGTAGTTCGCCGTGCCTACGAGCTTCGCACCGAAGAGGTTCCCGATGCCGTTCCAGTTGGTGAACGACAGGAACACGGAGACGATTGTCGGCCCCCAGATCAGGGCGATGTCGAAGAACAACGGGACGCCGACCATCGCGGCGAGGACGAGCTTGTCGCGCCGGGTCAGCAGGCTGTAGCGGCGGCGACGCCCCGCGCCGACAGCAATCGCGCCCGCGCCGCCGGGGCGATCCGGCAGGGCAGGCGCGACTGGCTCCTGAGCGCGGTCAGCCACTGTTTCTGCAGTGTAACCCTGGGCCGGGGCTCTCCCGGGCCTGGGTGCCCGGCTACTTCATCGAGTCCCAGAACGACTGGATCTTGGCCTGGAATGCGGTGAGGTCCTGACTCGGATTCTGGATGAAGTCGATCAGGAAGGCCTGCATCCCGTTCTGTGTGGCGAAGCGCGGATCGGTGTCGCGATCGAGGAACTGCGTCAGCTTCTTCGCATCGGCGAGAACCTGCGTCTGGTGCTTCTGGAGCGGCGTGTATTGAGTCTGGTCCGCGTCCTTGGCCGCCGCGACAAGGCTCGGATTTGCCTTGACGTACGTGGTTTGCGTGGCGCCCTTGCCCATGAACTCGAGGAACGCCTTCGCAGCGTCGAGGTTCTGGGTGAGGGTCGGAGAGTTCTTGGCGATCATGAACCCGTCGATCGGCGCATCGAGAGCCTTCTCGTCATCCCACTGCGTGCCGTGATTCGGCCAGGGGAAGAAGTCGAGGTCGGCAAAGTCCGCCGCCCCCGCGGCGGTGAAGGTCTCGGCAGCCTGGGGTTGGAGCATCATCCCCGTCTTTTTCTGGACCAGGCCAGCTGCCGCATCCTGCCAGACGCGGCCTGCCGCGCCCGCCTGGTAGAACGGCAGGAGATCCTTCCAGACCGTGAAGACCTTCGTGACCTTGGGATCGGCCCACTTCGCCTTGCCGGACATCAGGTCGACGTGGAACTGGTAGCCGTTCTCGCGCAGGTTGAGGATGTCGAAGTGCCCCATGGCGGGCCAGCCATCCTTGTCGCCCAGGCCGATCGCGACAAGGCCGTCGGACTGCATCTTGGCGGCCAGGGTCTTGAGATCCGCCAGGGTGGCCGGGATCTGGTAACCCTTCGAAGCCCACAGGCTCTTGCGGTAGTAGACGGTCCACGCGTAGGTGACGTACGGCACGAGGTACTGATGGCCGTCATCCGACGTCGATGCCGTCTTGAACGCGTCGGTGAACTGAGCGCCGACCTTGGCCCACACGTCGTCGATTTGTGTGGCCAGGCCCTGGCCTGCAAAGAACCGCATGCGGAAGCCTGAGAACCACGTGAACACGTCGTCCGGCTTGCCCTGCAGATAGCTCGTCAGCTGATTCTGGAACGTGCTGTGGTCGACGGTGTTGACCTTGACCTTGATGCCCGTTTGGGCCGTGAAAGCGTCGACCACGTCCTGCAGAGCCTTCTTGGGCACTGCATCGGAGAGATTGGAGCCGAGGTTCAGGCTCCCGCCCGCGCCGGAGGCGGCAGCTGAAGCGGCTGCCGACGCCGCGGCTGATGCGCCCGTCGACGCACCTGGGGATGCGGCGGAGCTGCACGCGGCGAGGAAGCCCGAGAAGCTGGCGAGCCCGGCCACCCCGGCCATGCCCTTGAGCACGTTGCGGCGGGTCAGGCCGGGATTTATCGATGACGACGGCGAGCGAGGCACGTCCTGGTTGGTCATGGGTCCTCCTCCAGTTCGTTCGGCTCCAGCGATGTTCGATCGACCAACAGAAACCGACACAATCGGACGGATTGTGGGTCCGCGGGGCCGCCGATGTCAAGGTTTTCCGACGAGTCCGCCCATCCAGCAAGCCGATGGCGTTGACTTGTTGGAATTTGTTGGGCAAGCTCACAGCCACACCGACCACGCGAGGAGGTCCTCAGGCCTTTGAAGGAATCAGACCGGGCGACCGATCGGCGCACCACCATGGCCCGAGGGCGCCGGGCTGCGCGGCACCGCGGAGCGGCACGGTGCTAGCTCGCCAGCGGCAGGCCTACATCCTCGAGCGCGTGCGCGAGGACGGCGGCGTGCGCGTGGCCGATCTCGTGCGCGAGCTCGGCGTGTCGGACATGACCGTCCGTCGGGATCTGGAGGTGCTCCACGATCGTGGGCTGCTCGAGAAGGTCCATGGCGGCGCCACGTCCGTGCCGGGCGGCGCGCTGTTCGAGCCGAGCTTCACCGCGAAGTCGGCGCTCCAGCAGTCGGAGAAGGAGGCGATCGCCGAGGCAGCCGTGGCGCTCGTCGACCCAGGCACTGCGATCGGGATTTCGGCCGGTACGACGACCTACGCGATCGCCCGACGGCTCGTCGACGTCGTCGGCCTGACTGTCGTGACCAACGCGGTTCGAGTGGCGGACATCCTGCACGATCCCCAAAGGCCCGACCAGACGATCATCCTGACCGGCGGTGTCCGAACTCCTTCGGACGCGCTCGTCGGGCCGTTCGCCGTCGCGGCCCTGCGCAGCGTCCACCTGGACCTGGTGCTGATGGGCGTCCACGGCATGGATCCGCTGGCCGGCTTCACGTCACCGAACCTGCTCGAGGCGGAGACGAACCGTGCGCTCATCGAGGCAGCCAGGCGGCTCGTCGTGGTGGCGGACCACACGAAGTGGGGCCTCATCGGCCTGAGCTCGATCGCGTCACTCGACCAGGCCGACCTGCTCATCACCGACTCCGGCCTGGATCGTGAAGCCCGAGACCTGCTGGCGAGCCGGATCAAGGAGGTCGTGCTGGTCGATCCTCGGCCCGGGACGCCCGGAAGCAGGCCCGGCGGCTCGGATTCTCGAGAGACGAGCGGCATCACGCCCGACGACCTGGAACGGGCTCGCGTCGTCCTGAGGGGAGTTCCATCCCACGCCCGGCCGGCAGTCGACGCACAAGCCCATGGCTGATGTCGCGCGGAAACCACGTCGTGGGCGCGTGGGTCCCGCCACTGCCCAGATCGCTCCTCGGATCGATGCTCCGATCGCCCCCGCTGCCGAGCCCTCCGAGCTGCTGTCACAGCCCCACCGGCGCTACAACCCGCTTATCGACGAGTGGGTCCTGGTGTCGCCCGAGCGAACGAACCGGCCGTGGCTGGGTCGTCGCGACCCACGGCCGCCGGCCGACCTCCCCGCCTACGATCCGGAGTGCTACCTGTGCCCCGGGAACACGCGGGCAAACGGCAACATCAACCCGACCTACGCCGATACCTTCGTCTTCACCAACGATTTCGCCGCACTCCAGCCGGATACCTCGACCGCCCGACTGGACGACGGTTTGCTGCGCGCCGAAGGCGAGCAGGGAACGTGCCGCGTCCTGTGCTTCTCCCCACAGCACAACCTGACAATGGCCGGCATGTCCCCAGCGGCCGTCCGCCGCATCGTCGACGTATGGGCCGCTGAGACACGGGACCTGGGGCGGCACTATCGCTGGGTTCAGGTGTTCGAGAATCGCGGGGAGACGATGGGCGCATCCAACCCTCACCCGCACGGGCAGGTCTGGGCGGGCACGGCTCTCCCGCGCGAAGCTGCCCGGGAGGACGCGGGCCAGCTGCGGTGGTGGGAGGCCACCGGCCATCGGCTGCTTCTCGACTACGCCGGCCAGGAGCACGACGGGCCCAGGGTCGTTCACGAGGACGACGATTGGCTGGTTGTCGTGCCTTTCTGGGCGCTCTGGCCGTACGAGACCCTGGTGATCCCGAAACGACCCGTTCAGCGCCTGCCCGAGCTCCACGAAGGTCAACGCGAATCACTGGGGGTGGCCCTGATCGAGGTGCTATCCCGCTACGACAACCTGTTCCAGCTGCCTTTCCCGTACTCGATGGGCTGGCATCAGGCACCCTTCGACGACGGAAACCACGACCACTGGCAGCTCCACGCGCACTTCTACCCGCCCCTCCTTCGTTCCGCGAGTGTCCGCAAGTTCATGGTGGGCTACGAGCTCCTGGCCGAGACACAGCGCGACATGAGCCCGGAAGAGGCCGCCGCGCGCCTGAGAACGATCTCGGCGATTCACTACTCGAACGACGGCCCGAGCCGGCCGGCTTGATCCGGGCGGGTCGCCGATTCGCGCAGGGCTCCGACCGCCAGTGAGCGGGTCGACGGCGTCGGAAGATCTTCGTCGGAGGCTCATCGAGCTCGAGTCCGTCGCGGCGGAGAGTCCCGCTGCGATCGAGATCGTCCGCTCGCCGGGTCGCGTCAACCTCATCGGCGAGTACACCGATGTCAACGAAGGGTTCGTCCTGCCGGCCGCGATCGATCGCGAGATCCGGATCGCGCTCGTGCCGTCCCGGGACCGCCGTGTTGTCCTGCACAGGTTGGACACCGGCGAGACCGGATCGTTCGAGCTCGAGTCCCTACCGAGCAGAGCGGGGGGATGGCTGGATTATGCGGTCGGCACCGCCTGGGCACTGGCGGCGGCCGGCGTAAACCTCCGCGGAATCCGGGGCGCCATCTCGACGAACCTGCCGCCGGGTGCCGGTCTATCGTCATCCGCCGCAATCGAGCTGGCGATCGCGCGTGCGCTCATCGAACCCGGTGCCCAGTCCATCGAAGGATTGGAGCTCGCGAGGATCTGCCAGCGCGCGGAGAACCTGTTCGTCGGGGTTCAGTCCGGGCTGATGGACCAGTTCGCGGTCGCCTGTGGCCGCGCTGGATCGGCGCTCCTGCTCGACTGCCGGTCGCTCGAGTGGAGAAGCGTGCCGCTGCCCGAGGAGTTTCGGCTGGTCGTGTGCGATACCGGATCACCGCGCGAGCTCGCCGGCTCCGAGTACAACGTCCGCCGTCGGCAATGCGAGGCGGCCGTGGCCGCGCTCGCCCGGGACGATCCGGGCATCCACAGCCTGCGCGACGTGACTCCCGAGGTTCTCGCCGGCGCGGAGTCCTCCGGGCGCCTCGACCCGCTGCTGGCACGCCGCGCCCGACACGTCGTGTCCGAGAACGGTCGCGTCCTGGCCGCAGTCGCCGCCCTCGAGGCCGACGATATCCCGGCGGTCGCCGACGCCTTCGCCGAGAGCCACGCCTCCCTGAGGGACCAGTTCGAGGTCAGCTCGCCCGCCCTCGACGCCATGGTGGAAATCGCCACTTCGACACCCGGCGTCGAGGCCGCACGGATGACCGGCGCGGGGTTCGGGGGCTGCACCATCAATCTCGTTCGGTCCGATGCAGTCGATCGGCTGGCGGCACGAGTCGAGCGCGACTATCCAGGGCGAACCGGGCTGTCCCCGCGAGTCTTCCCGGTCACCGCCGCCGACGGTGCCGGGTTCGTGGCCTAGGGTGAACAGCCTAGCGTCCGAGGGTGCTCGCGAGGAGGACGCCGTTGGCCCAGTAGTCGCCGGTCGACCCGGAGGGCAATAGGTCGAACGTTGCGCCGCCCGGGTATGCCACAAGGTCCGCCGACGCCACGACCGCCCCGTCGAGCCCGTCGCCAGGCCGCAACTCACCAACGGTTCGCCCATTGGGCAACGGATGCCCGGGCGACACCCAGACCTGGCGGCCGTCGTCCAGCACGAGGTGGACCACCTGGTGGGTGGGAGGAACCCGGGTCGAGCCAACCTTCTCGATGACGCCCTGGATACGCGCTCCCCTCTCGTCCAGCGTCCACACGGCCATGCCCGCCTCGAGCGATTCCACGGAAACCGGCCCGCTCGGCGTGTCGATCAACGTGCCCCGTGCAAGGCAGATCGGGCAGTTCGGTGGCCCGGCAGGCGCCCGCTGTTCGACGGTGACGGTGCCGTCCTGGGCGATCGTCCCGCCGATCCGCTCGCCGTTGTCCTGAGCAGGATCGCGGCGGACCACGATGTCGAACCGATAGGCATCACCGACCTGCTGCAGCTGGATCGCATTGAGCTGCTTCCACGTCCGATACACCGCGAGTTTCTGCGCGGCCGTGAGCGACGCCCCGTTCGCGAGGTGCAGGTGGGCCACGATGGCCTGGAAGGTCGTGGCGTCACCCTGGATCTCGGGCAGTCGCTGCTCCGCCAGCTGCTGCTCGTCACCGTGGGCGACTGGGTAGAAGTCCGGATCGCAGTACCACAGAGAGCCGAATTGCTCCAACAGGCGAAGCTTCAGCTGCACCACTGACTGCTGGCCGGACGGGCTGCCACTCGGATTTGCCGACGGAGATGCGGACGGCGACCCTGACGCGCCCGAGGAGCTGACGCACCCCGCCAGAAGCAGCCCAATCGTCACGAAGCCGATGGGTATGGCACGCCAGAACCGTCGTTCCGATCGCCTCGCGCTCATCGTCGGGGTTCTCGTCATGATGCCGGCCCATCCTAGATGTGATTCCCCGACCGACGCCAGGCCGGCAGTCGCGGTTCCGCAGGCACGGCCATCGGACGCGTTCCCGGGGCTCGGCAGCACCGTACTTCCAGAGGCCAGAGAGCCACCGTCGTGTAGCCTTTTGCTCGTCCAGCACGCCGTGCGAGGAACCGGGCTGCCATGGAGCGCCTCGCCAACGCCGCCGAACGCCTCGACGGCCCGCTCGACGATGCGGCCTCGCTCGCCGGAAATCTGCGCGATCTGCGCCGCTTCAATCGACTGGCCGGTGGCACCAGCCTGAGCCTGCGCGCGCTGGAACATCTGCGTGCCCGGACCCGGGGACCGCTCGCCATCCTCGAGGTCCTCGACGTGGGGACAGGGGCAGCGGACATCCCGCTGGCGATGCTGGACCACGGGGCGCGCCAGGGTTGGCCGATCCGGGTGACGGCGACCGACAGCCGCACCGAGGTGATCGCCGCGGCCCGAAAGCTGGACCCTCGCCTCGACAGGCAGGCAGGCCTCGAAGTGACGGTCGGGGACGGCCTGCGCCTTCCCTTCGCGGACGGTTCGTTCGACGTCGCGCACGCCTCGCTGCTGTTGCACCATCTCGAGCCAGAGGCTGCGGAGGCTCTCCTCGGCGAGCTGCGCCGGGTCGCCAGGGTCGGCGTCATCGTGAACGACCTGGTTCGATCCAGGCGCTCCCTCCTGGGAGCGTGGCTGCTGGTCCACGTCTTCACGCGTAACCCGTTCACCCGCAACGACGCCCCGCTATCCGTCCGTCGCGCGTACATGCTGCCTGAGCTGGAGCGCCTCGCTCTTCGCGCCGGCCTCGCGGTCAGTGCCCGATATCGGGGCCCGTTCGGCCATCGATGGGCACTCGCCCTCCGACCGATTCAACCGTCCGGGAGTCAGGCATGACCGAGCGGGTCGAAGTCGCCGTGGTTGGCGGCGGCCTGGCCGGTGCCGCCGTCGCAACGGCCCTCGCTCGTGCCGGCCGCGACGTCGTGGTGATCGAGCGGCAACCCGTTTGGCGCTGGCGCGCGTGTGGCGTGTTCAGTTCGCCGGCTTCCGTGGTCGAGCTCGCCCGCCTGGGGCTCGATGCCGGAACCATCCGGCAAGTCGGCCGGTCGATTCCAGCGATGCGGGTCGAGACGCCGGGGGGAACTACCTTCCGGTTGACATATGGCAGCGAATCCGAGCAAGCCGCCGGAGCAATCGGGTTCGATCGGAGCGGGCTCGACGACGCGCTCCTGCGCCTGGCGCAGGAAGCAGGTGCCGACGTGCGGCGTGGCACGACGGTCGTTTCGCTCGACCTGCCGCGGTCCGCAGGCACTCGCGAACCGACTACGCTCGGGATCGAAGGCGGACGAAGGATCCAGGCCCGGGTGGTCGTCGGCGCGGACGGCATCCGCTCCGTGGTCGCGCGAGCGGCGGGCGTGGCAAGGCGCGCTCGACTGCCGCCGAGGATCGGGCTCACGTACCACCTGAAGGGGGACGACGACTCGGCTCATGACGCGCGGATGGTCGTGATTCCCGGCGGTTATTGCGGCATTGCGCCGGTGCCGGGTGGTCTCGTCAACGTCGGGATCGTTCTCGAGGATCGGGTCCGGCTCCGCCAGCTCGAGTCGGACGGAGCAGCCGCGGTGACCGAAAGCGTCGTTGCAGCCTTGCCCCCTCTCCCCGATGGCGGGTTCGAACCGTGGCGGACGGGCAGCCGGGTTGAACCAGTGGCAGGCGCCTGGCCTCTCGGGCACCGGGTCAGCCGGCGGGCCGGTGACGGCTGGTTGCTCGTCGGCGACGCGGCAGGCTTCCTCGATCCCTTCACCGGGGAAGGTATCCATCGCGCACTCGTCTCGGCTCGGCTGGCGGCCGCGGCCATCGGCGGGCACCTGGCCGGCCGGTCGGGTGCCCTGCCCGCCTACGAGCGAGCGATGTCCAACCGCTTTTCCGGCAAGGATGTGGTGAGCTGGCTCGTCCAGATGTTCCTCGGCCGGCGTGCGCTGTTCGAGTACGCCGCACGGCGCCTGGCATCGAGGCCCGCGGAGCGACAGACGATGAGCCTTGTGATGAGCGACCTCGTGCCCGCCCGAGGGGCACTCGATCCGCGATTCCTCGCTGCGCTGCTGGTGCCGTGAAGGAGGCACGGTCGACGAGGTCGACGCGGTCGACGCGGTCGACGCGGTCGACACAGACGGTCGCGATTGCGGCTCCGCCGGAGCTCGTCTTTCGCCTCGCATCCGACGTCGAGCGTTGGCCTCACGTCCTGCCGCATTACCTGCGGGCGCACGTCCTCGAACGACACACCGACGGCAGCAAGACGGTGGAGTTCGTGGCCCTTCGTCCCCTCTTCCGTCCTCTGGGAGTCGGCATTCCCGTCGCCTGGCGTGCGCGCACGTCGAACGACCCCGGTGCACGCCTGCTCCGATTCGTCCACCACGGGGGCGCGACGGACGGCATGAGCGTCACCTGGCGGATCGAGCCGGCCGCGGGCGGTTGCAGCGTCTCGATCGAGCACGTTTTCGAACGCAGGGCTGGGGCGTACGCTCGTCTGGTGATTCGGCTGTTTGTCCGCCCCATCGCCGGTCGCACGCTGGCGACGTTCAAGTCAATCGCCGAAGCCCTGGCGATGGAACCGGTCATCGACAGGGGCGCCGAGTCCGCCGGGAAGCCTGGAGGCGAGTCCGCCAGCCCACCGCCGACGAATCCAGGGATATGACCGACGATCTCCGCGACGTCTGGATCACCGGCATCGGGCTGGTCGCCGCTTGCGGGATCGGGCGCGACGCTTTCTGGGCGGGTATGCGAGAGGGTCGCTCTCCGGTCAAACGGATCGACCGCTTCGACCCGGGCACATTTCGGTCGCAGGTGGCAGCGCAGGTCGACGCGTTCGAGCCACTCGACCACATGGACGCCCGAACAGCGCGGCAGCTGGATCGGTTCAGCCAGTTCGGCCTCGCCGCTGGCGGCCTGGCGTTGGCCGACGCGGGTTGGCAGCCCGGGCGAGCCGGCGCAGGGGCAGACCCAACGCGGACCGGTATCTACCTTGGAAGCGCGCTCGGCGGAATCGCCTTCGCCGAGACCCAGCACGAGCGCTACCTCGAGCGCGGAATCCGCGCGGTCTCCCCCACCCTCGCACTCGCGGTCTTCGGCGGCGCGGCCCCCGCCAATATCGGCATCGCACTCGGTGTTCGCGGTCCGATCCTGTCCACCGCGAACTCATGCGCCTCAGGCTCCGTCGCGCTGGGCGAGGCCCTCGGTGCGATCCGTGCCGGCGAGATCGATGCGGCCATCGCCGGCGGCGTGGAGTGCCCCCTCAGCCCTCTTGCGTTCGGCGCTTTCGACATCATCCGCGCGCTGTCGCCCGGCAGCAACGCGAATCCGGAGGCGGCCTGCCGACCCTTCGACTCCGGTCGAGACGGCTTCGTCATGGGCGAGGGTGCCGCGCTGCTCCTGCTCGAGGCCTCGGACATCGCCCGGTCACGGGGTGCCCAGCCGTACGCTCGGCTGATGGGCTACGGCGCGACGTCGGACGCCTATCACATGGTCCAGCCAAGGCCGGACGGGATCGAGGCCGCTCGGGCCGCCTCGATCGCGATGGGAGACGCGGGTGTTCGACCTGGAGAGATCGACTACGTCAATGCGCATGCCAGCTCGACGCCGATCGGCGATGTCGCCGAGGCTCGGGCCCTGGCGCTGGCCCTCGGCGAGGGGCTCGGTAAGGTCCCGGTGAGCGGAACCAAAGCCTTATACGGCCACCCATTGGGGGCCTCGGGGGCGATCGAAGCCGCCATCAGCGCGCTGACCATCCGCGATGGCTGGGCGCCACGGTCGGTGAACCTCACGAACCCGGACCCGGACGTTGAGGCGTTGCTGCCGTGCCTGATCCGTGACGAAGGTGGTCGGCCCGGCCGCTACCGGCACGTGCTGTCGACCTCGTTCGGGTTCGGCGGGCTCAACGCGGCGCTCGTGTTCGGAGAGGTCGGCGCCTAGCGGTCCATCGAGCCCGGCATCAGGGCAAGGGCTTGCGGTAGACCGCCTCGCTCGACACAGGCAGGAAACCCACGCTCTCGTACACGGCGAGCGCGCCGGTCGGGTTCTGGGCGTCGACGCTCAGCGCGCCCTCGGTCATGCCACGCGCCCTGAGCAGCGGGAAGCTCGCGGCCATCAATGCGCGCGCCAGACCGCGATGCCGCCAGCGCCGTCCGACGCTGATGTTCTCTACCCATCCCCTCGTGCGACCGAAGCGCCGGTTCTCTTCCTCGTTGATGAAGCTGCGGACCTGGCCCGCAACTTCCTGGCCATCCCAGGCGATCCGCCAGAGGCTGGTGTCGCCCTGGGTGGGATCGTTCAGGAACTCGAGATAGTCCTCCTCCGTCCCTTGGCCGCTCCCCCAGTGATCACGGAATGCCTCCTGGTCGGCCTCCCAGATGACGCGCATGTGCTCCGGTCGCACCTCGCGAATCTGCAGCCCGGCGGGAAGGGGCGCGTCGTCCTGGTCCTCAAGGGTCGGTCGCACCATCAGGAAGCCGTGACGGATCGGCGAATAGCCGGACGCCAGGAGCAGGGCGACTCGTCCGGCCGAACTGTCGCTGGACTCAGCCTGAAGGAAGCGGGCGCCCTCGATCGGCATCGTGTTTCCGATCTCGCTTGCGCGACGTTCCAGCGTCATGAGGAGAGCCCGACCGATGCCTTGGCGGAGGCACTCAGGATCGACGTAGCAGATCGCTTCGAAAACGAGATCCCCGCCATGTTCGCGAGACCACGACGTCCGTCCGTAGCCGACGAGGCGGTCTGCGATCTCCGCGAGGACGACGTCCCGCGAGGGATCGCAGTTGGATAGGTGGTCGTAGGTATTCGCCAGGTCCGCCTCGGTCGTGAAATACGCCATCCCCTCGTGAGCTCTGGATGCGTTCGCCACGGAATTCATGGCCCGATAGTCGGCCGGGGCTCGCAGGTGGCGGAACAGCAGCCCAGGGATGGGCGGGAGGTCGACCGCCGGCTGGTATGGCTCGGCAGTCGCCGCGAGATCGGGCATCGGGGACTCAGTCGAGCGTGAAGTGATCGGGTCCCTGGTAGCGGCCGGTGCGTTCCTTCTCGATCTGCATGAGCACGTCATTCAGCAGCGAAGAGGCACCGAAGCGGAAGCGATCGGCCGTCATCCAGCGCGGCCCCAGCGTCTCGTAGAGGACGACCAGGTATTGGATGGCTTCCTTGGCGGTGCGGATTCCGCCGGCCGCCTTCATGCCTACCGAGCGGCCCGTCTGCCGCTCGAAGTCGCGTATGGCCTCGAGCATCACGAGCGTCACGGGAAGCGTCGCGGCCGGGGTCACCTTGCCGGTGGAAGTCTTCACGAAATCGGCGCCGGCAGCCATCGCCAACACGGCGGCGCGCCGAACGTTGTCGTACGTCTCGAGCTCGCCGGTCTCGAGGATCACCTTCAGGTGGGCGGGATCACTCGCATCCTTGACCTCGATGATCTCCTCGAAAACCGTCAGGTAGTCGCCGCGCAAGAAGGCGCCCCGGTCGATCACCATATCGACCTCGTCGGCGCCTGCAGCAACCGCTTCCCTGGCTTCCGCCACCTTCAGGTCGCGGAACGTCTGGCCCGAAGGAAAGCCCGTCGCGACCGATGCAACCTTGACGCCTGAGCCCTTGAGCGCATCCCTGGCATCGGTGACGAGGGCCGGGTAGACGCACACCGCCGCGACCGACGGAATCGTGCTGTCGCCGGGCTGGGGATGAATGGCCTTCGCGCACATCGCCCGGACCTTGCCCGGCGTGTCTTTTCCTTCGAGAGTGGTGAGATCCATCATCCGAATGGCCAGATCGAGTGCCCACAGCTTGGATTCGCGCTTGATGGACCGCTTGTTCAGCGAGTCAATGCGTTCCTCGACGCCCACCTGGTCCACGGGCGTCACGCGCCCGAGCAGGCTGCCGAGCGCGCTGCCCCCGAGCGTCAGACGGCTGTCCCAGGTTCGCAGGAGCTCGCGGGCGCGCTCGGTGGCCGCAGAATCGCGTCGCGGGGCGATGGTCGCCATGGGACGGGGAGAATACACCCGGGCCGTTGGATGGCTGCTTGGTCGCGGCTGTTGCGCCGCACCTGCTAGCGCTCTCCGCCCGTCCCCCCGGGTGCCCTGAATTTCCTGCGAGATGGCGCCCCTGTGGACCTTATGGCCAGAACTGGAGGCTCTTGCCCGCCGAAATCAGCCTCGACGGAGCCAGTTTGTGCCGGCTCGAACGCGGCAAGGGAAGAATTCCAGCCGGTGTGGACCGGCGCCGTAGCCGTAGCGGTGACTCGACTTAAGGCTCCCAGGGCGAACATCTGGCAGGAAACCGATCGGCGGGCAGGATCGAAGGCGCAGGAAGGCGCAGGATCGAAGGGGGCGGGAGATCCAAGGCCCCGCCGGGGGGCCCCGCCACAACGTTACTTTCCGCCGCGCTCCTTCGGCAACGGCGGCAGCCCGCGTCGGCCGGCCACGAGGAAGTGGCGGAACCAGTCGCGAACCTGGACGGCGTTCTCGACCCTCCGAAACGGTGTTCCCGAGCGCGTCAGCTCGTGGCTCTCGTCGGGCACCCGCATCAGGCGGACCGGTCGGCGCAGCGAGCGCAGGACGGTGAACAGTTCCTCACCTTGTCCGATCGGCGTGCGCAGGTCCTTCTCTCCGTGCTGGATGAGGAGCGGGGTCCGAATTCGCTCCGCATATGTGATCGGTGAGAGGGCCCGGTAGAGGTCGGGGTCTTCCCATGGCGCGGCGCCCAACTCGAGGCGCCCGAAATGGGGCCCGGCAATGTCGCCGGTCATCATCTGCGAGGTCAGGTCGTTCACCGAGCGGCAGCTGATCGCCGCCTTGAAACGATCGGTCTGCCCGATGATCCAGGAGGTCAGGTAGCCGCCATAGGAGCCGCCCGTGACGCCCAGCCGCTCGGTGTCGGCGAGGCCATCGGCGACCAGCGCGTCAATTCCGGCGAGGACGTCGCGCATCGGTCCGCTGCCCCAATCGCGGAAGTTGGCTGCGTTGAAGTCCTGCCCGTAACCCTCGGAGCCGCGCGGGTTGGCGTAGTGAACGCCGATGCCTTCGCCGGCAAGGACCTGGAATTCCCAGAAGGGCGACCAGCCGTACAGGGAGTGCGGACCGCCGTGGATCTCGGTCACGAGCGGAGCCGGACTCTCCGAACGGCGACCGGCGGCATGGGACGGCGGGATGAACCAGCTCTGCACCTGGCGCCCATCGACGGTGACCCAGCGCTCGACGGGCTCGACGAGGCGGATACCGGCCAAGGCGTCGCTGTTGAGCTCGGTCACCCTCCGCGCCGTGACCATGCCGCCCGCCGCGGACTCCCCCGCAGCGGACGCCCGCGCGCCCTCCACGTCGAGGAGGTGGATATCCGGCAGCTCGGTCGGCGTGGATCGGATGTACGCCAGCCGGGCATCCGCCCCGCGGCGGTTGGCCTGCGAGAACGCGGAGATGTACTGGCGACCCTCGGTGAGGCGCTCGACCTCACCGTCGCGCGTCGAGATCCGCCACAGCTCGTAGGCGCCGCCGTACGGCGCCGCGAAGGTGATCCATCTCCCGTCATCAGAGACGGCCAGACGCGGATCCTCGCTCACCGTCAGGTCGCTGTTCATGGCCGACCACGGCATCAGATCGTGCCGACCCGAAAGGTTTCGGCCGCCACCGCGGGCGTCGGACCCGTCCGTGGCGAAGAGCCACACATCGCTGCGGCTGCCTGCATTCGCCGGATAGCGATGGCCGAGCAGCGCAACCGACTTTCCGTCGGGTAGCCACGCCGGGGCGCCGAAAAAGTTGTCGCTGCCGTCAGTCAGCCGAGTCTCGCGGCCACTCCCGACGTCGACCACCCAGACGTCCTGCCGAAAGCCGAGGTCGCGATCGGGCCGACGGTTGGTTGCGAAAGCGATGTGCTTCCCATCAGGCGACCACGCCGGGCGCTCCTCCGGGGCTCGGCCGTTGCTCAGCCGGCGCGCCTCGCCCGTTTCGACGTCGACGAGCCACAACCGTGGCGTCCTGTCGTACGTGAAGCCGGTCGCGTTGAGCTCGTACTGGAGCCGGTCGATATAGCGGTAGTCGGAGCGAGGCGGATCGCCGGGGGCCACCTTGTCCGTGCGCTTGCCACGACGCCTCGCATCTTGCTCGCGCGTGGCGCCAAGGGAGCTCGTTGCCACGACGAGCCGGCGGCCGTCGGGCGACCAGGCCAGGTCGTCAACGCCGCGCGGCAGGTCCGTGAGCCGGCGCGCCTCCCCGCCCATCCCGTGAAGGGACAGGAGGTACACCTGCTTGCCGTCCTCGCGCTCCTCGGCCGACGGGGCGCCGGGCAGCTCCTCAGCGACGAGGCGGCGGTCGGAGACAAACGCAAGCCACTGACCATCGGGGGAGAAGCGGGCGCTGCCGTCGTGCCTTGCCCCGATCGTGAGCTGCCGCGCGGGCGCCGTGCCGTCGGCCGGTACGGACCACAGTGCGTGGCGATAGGCGTCTTTGGCTGGGGCCACCGTCTGAAGCGTGAATACCACGACATTGCCATCAGGCGATAGCTGCGGGTCCGTCGGGATTCGAAGCGAGTAGAGGTCCTCGGGCCGGGCCGGCCGTGGCATGACAACTCCCACCATTCGATCGCGAGACAGACGCTCGGGCACGCGCTGCGGCCGACAAGCACGCTTCTCAGGCGTGAACGACCGGGCGACGGCGAAGTCACCAGAGGCTACCATCCCGACGCACATGGGCGAGCCCACGGCGCCAACCCAGCCAGCCCGCGACCAGCTCTCGCTGAGCCTGGAGGCCGAGCTGCCCAGGCTCCCCGCCAGCCTCAGGCCGATGCTCGCCCGGCCCTTGCTCGAGCCCTTCGACTCGCCCGATCATCTCTTCGAGCCTTCGTGGGCCGGCGTCCGGGCGCTCGCCTTCTGCGATGCCGCCGATCGTGGGGCGCTGCGCCTGCTGGACAGCGAGGGCACCGACCTCGCGTCTCGTCTGCCAGAGCTGGCGGACCTGTGCTCGCGCCTCATGGCTACATCAGCCGTGGTGGACGGTGAGCTCGTCGTTGTCGACGCGGCCGGAAGAGCCGACGCTCCCGGCCTTGCCACGCGACTGGCCGGGAGCCCAGGCCCTTCCGTCGCCTACCTGGTCTTCGACCTCCTCTACCTGGACGGCCGGCCGCTCCTGGGGCAGCCACTCTTCCGGCGACGGGAGGCGCTCCGCCGGACGCTCACGCCGGGCGAATCGGTGGTCGCCGTTCCAGCGATCGCCACCGAGGGTCGGGCGCTGCACGATGCGGTCGTCGCCCAGGGCATCGCGGGAGTCATGGCCAGGCAGCGCACGGGACCCTATCTCCCGGGTATTCGCAGCCGGCTTTGGCGATTCATCCCGGCCACGTCGGCCGGTCAGCTGACGCCCTTTCCCGATCAGCAGATCCTCGGGCTGGCGCCCGCGTCAGGCAGCTCGGGTCCCGTCCTGGCACTCATCCGCCGCCTGCCGTTGGACGAGGACGCCTGAGGGCCGGATCGGGCCGATCGGACAATGCCTGACTCAGGCCGGGTGACGAACCGCTTCGACGATGGCCTGCAGGCCCGGTCGTTGGCCGTACAGCAGGACACCCGCCGCGTAGACCCGTGCGGCGATCACGACCGTGATCGCGATGGTGACGACCAGGAGGGCGAAGCAGAGCACCAGCTCCCACGGCTCGACCCGCCCGACGGTCAATCGCGTCAACATCACGAATGGACTCCAGAACGGGACGTAGGACGCGATCCTGATGAAGCCGGTCGTGCCTCCCGACAGGGCGACCACCGCGAAGAGGTAGCCGGCGATCGCGATGAGGCTCAGAGGTAGGGCCATGACCTGGAGGTCCTCGGCCCGACTGACCAGCGACCCGGCAGCCGCGTAGATCAGCGCGTACAGGCAGAAACCGAGCACGAAGAACGCCCCGTATGCCAGCAGGAGCGGGGGCGCCAGGGCAACGAGCGAGGGCGCGATCGAGCCACCCGGACCGAACAGCAGGGTGGACACCTGCTCCTCGACCCCAAGCGCGAGGAGCGCCGGGATCAGGACGCACACGTATTGCGTGACGCCGGCCCCACCGATTCCCAGGACCTTCCCGATCACGAGCTGCCTGGGCGATGCGGCGCTGATGATCAGCTCCATCACCCGGCTCGTCTTCTCGGCCACGACGCCGGCCGCAACCCACATGCCGTAGATGACCAGGATGATGAAGATCAACACCACGAACACGATGCCGAGGATGCGCCGGCCCGCGAATTCCGAGCCGCTGATCGGCGCGCCGCCGGCGGATGGCCCAGCGGCCGCGACCATGTCCAGCGACGGGAACAGGAATGGCTGCGTCAGGCCCGCCCGGTTGGCGGTCGTGTAGTCGAGCACCGCGACGAGGAACGTGCCGACGGAGATCAGCTGCTGGCGATCGGCTGCGATGCTTTCGCCGGTGTAGAACTTGAAATCGATTCGACCACCGGCGCTGCGCTCCACGAGCAGGGCGCCATCGGCAAGGCCGAGGTCGATCGCGCTCTGGGCGGCCTCCGCGCTGGGAACGCGACCCAGCGCGTAGAGCGGAGCCTGGCCGGGGGTTCGCTGAGAGTTCAGGAAGGTCCCGAGGTTCGCCGTCGTGGTGTCCGCCAGGCCCGCGTCGGACGAGAACACCGCGAGATGCGTGGTGGTGCCACGATCGACGGCCTTCGTGAAAATCGGCGCGAAGGCGACAAGGACGGACAGCGCGGCCAGGACGATCGTGGAGGCGTGGAACATCCGGCTGCGCACGCGGTCGACGTATTCGCGCCGGGCGACGATCAGGGCATTGGGCAGCAGCGGGTCAGCGCGGCTCACGCGGCCGGGTCCTCGGCGTCGGCTGAGGCCAGCGTCAGATCCTCATCGGGCGGCCGGCCGACGTGGTCGATGAAGATCTGCTCGAGCGACGGGTCCGCGATCTCGAAATGCGTCACCCGCGCGCCGTGCCCGATCGCCGCCGCCAGGATCACGTCCGGATCGATACCTGGGTCGACCTCTATCTCCGAGCGGTCGATCGCCCTCCGGATCATGCGCACCCCCGGGATATCGGAAAGCCATTCCAGGCGGTGATCCCCCTCGACCGAAAGTTTGACCATGCGTCGCCCGGCGGCCCGCTTGATGTCCCGGATCGACCCGCTCACGACGACCCTGCCGCGATCCGTGATGGCGACCGACTCGCACATCGCCTCGACAGCGTCCATCTGGTGGGTCGAGAAGATGATCGTCTTGCCTCGATCGCGCAGCTCCAGGAACGCCTCCCGCAGGAGCGCGACGTTGACCGGATCGAGACCGGTGAACGGCTCGTCCATGAGCAGCACGTCGGGGTCGTGCAGCACCGCCGCCAGGAATTGCACCTTCTGCTGGTTGCCCTTCGACAGCTCGTCGGCCCGGCGGTCGGCGAAGTCGGGTACCCGAAAGCGGGCGAGCCAGGCACGCCCCTCGCGGGCAGCCTGATCTCGCGGGACCCCATACAACCCGGCGAAATAGACGAGCTGATCGAGGATCGTCATCCGCGGATATAGCCCGCGCTCTTCGGGCAGATACCCCCAAGTCCGCCGCGGGAGCCCGTCGTGGACGACGCCGTTCCAGCTGATCGTGCCGCTGTCCGCACGCAGGACGCCGAGGATGATCCGCATCGCCGTCGTCTTGCCTGCGCCGTTGGCGCCAAGGAACCCAAAGATCTGGCCGCGCGGCGCCTCGAACGAGAGCCCATCGAGAGCAAGCACGCGTCCGAAGCGCTTGGAGAGGCCGTCGAGAACCAGCGACATGCGGGGGCAGGATACGCGCGGCGAGCTGCGCGGGCGCTGGTACGGATGCGCTACGCCGCCATCCTCGCGGCGACGGCCGTGCCCGTACAATCGAGGCCGTGAGCAGCGCGACCCCCACTCGCATCCACGCGGACCGCCCGGGCGGAACGCTCCAGCTCGATTGGGCCGACGGCCACCACACCGTCTACGACTTCGAGACCTTGCGCTTGCTGTGCCCCTGCGCTTTCTGTCGGGGCGAGGCCGGACTTCCGGGCTGGCTCGACTCGGCGCCGACCCTGACAACCGAGCAAACTCGCCTGGTCGACGTGCAGATGGTGGGCAACTACGCCATCGCGCCGACCTGGGGCGACGGCCATCACACGGGTTATTACACCTTCGCCGTCCTGCGCGACCGCTGCCCCTGCCCCGAATGCTCTGCCCGCAGAGCCGCTGCCGGAGAGCAGCCACGCTCTGGTCACCTCGCTCACGCCGCCGGCGGCCCGTCGAGCGGACCACACCAGAAGGAGTCTCGATGATCATCACGACGACGCCGTACGCGGGGGGTTACCGGGTTTCGGAGGTAAAAGGCCACGTCTTCGGGCTGGTCGTGCGAAGCCGGGGCTTCGCGGGGAACCTCGCGGCCGGGCTGCGCTCGCTCGTCGGTGGAGAGATCCACGAATACACGCAGCTGCTCGAGGACACCCGCCGCCAGGCGCTCGACCGGATGGTCCAGAACGCGACCTTGATGGGTGCCAATGCCGTTCTGTCGATGCGCTTCGACAGCTCCGAGATCGGCAACACCATGTCCGAGATCGTGGCCTACGGCACGGCGGTCGTCCTGGAGGCCGACGCGTCAGCCGAACAGCCGGTGGCCGAGTAGAGGGCGGCCGAGGCGCCGCGAATCACTCCGCGCGTCCCGCCCAATCGGCTTGACGAGGTTGCACTCCACCCTGCGGGTCATCGTCGGCATCGTCGCCGTCCTGATCTTCGCGGCCGGTTTCCTCGTGATCGCCACGGGCGGCGCCGATGCGCCGGCCGGCATCTGGGCGCTGGTTGTCGGCGGAGTCGGGATCATCGCCGTCGTGCTCGAGCGGAACCGCTACCGCAGCGAAGCCGCAGAGCGGGCGGGAGCTCCGACCGGTCCAGGTGGCGGCGAGGAAGGACCCCTGGAGTCGCGCTTCCAGCGGACCGATGAGGTCTTCGTCGACCCGACCTCCGGTATTCGAATGCGGGTGTACGCCGATCTCCAGACCGGGGAGCGGCGCTACCGGGCCGAGGGCGATCCGCGGCCGTGATCCGAATCGATCGCGAACTCGATGTCGGGCGCCCAGCGGAGGCCGTTTTCGACTACCTCATCGACTTGCGGCACCTCACCGAGTGGCAGCCCGGCGTCCAGGTCGCCGAACAGACCACGCCCGGTCCGCTGGCCGTTGGGTCGCGCTTCAGGCTCGTAATGGCCGGCCCGGCCGGCCCATTGGAGGCAGAAGGCGAGGTCACCGAGCTTCAGCGTCCCTCGAGGCTGGCAGTTCGGAGCCTGTCGGGGCCCGTGGATCTCGAGGGCTCGATCGACCTCGAGGCCCGCGGCGAGCAAACCGCCGTCCGAATTGCCGCCTCGCTCCAGCCCAAGGGCATGCTCCGCTTCGCCGAGAGCATGATTCGGGGGGTCGTCGAGCGAGAGCTGCCGTCGGCCCTTGAGAAGCTGCGAGAACACCTGGAGAGCAAGGCCTGACGGCGGAAGCCAGTTTTCAGCGTTCCGGCTGATCCCCGACGGGCAGCGTGAACCAGACCTTCGTGCCGCGCCCGGGAGCGCTGTCGACTCCGATCTGGCCGCCATGCGAGACCACCAGGTTGCGCGCGATTGCCAGGCCCAGGCCAGAGCCTCGGGACTCGGGCGATTTGACGAAGCGCTCGAAGACATGCGGCAGGACGTCCGAGGGGATGCCGGGCCCGCTGTCCGTGACGGCTATCCGGACGGCCGACGGATCGGGCGCAAGGGCAGCCGCGATCTCGATCGTCCCGCCACGGGGGGTATACCGCTGGGCATTCGCGATGAGGTTGCCGATCACCTCGCGAATCCGCACGGGATCGACTTCCAGCAGGGGCACGTCCTCGCCGACCGACGCCCGGATCGCAACGCCGCCTTCGTCGGCGGCGGCTCGGAAGGAGTTGACAGTCTCGGCGACGAGCACATCCAGGTCGGTGGGCTCGCGGTGCAGCGCCAGTGTTCCGCTTTCGGCCAGGGCCAACGTGCGCAGGTCGTCGACGAGCCGCGACAGCACCCGTGTCTCGTCGAGGATCCCGGACAGGTGTGCCTCGTCGGCTGGATAAACCCCGTCGACGAGCGCCTCGAGATTGCCCTGCACGACAGTCAGCGGCGTCCGTAGCTCGTGGCTGACGTCGGCCAGGAGGCTGCGGCGCTGGCGCTCGTCGGCCTCCAGACGCGTGGTCATGGTGTTGAAGCCGTGCGCCAGGCCGCGCATCTCACCCGGCCCGCCCCTCTCCTGAACTCGCACGGTGTAGTCACCCGCTTCGACCCGTCCGACGGCATCGACCAGCTCGTCGAGCGGCTCGGTGAAACGCCGGACGCGCCTGCCAATGCGCACGAGAACGAGCACTCCGACGACCAGGACGATCAGGCCTGTCGCCCGCCCCAAGCCAAAGCCGCTCGGTTCCGTCCCCCCGCCAGGCATGAGGCTGCCGAACGCGAACAACCACAGGGAGACGATCGCCGCCGATAGTGCGACCACCATGAAGGCCGCGAGCAGGCAGCCGAACGCCCACATGTAGCGGTGCGGTCCTCTGCCCCACCATCGCTGCCTGCCGTAACCCCACGGGCCCCGACCGCCACGAACCCAGTACGGGGGTCCCGTCGGCGGCCACGGCTCGTCCGCCGGCCACCAGGGCGGCTTGCGATCCGGCCGGCGGTTCGCGGCCCTCACCCGTCCTCGTCGGAGAACCGGTAACCGACGCCGTAGACGGTCAGCACATGGCGCGGCTCGCGGGGGTCGGGCTCGAGCTTCCGGCGAATGTTCTTGACGTGCGTGTCGATGGCTCGCTCGTATGACTCGAACGCCACGCCGTGAACCGCATCGAGCAGCTGCGAGCGGGTGAAGATGCGGCCCGGCTCGCGGGCGAGCGTGGCCAGGATCTGGAACTCGGTGGGCGTCAGCTCGATCGGGCGACCGTCGACCTCGACGCGCATGCGTGCGACGTCCAGTGTTACCCCCGATGCACGGATCACGTCGCTCGGCTCTCGAGCCCGATCGCTCCGCCGAAGCACCGCCCTGACGCGCGCGACCAGCTCGCGCGGGCTGAACGGCTTGGTGATGTAGTCGTCGGCCCCGAGTTCCAGGCCGAGAAGCTTGTCGAGCTCGTCGTCGCGCGCTGTAAGCATCACGATTGGCAGGTTGGAATCGCTGCGGATGGCACGGGTGACGTCGAGGCCGTCGAGCTCTGGCAGCGCAAGGTCCAGGACGACGAGATCAGGCCGCCGGGTGCGAATTGCCGCCAGCGCCGAGCGGCCATCGCCGGCCGTGACGACAGCGAAGCCCGCATGCTCGAGGTAGTCGCGGGCGAGTTGCACGATCTTGGGTTCGTCGTCGACGACGAGCACGGTCTTCATGGGCGGTCATCCTACGGCCGGCCCTCGAGGCTCGGCCGTGCGAACAGAAACGCGGCGAGGGAGGCGGATCGAGTTCCGCCTCCCTCGGACCTCAGGCTTGCGGACCTCAGGCTTGGCCGGTGGGGTTTGAGCCCGGATGTTCGACGCCTTCCTCATGGGCTCGGCGATGCCATTCGTCGAATGCCTCGCGACCTCGCGATTCCCACGCTCCGCCGTGCCAACCGCCACCCCATCCGCCGCGACCCGGCCCGCCCGAGCGGTAGCCACCGCCACGGAAGACGAGCGCCCGAATCAGGGCGAAGATGAGGAAGAAGAAAAGCAGCGTGCCCAGGAAGCCGAAGAACCCGAAGCCGAAGCCGAACGGGTGCCAGCCGTAGTAGGCGACTGCGCCCGGTGCCACGGCGGTCCCCGTCTGGGCGATGCCCTGAGCCAGTCCAGCCTGATAGGCAGTCACGCCCAGGATTGCCGCTCCGGCAACGAGCACCACTGCGATGAGGACCCTCCACGCGGTCCGTCCGTCCATTTCGATCTCCTTTCGTTGGATCGCTGATGAAGCCATCGTGGGCCGCAGGTGTGGAGTGAATGTGTGGGCGCTGCGGAGTCAGTGCGGAGACTTTCGCGCTGGGTCAGTTCGGCGCGCTGCCCCTCTCGGGCGTGGAAGCCGGCGCGTTCGCCCCGGGTCTCCGCAGGGCGGTTGCCGGGATCAATCCGCCAGGAATGAGTTCCCGCGCGATCGCGCCGAGGCGCGTTGCCGCGGACGGGTCGAGCCGGTAGTAGATCCAGGTGCCACGGCGTTCGCTGGTGATCACGCCCGCTTCGCGGAGCACCTTGAGATGATGTGAGACGGTCGGTTGGCGAACGTCGCAGCAGCCCGTGAAGTCGCAGGCGCACACCTCGGCAGCTCCGCCGAGCTCACGGACAATCGCCAGGCGGGTCGGATCGGCCAGGGCCTGGAGCAGCTTGATATCGGGTTCGATTGGCTTCATCAGGCCGCAGCATATCGGCGACCATCAATATTGACAAGCATCGATGTATCGGTCAGGATCCAGGGGACTTTGATGGCCACGTCCTGAGGCTAGCCATGGACACACTTCCTCGGCCCGCCGATCTCGATCGGAACGAGCAAATCCACACCGATGTTCGTGCGCATTACCGAGGGGCGGCCCTATCCGTCCTGGGCCAGGCCGGCGGATCGCCCGCCGAGGGCTCCTGCTGTGGCCCGGCCTCAGGCTGCGGTTGGGCTGGTGGCGAGACGACGGCCTTCGGGCCGGATCTGTACGACCTCGCCGAACGCGGCTCGCTGCCGGACGGGGCGGTCCTGGCTAGCCTTGGGTGCGGCAATCCGACAGCCGTGGCCGAGCTCAACCCGGGCGAGACGGTGCTCGATCTTGGGTCCGGCGGCGGCATCGACGTCCTGCTCTCCGCGGCACGCGTCGGTACGACGGGTCGCGCGATCGGCGTCGACATGACCGACGAGATGATCGAGCTGTCGCGACGCAATGCTCGCGACGCAAAAGCAGCCAATGTCGACTTCCTGAAGGGGACGATCGAGGCGCTGCCCTTGCCGGACGCTTCGGTCGACGTCGTCATCAGCAACTGCGTCATCAACCTGGCGGCCGACAAGCCCGCCGTGTTCGCCGAGATCGCCAGGGTCCTCCGGCCGGGCGGACGCATCGGCGTCAGCGATGTGGTCGCCCGAGACGACCTCGGCCCGGGGCAGCGAGCGGAGCGCGGCTCCTACGCCGGCTGCATCGCGGGTGCCCTGAGCTTTGGAGAATACGAAGCGGGTCTCCGCGATGTGGGGTTGTCCGATATCACCGTGCGGCCGACGCACCAGGTTGCGGATGGCCTGTTCGCGGCCGTCATTCGCGCCCGGCGACCGGCCGGGCCTTCACGGCAAGAAGCATGAAAGGAGGTGGAATGCATGCTGTCGCGATCGATCGACGCCGAGTGCGGTCCGGAATGTCCGGACTGCGGACCGGATTGCCCCTGCGAGTGTTGAGCTGATAATCCGGGCGGTGGCGCCGCCGCCCGGCCAAGCTCTGAGATGGGTTGCACGTCAGCCTTCCAGGGCCTTGCCCTCGACGCACACGGCGCTGACGCCCAGCCGAGCCAGCCGCTGGAAGGTCGAGCGCCGGGTCACCGTCCACGCGGCAACCTGGAGACCCGCCTCCTTCGCCTGCGCCAGCGACCGCCGATCGATCGCGTGCCATTCGGCGGCGATCCCGCGGCAGCCCAGTTCGACGGCCCTGTCTAGCACGTCCGACGACAGGTCGTGAGCGTTGAGCCAGCAGACCCATTGCGGCGCGAGCCCCCGGATGCGCCGCAATGTCCACGGATCGAATGACGAGATGACCGTGGAGGCCAGGGCTCGTCCCCGTCCGGCGGCCAGGACTTCGACCGCGATCCGACCGAGATCCTCCTTGAGCTCGACGTCCAGGAACGCCCCACGCGGCAGAGCAGCCAGGACGGAAGCCAGCCGCGGCACGCCGTACATCTCGAGCGTGTCAGCGGTCAGCTCGTCGACCCGGGCATGGAGGCCCTGGACCCGATCCAGCGATTCATCGTGAATCACGACGGGCTGGCCATCACGCGACCGACGGACGTCGAGCTCCACGCCGTCGCAGCCCGGAACACGTGCGGCTGCCGCGAACGCGCGCAACGAGTTCGGGGCCGCCTCGCGCCAGTCACCCTGGTGCGCGAGGCGAAGCGTTCCGTCATGGACCACGAGTAGGCCTCCGTGCGGATCCTGCCGCGCCGGGTCCTGCCGCAGCGGACCTCGTCGCTGGAATGATGGGGCGCAAAACGCCGCCCGCCGCCGATGCGGCTGCTTGTACTCTTGGCGCGTCCAGCCAGAGGAGCAAGTCGGTCATGCGACTCATTCCCCGCGAAGAGCGATTCTTCGATCTGTTCGTCGAGGATGCCGCCAACGTCCTCGGCGCCGCGCGGCTGCTCGAAGCGATGCTCAAGAACTACGACGCGATCGAGCGCCGTGCCGGCGAGCTTCGAGATGCCGAACATCGGGGCGACGAGATCAGCCACGACATTGGCCATCGGCTCGAGCACACCTTCATTACGCCCTTCGATCGCGAGGACATCCACGCGCTGATCAGCGGCCTCGACGATGTCCTCGACCTGATCGAGGAGATCGCCGACACGTTCGTGCTGTACCGGATCGAGGCGCCGACTCCCACGGCGATCCAGCAGGCCAGCATCGTGGTGAACCAGTGCCAGTTGATCCACGAGGCCTTGACCCACCTGCGCGGTTTCCAGGGCCTGGACAGGTACTGGATCGAGATCCATCGACTCGAGAACGAGGGCGACCAGGTCGTCCGCGGCGCGATTGCGAGTCTGTTCGAGAACGGTGCGGACCCGCTCCAGGTAATCAAGTGGAAAGAGGTGTACGCGCTCCTCGAGTCCGCCGTCGACAAGTGCGAGGACGTCGCCAACACGATCGAGCGCATCGTCGTCAAGCACGCCTGACCGACGCGCCCGAGTCCCGGGCGCCACCGGCGTCGGCAGCAGGTCGCCGCCGCGACTGGAGGAAGCCTCCCAGGCCAAGCTACTTGTCACCACATTGAAAGCCGCCCCGGCGGCTCTCTCTGTTGCCTCCGAAACTTCGCCACCGACATACCACCGTGGGGAGGTCGTTCGGAGGAGACCCATGCGGATCATCGTCGCTCGTCCGTGCGCTGCCCAGTCCCTGGGAGCAATCCTGGCCGTTCTCGCACTCGTACTCCTGCCGGCTATCGACGCGGCCGGGGCGAATCCCAGGACCGGCTTCAGCGTC
This sequence comes from Chloroflexota bacterium, assembly GCA_005883615.1. Classification (GTDB taxonomy): domain Bacteria; phylum Chloroflexota; class Limnocylindria; order Limnocylindrales; family CSP1-4; genus CF-16. Next base: position 41,906 of record VBEC01000022.1, on the reverse strand, counting down.
TACAGTCTCGCGGGCACACCGCCGGCGCCGGTGGGGACCAGCTGCCCCGGCCAGGCTTCCGATTGCACGAATTACGCCGCCGAGCCGGCGATCCGCGCTGCGGCGGACGGTACGTTCTATGCCTCATCCGAAAACGGACTGGGCGGCGGAACGCTGGCCTGGAAGTCGACCGACGGCGGGCTCCACTACGCCACCGTGCCCTCGCCAAACAACAACTCGGCGACCCAGGACACCGGGTTTGCGCCCGGCGGCGGCGACACGGACCTGGCGATCGCGCCCATCCGTAATGCGAGCGGCAATTACAACGTCTACGTGTCCAGCCTGACGCTGGCGAATGTCGACGTCTCCACGAGCACCGACGACGGCGCCTCCTGGACGCTGAATCCGATCGGAGCGACCGTGCCGGGTGACGACCGGGAATGGGTCGCGGCCGACGGCGTGAGCAAGGTCTGCGTGTCGTACCACGACCTGGCGTTCAACCTGTGGGTCAACTGCAGCTACAACGCGGGCACCTCGTTCACCCAGCTGGCCGACGCGTTCGACGCCAACCACGCCTGGCTCGTCGACGCCAACAGCACGGGCAACCTGGCCATCGATCCCGCAAGTCACATCGTTTACCAGACCTTCAGCGGGCCCAGGGATGCCGCAGGGACGGTGGCCTGCGGAGGCTTCACCTGCCTCAACGTCGTCTACATGGCCGTCTCGACAGACGGCGGCAGGACGTTCAACGACCGCCAGGTCTACGCGAACCCCGACCAGAACGTGGCATACGGCCACCAGTTCACGAACGTCAGCATCGATGCCGCCGGCAACGTCTACTCGGTCTTCAGCGACAACCACAACATCTTCTATTCCTGGTCCTCCGACCGCGGCATGACGTGGTCGACTCCGCGGCAGGTCAACAAGAACCCCTCGACGACGGCGATCATGCCCTGGAGCGTGGCCGGCGGCGCGGGCAAGATCGACATCGTGTGGTACGGCACGAGCTATTACGACGGGACCAACCCGCCCGACAACTACCCGTCCAGCGCATCGTGGTACGTCTACTTCGCCCAGAACCTCACCGCGGTCAGCAATCGCAGCTCGTTCACGCAGCAGGCCGCGACACCGATCGTCCACTTCGGCGGGGTCTGCCTGTCTGGCATCGCGTGCACGGGCAATCGCGACCTGTACGACGACTTCGGCGTGGCCGCCAACCCGCTGACGGGCCTGGCCTCCATCGTCTATTCGGACGATCAGTACCGCAACGACACGAACAACGCGCCGTCGAGTGGCTGTACCCCGGCCAAGTCGAACAGCGGCATCTGCGACCACACCGCGATCGCTACGCAGCTATCTGGCAAGAGCATTCGATAGGCGCAGCCCAATCGCGCCGCCACCTAGGACCCGCGTCGGAGGCCCGCGTCGGAGGCCCCCGCGAGGTGCGCTAACCGGGATTCTCGACCACGGATAGCCACGGCCTCAGCAGACGGCGGCGCGCCGTCGGGCTGAAGGCGCTGCCGAGAGCAAGAACGTGCGCCGAGAAGGCGAGGACCTCCGCCAGGTCGCCGGCGATTGCTCGCGAGAAGCCGGCCTTCGCGACAGCGCCAGCATCGCGGGCCGCCAGCTCGGCGGACACTCGCTGGACGTCGTCCTCATCCGGGTCGACCCCGGGCGGCCAGGGACGGTGAGCCAGGTCCATCGTCCGCGAGGCCTCGACGAGCCGCGCGCCCTCCGCGGGCGAGATCCGGGCGGCCTGCTCGAGGAAACGGCGTACGACGCTCGTGTACGGTCCATATCGGTCCATGCCGACAGCGGATTGCCAGCCGCGGGCCATGCGCTCATGAACGCGCTCGCGGAAGGGCTCGGACAGCTCCTCCGCGAGGAATCGCTCCAGCATGAGCAGCTGCCCGTAGCTCAGGATTGCCTGTCGTACGGGAGCCTCGCGTCGGGCCCGGCCGTGAAGCCGCTGCTCGACGGCATCCTCGAGCGCGGCCAGGTTTGCCAGCCGCTCAGCCGCGAGGAACCGGCGAATGTTGGCCACGAAGGCGATCGGTGGCGGGTCGGCTCCGCCCAGCCGATCGAGCTCGTCGTTCGTGAGCCTGCCGATCCGCTCCAGGAATGCCGTTACGGGGGGCGAGTCGAGCCCCAGATCGGGCGGCAGGTCATCGGCGTCGCGGACGCGCCGAACCGTGGGGCGCCGGGCGGCGCGCTGCGGCGAGGGAGCCCACGCGGTCCTGCGTGAGGACGCCGTGCCCGCCGATTTCACGGGCCGGGCTCGGTCGTACCGGGCCCGAAGAATCGGATCGCTCAGCCAGTCGTGCGCGACATTGATCTGCTTGGCGAGCTGCAGCGAGGCCGCCCCAGCAACGTCCGGGTGGTGACGCTTGAGGAGCGCCCGCCAGGCGATCTCGACAGCTTCTGGATCGGCGCTGAATGGCAGTTCGAGACGGGCGTACAGGTCATCGGTGGGGATGTCCGGCGGGCGCACGAAGACATGGTAGGGCGAGGCTTCGCGCGGAACGTCAGGGCGTGGCAACAGCTCCTGCCACACGTCGACCTGCTAGCCTTCGGGCGATGCCCAGCCCCCCACGAATCGGCGCCGCGCCGCGGCCGCGGGTGGTGACCCGTGCCTGAGGGTTTCACGTTCATCCTGATCGTCATCCTCGGGCTGGCCATCCTGTTCGACTACATCAATGGCTTCCACGACACGGCCAATGCGATCGCGACTTCGGTGTCAACGAGGGCCCTCCGGCCGGAGCAGGCGATCGCGCTGTCAGCAACGGCCAACTTCGTAGGTGCGCTCACCGGGACGGCGGTGGCGACGACGATCGGCAAGGGCCTCATAGATGAGAAGACCATCAACGCGGTCGACCCCCACCTGACCTACGTTGCGGCGGCGATCATAGGTGCCATCGTGTGGAACCTGCTCACGTGGCGGCTGGGGATCCCGAGCTCGAGCAGCCACTCGCTGATCGGCGGCCTGATCGGGGCATCGATCGTGGCTGCTGGGACCGGCGTGCTCAAGGTCGACGGCATCGTCGGCAAAGTGCTTTTTCCCCTGGTCACGTCGCCCGTGCTCGGGGTGGTGATCGGGTTCGGCTTCATGGTCGTCCTGCTGAACCTCTTCCGGCGTGCCCATCCCGCCCGTATCAACGAGCGCTTCCGACGGCTCCAGGTCGTCTCGGCCGCGTTCATGGCGTTCAGCCACGGCTCGAATGACGCCCAGAAGACGATGGGCGTCATGGCCCTCGCCCTGTTCTCGGCCGGCGTCATTCCAAAGTTCGAGATCCCGACGCTGGTGATCCTGGTCGCCGCCTCGGCGATCTCGTTGGGTACCGCGGCCGGCGGCTGGCGGATCATCCGGACGATGGGCCAGCGCGTCGTCAAGCTCGACCCGGTGCACGGCTTCGCGGCCGAGACGACCGCCGCTACCATCATCCTGGGGGCCTCGCACTTCGGCATGCCCGTGTCCACGACGCACGTGATCTCGAGCGCGATCATCGGGGTTGGGGCCAGCGAGGGCCTGGGGGCCATCCACTGGGGCGTGGCCCGCGGGATCCTGGTTGCCTGGGTGCTGACGATCCCCGCCGCGGCCGCGATGGCGGCCCTGGCGTTCCTCGTCCTGCGGCCGATCCTGGGAGCCTGAGCGCCGTTCTCGGCGTTGGCGCCTGGCGCTCGCGAGAGTGAAGAACGTGCCTTAGCTCGGCTCGTCCTTCCGCTTCGGCTGCTCGACGAAGAATTCGGTGAACGACCGGCAGCGGCCTTCCAGGTCGAAACGCAGCAGGAAGACGTTGTGGTACAGGGCGCGGAACGAGCCGTCAGGGCGTGTGTAGCGACTCCACCCGACCGCGACGGCGCGGTCGCCCTCGACCGCGTACGGCTCGTAGTGAGCATCGTAGGAGCCGGGGGCATCCCGGTCGCTGGCGTTCCCGGCTGGCTCGAGCCAGCCCCGCACGATCGTTTCCCGTCCGCGCTCGGGCTCATCCCAGGGGTGGTAACGGTATTCGGCGTCTTCACTGAACAGGTCCGCGATCTTCTGCGGGTCGTATGTTCGCCATGCGTCCAGGTAGCGGTCGAGCCAGGCCTGGATGTCGTCGCGGGTCATCTCGGAGCCTCCTGATTCGAGGCTTCGAGGGCCCGGTCCAGCCGCTCGAGGGTTCGCTCGTAGCCGAGCGCGACCAGGGTGTCGAACAACGGCGGGGTCGCGGTACGACCGGTCACCGCGACGCGGATAGCCATGAACAAGTCGCCGGCTTTCCAGCCGCGCTCGTCGGCTAGTCGCCGCAGCGGGGGCTCCAGCTCGTCGGCCTCGAAGCTCACCTCGCCCACCGCTGCGATCACCTCTCGCGCCGCGACCAGGGCCTCTCGCGTCGTCGCCAGGTCCCAGCGCTTCGTCGGAAAGAGCGAGGGATCGATCTCGAGGCGGTCGACGAACAAAAAGCCGATGAGGTCGCCGATGGCTCCCAGCGTCGGGAGGCGCTCCTGGATGACCGGCAGGAGGGCCTTCAGCTCGCCGTCGGAGGGCATGCGGTCGATCCCGCCGGCTTCGAGCTCGGCCTCCAGGAACGTTCGCAGGCGGTCGATCAGCTCCTCCGGCGGCAGCCGTCGGATCCACTGCCCGTTCAGCCATTCGAGCCGCTCCCGGTCGAACACCGCCCCCGCCTTCTGCACGTGGCGAATGTCGAACCGCTCGACGAGCTCGGGCAGCGACAGGACCTCCTCCTCGGTGCCCGTCGACCATCCCAGCAGAGCCAGGTAGTTGACGAGCGCTTCCCGGACGAAGCCCTGCTCGATGTAGTCGGCGATCGCCGTCTGGCTCTTGCGCTTGCTCATCTTGGTTCGATCCGGGTTGAGGATGAGCGGCAGGTGCCCGAAATGGGGCTCGGGCTCACCGAGGGCACGGAAGAGCAGGATGTGCTTGGGCGTGTTGGACAGGTGATCCTCACCCCGGATGACGTGGCTGATCTTCATCGCCGCGTCGTCAACCACGACCGTGAAGTGGTACAGCGGGGTCCCGTCCGCGCGGACGATGATGAAATCGCCACCGATGTTGGCCGTGTCGATTTCGACCCGCCCGCGGATCATGTCGTCGAACGAGATCAGGCCCTCCGCCACGCGGAAGCGCAGGGCAGGGCGCCTGCCCTCTGCCTCGAAGGCGGCCCGTTGGGCGGGCGTCAGCAAGGCGCAACGGCGGTTGTAGCGCGGCGGCTCATGAGCAGCCTCCTGGCGACGGCGCACCGCGTCGAGCTCTTCGGGGGTGCAGTAGCAGGGATACGCCTGGTCGGCAGCGCGAAGGCGGGCCGCCGCCTCTTCGTACAGCGGCAGACGCTTCATCTGCCGATACGGACCGTAGGGCCCGTGATCGGGCCCGCCGGCAACGTCGGGGCCCTCGTCCCAGGTCAGGCCCAGCCAGTGCAGGCCGTCGACGATGTCCTTCTCGAAGGCGATCGACGAGCGGACGGCGTCGGTGTCCTCCAGCCGAAGGATGAAGACGCCGCCCTGGTTGCGAGCGAACAGGTAGTTGAACAGGGCCGTGCGGGCAGTCCCGATGTGAAGAGGACCGGTGGGACTTGGCGCGATTCGGACGCGAACGTCGGACATGGAGCCGATTGTAGGGTCCGCGGTGTCACTTTCCGGCGGGACTGGTCCGGAGGATCAGGGTCGGGCTGCGGGAACGCGGTGGAAGAGGCTCGGGTCCGCCTCCCCCGGCAGCACGTGGATCAGCGACGCGGGCCGAAGGCCCAGCGTGGCCCGGCCGCGAGGGCCGTCGAGAGTGAGCGAGTCGAGCGATTTCGAGCGGGCCAGGATCGTGACCGGCGCGCCGGGTGTAAGAGCTCGGGCCTCGAGGTACGACAGCAGGCCGGGATCTTCCTCGGCCTCCTCGGTGATGCGGTAGATCGTCGCCCGATTGCCTGCCTCCATTTCGGAGAGCAGGACGCCAGCGGGGCGGCGTCGGGCGGTGGCCGCATCGATCGGGTTGCCGTGCGGGCATGTTTCGGGGTGCCCGAGCATCTCGTCGAGGCGCGCTTCGACCCGCGGCGAGATCGCGCCCTGCAGGCGCGCGGCCTCCTCGTCGGACTCGGCCCAGCCCAGGCCGACCACCGCCGTGAGCAGCCATTCCAGAAGCGCGTGGCGCCGGAAGATGGCGTCGGCAGCTGCACGACCGGCGTCCGTGAGGATCAGCTCGCGGCCGTCGGCCTGCGATACCAGACCGTCGGCTACCAGGCGGCGGAACATCTCCGAAGCAGCCTGCGGGGTGACCCCGAGATGGCGACCGACCTGGGCCGCGGTGACGTGGCGCCCGTCCACGGCGATGACGCGAAGCGCGAGCAGATACTCCTGGGCAGCGCTCGAGAGGTCATTGCGGTCGTGCCGCCGGTCGTGTCGAGTCTCCCTGCCGCCGGTACGGCCGGCGGGCCCGACGCCGCTCATCCGCTGTCGCTCATCCGCTGTCGCTCATCCGCTGTCGTCGCGCGGATGTGCCGCCTCGTGATCGGCCGCTGCGGGCATCGCCTTCAGCGCCGGCGCGGCGGTCGCCGAGCTTCCCGGCAGCCGGAACCTGCCCGATACGGCTCCCGCCAGTCCGATCGCGTAGCCCACGATCAGGGCGATGACCAACGCTGCTGCTGTCGTGGCGGCTGGCCCGCGACCGCCGCCCGTGACACTCAGAATGATGGCCACGGGAATCCCCGCGACGAGTGCACCGACCGATCCGATGGCTGCCCGGTCTGCGATCGCAGGGAAAACGAGGAGCGCCCCGACCACGAGCGGTTGGACGAGCCACGGCAACAGGTTGAGGCCATCGGCGCAAGCGGCCGAATAGCGGCCGCAACCGGTCATTTCGCCGGCGATGGACGCGAGCAGGAAACCGATCGGTGGCCACGCGAGGAGAAGGGTGGCAACCCGGCGCGCAGTGGGGTTGTCGAGCCAGGCGGGAACCGCTGCGGCACTCGCGACCGCATCGAAGGTGGCCTGCCCAGCCGCGGATCCTGTGCGCGGGCCGCGATGCCCGGACTCGGCAGCGCCTTCGCCCGGCCTGTCACCCGGCCAATTCGTCCACGAACCGGCCGACGTCGAGCGTGTGCTCCAGGCCGGTTTCGAGGCCTCCGTCCATGAGCGGCTCCCAGCCTCGCGATCGGTCGCCGGCGCCGATGAGCCGTCCGACGCGGCCCACGAATCGGCCGCCGTGGCCCCGCCCGAACCCGGTGCCCTGCCTGACCGCGGTGCCGCGCCCGCGGCGGCGCCCCATTCAGGGGCTCGTGCTCGCCCCCGAGCTTGGTACTCCGGGCCGTGCTTGCGCGGGTCCGCATACTCCTTGGGATTCACGCGCCAGTACGTTCCGGAGCCCGCGCCATACCACGATCCGCCGGCCCAATCCGGCTCGAAGGGCTCCTCATCGGCTCCGTCGTAGGAGGTTGAGCCGAGCGTGGCCCGGCCGCCTGCGCGATCGCCTCGGCCGCGCGAGCCCCCGGCGCGGCGCTCGGGGCCAGGCCGATCGGACCTCGATCGGTCGGAGCCTGATCGGTCGGAGCCTGTTCGGTCGGAACTGGATCCGTCGGAGGTTGTGCCTCGTCGATCGGGCCCGGTCGAGCGCGCCGACCGCGCGCGAGACCGAGCCGCGCGAGCTCGTTCCGCATCGGCGGCCCAGGCCGGAGGCGTCGGTCGAGCGGTCGCCGGTCGCTGCGGTGCGTGACCGGTCGCGGAAAGTCCGGTGATGGCCTCGTATGCGGCGTGGATCGCGAGGAACCGCGGGAGCGCGGCCGGCCCGGCCGAATCCGGGTGGTGGAGCTTCGCCAGGCGGCGGTAGGCACGCTTGACGTCGAGCAGCGGCGCGTCGCGGGGAAGCCCGAGCGTCCGATATGGGTCGACCGGGGCGGTCACGCGGAACGGCTCATCCGAACAGTTCGCCGACCGGCGCGAGCTCGAATTTGGCGATCGTCTCGCCTGCAAGCCGGCCGTGCGGATCGAGCGACGTCGGCTGGTGATAGCGGCCCAGCGCACGCAAGGCCTGCCCTTCCAGCACCCCGGCCTGCTGCAGAGCCTCGACGCCCGCCGCCCAGCCAGCGCGGTTGTGCCCGTCGCCGTCGTCGATCTTGATGGCCATGCCCGATGGGCCGGCGGAGCCGCCATTCGCGCGCCCGCCGGGCAGGATGGCTACCCCTCGCAAGGCCTCGCTGCCGCCTTTGCTGACGAGGCGCTCCGGGAGGGCCTTCATCAGCGATGTGTCCAGCCGCTCGCGCGAACCGCCGACCATCTCCGGGTGCGCCAGCATCGCGTCGCGAACGATGTGCAGCGACGGAGCCAACCCGGAGCGCGGATCGGAGCCGGCCAGCGCGGAAGGATCGGCCAGGAAGGCAAAGGCCCGTGCGATCTCGCGCAGGGGAAACGCGAAGGTCTCGATGCCGCAGCCATCGATCGCCCTCACGAGCCGGTCCGGCTTCGTCCCGAACGCCCGAGCGACGACGCTGCGATAGGCCGCCTGCGACGGGTGCTCGGGCATCCAGTAATTCTCGGCCGGCCAGTCCCTCATCCGGCTCAGCAAGAGCGATGCAGCATGGGCGCCAGAGCACATGTGGCGGAGCGGTCCCGGTTTTTCGCCGTCGCGCGCCAGGCGAGCAGCGGTGAGGGCATCGAGCGGCGCCCCCGCCGATCCGCAGGCGAGCTGGGATTGGCTGACCCCCGACCGGCGAAAGACACCCTGGAGGGTCCGCACGTGCATGTCCTCGCCCGAGTGAGAGCCCGTCATCAGCGCCAGCTCGGCGGCGGTCAGGTCGAACGCCTCGATGCCACCCGCTTCGATCAGGGCGATCAGCCCGAACGGCTTGGCAGCCGAACGCAACGAGACGACTCGTTCGGGATCGCCCACGACGCGCACGATCGAGCCGCCGGCGTCGACCTCGACGATGTGGCCGCGATGCTCACTCTCGACGATGCCGTTCCGGATCTGGCGGACCAGGACCGGCGGAACCGACGGACGGGCAGCCGGTCGCGCGGACTGACGAGGCCGGCTGGGTCGCTTCGGCCGCGACCTCACGGGCGGGGCGCTGGACAGGGCGAAACCTCCTGTTCGGCGCGTGCGGAATCGGCCACGCGCGCGTGTCCGAGGATACCGCGCAAGGGAGCGCGTCGACACGGGCCGAAGCGGTCCAGGCGACGGCACAGGGCACTTGGGCCACCGCCCGGACGCGCCCCGGCCGCGCACCCGGACGCTACGCGGGCGGCGAGACGGCGTCAATCGGTGATTCGGCGCACCGCGGTGCTAGCATGCGGGCCGTTCCGGACGATCGCTCGAGCCCACCCGATCAGGAGATTGTCCGTGTCGAAGTCGATGGCCGTTCCGCCGTCCGCCACCTCAGCATGGCCGACCCTGCACATTTCCCAGCACCCTGCGGTCCTCCACAAGCTGGCCGTGCTCCGTGACATCCATACCGAGCCAAAGAAGTTCCGCGAGGTGGTTCGCGAGCTGTCCTGGCTCCTGGGCTACGAGGCATTGGCGGACGCTCGGATCCGGCCCTTGACGGTGCGCACGCCGATCGAGGAGACGCAGGCAGCCGAGCTGGCCGACCGCATCGGGCTCGTACCGATCCTGCGGGCGGGGCTGGGCATGGTCGACGCAATGCTCGAGCTGATGCCGACCGCCCAGGTCTGGCACCTCGGCCTGTTCCGGGACGAGCGCACCCTGCGGCCCGTGGAGTACTACAACAGGCTGCCCGACTCGGCGACGGTCGACGTTTGCTTGATCCTCGACCCGATGCTGGCGACCGGTGGTTCGGCGACCGCGGCGATCGAGGTACTCAAGCGCTGGGGCGCCGTTCGAATCAAGCTCGTGAACCTGATCGCCGCGCCCGAGGGGGTCGACGCCGTGACTCGGGCCCATCCGGACGTGCCGATCCACTGCGCCGCCCTGGATCGCCAGCTTAACGAGCGCGGCTACATCATGCCGGGCCTGGGCGATGCCGGCGACCGCCAGTTCGGGACCGGCAAGACCGGCTGACCCTCAGCGCGCCTGCATTACCGTGCACTGCGGGCCAGCGTTTTGGTCCAGGTGTTCAGGCATCCAGGCGTGATGCGCATCGCCGCATACGTGGACCGCCGTTCATGCGCGGATGCGCATCGCCGCATATGTGGAAGCCTTCATGCGGATGCGCATCGCCGCATATGTGGAAGCCTTCATGCGCGGATGCGCATTGCCGCATATGCGGGAGCCTTCATGCGCGGATGCGCATCGCCCGGGGAAGTCTGGGGAGCGCGCAAGGCCGAGTCCGGAATCGAAGAGGCCGACCCGTGTCGGGGCCGGCCTCGACTCATGTCCAGATGCGGTTTCGACTTAGCTGCCGCCCTCCTTGAGAGTGACGGTCTGCTTCTGGAAGCTGGCGCCCTTCGTGTCGATCGACGTTCCGAGGGCGTCGAGCGCGGCCTTCGCCAGATCAGTCCGATAGGCGCCTTGGGTCGGAGCAGCCTTGAGGACCTTGTAGGTCGTAGCGATCTGGATGGTCTGGTCCCAGAGCTTTGGGTCGAGCATGCCGATCCCGTTCGGCGACGGCCAGATCAGCGCGTTGATCTCGTTCATCTGCCACGCCTGGTGGCTGGCGCCCAACTGAGAGCCGTTCTTGAGGACGATGTCGACACACTTTTGCGGGTTGTCGCGGCAGTAGGCCCAACCCTTGAATGTCGCCTTCAGGAACTTCGTGGCGACGTCCTGGTTGTTGCCCCGCTTGAGCCAGGAATCACGGGCGAAGATCTGGTCCTGGAGCATCCCCGTGCCAACCGACGGATCGTTGAAGTCCAGGACGTTGAAGTCCGCGGGCTGATACAGCTGGCCGGTGGCCGGGTTCTTGGCTTCGAGGACCTGTGCGTACTCGTTGTAGATCATCGCCTGGGCGACGTCGAGGTCCCCTTTCAGCAGGCCGGACATGTCGAAGTTCTGCTTGATGACGGTTTCCTTGGTTGGGTCGAACCCGGCCTTCACGAGAGCGGCGAATAGCTCGGGCTCGTTCCCGAGCAGCCAGCTGCCGATCTTCTTTCCGTCGAAGTCCTTGATCGTCGTGATGTTCTTGGTCTTGAACGACGCCATCCGGGTGCCGGAGCGCTGGAACGTCTGGGCGATCGAGACCAAGTCTGTGCCGTTTTCGCGCGACTGGAGCATCTTGGGCAGCCAACCTGTCCCGATGTCGGCAGTCCCGGCCGCGACCGCGTTGATGTTGTCGACCTGCGGCCCACCCAGCAGGAAGCTAACGTCGAGGCCTTCGTCCTTGTAGTAACCCTGGTCGAGTGCCGCGTAATAGCCCGCGAACTGCGATTGGGCCACCCACTGGAGCTGGAACTTGACCTTGGTATTGCCGCCGCCGGGCAGGGCACTGCAGCCGGCTGCAGCCAGGGCGAGCGCGATCGTCAACGCCGCCGCTTTTCGGGCCGTGTTCATGCTTGCCACTCCTCCTCCACGCCGCGCCGCCCTGTCGACCTGCGAACGGGCAACGGGCGCCTCCTCAGCGCACGGATGGTAGGTCATCGGGGCCCGCCCATCGCGCCGTTTTCGCTCATGGCGCCGATTTCCTCATCGCGCCGTTTCGCGCGCCGATCCCCAGGGCACGGCCACGCGCTCGGCGATCACCGCGGCAACGTAGAAGCCGATGCCGAGGCCGCAGGCGAGGATGATCGCCGCCCACGCACTCGGGTAGTCGGAGATGCCGGTCTGGTTCGTGATGAAGATGCCGAGTGAATACAGCGGACCACCGAAGAACTCGCCGACCACCGCCCCAATGACGCTCAGGGTCGCAGCGATGCGCAGCGCGGTAAACCAGTACGGCAGCGCGTTCGGGATTCGAACCTTGCGCAGCGTCTGCAGCTCCGAACCGGCATAGGACGCCATCAGCTCGAGCGCCGCGGGCTCGACCTCGGTCAGGCCTCGAACGGTATTGACCATGACGGGGAAGAACACCATGGCCGCCACGATCACCATCCGCGGCAAGGGGCTCTCATAGCCGAACCAGTTCAGGGTGATCGGTGCGAACGCGATGATCGGGACCGTGCTGGCGCCGATGGCGATCGGCACGAGGGTCTCCTGGGCAGTCCGCCAACGCGCCGTCGCCAGGCCGGCAGCGGTGCCGAGGACGATGCCCGCCGCCAAGCCGCCCAGCGCCTCGCTCGCGGTGAAGGCAACGCCCCGAGCGAGCGTCGTGGGCCACAGCTCCAGCAGCTTTGCCCAGATGACGGTCGGTCGCGGGAGGAGGAAGGATTGGACGCCCAGAGCGAGCAGTCCCAGATCCCAGATCACGATGACCAGCACGAACAGGACGACGGGCGGCAGCCAGTTGGCGAGCCGCGTGTTGATCATGCGACCGGTCGTCAGCCGAGCCCTTCGGCCCGGATGCGAGCCGCCTCCAGCTCGTCCATCGTCGTCGTGTCGGGTTCGTGCCGCCGGAGGGCCTCGCGGACCTGGGTCACCAGTTCGAAGTAACGCTCCAACTCTCGCGTCTCGACCGTACGCTGGTGGGGCAGGTCGATTTCGACGATGCGCGCAATCCGGCCCGGGCGGGGCGACATGACCACCACGCGGGTCGACAGGAAGACCGCTTCGGGGATCGAGTGGGTCACGAACACCACGGTCGTAGCAGTCTGCCCCCAGATCTTCATCAGCTCGAGGTTCATCCGCTCGCGCGTCATCTCGTCGAGGGCCCCGAAGGGCTCGTCCATCAGCAGCAGCTTGGGGTCGAAGGCGAGGGCGCGCGCAATCGCGACCCGCTGCTGCATGCCGCCCGACAGCTGCCAGGGATGTTTCCCCCCGAAGCCTTCGAGCTCGACCAGCTTCAGGAGCTCGCCCGACCGACGTGCGCGCTCGTCCCTGGGGAAGCCCATGATCTCGAGCGGCAGCTCGATGTTCCGCGCGATCGTTCGCCAGTCCATGAGCACCGGCGCCTGGAACACCATCCCGTAATCCCGGTCGAGCCGTGCGCGGCTGGCGGGCTTGCCGTTCACGAGGATTTGCCCCGCGGACGGGGTCGTCAAGTCGCCGATCAGCCGCAGCAGTGTCGACTTGCCACACCCCGACGGACCGATGAGGGACACGAACTCGCCCTGGCCGATCTCCAGGTCGATCCCCTCGAGCGCTTTGACAGCGGTCGGGCCCGTGCCGAACGTCTTCTCCACGCCGGTCGTGTGAACGACCGCGCGCCCCACGTCGGGAGCGGGGGTTGAGGCACCCGGATGCGCCGCTCCCACGTCGGTCATGGTCGCGTGCTCACGCGAGGTCGAGGGTTCGATAACGGCCACGGAGCAGGCGGCCCTCGGCGACCTTGACCAGGCCGACGAACACCAGGCCGACAACCGAGCACAGGATGATCGTTGCCCACAGCCTCTCCGGTGCCGTCACGTAATACTGGTTGTAGTTGATGATCGCGCTCGCGAGGCCGTCGGGAATGCCTGCCGGGATCTCGCCAATGATCGCGCCGATGACCGAAGCTGCCGCGGCGATTCGGAGGGCCGCGAAGAGGTACGGCAGCGAAGACGGCAGGCGCAGCAGCCACAGGATCTGGCGATTTGACGCGGCATAAGACCGGAACAGCTCGAACGCCCGCTGATCCGCGGCGCGGAGCCCGCGCAGTGCTCCGATCGTGACCGGAAAGAACGTCAGGTAGGCGGTGACGATGGCCACGGAAAGCCAGCCGGCCTTCGTAGCGCTCACGATGATCGGGGAGATGGCAAGGATGGGCACCGTCTGAGAGGCGACGACGTAGGGCACGAGCGCGCGCTCTGCGAGGCGCGAGTGGACGAACCAGACGGCCAACCCGAGCCCGAGCAAGCCCCCGAAGACAAAGCCGATGACCGCCTCGCGGAAGGTGAACAGCGCCTGCCCCGCGAGCACGAGACCCAGTGGCGGCCCGTTGCGCTGGGCGGGGTCGACGAACGCCCTCGCGACATCCCAGACGTGCGGTAGCGAAAGATCGTCGGCGATCCGCCAGTGGGTCGGCGGCAGATGCTCGTAGTCGATCCGCAGCCCCAAAACGGTGCCGTGGATACGCCACGGGTCGCCGCCCAGCCACTTCGCCAGCTCCCACACAACCAGCACGGCCAGCAGGACGACCACGAACCCAACGACTCGACGTGCCGAACGCGTCTCCCTGGCCAGCCCGAGAGAGGCTCCGCGCGGTTGGGCGATCGACGGTAGCGCCGTCACCGAAGCGTCAGGCCTGAACGGCCTGGTCGGCGATGTCGAGCGCCCGGTCGATGATCTCGAAACCCTCGGCCAGCTGCGCTTCCGTGATGCACAGCGGCGGATTGGTGTGGATCGAGTTGTTGGCGATCATGGTGTACAGCCCGTTGTCGCGCAGGAACTTGCCGATGGCCTTCATCTCGTCGGAGGTGCCGTTGAAGCTCGTCATCGGCGTGAAGGGCTCGCGACGGCGCACCAGGTCGATGATCCCGAACAGGCCGAGGTTGCGGTAGGCGCCCACGCTGGGATGGCGGGCGTACAAGTCCTCGTGGTGGCTCCGCATGACCGGTCCCAGCCGCCGGGCGTTCTCGATCAGCCCGTCCTCTTCGTACACGGAGATCGTGGCAAGCGCAGCGGCAAGGCTCACCGGGTGGCTGCTGTAGGTCAGTCCGCCGTAGTACATCATCGACTCGAATTTCTCGGCGAGGGGGCGGCGCATCGCCACGGCACCCAGCGGCAGATATGAGCTGGTCAGGCCCTTGGCCATCGTCATCAGGTCAGGGGTCACGTCCCAGTTGTCGATGGCGAACCATTTCCCGGTCCGGCCGAAACCCGCCATCACCTCGTCGGCGACCATCAGGATGCCGTAGCGGTCGCACAGCTGGCGGACGCCCTGGATGTAGCCGTCGGGCGGAATGAGGATCCCGTTTGTGCCCACGATGGTCTCGAGGAATATCGCCGCGATCGTGTGCGGCCCCTCGTAGCGGATGACGTCCTCCAGGCCCTGCAGCGACTCGGCGGCCGGGCGCGGTTCCTTTTCGCCCCAGCGGTGGGTGTCCGGATAGCGGACGACCCCGACCAGGCCGGGCTCGTTCGCCCAACGCCGTGGATCGCCGGTCAGGGTCATCGCGCCCATGGTCGCGCCGTGGTACGCGCGATATCGGGCGAGGAGCTTGTAGCGGCCGGTCGCATGTCGAGCGATCTTGATTGCGTTTTCGATCGCCTCGGCGCCGCCCAGCGTGAAGAACACCTTGTCCAGGTCGCCGGGCATGATCTCGGCGAGCTTCTGCCCGAGGCGCGCCCTGGGTTCCGTGACGAAGGCCGGCTGGACGAATTGCAGCTTCGTCGCCTGTGCCGTGATGGCATCGATCACTCGCCGGTCGCCGTGGCCGATGTTGACCGACATCAGCTGGCTGTTGAAGTCGATGATCCGCGTGCCGTCCGGCGTGTACAGATAGATCCCCTCGGCGTGGTCCACCGCGATCGGGTCCACGGCCCCCTGGACGGACCACGAGAAGAAGGTGTGCTCGCGCGAAAGTCGGACGATCTCCTCGGCGGTCATGCCGGGTGCGGTGCTGATGCCCATCGGTCCACCTCGCTTGACCATGCCGGCTTCTATGCTGCGATTAGATCACAACGGTGGGGCGCCGCGGCTCAGGCGTGACGCGCTCAGGCGTGACGCCGCGGCTCAGGCGTGACGCGCTCAGGCGTGGCGCGCTCAGGCGGGAACCCGTTGCACCTCGTGCGCGCAGCGTACGATCGCCTCGGCCGAGCGGTCGACGTCGGCTTCGGTCGTGTTCCAGCCCGAGACAGAGATCCGCATGGCCGCGCGCCCATGCCAGGTCGTTCCGCCAAGCCAGCACGTTCCATCCCGCTGGACCGCGGCGACGACTGCGCGTGTCTGGGCGTCCCCGGCCGCAACCTCCGTCGGGTCCGATCCCAATGGCGTGAAGCGGACGAGGACCTGGTTGAGGACGACGTCGTTGAGGATCTCGACTCCTGGCTCCTCGCGGAGGCTGTCCGCGAACCGCCGAGCCAGGCCGCAGCAGCGGTCGATCATGTCGGCGGCCCCCGCGCGACCGAGGGATCGCAACGCCGCGTAGACCGCGAATCCGCGTGCCCTGCGAGAAGACTCCGGCACCCAGTTGTAGGGATCGCGCTCGGCGCCCGCGGTCTCGACGTAGTAGGCCGCGCCGAGCGTCATCGCGTCGTGATGGGGTGCTGGATCGCGGACGAACGCGAGCCCCGAGTCGTACGGGACGTTCAGCCACTTGTGGGCGTCGGTCGTCCACGAATCTGCGAGGTCGATCCCGGCAGTGAGCTCGCGCAGCCGCGGCGATGCGGTTGCCCAGAGGCCGAACGCCCCGTCCACGTGGAGCCATGCACCCCGCTCGTGCGCAATCCGGACGATCTCCTCGAGCGGATCGAATCCGCCCGTGTTCACGTTGCCGGCCTGGGCGCAGACGATGGTCGGCCCTTCCGGCAGCGCGCTCAACACCTCTTGCAGGGCGTCCGGGCGCATCCGGCCCTGGCCGTCGGCCTCGACCTTGTGTACTCGGGCGCGACCCAGGCCCAGCATCTGGAGCGAAACGAAGATCGTCACGTGGGCTTCGGCACCAACGACCACATGGATCGGCGGCGCACCGACAAGGCCGTCCTGCTCGACGTCCCAACCCTCTCGTCGCAGCACGGCATCGCGGGCGGCAGCCAGGCAGGTGAAGTTGGCCATCGTGGCGCCCGTTGTGAAGCCCACGCTCGTCGAGGAGGGCAGGCCGAAGAGTTCGATCAGCCACTGGGCGGCCACTTCTTCGACGACGGCAGCGGCCGGCGAGATCGCGTACAGCCCCGCGTTCTGGTCCCAGGCGCTGGTCAGCCAGTCGGCGGCAAGCGCTGCGGGCAGGCTGCCGCCGATGACGAAGCCGAAATAGCGCGGGCCGGCCGTCGCGACGAGCCCGGGTTCCACCGCGGATGCCAGAGTTTCGATGACGGCGGTGGGCGATTCGCCCTCCTCGGAGAGCTGCCCGCCAAGAGCCGCTCGCAGGCCCTCGAGGTCCACCGCCGGTCCAACGGGCCGCTCCGGGAGGCTCTCCAGGTACCGTGTCGCCAACTCGCGGGTCCGCTGGAGGAGCTCGCTGTCTGTCATCCGGACACCTCCCTGCGCGACACTTGCCTGGGACCATACGGCGGGTTGGCTTGGAGCAGCCATCCTAGCGCCTGGCGCGCGGAGCTCCGATCTCGGCAGTCGACTCGCTCGTGAGGCCGCGCACGCTAGCAAATACGAGTGCCCGTAATGCCAAACGCGTTTTCGGACTTCCCGGCCGCGCACTACCGCAAATACGAGTGCCCGTAATGCCAAACGCGTTTTTCGGCCGTGCGAGGACGCGGTCCCCACGGATTTGTCCCGACGGGAACGTGTCGCGGGATATTCCTCACTCGCTTTGCCCATTTCCGTATCCGAAAGTGCCGCGCCCCGCCGATGACAGCAACGTGGTTGATATTTGAGTCATTCCGCGCCGGCTGAGCAAATCGGGCGGCCCACGCAACGCTTTACGGGCGCCGCACCACACCCGATCATGCGGAATACATCGACCGGATCATTCGGAGGAGGTTCCTTGGGCTTCGACTATCGAACGATCACGCCCGAGCGGGTTGCAACTCTGACCGACGAAGCCATCGCCGCCGCAGATCTGCTGCTGGCCAACGCTGCGACCGCCTCGCCGACCTCGTTCGAGGGGACCGTGCAACCGATCGACGATGCTGACGCGCTGGTCTACGCGGCTTCGGGCCGAGGCGCCTTCATGGCCCGCGTTCATCCGGAGGCCGCCGTTCGAGACGCCGGCCAGGCCGCCGAGACACGGATTCGAACGTGGCAGGCGGCGCTGCCCGGCCGCGAAGACCTGGCGCGCGCGGTTCGGGCATATGCCGAAACGGATGCGGCCCGCGAGCTGACCGGCCAACAACGCCGTCTGCTCGACCATCTTCTGCGCGATTTCCGGCGGGCCGGTCAGGACCTGCCCGCCGAGCAGCGCGCCGAGGCCGGTCGCCTGCGCAGCCGGATCGTCGAGCTCGAGGTGGCCTTCCAGCGCAACATCGACGAGTGGCAGGACGGCCTCGACCTGACGCGCGAGGAGCTCGATGGCCTGCCCGAGGACTACGTCGGGCGGCTCGCGCCCGGAGCGACTGACGGGACCTATCGCGTCACGCTCGCCTACCCCGACTACTACCCGTTCCTCGAGAACGCCCGCCGGCGCGACCTGCGGCAGGAGCTCGAACGCCGCTTCTTCAACCGCGCGCTGACGAGCAACCGGCCGGTCATCGCCGAGCTGCTCGGGCTGCGGCGCCAGCTGGCGCACGTGTTGGGCTACGCGTCCTGGGCGGACTACGCAGTCGAGATAAAGATGGCCGGCACCCCGGACCGTGTCTGGGACTTCCTGAACGAGCTCATCCCGCCGCTGGCCGACAAGACCGACCGCGAGATCGAGACCATGAGTGCCCTGCTGGCGTCGGACACGGGTGACACGCAGTTTCGCTCATGGGACTGGCGCTACTACGACAGCCAGCTTCTCCGAAATGAGTTCTCGGTGGACCAGGACGCGGTCGCCGAGTACTTCCCGCTGGACGCCGTCCTGGACGGGCTGTTCGGGCTGTCGGGCGAGGTCTTCGGCCTGGAATATCGGGAACTTCCGGAGCCGACCGCGTGGCATCCCGACGTCCGACTTTTCGAGGTTCTCGACCGACCGACCGGGCGGCTGCTGGGCACCTTCTACGTCGATCTCTTCCCGCGCGAGGGCAAGTTCGGGCATGCGATGGCCTGGCCGATCACGCTGCCGCGCCGCGCCGCGGACGGGAGCCAGCGAGGCGAGGAGCTGCCGGAAGCGGCGATCGTGGCGAACATTCCGCCGCCAACCACAGGCGCTCCGTCGCTCGTGCAGCACAGCGACGTGGAGATGCTCTTCCACGAGTTCGGGCACATCCTGCATGAAATCGTGAGCCAAGCCCATTTCGCCCGGTTTTCGATCTTCCAGGTCGAGCCGGACTTCGAGGAGGCGCCCTCCCAGATCATGCAGCACTGGACCTGGCAGCCTTCCGTGCTCCGGCAATTCGCCCGCCACTACCGAACACGGGAGCCGATCCCCGAGGATCTGGTGGATCGGCTGGTCGCCGCACGCGACCTCAACGTTGGGCTCAAGACACTGTTCCGGCTGTGCCGCTTGAGTGTGCTTGACCTGGAGCTCCACACGGGCGACGGGCCCGATCGGATCGACGAGATCCACCGTGAGACCTTCGGCGTGACGCGACTGCCGTTCCATGAAGGGACCTTCGATCTCGCGGCGTTCGGACATATCGCCAGCGGCTACGACGCCGGCTACTACGGGTACATCTGGTCGAAGGTCTACGGCGACGACATGTGGAGCCGCTTCGAGCGTGAGGGCATCACCGATCCGGCGGTCGGCGGCTCGTACCGGCGCGAGATCCTGGAGCCCAGTGCTTCTCTCGACGCGGACGAGATGCTCCGGCGCTTCCTCGGCCGAGAGCCGTCCAACGCGACGTTCCTGAAGCTCCTCGGACTCGTGCCCGCCTGACCGCCCGCCGAGCCTATGCTGTCGAAAGCTTCAGGCCCGGTCGAGGAGCGCCAGCACAGGTGCGAGCTGTTCGATCGAGGCGAGGTTGATCGGGTCGAGCACCAGCTGCAGGTGGCCGATGCCCTCTCGCGCGAAGGCTCGGAACGTCTCGGCGAACTCTTCGGCGCTGCCCGTCAGGGGGGCGACCGCCTCCTTGGCATAGTCGCCCTGGATCCGCCCGGCGCCGCCCGGCGTCTGGACCATCACCGCCACGGTGCGCTGAACCGCGTCCGGCTCCCGACCAACCTCGGTGCAGATCCGATCCACCCTCGCGCGCAGGGGTGACACACCCGCCGGCGTGTTGTCGATGTCGGCGAACCAGCTGTTCCAGGCAGCCACGTGGGGCAGCGCGATACGCAGCATCCGCTCGCCATTCGAGCCGATGAGCAGCGGCGGGCCTCCGGGACGAGGGCCGCGCGGCACCAACTCGCAGTCGCGGACCTGGTAGAACTCGCCGGCAAAATCGATCGCCCCCTCGCGCAGCAGGGTCCGGATGATCGTGAACGCCTCCTCGAAGCGGCTCACGCGGCGATCGAATGGGAAACCGAACGCCCGGTATTCGGTCTCGTTCCAGCCCGCGCCCAACCCCAGGGTCAGGCGTCCGCCGCTGATCTCGTCGATCGTGGCGGCCTTCTTGGCGAGCATGGCCGGGTTGTGAAAGCTGGTCGAGGCCACCAGCGGCCCGAGCTGGATTCGCGATGTGACGGCCGCCAGGGCAGCCAGCTGGGACCATGCCTCCCACGGGCCTCGGGCCCGCTCGCCGGGCTCCCGGTAGAGCAGGTGGTCGCCGACCCACAGGGAATCGAAGCCGAGTTCCTCGGCGCGCGTCGCCATGGCACGCAGCTCAGGCCAGCGGACTACGTATTCCACCTCGGGTAGCTGGATCCCGACCTTGACTGGTCGTGCCACTGGACCTCCTTGCGGTTGGGCGTGAGGCTTTCGGTCGGGGACGCAGCCGGTTCAGCCGGTTGGCCGCCCGGCGAGTATGGCGGCTCGTTCTGCAAGGTCCCCGGCAATACTGCAAGGTCCCTGCAAGGCCCGTGAAACCCTCCCGCGACCGTTGGGTTGACGCCCGCGCGACCCCTCGAGAGGGATAATTCAGGCATCCCGGAACACTCCATCGGGCCGAAGGCTCGTCTTTCGGCTCGGCCGGGGAGGAAGGAGTTCCAACCATGCAGGTCATGGATATTTGGGTCTATCGAAACGAGGCGTGGTCGGGCGTAGACCTGACCGGGTTCGACGTCGAGGCGACCGACGGGAAGATCGGCAAGGTTTCCGATACGACCCGTGACACGAACGGCAGCTTCATCGTCGTCGAGACTGGCCCCTGGATTTTCGGCCACAAGGTGATGTTGCCCGCAGGCACGATCTCTTCGGTCGACACGCAGGACCGGACGGTCTTCGTGAACGTGACCAAGGACCTGATCAAGAACGCGCCTGAGTTCGACGAGAGCGTCGGCGCCGACGAGACGTACCGCCGCAACCTCGGCGAGTACTACAGCCGTGGCGCCTTTGCGGAGACGTCGGGCTCGACACGCCGCTAGACCAGCACCCCAGTTCGTCGCGAAGCCCCTGACCTATCGGTCGGGGGCTTCGCCGTGTCCGGGACCGGCAGCTTCCCGCGGTGTATCGTTCGGCCCTTCCGAAAACCCCGATCGCGCGACTGAGGAGGACGCGAGTCGATGCCACGGATCGTGAAGGGCGCGCTGCTACAGGCGACCTGGACAGGCGACAAGGAGTCGATGATCCAGAAGCACGAAAAGGCCGCGGAGGATGCCGCCAGGCAGGGCGCCCAGGTGATGCTCTTCCAGGAGCTCTTCTACGGGCCCTACTTCTGCCAGGTCCAGGATCCCCAGTACTACGCGTACACCGAGCACATCCCGGACGGCCCGACCACCAAGCGGATGCAGGATCTGGCGAAGCAGACGGGCATGGTCCTCGTGGTGCCTATGTACGAGGAGGACGACAAGGCCTCGGGCATCTACTACAACACCGCGGCCGTGATCGATGCCGACGGGACCTACCTCGGCAAGTACCGCAAGACTCATATCCCGGACGTCAAGGGCTTCTGGGAGAAGTACTACTTCCGCCCGGGGAACCTGGGCTATCCCGTCTTCGAAACCGCGGTCGGCAAGGTCGGCGTGTACATCTGCTACGACCGGCACTTTCCCGAGGGAGCTCGCGCCCTCGGCCTCAACGGCGCCGAGATGGTGTTCATCCCGAGCGCCACTTCGCGCGGGCTGTCGGAATACCTGTGGCGGATCGAGCAGGTCAGCCACGCCGTCGCGAACGGCTATTTCGTTGGGACGATCAACCGCGTTGGCATCGAACCGCTGGGCGACGACGACTTCTACGGCCAGAGCTACTTCTGCGATCCCCGCGGGCAATTCATCGGCGAGGTCGGCTCCGCCCACGACGAGGAGCTCCTCGTGCGGGACATGGACCTCGACAAGATCCAGGAAGTCCGCCAGACATGGCAGTTCTACCGCGACCGGCGCCCGGACGCCTACGACGACCTCGTCCGACCCTGAGTCTTCGGGCGCCAGTGGCATCGGAGGGCCTCCGTCCTGGACCTTGGAAAGCAAGCAGTAGCTCAACGCTGAAGTTGCCCCCATGAAATTTGGATTCACGCTCAAGCCCGACCACACGATCGAACGAACGCTCGCGCTGACTCGCCAGGCGGAGGCTGCCGGCTTCGAGTATGCGTGGCTGTTCGACTCCCACGTCCTCTGGCAGGAGGCATACGTCCTGCTGACGCTCATGGCGACGGCCAGCGAGCGGCTGCGCCTGGGCACCTGCGTGACCAACCCCGCGACCCGCGAGCCCTCGGTGACCGCCAGCGCGCTCGCCACGCTCAACCAGGTCAGCGGCGGGCGCATGGATCTCGGTATCGGGCGCGGCGATTCCGCCCGTCGCGTTCTCGGCAAGGGGCCGACCACGATGGCCACCCTCGAGGAGGCGATCCACCTCATTCGCGACCTGGTCGAGGGCAGGCCGGTGAAGTACGAGGGCACGGAGCTGCAGCTGACGTGGAGCGGTCGCTGGAAGCTGCCCGTGTGGGTTGCCGGCTATGGCCCGATGGCCCTGACGATGACCGGCCGTGTGGCGGACGGGGTGATCCTGCAACTGGCCGACCCGGACCTCGTACGCTGGTTCGTGGGCCAGGTCCGAGAGGCGGCAAGGGCCGCCGGCCGCGATCCGGGCGCGATCAAGGTCCAGGCCGCTGCGCCGGCCCACGTGGGCGAAATTTCGGACTGTCGCGAACGGACTCGCTGGTTCCCGGCGCTTGTCAGCAACCACGTCGTCGACCTGGTGACCAAGTACCCGCGCGGCCAGCTGCCCGAGGCACTCACCGGGTACATCGGGGACCGCGAGGGCTACGACTACCACCACCACGCCGAGGTCGGCTCGACCAATGCCCGCTTCGTCGGCGACGAGGTGACCGATCGCTTCTGCGTCCTGGGCTCGGTCGACGACCACATCGCCAAGCTGCGCGAGCTCGCCGATGCCGGCGTCGACCAGTTCAACATCTACCTCATGAACGGCGACGAGGAACGGATACTCGAGGTCTACGGCCGGGAGATCGTGCCCGCCATGCGGGAAGTAGAAGCCGGGCGAGCCTGAGGCTGGGCCGCGGCTCTGTCGGCGCGTGGCGGCTCTGCCGGCGCTCTGGATCGGCGCTACCCTGTCCCCTGCCACCATCAACGGCGAGGAGTAACTGATGGACAAGAAGGCCAAGACCCCCAAGAAGCCGAAGCAGAACAAGCCCAAGACCTCGACGAAGTAGCGCTTCGCCGGGCCACGTCGCCCCCCGGCCCGGACATCACCCGGCCAGGGCCAGCGTGAAAGTCCGCTTCGTCGCGGGCGTCGCTCCGATCGTCCCGGACCTGGCGTCGGCACGAAGCTTCTATGTCGATGCCCTGGGCATCCCTCTCTCGGACCATGACTATCCGGCCACGTTCGATTTCGAGGGTGTCAAGCACTTCGGTTTGTGGCGGCTCGAGGACGCCGCTCAGGCGTGCTTCGGCCAGCCGGGATGGCCCAACGAGGTACCCCCACCGCAGGCCTCGATCGAGTTCGAGGTCGATGACGTGGCGGCCGCCGCAGCCGAGCTCGAGGGCAAGGGCTACCGGCTGCTCCATGGCGCCCGAACCGAGCCGTGGGGTCAGACGGTCGCGCGCCTCATCGGCCCGGAGGGATTGCTCGTCGGCCTGTCCTACGCTCCCTGGTATCACGAGGCGGAGCCAGGGGCAGTCACCGAATCCTGACCCGAAGGCTCGCCTCGCCCCAGCCCCACTCGAGAGGAGCGTGATGCGCACCCTGATCGCCAACGGCATCGTGGTCACGGCCGAGGGCTCGTCCGGCGCGGACGTGCTGGTCGACGGCGAGCAGATCGCGCTGATCGGCCGCGACCTGGCCGCCACGGGGGTGACCGCCGACGAGTCCATCGACGCCCGCGGCAAATACCTCATTCCCGGCGCGATCGACGTGCATACCCATATGGAATTGCCCTTCGGCGGCACCTTCGCGAAGGACACCTTCGAGACCGGTACGCGAGCGGCGGCCTTCGGCGGGACGACGACGATCGTCGACTTCGCCGTGCAGTCGCGCGGCAAGTCCCTGCGCGAGGGCCTCGACGCCTGGCATGCCAAGGCCGAAGGCAACGCGGTCGCCGACTACGGCTTCCACATGATCATGTCGGACGTCAATGACGAGACGCTGGCGGAGATGGATACCCTCGTCGCGGAGGGTGTCCCCGACTTCAAGCTGTTCACGGCCTACCCCGGCGTCTTCTTCAGCGACGACGGGGCGATCTTCCGCGCGCTGCAGCAGACCGCGAAGAACGGCGGGCTGATCATGATGCACGCCGAAAACGGGTTGGCGATCGACATCGTCGCGGCCCAGTTCGCGGACTCGGGCAAGACCGATCCGTACTACCACGGTGTCGTGCGCTACCCCATCTTCGAAGGCGAGGCGACCAACCGGGTGATCCGCCTGGCCGAGGCCGCCGGCGTGCCCGTGTACATCGTTCACCTATCGGCACGCGATGCGCTGAACGAGGTCAGGGCCGCCCGCGATCGCGGCGCGATGACCTTCGCCGAAACCTGTCCCCAGTACCTGTTCCTGTCGCTCGATGACATGGGCCACGGCTTCGAGGGTGCCAAGTTCGTGTGCTCGCCGCCCCTTCGGCCGAAAGACCACCAGGAGGAACTGTGGAGCGGCCTGCGCAAGGACGATCTCCAGGTCGTGTCGACCGACCACTGCCCGTTCGACTTCCACGGCCAGAAAGACCTTGGCAAGGACGACTTCCGGAAGGTGCCCAACGGCCTGCCCGGCGTGGAGGATCGCGTTGACCTGCTGCACGACGGCGGCGTGGTCGCCGGCCGGTTGACGCGCGAGCGCTGGGTCGAGGTCCTCTCGACCGCGCCGGCCCGAATGTTCGGGCTGTACCCGCGGAAGGGCGCCATCGCCGTCGGCTCCGATGCCGACCTCGTCGTCTACGACCCCGGCCGGAAGCACACGATCAGCGCAAAGACGCACCACATGAACGTCGACTACTCCTGCTACGAGGGCCGAGCGGTGCAGGGCGGCTCGGACGTGGTCCTGTCGCGCGGTTCGGTGATCGTCCGCGACGGGGAGTTCACGGGTCGCAAGGGCCACGGCCAGTTCCTCAAGCGCGGCTTGAGCCCCGCGCTCCGGCAGAGCTGAATTCGGTGCCGGGGGCCGAGCGCAGACGGGGCGTCTCGGCGCGCTCCGCTCTCATAGCCGCGGCGTGGCTCGGGCTGCTGGTGGTACTGGCCTCGTGCCGGTCGATCTCCGTTCTGCCGTCGCCGCAGCCGAGCCTGGGGCCGGACAAGTTCAGCCACGACTTCCCCGACATGGAACGCGCTCTGCCGCCCACACTGGCCGGAGTGCCGGCCCAGTCCGTCGAGTCCTTCGACGGGGAGGCGGCCGTCGACGACGAGGGGCTGTATTTCGGGATGTACCCGATCATCAGCGAAGCCGTCGGGTTCGACCACGTCGACCGCATTCGCATCGCCGGAGAGGCCTGGCCGATGGGTGGCGCCTGGCTTACGCTCCGCCTCTTCCGCGTGGATGACCCGAAGGCCGTCTGGCCGGCCGTCACCAAGGCGGCCCTGGAGGCTTCCCCGGACAGCTCGAACCGCTGGCAGCGAGTGACCGTTGGTGGACGGGAGGTGCTCTCGGCGTTGGACCTGCCGCCGGAGAGCCAGGCGATCTACGTGATGATCGTCGGCGACACGCTCTATGAGATCGACAGCCCGGATCGCGACAAGGCCGCCGCGATCGTCGCCGGCCTGCCGTAGCGTAGGGTTAACCCGGCCCTCGCTGCCGCCATTCGAGCAGGCGTGTGCAGGCAACGTCGCACCAGACGAGGCCCGATTCGGCAGGTGGCGCGGAGCCCTCGGCCAACGCGCGCATCCACCTCACCGACGAACCGGACGCGGGACGATTCCGGCCGCCCCTCGACCACCGCCGCATGTCCTGACGGGTCAGCCCTTCTTGTCGGGGTTCGGCAGGACGAAGTCGCGGATCGTTGCCTGAAGGTCGTGGTAAGCGCCGATGAACTGGCGCAGTGTGCGGACGGTGGCGCCGTACGAATCGAACTGTTCGGGCGTCATGCCGTCCGGCTCGTTGGCCAGCCGGAAGTCGGGGATCAGCTCCGAGAGCTCGGCGACGATGGCCGGATCGACCGGCTCGTCGATCCTCGATCGGACCTCGACGCGTGACCCGTTGAAGCGGACCTGCCACTGGTGGGTCATCGTCAGCACCACGTCGCCACCCACCAGCTGCGACCAATGCAGCTGGTTCCGATACGCGGCTGCCAGCAGCCGGGTCCGGTAGCCGCGCTCGCGATACAGGCCGTAGGCACGCTTGAATGCGGCAACGCCCGCCCAGTCGGCGGTCCCCGGCGTGAGCACGATGTCGTCTCGCTCGGCGATCGCCTTCATCCAGTCGTCGAGCCGCCCGACCATGATCGTGCAGACGGGGTGGAAGATGCTGTTGTCCATGCCCTCGGCGGCTCGCCGCTCCAACGCTCGCTCGATCGCTTCGGCCACAGCCAGTGCCTGCGGCACGCTGAAGTTGACCGTTGCGTTGATGTTCACCCCGCGATAGGTCGCCTCCTCGATCGCCTCGACGCCCGCGCGGGTGCTCGGAAACTTGACCTGCAGGTTGGGCGCCAGGCCGGCGAAATGGAGGCCCTGTTCGAGCATGGCTTCGGAGTCCCGGAAGAGCGTCGGGTCGGTCTGGATCGACAGGCGGCCCGCCGCGCCGCCGGTTCGCTCGAAGATCGGGCGCAACATGGCCGCGCCGCGCAGCGCGATCTCCTCGTAGATCTGCCACGTAATCCGCGTCTCCGACCACGTCGGAAACGAGGCGAACAGCTCCCGAGCGCGCGCCTTCCAGCGCTCGGGCTCCTTCTTGAGGACCTCGAGCGTGATCGGCGGGTTGGACGTCGCGCCCACCGCCCCGTTTGCGATGGCATATTCGAGCTCGTCTGGCGCGCTCGAATCGTTCCAAAGAGCCGTGCCCAGGCGCACTGTCTGCTGGAGCGGCGTGAGCGTGGTCGTTTCGGTCATGGCTATCTCCGAGGCCGGGCGGGATCCCAGTCCATCAACCAGACGTGGTCCGGATCCACTGTAAATCGCCATTCGCGCGTCGGGCCAGCCATCACGTTCAGGTAGTAGCAGTCGTAGCCCGGCGCGGTCGCCACGACGTGATAGCCGCGCGGCACGAGCACAAGGTCGCCGTCGCGCGCGACGAGAGCCTCGTCCAGCGACCGATCCGGCGTGTAGATCCGTTGGAACGCGAACCCGGTCGGCTTGGCGAGGCGGTAGTAATAGAGCTCCTCCAGGTAGCTTTCGCGTGGAGGATCTTCGGTGTCGTGCTTGTGGGGCGGATAGCTCGACCAGTTGCCGCCCGGCGTGAACACCTCGAAGGCGATCAGGCGACCGGCTTCGGCCGACGACGGCAGGAGGTGGTGGATTCGCCGCTCCGTGTTGCCGGTCCCCCTGGCCTCCGCCAGGATGTCGCCCGGCTCGATCGCCCGCGTCGTCCGCAGGTCGCCGGCGGGAGCCGAGCCTACTGCAATCAGCGCCTCACGGCCTGCGTCGACCTCGATCCGGCCGCCCGGCTCAACCAGGACCATCGCGGGCGGCGGGCCGTCGAAGACGCTGTCACGTGTGCCGAGGTCGCTGAACGTCCGGTTTCCGGCTCGGACCGTTGCCGTGCCCTCGAGGACGATGATCAGGCTTTCCTGGCCTTTGGCGTTGATGTGCAGGGAGTCCCCCGCCGTAAGGCGGTGGGCCTCGAACGAGAGATAGCGCCAGCCGGCCTCAGCCGGAGTGACTCGCTGGAGCTGGCCACCCGCAGAGCGCGTCGCGCTCCCTGAGGCCGCGCGGCGAAGCAAACTCAAGTGGTCCCGCGAGCCCAGCGCTGCTTCGGGGCTCGCCCCGACGCCTGTCAAGCCCATGGCGGCGGCCCGGTCGATCCGCGGACGCACAGCTCCACGGGAAGCAACACCACGTTCTCGGAGCGCTCTCCCAGCTGCCGACGGTCCGACCCCGGCTCATCTTCGCCGGCCATGCGCTCCAGCAGCCGCTCGACCGCCCAGCGGCCCATCGCAGAGGTCTGCTGCGCGACCGACGTGATGGGCGGCTCCATCCACGCAGCCAGGGGAATGTCGTCGTAGCCGACGACGCTGACGTCCTCGGGAACTCGGCGGCCCAGGCCACGCAGCGTCCGCAACGCCCCGACGGCCGTCAGGTCGTTGTAGCACAGGATGGCCGTGACTCCCGGCGCACGCTCGAGAAGCGCGAGGGTCGCGGCCTCCGCGCCCTCCGCCTGGCCGTCGCCTTCGACGACCGTCAGCTCGACGCCGGGGTAGCGCCCCGAATCCACCGCATCCTGGATCCCGGCCACGCGATCTCCAGCGGCGGCGTTGCGCGGTGGTGCCGAAATATGCCCGATCCGGCGATGGCCGAGGTCCAGCACGTGTTCGGCTGCCAGGCGGCCGCCGGCCCGGTTGTCGCTCAGGATCGCCGGCAAGGCGGCGCCGCGTGCCGTGCAGTTGACCAGCACGACCGGCACCGTCCGGGTGGCCAACCAGTCGCCATGGCGGGCCTGGAGCCCGCTCGAGGCGATCACGATCCCGTCCACGCGGCGGTCGATGAGCAGGTCGAGGTAGGTCTCCTCTCGCGACGGGTCGTCCGCGCTATCGCACAACAGGACCGTATGGCCGCGCTCCAGCGCGGCGTCCTCGACCGCACGCACGATCTGGGGGAAGTACGGGTTGGCGATGTCCGTGACCACGAGGCCGAGCGTATGCGTCGTTCGGAGCTTGAGCGACCGGGCCACGCCGGAGGGCCGATAGCCCAAAGCCTCGACCGCTGCGAGGACGCCCGCCCGCGTCGTCGCGCGGACCGTCGTTGAGCCCGAGATCACGCGACTGACCGTCGCGGTCGACACGCCGGCTCGTCGAGCGACGTCGCTGATCGTCGCCGAGCGCCCGACCTCCAAGTTGTGCATCAACCAGCCACCTTCGACGGCTCCCCAAGCAGCGCGCCCACGCGTCGGCGGCCCTCGCTCGCGATCCGTCGGGGGTCCGCGGCCCAGTAGGTCGGATTGAAGGTCTCGAGGCTCCACGGTCCCCCGTAACCCCGAGCCGTGAGCTGCGCCACCAGGTCAGCGAGGCGGATGACACCATTCCCGGGCAGGACGCGATCGGCGTCCTCGATCTCGCGAGGGGGCTTACCCGGCGCATCGTTGAGATGGACCATCGCCAGCCGATCGACCGGGAAGTCCGCCAGGGATGCGGAGCCGCTGGCGTGCCAGTGACACGAATCGAGGACGAGGTCAACGCCGTCCATCGGACCGACGACCTCGGCGGCCAGCGCCGGGCTGTCGATCGGGCAGTCCGCGAATCCGAGGAATTCGAAAGCGACGCCGACTCCAACCGCCGCCGCTCGATCACGCACCAGGGCGAGCCCCTCACGCATGGCTTCGATCGCCCGTCCACGATCGACTCCTGCCTGTCGCGGTGGCACGACCAGCAGGTACTCGGCGCCGAGCACCCCCGAAATGGCAAGGCGCGGCGAGAGCTCGCGCTCCGCCCGTTCGCCATCGAGGCGGCCGTCGGGACCCACCTGCAGCTGGAGCCCGTTGAGGCTCCAGACTTCGCGGGGCTGGACAATCGGACTGGCGGCCGCGACCTCTTCGGGCCGGTCTAGCAGGCGCTCGGCCCGGACCTCCACCCCGTCGAAGCCGGCCTCTCGAGCAACGCGGATGTGCTCGGCGGTCGGGGTCGTCATGATCGTGGCCCCGTTCAGGAAGACCCGCGGACCCCCGTTCGGATCGCCGCCCGACGCACTCATTTCTCGCGGATGACCCCGAACGTCAAGCCGGTCATGACGTGCCGCCGCGCGATCAGCATGAGCGTGAGCGGGATCACGATTGCGATCACGCCCCCGGCGGCCATCTCGTTCCAGATGATCTCGAACTGGGTGACCAGGCCCTGGACACCTACCGGGAAGGTCTGCGCCTGGGGCGTCGCCGTCAGGATGAAGGCGAACAGGAATTCGGCCCAGTCGAACGCGAAGACGATGATCACCACGGCCAGGATCGCCGTGCGGGAGAGCGGCAACAGCACGTGGCGGAAGGCCTGCCATCGGCTCGCCCCGTCAACCAGGGCCGCCTGCTCGATCTCGAGGGGGATCTCGTCCAGGAAGCCGCGCAGCATCCAGATCGCCAGGGGCAGGTTGAAGATCGTGTAGACCACGATGAGTGCTGGCAGCTGGTTGTACAGCCCGACCGTCCGGATGATCGTGAAGTACGGGATCACCACCGCGATGGGCGGCAGGAAGCGCAGCGACAACGCCCAGTTGAGGACGAAAGCGCGCAGCCGCCTGGACGCCGGCAGTCGGGTGATCGGATAACAGATCGCGAAGGCGACCGCGATGGCGAGGATCGTCGCGCTCAGCCCTACGACGATGCTGTTGAAGAGCAGGCCTGTGTATCCCCGCGTAAAGAGGACCGATTCGTAGGCGGCTGGGTTGAGCGCCTGCGGGACGAGCGACGGTACGGCTGCGAACAGCTCGGACTTGGTCTTGAACGACGTGACGATCAGGTAATAGAGCGGAAACGCGAAGATCAGGCCGATGCCAAGAAGCAGGAGGTAGGTCGCGATGCGCGTCGAGCGCCGGCCCCGGTTCATCAGCCCCGGTCCGCCGGCAGGAAGCGCGAAACGATCGTGTAGAAGATCGTCATGGCGGCCATCACCAGGACGGCCAGCGCCGAGGCCTGGCTGAGGTCGGTGAATTGGAACCCGATCCGGTAGATGTACAGGCTCAGATATTGGGTCGTCGTCCCCGGACCGCCGCCCGTCAGTACATAGACGTGGTCGAAGACGCGTATGACGTCGGCGAGGCGGAAGAACAGGACCAACAGCAGGAGCGGCCGCAGATACGGCAGCTCGATGTGCCGGAACTGCGACCAGGTGCTTGCGCCGTCGACCTGGGCGGCCTCGACCGATTCGCTGGGGACCGTCTGCAGCCCGGCGAAGAGGACGAGGTACACGAACGGGGTCCACTGCCAGATGTCGACGCTGGCCGTCGCGATCATGGCCAGGGGCGGTGACGACAGCCACAACAGCTGGTCGTGGCCGGTACGGCCCAGCAGCACGTTGAGGATGCCGTAATCGGGTTGATAGACGAGGCGAAAGACGACGCCCACTGCGATCTGCGGAATGACGATCGGGATCATTGCGGCGACGTAGATGGCCGCCCTGAGACCCGGTGAACGGATCACCCGGTGGACCAGCAGGGCGATGCCCAGACCTCCCAGGATCTCCGTTGGAAGGGCGATCGCAGCGTAGAACGCGGTCTGCTTGATCGATTCGAACAGGAGTGGATTGCCGAGCGCCGTCTCGAAGTTGGCGAGACCGACGAAACCGCGCGGACCCGCGGTGAGCGCCTCGATGACCGCCATCACGAAGGGGATCGTGGCCAGCACGAAGACGGTGCCGAACACGGGCAGGAGGAGCTTGTAGACGAGCTGCTCCTGGCGCGTCCGGCGCGACCAGCCCGTCCGCATCCCGACGCGTCCCCCCAGCGTCATCGGGCGCGAAGGGGCCGAGTTCATGCTGGGCATTCAGTGGGGCGACCGGCGAGCCGCCGGCCGCCCCACGCTGCGCTCACGAGCAGGACCAGCTCACTGGGTATAACCCTTGCTCTTCATGAGCGCCCGGATCTGGGTTGCTGCGTTCGTTGCCGCCTGATCGCCGGTTTGACCGCCGGTCAGCGCCTTGTTCAGCTCCGTTCCGAGGATGGTTTCCACGGCGTTCCACTGATCCGTCCGGGGCCGCCAGTTGGGCGGTGACTTGAGGGCCTCAGCGAGTACCGGGAAGTAGGGATTGGCCGCCGTGAGGCTGGCATCCGTGAGGACGCTCGTTCGCGACGGGATTCCATTGTTCTGGGCGTACGTCTTCTGCGTATCGGCCTGCAACATCCACTTGATGAAATCGGCCGCCGCCTGCTGATTCTTGGAGGCCTTCGGGATGCCGAGCATCCAGTTGCCCATCATGCCGACGCCCTTGCCGCTCTTGCCCTTGGGGATCGGGATGAACGCGACCTTGTCCTTGACCTTCGTGACGGCTGGGTCGAGGACGGCCGTGTTGATCTCGCCCGGCCAGACAGACGACTCGTAGCCCTGGCCGTTGGCCATGATCTTGTCGCGGTCGGCCGCGTCCGTGCTACCCGGGTCGCTCTGGGCTGTCGCCTTCAGGTCGTTGACGAGGAAGTTGATCGCCGCCTTGGAGGCGTCGTTGTCGATGGTCGTGTTCCAGTTCTCGTCGAAGACGTCGCCGCCCTGCGACCAGAGGATCGGCAGGAAGTCGGCAACGACAGGGTTGGTGGCCTTGCCGCGAATGATGTAGCCGGTCAGCCCGGCCGCCTTCTGCGCCTTGGCGTTCGCGAGAACTTCGTCATAGCTCGCGGGTGCGTTCGGCGTGAGGTCCTTGCGATACATGAACATCTCGACGTTGCCGACGATCGTGACGCCAAGCAACTGCTTGGGCTTGGCTTTCTCGCTCGGCGGAACGGGTCCACGTGGCGGCGGCCAGGTCCCAACGTCCCACACGACGTCAGCGATGTCCGGATCGCGGCTGATGCCGAGAGCGCCGAGATCCGACAGCGACCCGTCGGTGCCGAACTTCGGCATCCAGGGGTCGTCCATCATGACCAGGTCGTACGTCGAATCGTTCGCCTGGAAGGTGCTCACGAGCTTCGAGTAGAGATTGTCGTAGGGCGCCTCGACGATCTGGAGATCGACGCCCTTCGCCGCCTTGTACATCGGTGCCAGGGCCTTCAGGCCGGCGTCCTCGCCGCCCTGGACCGCGGCGATCGTGAGCTTTCCGCCGCCGCTGGCTGCTGCGCTCGCTGCCGCGCTGGCGGCTGCGCTGGCTGCGGCGCTCGCGGGCGTCGACGCTGCCGGCGAGGCCGCGCTCGAGCAAGCCGAGCCGATGAGCGCCACTGCCGAGAGCAGCGCCATCAATCTTCCGAGCCTCATGTCTCCTCCTAAACGTCTCCACCTTTGCCAGGATCGGCACCTGCACGGCGCAGGCCCATCCCACGATTTGACCGTCGCTTCTCTCGCCACCTCCTCCCGCCGCAGCGGGTCTTCGCTGGGTCTCTCTGCTCTTCGTCAGCCGGCGTGTGCCGGCTGACCAACTTCGGAAAGGCTCACCGGCCGGTGCTCGGCCCGTGAGCGGGTAGCTGCCACGCTGATGCGCATCGCTTCGAGCGCGTCTCGAGCGGTGCACGGGCTGGGGATCTCGCCGCGGGCGACGCGCAGGAATGCCAGGAGCTCGGCTCGATAGGCCGTCTCGAAGCGCGTGAGGAAGGAATCCCAGCCGGGTTCCGACCCGACGAGCCCGCTGTCGATCGTGCGAAGGGGTGTCTGCGGGGTGAGCCCGATGGCGACCGAGTCGCGCGAGCCGACGAACTCCATGCGTACGTCATAGCCCCGCGGATCGTGACGCGTCTGGCTCAGGACGCCGAGCGTGCCGTCGTCGAGGCGAAGGATGACCGCGGCGGTGTCGACGTCGTCGCTCCTGGCGAAGACCGGGAAGCCGCGGACCGAACCGGCGGCGTAGACCTCTTCGACCGATCGACCGGTCACCCAGCGCAGGGCGTCGAAGTCGTGGATCGACGAATCGCGGAACAGCCCGCCGGACGTGGGGATGTAGTCGTCGGGTGGCGGCTCGTGATCATGCGCGATCAGCCGAACCAGGTAGAGCGTGCCCAGCTCACCGGACTCGAGGAGGCGCCGGGCCTCGGCGATGGCGGGATCGAACCGCCGTTGAAACCCCACCTGGACCGGCACGCTGCGAGCCTCGATGTGATCGACGAGCTCGATCGTCTGGTCGAGGTCGGAGGCCAGTGGCTTCTCGCAGAACACGGGAATGCCGCGGTCGACCGCCTGCCGAACGAGACGAGCGTGCGCGTCGGTTGACGCGGCGACGACGACCGCCTCCGCGCCATCGAAGGCCTCGTCCACACTTGGCGCGACGGACGCGCCCGTGGCTTTTGCAGCCACGCGGGCACGCTCCATATCGGGATCCGAGATCACGAGCTCGGACACCTCCGGCTGCGCGACGAGCAGGCGCCCGTGCAGCTGGCCGATTCGGCCGGCCCCGAACATCGCGACCCTCACCGTCGCCTCCCGTCTGCCGTCGCCGGCACGTCAGGCCGCCATCCGGCGCCGATCCAGGTTGCGAAGGACGAAGGTGACGACCCCATACGACATCGCCGCGCTCTCGGACGGCGGATGCCAGCTGGTGTCCTGCTCGACGATCAACCAGCCGCGGTAGTCCCGGCCGGCGAGCGTGGCGAGGACGCCGCTGACATCGAGGCTTCCGCTGCCTACTTCTGTGAAGACGCGTTCGCGGATGCCGGCCAGAAAGCCCCCCAGCTCGCCCGTTTGCATTCGCGCCAGGACCCCTGGATCGATGTCCTTCAGGTGGACGTGCCTGACACGCTCGCCATACCGGCGCAGGGCAGTGACCGGCTCGCCTCCGCCCATGAGGTAGTGCCCGGTGTCGAGGCAGATGCCGACCACCTCCGGTTCGGTGGCCGCCATGAGCTGCTCGAGCTCGTCAGGCGTCTCGACGTACGTCCCGCCGTGATGGTGGAACGCGAGGATTCGGCCGGCGGCCAGCGTCTCGCCGCCGAGCGCGTCGAGCAGCCCCGCCAGGCGGGCCATGCCTTCGTCGGTGAGGCGAGGCACCCTCGGTTCGTTCGCCCGACCGGCCACCCGGGCGCGCTCATGGGACTGCCCCACCGCCGGCACAAGCACGTCCCCGTCGGCAGCACACAGCTCCTCGAGGCTTTCCCGAGCAGCTTCAAGGGCCCCGTCGACCGGGCCGTCCGCGGTGCACTCGATCGTCGTGTAGACCTCGGCGATCCGCATGTCACGTGCGGCGAGGGCGTCACGGAGCCGCTCTCCGCGCGGGAAGGTCGTGCCCAGCTGGCTCCCCTTGAATCCCAGACGAGCCATTTCGTCGAGGATGGCCTCGGCGTCGATCGGCGGGTTGAGCTCGGGCAGGTCGTCGTTGGCCCACAGGATCTGGTTGATCCCGAGCTGTGCGTTCGCGAGCGCTGCTCGGCTGGGCCCCGCCTGCCTGGGCTGGCCGGTCATCGCTGCTGCTCCTCGGCCCGGCCGGCGATCTGCGCTGCGTACTGCTCCTCATGGAACTCGGGCACAGGCGCATCCCACCAACCGGTCTTGTCGAGACCCGCATCGGGAAACTCCCTCGCCACGTCAACCGCCACGAGAGACGGCCCGTCGACCGCGAGCGCTCGCGCGACGGCCGGACATACGCCTTCCGGACGATCCACGGCCTCGGCATGGAGGCCGAACGCCTCGCCGATCGCGCGGTAGTCGGGGGAATAGACCGAGCCGTCCTTGCGCAGGAAGTCCGTGGCCGCTGTCCGACCGAAGAAGTTGTTCTGGCCGCCCTTGATGCTGAGCCAGCCGCTGTTGTTGAGCACGACGAAGACGACCGGCGTGCCGAGCATCGTGGCGGTCGCAAGCTCCTGCATCGTCTGGAGGAAGTCGCCGTCGCCGGCGATTCCCAGCACCTGCCGGTCCGGCTTGGCGAGCTTGGCCCCGATGGCCGCCGGCAGCGTGAAGCCCATCGTCGAGAAGCCACCGCTGGTGATGTGCGTCCGCGGCTGGCGGGTCACCCAGTTCTGCTTGACGATCGCTTGCGGCAGCCCGGCGCCGGTCGTCACGATGGCGTCCGGCCCGCAGGCCGCCTGGATCTCGTGGATGGCTCGTGCCTGGGTCATCGGAACGTGATCGCTTCGCTGCTTGATCGCCTTGAACGCTTCCCACTTCGACTTCTCGGACTGAATCTCCTCGAAGTACGGCGTGGACCGATACGCCCCTGTGCCTTCGCCGGGCCCAATCGCCTCGAGCAGGTCCTCCAACGCGGCGCGCGAATCGCCGACGAGCGCCACCTCCGCCGGGTAGTTCTTGCCGATCTCGCGCGGGTCGATGTCGATCTGGACGAGCTTGGCCGGCGGGATCGCGAAGCTCACGCCGCGCCGCCAGGACGATGACGACCAGTCGGTGAATCGGCACCCGACCGAGAGCAGGACGTCGGCATTGGCGGCCAGTTGATTGCCCGAGGTCGACGCCGTGTCGCCAACGCTCCAGGCGTTCAGCTCGTGGGTCTCGTCGATCGCGCCCTTGCCCATCCAGGTCGTG
This sequence comes from Chloroflexota bacterium, assembly GCA_005883615.1. Lineage (GTDB taxonomy): Bacteria > Chloroflexota > Limnocylindria > Limnocylindrales > CSP1-4 > CF-16. The sequence continues at coordinate 5,585 of VBEC01000022.1, read as the reverse complement.
ACGACCGGGGCGCCAAGGCGCTCGGCCAGCCTTGTCACCGCCTCGCTCGCCTCGGCGGTGATGGCGCCGCCGCCGGCCACGATGACGGGTCGCTTCGCCGATGTGAGGAGACGAGCCGCCCGTTCCACTTCCGAGGCCGAGGGTCTTGGCGCGCCCCGCGCCTCCCGCTTTTCCGGATCCGGCAGGATGACGTCGGCCGCCTCGGCCTGAACGTCCATCGGCATGTCCAGGAGGACCGGCCCGGGCCGCCCGGAAATCATCTGGTTCCACGCGCGATGCATGACGAATGGGACGTCGTCGACGCGCGACGGCCGGAACCACTCCTTGACGATGGGATCGAAGATCCGCGCGTTGTCGGCGCCGTGCCGTCGCTCGACTTCCTGGAGCAGTCCGTGGCCGCGCATGTACGTGTGCGCGGAGCCGGTCATCAGGAGCACCGCGGTCGAGTCGACGTAGGCGGTCCCCATGCCGACAACCGTGTTGGCCTGGCCGGGACCGATGCTCGTGAAGGCCAGCATCGGCCGGCCCGAGACGCGGTAGTAGCCGTCGGCCAGATGCACGGCCGATTGCTCGTGCATGACCTGGATGGTGCGGACCTCCTCCGCCCGGTCGAGCAGCGCGTCGGTGAGGTTCCAGCAGCCGTGGCCGGGGATGCCGGCCGCGTACGGCACGCCCTGGCGGATCAGGTACTCGACGATGATCTGAGTGCCCGTCAGCCTCACGGCCGCGGCCTGGTCGTCACCCATCGACGTCTGTACCCCGTGGTGCGGTGGCACGTTTCGCGCCTGACGCGTGGCAGTTCGCTGGCGCGTTCGCGAGTGGCGCAGGAGCGCCTTCCAGAGAGGGGCGGGGCGCTACGCGGCCTGATCCCGGGAGCCGCCCGCCGGTCCCATGCAATCGATTACCGCGGCATCATGGAAGCCTCACTGCGGGCTGTCAAGGCGGTTTTGCAATCGATTACGCGCCCGTTGAGTCCGGCGCCCGGCTGGCCTCGAGGGGCTGAACGCCGGCCTCCTTGGGGCTGAACGCCGGGCGTTGTGGGGGCTGCACGCCGAGCGTCGGAGAGCTGAAGCCGCGGGGTGTCGGAGGGCTGACCGCGGGCCTCCTTGGGGCTGAACGCCGAGCGTTCAAAGGAGCGTTTTCATGGGCTCCGGAGGGTCATCTCGAACGGCGCGCGTTCAAGAATCGACCGACCCAACCCCCATTCGATCGAATCTGAACGTCCGGCGAGCAGAATCAGACCGACGAGCGGCTACGAGGGCACCTCGCAGGTTCGTTGGAACGCTGCGCGTTCAGATGCCAGCGGCGCGTTTCAGATGCCAGTGCGCCGGCGCGCCGGCCGCAGAGCCCGCCGGAGCTAGGCCCTTTCAGCGGGTGCGCGGGAAGCCCAGGTCGACCTTCGAAGTGCCCGGGTCCGGCCAGCGAGCCGTCACGACCTTGGCACGCGTGTAGAACTGCACGCCCTCCGGGCCGTACATGTGCGTGTCGCCGAAGAGCGATCCCTTCCAGCCGCCGAAGCTGTAGTAGGCGACCGGCACCGGGATCGGCACGTTGACGCCGACCATGCCCGCCTCGGCTTCGAACTGGAACGCCCGGGCCGCCCCGCCGTCGCGGGTGAAGATGGCCGTGCCATTTCCGTACGGGTTGTCGTTGACGAGCTTCAGCGCGTCGGTGTAGCTGCCCACCCGAACGACCTCGAGCACCGGCCCGAAGATCTCGGCTTTGTAAGACTCCATGTCGGGCGTGACGTTGTCGAGCAGCGACACACCGAGGAAGAAGCCGTCGCCGCCCTTGGCCAGCGGATGCTCGCGCCCGTCGGCGACGACCCGCGCTCCGGCTTCCTCGCCCTTGTCGATGTACGAGGCAACCTTGTCGCGATGCTCCCGCGTGACGAGCGGCCCCATCTCGGAGCCAGCCTCAGCCCCTGGCCCGATCTTGATGTTCGGCAGCCGTGAGCGAATCGCCTCGACCAGCGGATCGGCGACATCGCCAACGGCCACAACCACGCTGATGGCCATACACCGCTCGCCGGCCGAGCCGTATGCGGCCGAAACCGCGGCATCGGCGGCCATGTCGATGTCGGCGTCGGGCAACACGACCATGTGGTTTTTCGCGCCACCGAGAGCCTGCACGCGCTTGCCGGCCTTCGTGCCGTTCTCGTAGATGTAGCGCGCGATCGGCGTCGAGCCCACAAAGGAGACCGCCTTGACGTCGGGGTGCTCGAGGATGGCGTCGACGGCGACCTTGTCGCCCTGGACCACGTTGAACACGCCGTCGGGCAGGCCCGCCTGCTGGAGCAATTCGGCCAGGTAGAGGGAGGCCGATGGATCCTTCTCGGATGGCTTCAGGACGAAGCAATTACCGCAGGCGATCGCGTTGGCGAACATCCACATGGGCACCATCACGGGGAAGTTGAACGGCGTGATGCCCGCGACGACGCCGAGCGGCTGGCGGATCGAATAGACGTCGACGCCGGTCGAGGCCTGCTCCGTGTAGCCACCCTTGAGGAGCTGCGGGATGCCACATGCGAACTCGAGGTTTTCGAGGCCTCGAGCGACTTCACCGAGGGCGTCTGCGGTGACCTTGCCGTGCTCGGACGTCAGGATCGCGGCGATTTCGGTCCGGTGCTGGTCGACGAGATTGCGGATCTTGAACAGGATCTCGGTCCGGCGCGAGAGCGAGGTCGCCCGCCAGGCAGGGAAGGCGGCCTTGGCGGCCGCGACAGCCTTGCCAACCTCTTCGGCCGAGGCGAACTGCACTTCCCGCGCGAGCCTGCCCCGGGCGGGGTCGTACACAGGGCCGGTTCGACCGGACGTGCCCGGCACGCGCTTGCCGCCGATCCAGTGGCCGACTCGTTCGGTGCTCGAAGGCGCGGACTCGCGTCCCGCCTGTCGCTCTGCGATCTGCGTCATGGCTGACCTCTCGTGGCCTGGGCCATACAAGATACCCCCGCCCGTTCAGATGGGCGACGCACCCGCCGGCTCAGGACGGCGGCTCCAAGGCCGCGTCAGAAGGGCGGCCGAATTGCAGGATCCGCCCAGTTGGGTTCGCCCATCGCGTCGGGCTTGGGAATCGCCCTCGAGAGTCGAACGCTGACGAGGAAAAGGATCAAGGCGAGGCCGACGATCACCAGCGCCATGAGCTGGCCCGCTCCAAACGGACCGAGCACGACCGGATCGCGCCAGGTCAGCGCAACGAGGCATCGGCCGGCTGCCCACAGCCCCAGGGCGACGAAGAACGCGCGCCCATCCCGACGCCGGAACGACCCGACACTCAGCAACATCAGCATCAGGAGCAGCACGACGCCGGTCGTAATCGCCTCGTAGATCTGCGAGGGATGGGCCGGAATCGCTGGCGCCAGCGAGCCCCAGGGCCCTGCTCCAAGGTAGGCCGTGGCCCACGTCAGGTTGCTCACCGTGCCCTGGCCATCGCCCCCCAGTGCCATCGCCAACTTGCCGAGGCCGAGCCCGAGAAGCATCGGAACCGCCGCCACATGCAGCCATCGGCCGGTCGACCCGTCCAGCAGGCGCGCCACATACGCCCCCGTCAGCATCCCGACCACGACGCCCATGCTGAGCTCGAGGCTCCCCTGCGAAGGGTCGGCGATAGCCGAGGTGTGCCTCGAGTAGTAGTCCCAGTGCAGCAGCACGTAACCCAGCCGGCCGCCGATCGCCGCGCCGGGCACGATTCCGAGCACGATGAACATCAGGTCGTCGCGGCGCAGGTGATCGCCGGGCTCCGCGTCGGGGTCAATGGCCGGATCGGGAGGCGTCCGGCCGGCCAGGATCGCCGCAGCCACGATTACCAGTAGCGCGACCGCCGCGAGGGCCAACGTCTCGATGCGCAGGACCCGGTCGCCGAGGTGAATCAGGGGGTCGAAGTCGAACGCGATAACGGCGATCGGCACCGTGGCATCCTAGCGTCCGGCAGGCGTGTCGTGCGGGTCCGAGCGTGCTCCCGGGCACATCCGCAACGGACGCTTCCCTGCACAACGACCACCCAGTGATCGTTCGACAAGGATCGGGCGTGCGCCTTACCCACAGGGCGTCGATCGCGTGCGACTTTCGTCACGACCGAGGCCAACCTCCACGATTTTCGTGGTGGCTTAACCAGAAACGGCGTCGCGACCAGCCGGCGACCTGTCCAACGATCCTCCGATGTTCGTATTTCAGGGAACGGTCGGCCGGCTGCTGGAACGGCGGCGGCCGGCTGCTGGAACGGCGGCGGCCGGCTGCTGGAACGGCGGCGGCGGCCGGCTACTGGAACGACGCCAAAATTCCCAGCCCGCCAACAATGACGAGGCCCCCGGCTGACGCCGAGGGCATCGCGCTGCTGAAACGAGTGGGCGTTACGGAGTGAACTTGCTGATGAAGGTGGACCAGTTGCCGAGCGCGGATCGCGTGCCCGGGCCGTGGTCGGCGCCACCGCAAGTTCCAAGCAGGTTGTCGCCGGTGCCGCCGAAGAACGGGCCGCCCCAGTCTGTGTAGCTGCACGCGTTGGCGATGTACTCGCTGGCGATCCAGACCGAGTTGCCATCGACGGCAGCCGCCCCGTAGTCACCCCAGCGGGTGCGCGGCGGGTTGCCGACCTGCGACTTGTAGCTCGTGAACCCATCGTCTGGCGCGGCACCTTCGCCGCCCGGCACGTTGTTCCACGCTCCCACGCCGGCGAGCGCGTCGATCGGCGCGTATGCGGCGCTCGGGTTGAGGCTGTCGCCTGTCGCCGTGAACGCCATCACGCCGCGACCGCTCGGCGTGACGCCGATTGCCGGGTAGGTGAAGTCGCGCCCGGTCGCACCGAGATAGCCCTGGAGGGCGACCTTGGCCGCGAGCGAGCCAGTTGCGACGGTGGGCTTGACGATGTACCAGGCGATGCCGGCACGCTGCGGCCCCGAATCCGGGTTGAGAGCCGTATCGAGGGCGCCCCACAGCTTCCCGTTCGCGTACGTCACCTGCTGCATGCGGGTGTCGTTTGAGTCGGGCCTCGAGACCACCTCGGTGTGCGCCGGCTCACCGGCAAAGAGCAGCCGCCAGCAGCCGGTCTGCCCATTGAACAGAACTGTCGTTGTGTCGTTGATGCAGTGACCCTGAGGCACATCGGTCCCGGGCGCCGTGCCCGAGCCGGGCTGCTGCTGCTTCGGTGGAAGGGCATACGTGCCCACGCTCAGGACATTGTTGGACAGGTCGAGCGAGGGCGACGAACTGCTCAGTGACGAGGTGTTCGTCAACGACCACACCACGAGCTCGTTCGAGACATGGGAACCGCCAGTCCCGGTCACGGGATGGGTGGCCTCGTCGGCTGCGTTCGAGCTCAGGAAGTATTCGGTGCCGCCGAGGTTCAGGTCGAACGAGCCGGTGCCCGGCGCCTGGGCCGGCCAGACCGTGAAGCCCGGCTGCGTGCCGAACGTCGCCGAGTTGACCAGGCCGAAGGTATTGAGGTGGACCATGTTGACCGACGACGCGCCCGCGGCGAGCTGGGCCTTCGAGAACGCGTAAATCTGCGCGCCCGCGAAGCCGTTGCAGCACCACGGATAGGCGTTGGTCGTGACGTAGAACCCGTTTGCGTCGGCCCCGATGTGCGGGTAA
>VBEC01000004.1 GCA_005883615.1 Chloroflexota bacterium | reverse complement strand
GAAGATGCCAGTCTGGGGCGTCGCCACCGACGCAGAATACGCGTCCCGATCAGATCCTTCGGCGGCTGGTGACGAGGCCCGGGGCCAAGGCCTGGGCGCCCGGTGAGCGGGCAGACGGTCAGGGCTGGACGAACCTCTTGATGAAGTTCAGCGCCGTGTCGGCGACCTCCCGCCAGCCGCTGTCGATCGTGAGCGCGTGGCCCCGACCGGCGATCTTGACGATTTCGGTCACACCTTGATTCCGCTTCTGGCGCTTGTATGAGGCGTTGGCGATGGCCCACGGCACGACGTGATCCAGCTCACCATCGATGATCAACAACGGTCCGCGGTCGGGGTTCCTCGTGTCGACCTTCGCCTCCGTCCACGGATTGAGGTTGGCGGTCGCCGCCTGGAACAGCGGCTCGCCCGGGGCCGCCACAGCGAATGTGGAATACAGCTCCTTGGCCTCGTCCTCGCTGACGGCGTTGGCAAACGCGTAGCGGAATTGCTCGTAGGTCAGCGGAACCGCGCGGTTGTGATTGAGGGGATTGCGGAGCACTGGCGACGCGGATCTCAGGGCGGAGATCGGTAGCGGGAGGACGCCCCGGAATGGCGCCGGATCGATGGCCACCGATGCCGCCGACAGGCTTCGCCCGGCGAGGATCTGCGTGAGCAGGCCGCCGAACGAATGCCCGACCACCGCGGGCTTCTTCGTGAGCTGATGGATCACGCCGTCGAAATGGTCGGCAACCTCTTTGATCGACTTGTTGGCGAAGACCTCCGGGTGCTGCCTCGCCTCCGCGACTGTCTCAGGATCATCGGGCCAACCCGGCGCGAGCGTCGCGTAGCCAGCCTCGTCAAAGGCCGTGCGCCAGCGGTCCCAGCTGCTCGGCAGCAACCACAGACCGTGGACGAAGACGACCGGCGTGCGTCCCGCGGAATTCGCCGCGTCAATCTGCTGTGCTTCATGCCCGGTGATTGTTGCCATGACGGGTTCTCCCTCATCCTGGTCCTGGCCGGCCGTCGCTCGAGCTCCGGAAACGGGCGCCCAAGCTATCTTCCTTCAAACCGCCGTATGTCTCCTCGACAGGCATCGATAATGCGGCCCTGAGTCATGTCTGCACTCCTACCCCTCGATAGTCGACAAGCCCGCATCACTCGCCTCCTCCTCGCGGACGACAGGCCGTCGAGCACCCAGGCGATCGCCGCCGAGCTCGAGCTGACTCCGCGGGTCGTCCGCTACAACCTGCCGCTCATCGAATCGTATCTCCGCTCGGCCGGCCTCCAGGTCGTCCGGCGCCGCGGGCTGGGGGTCTGGATCTCCGGCGAGGAGGAACAGCGACGGGCGATCCTGGCCTCCCTTGATCCATCCGCCGGGCCACAGGTCCTCGATACGGCCGACCGCAAGCTGAGGGCCCTGGCTGCGCTCCTGGACAGGGCTCCGGAGCCCATTCAGCTGGCTGATCTGGAGGTGGAGCTGGGCGCCTCGCGGCCCACCGTTCGGCGCGACGTTCGAGCTGCTGAGGCGTGGCTCGAAGAGCACCATCTTCATCTGCAGCGCATCCCTGGCGTTGGCATCGTGGTGCGCGGAAGCGAGCTCGACGTCCGCAAGGGACTCCTGGCGCTTGTCCTCGAAGCAGTGCCCGCGGAAGCGCTCCTGTCCGAGGACGAAAGGAGCGCTGGGCTTGAGGGGGTCACGAACAGACCTCTTTCCGTGCGACTTGGCAGGCTAGGGACGGACCTCGACCTGCCGACCCACCGGTCGATCCTGGCTGAGCAGCTCCACGAGCTCGACGAAAACGGGCCGATGGCGATGGTTGCCGCGCTGTACCTGGCGATCGTCACGCGGCGAGTCCGGGCCGGCCACGGGGCGGAGCTCCAGAGTGGACAGCTCCGCTCCCTGATCGAACATCCCGTGACCGACGCGGCCACGCGCATAGCGGCGGCCGTCGAGGCGTCGGCTGGGCTGACCATGGGCGAGGCAGACGTTGCCGCGATCACCGAGTTTCTCCTCGGGTTCGTGGAGCTCGCCGATGTCGGGTTTCGGACGGAGGCCGACGACGACTCCGCGGTCGACCGGATCGTCACGTCGGCCGCGACACGGCTGCATCCGGCCCTGGCCGAGGACGACCAGCTGCGGCGCACCCTCGGCGAACATCTTCGGCGCCTTCGAATCCGTCTCCGCTACGGGTTGCCCGTCAGCAATCCGCTCGACCATGAGGTGCGCGAGCGCTATCCGGACGTCTACGCCGTCGCACGCGACATCGCCGCCGAGCTGGGCCCGCTCGGCGATGCGATCGTCCCACCGGAAGAGGTCGGCTTCCTGACCATGTATCTCGCTGGCTCCCTGGAGCGCAACCGACTCCGGCCCAAGGTACGGATTACCGTCGTCTGTCCAGCGGGAATGGCCACCGCATGGATCCTCGTGTCGCGCCTGTTGGCCGAATTCCCCCAGGTCGAAGTCGGTCGAGTTGTGTCCAAGACCGAGTACGAACGGGACCCCGAGGATCCGGGCACAGGCCTCGTGGTCAGCACGGTCCCTCTCGACGAGGAGCCCGACCGGCCGCCGACGATCGTCGTAAGCCCGCTCCTCCACGAGCGCGACGTACGGCACCTGAGCCGAATCCTGGGTGAACCGACGCACTGATCAGGCCGAACGGGATTGTCACAACTTGTTGCGGCCAGATTGAGACTTGTTACGAGCCGATCACCCTCCGATGATGCCGGCCAATCCAACCCGGAATGGAGGAAAGGCTGTGCAGGAGCGGATCCAACGCGTCGGCGGCAACCTGGCCGCCATCGTCATCCCGAACATCGGCGCCTTCATCGCCTGGGGCCTGATCACGGCGTTCGTTATCCCGACAGGCTGGACGCCGAACAAGACGTTGGCGGCGCTGGTCGGCCCGATGATCACGTACCTCCTCCCGATACTCCTGGGGTACACGGGAGGCAAACTCGTCTACGGCCACCGCGGTGGAGTGGTCGGCGCGGTCGTGACGGCCGGGATCATCGTGGGCTCCAGTGTGCCGATGTTCCTCGGCGCGATGATCGTTGGGCCGGTCGGTGGCTTCCTGATCAAGAAGTTCGACGAGCTCACGGCCGAAAGCATTCCATCCGGCTTCGAGATGCTTGCCAACAACTTCTCGGCCGGGATCCTGGGAGCACTCCTTGCGATCGCCGGCGTCCTTGCCGTGGGCCCACTTCTGGACTCGTTCTCGACGGGCCTTGGAAACTTCGTCCACGGCCTGATCAATGCGGGCCTGCTGCCCATCGCTGACATCCCGATCGAGGTCGGCAAGGTCCTGTTCCTCAACAATGCGATCAACCACGGAGTTCTCGCGCCGCTCGGGGTCGCCGACGCCGCGAAGAACGGCCGGGCGATCGAATTCCTGCTGGAGACGAACCCGGGCCCCGGCCTTGGGCTGCTCCTGGCATTTGCGGTCGCCGGCAAGGGCATGGCCAAGCTGTCCGCACCAGGGGCGATCATCATCCACTTCTTCGGCGGGATCCACGAGATCTACTTCCCGTACGTTCTGTCCCACCCGATCATGATCCTGGCCATGTGGGCCGGCGGGATCTGCGCCGACATCGTGTTTGTCACCCTGAACGCCGGCCTGGTGGCGACGCCATCGCCGGGCAGCATCTTCGCTTACCTCGCCGTCACGCCGCCCGGCCAGCACATTCCCGTCCTGAGCGGTGTGGCTGTCGGCGCAATCGTCTCCTTCGCCGTGGGATCGACGATCCTGCGACTGGTCCCAGTCAAGGAACAGGAATCCGAGAACGCCCCGGTTCCGTCTACGGTTCAGACGCCGGCACCCGTACCGGCCTGACTTCTCGACATCCCGCCACCGGCCGGTCCTCCACCCTCCGGCCGGTGGCAATCACCCGGGAGGGTGCCTCATGGTCACCAAGCACGCCGCCGACGTGAAGCTCGTCGTGTTCGTCTGTGAGGCCGGCATGGGCTCCAGCCTCATCGGCGCGAACCAGCTGAAGAAGCGCATCAAGGACCTCGGGCTCGACGTTCGGGTCATCCACTCGCCGGTCAACGAGGTCCCGCCCGAGACCGACGTCGTGGTGGCCCACGAGGGCCTCGCCGAGCGGGCGCGCAAAGTGGCACCTGCCGCCGTCGTCCTGACCTTCCGCAACTTCCTCAACAACACCGCATCGGACCAGGTGGTCCGAAGTCTGTCCACGGGCGAGGACATCTCCAGCGAACCCGGGCAGGTCGCGTGACGATCGAAGCGCTTTCGAAGTCTGCGGTCGTCGTCGGAGCGACCGCCGCAGATCAGGCCGCCGCGATCGATCTCGTTGGCGGCATGCTCGTGGCCGAAGGCTGCGTCACACCCGACTACGTGGTCGAGATGCAGGCCCGCGAACAGATCGTCTCGACGTATCTCGGCAACGGCATCGCGCTGCCCCACGGGACGAACGAGGCGCGCAGCGCCGTTATCAGAACCGGACTCGCGATCGCCCAGTTTCCCGATGGCGTGATGTGGGGTGAGGAGCCGGCCAAGCTCGTGATCGGCCTCGCCGCAACTTCCGGAGAGCACCTCGGCGTGCTCGCGCGACTGGCCACGATCCTCGGCGACGAGGCGTTGTGCCGTCGCCTCGGCACTACGCAAGATCCGGACGAGATCTATCGGACGCTGACCGCGGAGGACACGGACAGCCCGCCGGGCGACGGATATCCGGCTCGTGTTGACGAGATCGCAGTCGGCCTCAAAATCACGAATCCGGCCGGGCTGCACGCCCGACCGGCCGCGAATGTCGTCGACCGTGTCCGTGGTTTCGAGGCGGAGGTCATGATCGAGTCGAACGGCCGGCGCGCCAACGCGCGCAGCATCACTGCCTTGCTCGGGCTCGGCGCGGCCGTCGGTGGCGACGTGCGCATCGTCGCTCGTGGTGCTGATGCGCAGGGGGCCGTCGACGCGGTCGCCAGCGTGCTCACCAGCACCGAGGGTTGATATGGCTCGCCTGGATCGTGATGGCATCCTGACTGGGATTACAACCTCTCTCAAGGCCGCACCCGATCCGGAGGGATTGGCCGACCTGGTCGCGTCCCAGGGCAGGATCAACGTTGCCGCGACGGGGGCCGAGATTGGCCCGGCGATCAAGCGGTTGACCTCGCTCCCCGGATACCGGTGGGTCGCAATCAACGGCGGCGACCTGTTCGTGGCGAGCCCGCTGACGATCGGGACGAAGGTCGGCATCATCGATCCGACCGGGAAAGTTCTCAAGGCGGCCGATCTCCCGCGACCAAAGTGAGCGGCCTCGCCGGCGTCCAGGAGCAGTCCCCGGCATACCGGCGGCTGTCAGATCGTTTACCCACGCGGACGCTGGCCTGGAACGTCTACGGCAGGGGAATCGAGAGCGTCGGTCGCAACGGGGCCCCCGAATCGGTCGAGGTCGGTTCGCCGCACGAGGACCAGCTGCTCGTGCGGGTGGATGCGGTCGGCCTGTGCTTTTCGGACGTCAAATTGGTCCGCCTCGGAAGCGACCATCCGAAACTGTACGGCCGTGACCTCTCGCGGGAGCCGACCCGGCTCGGCCATGAGACCGCGGTGACGGTGGTCGCCGTGGGCGCGCAACTGGCCGACCGGTTTCGGCCGGGCCAGCGGCTCGCGATCCAGCCGGACATCTACGTCGGCGGTCGCAGCACCGCCTACGGCTACACGATCCCCGGAGGCCTGATCGGCTATCACCTCATCGGTCCCGAGGTGCTCGACGCCGACGACGGAGCCTACGTCGTTCCGGTCGACGATCGGCTGGGGTTCGCGGAAACGGCGCTGACCGAACCGTGGGCCTGCGTCGAGGCGGCCTACACGCAGCGCCGCCGCCTCGTCCCGGCTGTCGGAGGGCGCACCTGGGTGATCGGGCAGGCTGAGGATGCACGCGAGTACCGGTTCGGAGACACGCTCGCCGGTGCACGGGAGATCGTGGTGAGCGAGCTCCGGGACGAGGTCATCTCAGGCATTCGGGCGGGCGCGCCTGGCGCGCTGATCACCGTGGCTGAGATCGAGCAGACGGAAGGCCCGTTCGACGACGTGATCCTGCTCGGGCCCCGCTCGGCGCACGTCGTCAGCAGGGCCGCGGATGCGCTGGCGTTTCGGGGCGTGCTCAACCTCGTCGGCAAGGAGCCGCTCGACGGGCCTGTCGACCTCGATATCGGGCGGATCCATTACCACTACACGGCCTATGTCGGTTCCACGGGCCCGGACGTCGCGAACTCATATGGCGAGGCGCGCAACCGGGCGGACCTGCTGCCCGGCGGCGTCGCACTCTTCGTCGGGGCGGCCGGGCCGATGGGCCAGATGCACCTCGAGCGCGCCCTTCGGCTGCCCAACGGACCGGCTCGCTTCATCGGGGTGGACCTGGACCCGCATCGGTTGGAGGCCGCGAAGGCACGCCTCGGGCCGATCGCCGCTGCCAACGACCGCGAGCTCCTCATGGCCGTGACTGGCGAGAACGGCGAATCGCTGGAGGCTCTGGTGGCCCGGGAAACGGGCGGTCGGGGCGCCGATGACGTCGTCGTCACCGCGCCCAGCGCAGCGGCTGTGACCGAGGCATCCCACGTCATGGCCCCCGACGGCATGCTCGTCCTGTTCGCCGGACTACCCGTCGGCACGCGGGCTCCGCTCGACCTGTCTCCGGTCTTCCTGCGAGGCGCCCAGTACACCGGGACCTCCGGATCGCGGATCCTCGACCAGGAACTGGTCGTGGAAAAGACGCTTCTCGGCCAGCTGTCGCCCGGCCGAGCGCTCGCCGCAGTCGGAGGGATCGAGGCGGCGGCAGACGGCCTCCAGGCGATGATCGACGGCCGCTTCCCCGGCAAGATCGTCATCTTCCCGCAGCTCCGCGGCCTGCCCCTCACGTCCCTCGAGGACCTGGCGGTCGGGGACCAGGAATTGGCCGGGGCTCTCGGCGACGGTGGGACCTGGACGTCCGAGGCGGAAGCGGTCCTCTACGCTCGTTACGCGGCCCCGACCGACGAGTCGTGATCGTCACGGTCACGCCCAACCCGAGTATCGACCGCACGATCCGGGTCGAGCGCCTCGTACGCGGCTCACTCAATCGTGCTTCGGTCGCCAGCTCGGAGGCCGCCGGAAAGGGCCTCAACGTCTCGCGGGCGCTGGCCATCGCGGGCCACGAAACCCTGGCCGTCCTGCCACTGCCCCGCGAAACGGCGACAACGTATCTCGAGCTTCTCGCCGACGCCGTGCCGATTGCGCCAGTACTCGTCGACGGATCGATTCGAGTCAACATCAGCCTCGTCGAGGCGGACGGCACAGTGACCAAAGTGAACGAGCCCGGCCCTGCACTCGACGGATCTGACGTCGATACGCTCCTGTCCGCGGTGGCAGCCGCGACTTCGGCGACCTGGGTCGTGGGTTGCGGATCCCTGCCGCCCGGGGTAGCGGCCGACTTCTATGCTCGACTTGCACAGTTCGGCGTGGGCGGACGTCGGGTAGCGGTCGATACGAGCGGCGAGGCGCTCCGGGCGTGCGTCGGGTCGGGCGTCGCCCTCCTGAAGCCCAATCTCGTCGAGCTCGAGGAGTTGTCAGGCTGCCGGCTCGCGACCCTCGGCGAGACGGTCGACGCGGCGGCGGGCCTCGTCGGGGCCGGCGTCGATGCGGTCGTGGTCAGCCTCGGTCGCGATGGTGCGGTCTACGTGGATCGGTCGGGGGCCGTTCATGCCGAGGCGTCGATCGACGACGCCGTCAACCCAGTCGGCGCCGGCGACGCCTTCCTCGCTGGCTACCTGGCCGCGGGCGGCGGTCCAGGCGCGCTGCGCCAAGCCGTCGAGTGGTCCGTGGCCGCGGTCCGGTCGCCGGGCACGCGGATGCGCGCGCTGACGAACAGCGATCGGGAGGCTGTCACCGTCCACGACCACCTGGACCGGGCCCGGATACTGACGTCGTGAAAACTTCGACCGTCGGTGTGGCCCCTGAGGCCACGCCGCGAGCTCTGCTCCGTGGCGTCCCGGCGGCGCCTGGGGTCGCCCGAGGGCATTGGGTGCGGATCGAGCGGCGCTCGCTGCCGGCTGCCCGCCGAATTGAAGAGGGCCAGGCCGATGCCGAGATAGCCCGGTTGATGGCCGCCGCGGAGGCAGTGGCCGCCGCGTCCGAGGAGCTGGCGTCGCGGACCCGAGAGGCCGGTCTGTCGGACGAAGCCGAGATCTTCGAGGCCCACGCTGCAATGGCACTCGACCCTGAGCTCCTGGGGACGGCGTCGGGCCACATCCGGGAGGACGCCATCGACGCCGTCGGAGCGGTCGCCGCCGCGGCGGCCGCCGCTGCCGAGATGCTCCGAGGGCTCGACGACGAGCTCCTCCGGGCGCGAGCAACTGACGTCATCGACGTCGGTGACCAGATCGCCCGGGAGGTGGCCGGAGTGCCCCTCGCCGACGTGACCCTGAGCCAACCGATGATCGTCGTCGCGGACGACCTCCCGCCGTCGATGACCGCCACGCTTCCACGGGACCGACTCCTTGGGATCGCCCTGGAGGGCTCGTCGCCGACCGCCCATGCCTCGATCCTCGCCCGGGCGTACGGCATCCCGGCGGTCGTGGGCGCGGCCGGCTTGCTCGCTGCCCTGACCGAGCGCGGACCACTTGTCGAGCTGGCAATCGATGGCTCGACGGGCGAGATCGTCGTCGCCCCCAGCCCGGAGGACCTCGCGGCCTTCGAGCAGCGCGCGGAGCTCGGGCGGCGAGACCGGGAACGAGATCTGAACGAAGCATCGCTCCCGGTCGTCACGCGCGACGGCACCGTCGTCACGCTGCAGGCCAACATCGGGTCTCCTGCGGAGAGTCAGGCCGCGGTGGCCCTGGGCGCCCGAGGGGTCGGCCTGTTCAGGACCGAATTCCTGTTCCTGGAGCGCTCGACTCCCCCGTCCGAGGACGAGCAGGCCGAGGCCTACGGCGCGGTCGCGGAGGCGTTCGCGCCGCATCCCGTCACGATCCGCCTGCTCGACGTGGGCGGGGACAAGCCGATCCCGTACTTGCCGATCGCGCCCGAGGACAACCCCTTCCTGGGGGTCCGGGCGCTTCGACTGGCGGAGTCGCAGCGGGACCTGTTCCTGACTCAGCTGCGCGCCTGCCATCGCGCCGCGGCCCGCGGCCGGGTCAAGGTCATGGCGCCGATGGTCGCAGATGCCGGCGACATGGCGACTCTCAGCGAGCTCGCCGAGCGCGCCCGTGCGGAGGTCAGTGGCGACGGACAGGCTACCGGTGAGATCGAGCTCGGGGTGATGCTCGAGATCCCTTCGGCCATCCTGACCGCCGCGACGTACTTCGACCGTCTCCGATTCGCGAGCCTCGGCACGAACGACCTGCTGCAGTACACGCTGGCCGTCGACCGCGGAAATCCCGCCCTGGAACGCTATCGC
>VBEC01000044.1 GCA_005883615.1 Chloroflexota bacterium | reverse complement strand
GCCGGTCATGGACGTGGCGGTGCGTGTGCGTCCCTGCCTCGTGATGGTGGCGATGCGAGTGCCGCTCTCGGAGCAGCAGCCAAACCCCGGCCGCCATCAGGGTACCGGTCAGGGCCAGCCGGCCGGTCAGCGGCTCGCCGAGTAGCACGACTCCGCCCAGCGCGCCGAAGAACGGGCCCAGGGCGAAGTAGGCGCCCGTCCGCGCGGCCCCGAGGCCCCGCATGGCCAGGATGAAGAGCACGAGGCTCGTGCCGTAACTGACCGCGCCGAGCACGAGGCTGATGGCAATCGACGCCGGCGGCGGCACGGCGTGGCCGGCGGCAAGCGCCAGGGCCACGTTCACCGTGCCGGCCGCCAAGCCCTTGACCTGGGCCACAAGGGCGGCATCGGCCTCTGCGATGAGACGGGTCAGGTTGTTGTCGATGGCCCACAGCAGGCACGCGCCGGCCACCGCGAGTGACGCTAGCGGCAGGTCAAGATGCCCGGAGGGCCAGCCGAGCACGATGCCGCCGGTGGCCAGGATGATCGAGGCGACGATCACGCGGCCGCCAAGATGCTCGCGGAAGACGACACCCGCCAGGAGCACCGTGAAGACGACCTCGAAGTTCAGTAGCAACGACGATGCGCTCGCCGTGCTCCGGGCGAGGCCCCAGAGCAGAAGCGGCGGCGCGAGAACGCCGCCCGACAGCACCACGCCGACGAGGATCACCCACTCGCGCAGCTGGAGGGCTCTCGGCGAGCGCCGCGACCGCGTCACGGCCCGCACCGCGCTGAGGAACACGCCGGCGCCAAGGTAGAGGAGTCCCGCCAAGAAGAGAGGCGAGGCGGCGTCGAGCAGCCGCTTCGCCAGCGGGGCGCTCAGCCCGAACGTCGCAGCCGCGAGCAGGGCCTGGAGGACAGGCATGTCGGGTCAGCTCCGTCTTCGACTCAGTCCCAGTATGCGGGAAGAATGAAGACGATCCACAAGACGATCGCTCCCAAAAGAACGATCGCGCCGATGAGCGTCGCCCGCGTGGTGACCGACTCCGGCTTCGACCGTGCGAGCAGGACAACCGCCCAGACGATCAGCGCCGCGAGGATCCCGACAAGCGCCCAGGCGATGAGGCTCCGGAGTGGCATGAGGGGGCCGCCCTCGCTAGTCCGAGACGGCCGCGGCGCCGATGGCGGGCTCCTCGCGGCTCCGTCGGGCCTCGGCGCGTCCGTACCTGAGATAGAGCGCCGGAATGACCACCATGTTGAGCACCGTGGATGTGGCGATCCCGCCGAGGATGACGATGGCCATGGGCTGCTGGATCTCCTTGCCCGGCGCGCCGGCGCCGAGGGCCAGGGGATCAGGCCGATGCCGGTGACGAGGGCGGTCATCAGGATCGGGCTGAGCCGTTCCATCGACCCCTGGACGATCGCGTCTATCTGGTTAGCCTCGGTCAGCGTAGACCATGGCCCGATGGGTATCGGGCAGAAACGCGTAAAGCGTGTTCCGCATGTGGTCGAACCCGAGCGTGTGGGCGCCCGCTTCCGTGCGCACCGTTTCCAGGCGCCGCATCTGGTCAGTCTCGAACACTTCGATCAGCCCCGGATCGCCAATGGCTACGTACAGATGCCGCCGTTCCCGGTTGAAGAAAATCACATCGGGGATACCGGCAAGCTCCGCCTGGGCCAGCTCGGCACCCGACTTGGAACCAAGGACGACCAGTGTCTTGCCGTCGCAGGCGCAGAACAGCCGACGGGTTGCCACATCCAGGTCCAAGCCATGGGGACCGGCAGCTGGGACAGGAAAGATACGGGCCACGGAGCCCGGATTCGTGGCGTCCACGACCGCAATCTGGGGCGGATCGGCGATGTTGACGTAGAACCAGGCCGTGCCAGGATCAAAGACCACCCAGCGGGTTCGGCCGGCCACGGGAACATTGGCGATCATCGCTCGAGCGTCCACGTCAACCATTGACACCGTGAACGAGCCCGGGCTCGCCGGATCCCCCACATTCGCCGCCAGCAGCAGGCGACGGTCGGCGTCGTAGGCGAGACCGTTCGGCCTCAGCCCCACCTTCACCTTGGCCAGGGCCTCCGGCTGACCCGCCGGGAAGATCCCCACGGTGTCTTCGCCGCGGTTTGACGTGAATACGAGGTCCTGATCCTCACAGACCAGCGCGCCGGCGACACCCTCGAGACCGGAGATGGAACCGAGATACGCATGCGTCGAGCAGTCGATGACGTCCACGGCATTGTTCGCCGTGTGGGCAACGTAGAGCTGCCCCCGTGGTCCGTGCACCGCCGCATGATCGAAGCCGCCGGGCTTGTCGTGGGCGGGAAGCGGCACTTCAGCAATCTGCTCGAGAATCATGGACCCCCCTGCGTCTTGCCGTCGTTTACTTTGCCGCCGTCAACCGCGCCCGGCAATAGTCATACAGCGCGTCGTAGACCGGGAACTGCAGTTTCATGTTGTCGAAGTCGTCCCGCGCGATGGCCTGAAACCCGGTCGCCACCGCATACAGGCCCGCGGATTCTGGCGTGAGCCCACGCGCCTCCGTGTCGGCCCCGCGTACGATCGGGGCAAGCTCGAGAAGCGCGGGGTCCGTCAGCTTGTACTTGTCCAGAAATGCGTCAAACGAGCAGTCATCTCCGTGATGGCCCAGCTCGACGCCCGGCACGTCGTACGGGATGGCCTCCTCTTGCTTCGCCACCGCCAGCACGTCGCGCGCGGGCACGAAGAGGAACGTCGGCTCCTTGTCGATGAAGCGTGTGATGAGCCAGGGGCATGCGATGCGATCGACGCGCGCCTTCTCTCGGGTGACCCATTTCATGGGACGGATCCTTTCCGTGGCGTGGCGCTCTACGGGTTCGCGCTGTTGGTCTGGCCCAGGGCCGCCTTGAGCCACTGGGCAAGCTTGACGGGATCGTCATTCGCCCAGAAGTGCATATAGAAGAGCCGCGGTGTGTCCATGAGGCCGTGGTTGTGGAGGGCCGTCACATCGATGCCGTGCTGTACCAGGATCCGGGCGACGGCGTTGACCTCCTTGTCGATCAAGACGAAGTCGCCGGTGATAGCCGCCTTGCCGTTGGCGGTCGGCTGGAAGTTCATCACCGTCGTCACACCCATGGCAGGCAGCAACTGCACCCCCATCTCCGTGATCACTTCCGCCCGGGGGACGGTCACCTGGAATACCCCGCCGTCCATCGCCCTTCCCGTTCGCCCCAGGGCCTGCTCGATCTGCTTGGTGTCGAGGCCAGGCCCCGCCGCCGGGGCGGCCGCCGCGCCCCCGCCGCCGAGCGGCGTGCCGCTGGCGGACAAGGCCTGGCGGAGCGCCGTCGCCAGCTTGACGGCGTCGCCGTGGCCCCCGTAGTGCATGTACATCACGTGCGGCGACATGTCGTTCAAGTGGTTGTGGACGGCGGTGACCTCGAG
Organism: Chloroflexota bacterium; assembly: GCA_005883615.1. Taxonomy (GTDB): domain Bacteria; phylum Chloroflexota; class Limnocylindria; order Limnocylindrales; family CSP1-4; genus CF-16. The sequence goes on along the minus strand of VBEC01000044.1, from coordinate 6,422 downwards.
CCCCCCTTTGAACAGGCCGGCCATCACGGCGGGCACCTCCTGATCGAGGAGGACGAGGTCGCCCATCACCATCACCTGATCCCCCACCGGCTTGAAGGCGGCGTACGATCCGAGCGCGAATCCGGCCTTGACGGGCACACCCTTCACGGTGACGGCGAGATCGGTACGGGGCATCCCGATGCGAAAGACGCCGCCTGGCTGCGCCTGTCCCGACTTGCCTAACGCCGCCTCCACCGCCTTCCAGTCGGGCTCCGACGCAAGCGCCAGTTCCGGCCCGCCGACGATCACCGCCAGCGCGAGTATCAAGAGCGCGTGCTGCATTGCCTGTCTCATCAAGCGCCTCCCGTCACACCACGAATGGTGAAGTCATTGAACGCCGTGATCGAATCGGCCTTTGTCCACAGCCCTACTCGACCTGACTTGAAGCGTGAGTCTCGGTGGTCGAGCAGCAAGGCGCCGTCGAGCCAGCCCTGGATGTGGTCACCGACGGCAACGACCCGCAGCAGGTGCCACTGGGCGAGCGCCGGAGGCTTGACGCTGGCGCTCGCCAGTTGACGGCGGCCCCCGTCGTAGTAGTACAGCCGGAAATTGCCTTCGAGGGCATTGGCTCGGACAACGTAATACTTGCCGTCGGTGAAGCGAAACACGATGCCGCCCGAGGCGTCTTCCTTGCCTGATAAGGGGTCGAATTTGACCGATATATCCACGTCGGTGAACGGACCGGCCGGCGCCACGATCACATTGAACTCATTCCTGGTGGCGCGCTGCACCAAGGCCTTCTTGCCAATCGGTGCACCCGCGAAGTCCTCGACCACCCACTGGCCTCGCACCAGCGTCCAGCCCTCGATTCCCTTCGTATCGAAGTCGAACTTCTGCTCAGTGACGCCGTCGGGCACCTTGATTTCCGGCGGAGCGGCCCTCGCGGAGGGCGATGAGCCCAAACCGTATGCTCCGAACCCGGTCAACGCGATCTTGAACAGCCCTCTTCGCGACATGATTACGTCCCGCACTGCTGATTCCCTAATCCAGCTTCTCAGCCACGGTTTTCCACTCGGTACCCTTGACGAGCGTGACGTCGGCCACGGGATGACCGTCCTTCAGGGCGGGCATCACGCTGACGACGCGATACCCCTTGTTCTCCTTCACGGCCTCGGACGCCGCCGCATCGAGGGATCGCTTTGCCTTGGCCATCGCCTCGCTCTGGGCCTTCGCCGCCGTGAGATCGTCGCCGCTCGTGATCGGCTCGGCCTTCGCCACCTTGCCCGTCTTGTGGTCCACGATGACCTCGGAGAACTTCTCCCCCTTCATCGTGTACACGGACAACTGGAGCTTCCCGTGCTCCACCTCATACTTCGCGGAAATCGGCTTGCCTTCCTTCGTGCTCGCCGTGAGCCCGCGCTGCAGCGAGATCTTTGCGTCCCGCAGCGCCTTGGCGAGTTCCGCATGCTCCGCGTCGGCGGACTTTTGCGCCCAGGCCATCGGCACCGTGAACATCCACGCCACAAGGAACGCCAGCGTCAACGCTGTCTTTTTCATGTCGTGTCTCTCCCCGTTTCTCGGTGATGGTCCAGGGACAGGAGGGGCGCTCCCGTCGGCGCCCAACGTTGTGCGTTGATCACGGTTCATGGTCGAGGATTCGCCGTGATCGGCTCTGCTATGCCTTCTGCTTCAACACGGTGTAGAGGCCTTCGAAGATCGCCATCCCGCGCTCGAGGAGCTCGTGGTCGTCCGGCGTCGCCTCGACGAGACCGTTGACCGCGAGATCGAGCCCCGCGGCCTCGTTGCGGGTGAACTTGCCGTCGTGCAGGTCGGCCTCGTGAACGATCTCGGCGATCACCGTGACGCGCCGGTCCTTGATCCCGAAGCGCTTGACGACGGTCTCGAACGTGCAGTCCTCACCGTGATGGCCGAAGTCGGCGCCGAGGACATCGAACGGGATCCCCTTGCGCGCGGCATCGGCGGCATCGGCGAAGGCGAACTTCGCGTCGGGATCGCAGAAGCGCTTGATGAGCCAGGCGGAGGCGATCCGGTCGATGTGCGGTCGCGGACGCGTTACCCAGGTGCTCCCCCGCGGGGGCAGCGACGTGCGGTGGCGCCCGCCCCCTGTCGCGCGCGGACGTGTTTCCGCGGCGCGCAGCCGCTTGGCGGCCGTCTCCCAGAGGCTGCGGGCGCGCGCTCCCGCCGGCGCCTTCAGGTAGTCGATGGACTGAATCCGGTCCAGCTCACGCTTCAGACCGTCGAGCTTGCCGCGGAGCCGCGGGATCGATCGGCGGTGGTTCGCCTGGTAGCGATCGAGGTGCCGGAGGATCTCCCGACACCCTTGCATCACCGCCTGATACTCGACACTTCGGGCCTTGTGGAACAGGGCGGCGATCTCCGGGTCGGTCATCGGCTCGACTCGATCGACGCGAAGCAGCGTCGCCTCGCCGCGGACGGACTGGATTTCCTGGACGAGCCACTGGAAGAGCTCGGTCGTCTCGGGCGTCTCGGGCAGGATCCAGCCCGCCCCCCGCAGCCGCACGGCCCCCATCCGCTGCAACTTTCTCCACACCCCGACGCGATGCCGGGTCGGCGTGGGGGGCAAGGTCGTCAAGAGGGTCAGCCAGCGCATCGAGTCTCCCGTAACCCTTGATACCATGCCCGTCAAGCGTTACACTCCCATGAAACCACGCCACGGGAGGATGATCTATGGAAGCTGAGAAGACACCCGACCGCATTCCCATACGCGATCTCGTTCGGTACTTCCTGCGGCTGGGCCTCGTGGGATTCGGCGGCCCCGTCGCGCTCGTCGGTCAGATGGAGCGCGAGCTGGTCGGCGATAAGAAGTGGCTGACGAAAGAGGAGATGCGCGAGGGCATCGCCGTGTGTCAGTCGCTGCCGGGGCCGCTCGCCATCCAGGTCGGCATCTGGATCGCGTACATCCGGGGCGGCTTCTGGGGCGCGTGGGCAGGGGGCTGGGCCTTCATCCTGCCGAACTTCGTGATCGTGACCGTCCTGGGCGCGCTCTACGTCTACTTCGGCGGCCTCTCACTGGTGAAGGCGATCTTCTACGGGGTCAGTCCCGCGGTGATCGCGCTGATTCTGCACTCCTGCTACCGGCTCACCAAGCTCGGGATGAAGGACTGGATCGAGTGGGCACTTGCGGTGGCGGCCTTCGCCATCACGGTGGCCGTCCAGGCCGAAGTCGCGTTGGTCTTCATCGGGTGTGGCATCGTCGGCCGCCTCTACTACGGCTCGCTGGTCCGGGCGCGCTCGACCACGTCGACGACACGCGCGTTTCTCTTTGCGGTGCCGCTTGCCGCGGCAGGCGCCGCCCCGGGCGGCATCGGCAAGGTCCTCGGCGAGCTGGGCGTCTTTTTTCTCAAGGCGGGCTCCCTGACCTTCGGGAGCGGCCTCGTCATCGTGCCCTTCCTCGAGAAGGGCCTCGTGCAGCAGACGCACTGGCTGAACGAGCGCGATTTTCTCGTGGCCGTGGCCATGGGCATGATCAGCCCAGGCCCGGTCGTGATCACCGCGACCTTCGTGGGCTATCTCGTGGGCGCGCGGTTCGGGGGCTCGCTCCTCGACGGGTTCTGGGGATCGATCACGGCGACGATCGGAATCTTCCTGCCGTCGTTTCTGTTCATCCTCATCGTCGCGCCCATCCTGAGGCGCTACCGTCAAAACCCGAACGTCCAGGGCTTCATCAAGGGCGCCTACGCCGCGGCCATCGGCACCATTCTCGGTGCCTGCGTCTTGCTGGGGAAGATCGCCATCGGCGACTGGCTCACCGCTCTCGTGGCCATCGCCAGCCTCATCGTCCTGTTCCGCTGGAAGGTCAGCAACCCCCTGCTCGTGGCCGTGACGGCGATCATCGGCCTCATCGCATTCCCGCTCCTCAAGCCTGAATGGGTGTTCGTGAAATAAGAGGACGAGAGACCAGCCACGGTTGCTCGCCCTGACGACACCCCTCCGCCGCGTCCGGCGAGGGCCGACGCACGACGGCGTACTGCGCGCGACGGCGGCCACGCCGAAACTGCCGCCACCGCGACGGCGCATCTCAAGGTTCGGACCCGTTTAGCGCCCTAGGCCTGCCTCATGTTTGCCTTTCTCTGGGGGATGCGGCCGTACTTCCGACAGGTGGCGGGCCAGCTCGTCCTGGGTTCCGTGGCCGGCATCATCATGAATACCGCGGTCGTCCTGCCCGCGATCCTTCTTGGCCGTGCCATCGACCGAGTGCTGTCCCTGGAGAGGGGCGAAGCCACGGCCGTCGATGTCGGCTGGGCGGCCCTCGCCTTCATCGGCGGCACCCTGCTGACCGAGGTACCTCGCATCGGCAAACGCTGGTGGCTCATGACCGCCAACGCGAGGATACGCGCGAACGTTCGAGCGGACGCGTTCCGCGGAGTGCTCGCGTGGCCCATGGCGGATCTGCAACGGACGCCCCTCGGGGATCTGATGGCCCGGATCGTCGGTGACGTCGAGGTGCTTGGCGTCGGCGTACGAGAGTTCACCATCGAGACCTGGGACACCGTGCTCTTCTCCCTGTCCTTTGTGGCGGCCATGCTCGTCATCGACCCGCGCCTCACCCTGCTCGCGCTCTCCCCGGTGCCCCTCGCCATGCTCCTGGCGCATGCCGCGGGCCGCTGGGTGACGGGTCGCTCCACCAGGGCGCGGGAAGCGATCGCCGATCTCACGTCGGCGATTCAGGAGCACCTGGCCGGCATCCGCGTCCTGCGCCTGTTCGGCCGTGCCAGCGCCTCCGTGGAGCGCGTGGCGGCGCTGTCCGGGCGGTGTGCCGAGCGCAATCTGAGCGTGGTCCGCCTCAGAGGTGGCCTCCAGCCCGTCTACACCACCCTCATGACCGCCGGGGTCTTCCTGATTGTCTGGCAGGGGAGCGAGCAGGTCGTGGGCGGCGCAATGACGGTGGGCGCGTTCGTGGCGTACCTCGAGCTGTTCCTCCGATTCGTCAACCGCGGCCATCGGATCCCCCAGCTCGTCAACTCCCTCCAGAGCGGCGCCGCCGCATATGCGCGGTTGCGGCCACTCCTCGCCCCCGCCCTGACGGTCGAGGGCGAGCCGCCGCGCGCGTCATTCCATGCCGGACATCTGGCAGGCGTGACCCGCGCAATTATCCGCACGAGGACGCGGCCCGTCGGACCGGCCGCCCTATCACTGCGCGACGTCACCTTTCGGTATCCCGGCGCCACGACGCCGGCGTTGCACGGCCTGAGCTTCGACATCCCCGCCGGCGCATTGATTGGCGTCACGGGTCCGGTGGGCTCTGGCAAGACTGCGCTCACGCGGGCGATCCTCGGCCTGTATCCGCTGGAGTCCGGCAGCGTGCTCATCGATGGCCGGCCCGTCGAGGAGTTGCCAGCCAGTGAGCGCACGGGCTTGATCGGCTACCTGCCTCAGAATGCGCTCTTGTTCTCCGGCTCGCTGCGGGAAAACGTCACCCTCACGCCGGAGGGGGCGGCCGCCGGCGACGACTTCCTCATGCGCGCGATGCGGCTCGCCGTTCTCGAAGAAGACGTGCGCGCCTTTCCGCATGGGCTCGACACGGACATCGGCGAGCTGGGCATACGCATTTCTGGTGGCCAGCGCCAGCGGGTGGGCCTGGCGCGCGCGATGGCGGCGGCGGCGCCCGGCTATCCCGGACTGCTCGTCCTGGATGACCCGTTCTCCGCCGTTGACGTCGCCACGGAGGCCCGAATTGTGGCGGCGCTCCGCCAGGCGTTCGGTCCTGACGCTCCTCTCGAACAGCGCGTCACCATCGTGGTGTGCTCGCACCGCCTAGCCGCCTTCCCGTATGCGGATGCGGTGATGGTCCTTCGCGAGGGCAAGATCGAGGAAAAGGGAACGCATGCCGAATTGGTCGAGTCCCGGGGCCTGTATGGGCGGATCTACCGGGCCCAGCGGGTGGCCGAGATGACGGCGGGAAACGGAGCGCTCAGGTGAGCAGCCTCGGGCTCGCCCGGAACGCCGTCGAGGACCAGACCTGGTCCCTCCTGAGAAGCCTTCTCAGCCTGTTGCGGCCGTGGCGCGCCCGCGTCGCGCTCGTGGCCGTGTCGGTGCTGGCCGCGGCCGCCGTCGAGCTGGTGCCGCCTCTCGTCATCCGCACGATCGTCGACGCCCATCTGACCGTTCAGCGGCCGGATGGGTTGCTGTTCCTTGCCTTCCTGTACCTGACCGCGGCCGCCGCCGTCCAGGTGATGACGTTTCTGTACAACTACCTCGCGGCCACCATCGCCCAGGGCGTCTTGAGCGCTCTGCGCGTGCGGCTGTTCGCGCACGTGCAGCGACTCCCGACGAGCTACTTCGATCGAGTCCCCATGGGTGACGTCATCAGCCGCTGCACCGCCGACGTCGAAACCCTCGATACGGTCTTTTCCTCGAACGTCGCACTGCTCTTGGCCAACCTCGTACGGCTGGCCACGATC